>NZ_LT627735.1:600000-1200000 GCF_900101765.1 Nonlabens sp. Hel1_33_55
AAAAGCAGCTCACGACAAAAACATAAGAATATTATTGGATGTAGTCATAAATCACACGGGACCAGTAACAGATCAAGATCCACAGTGGCCTGATGAATGGGTAAGAACAGGCCCAACTTGCACCTATCAGGATCAGGAAACTGCCGTAAGCTGCACGTTAACTAATAATTTGCCAGATGTGAGAACGGACAGCACCACAGAGGTGGAACTGCCGCAGATGCTAGTTGAGAAATGGAAGGAAGAAGGTAGGTACGAGAATGAAGTTGAAGAATTGGATGCTTTTTTTCAATCTTCAGGACTTCCTAGAACACCAGTCAATTACATCATAAAATGGGTGACAGACTATGCTCGAGAAACTGGAGTGGACGGCTTCAGAATTGATACCGTTAAGCATGTTGAAGAAGACGTGTGGACGACATTTATAGAGCAATCCAGAATCGCCTACAACGACTGGAAGAAAAATCATCCTGAAGAAATGATTCATGATGATGAGTTCTTCATATTGGGAGAATTATACGGATACTATGCTGTTGGCGGTCGAGATTATTACTATAATGAAACCCCAGTGGATTACTTTGATTCTGGCTATGATGCGATGATCAATTTTGGTTTTAAGGAAGATGCTAGAAAAGACTACAAATCTCTATTCACTTCGTATCAGGCCATAAAGGATAGCTTACAATTATCTGATCAGGCAGATCCAGTTACGTTTATGAATTACGTTAGTTCGCACGATGACGGTCAACCGTTGGATCCCTTGCGCCAAAACTCATTAGAAACCGGAACGAAACTTTTGCTGACACCAGGAATTTCACAGATTTACTATGGTGATGAATCGGCGAGAGTGCTTAAAGCAGAAAATGCTAGTGGAGATGCTAACCTGCGAACCAATATGAATTGGGATTCTATGGATCTACAGACGTTGAATCACTGGCAAAAGTTGGGGCAATTCCGTAGGGATCATCCAGCGGTTGGAGCTGGAAAAGGTTATTCATTGACATTTGAAGGAAAGGGATATATTTCTGCGCGATTGTATGAAAAGAATGGTTTTAAGGATGATATCATCATTGGAGTTGGCCTTGAAGATGGAAAAAGAAGTATAGATGTTTCTAAGGTATTCAAAAATCAAAACCAACTGCGCAATGCCTACACGGGCGACATACTAGATGTTGAGAATGGTAGAGTAGAGGTGCTCGCAAAAAATGGTGTAGTGTTGATCGAGCCTATGATTTAAAACATGTTTGTTGTATAGTTCGCTTTCGCGAAAGCGAACTTCAAGAAATTCTTACTGCTGTTAACACATTTTGGCAGTATCTAAATAAAATTGGAATATAGTTGGCTATTGTACATTAGAAAGCTCAATATCTTTATAATAAAAAGCTATGAGCACAAATAATTTATCCAACAACGAAGCACAGAAAAAATATAAAAAACTTGCTGAAAGTATTGATTTTGCAATGATGGTTACGCACTTAGATCAAACGCCATTGCACGCAATACCTATGAGTACAAAGCGTGTTGACGATAATGGAACTACTTATTTCTTAAGTAATGCAGACAGTGAGCATAATTCAAATATTGAATCAGATAGTAGATGCCAATTGCTGTATGCAGAAAAGCATTCCATGGAATTCTTAAGTGTTTACGGTAAGGCAAAAATATCAAGAGATACAGCACTTATCCATGATCTTTATGGAAGTGCTGATGATAACTGGTTTGAGGGAAAAGATGATCCCAATATCACCGTAATTACTTTTCATCCAGAAGAAGGTCAGTATTGGGATTCTAAATCCAATGCTTTAGTGAGCTTATTTAAGATGGGTTATGGTGCTATAACTGGTGAAAAGCAAGACATAGGAGAGACGGGAAGTTTAAATCAACTGTAATATGAATATTTTTGAAGCCTTGCGCGAGGATCATGAGATCCAGAGAACCTTGATTGATAAATTAGTCAAAACCTCTGGAGACAATGAGTTGAGGCGTAATATGTTTGATAAACTTAAGCATGAACTTGAAATCCATGCAGATGCAGAAGAACGTCATTTCTATGTTTCTTTGATTGAAGCAGATTTAACTCAAGAAAAAGCGAGACACAGTATTGCAGAGCATCATGAAATGGATGAGCTAGTTGAAAAACTTGAGGAAACGGATATGAGTAGTCCTGCATGGCTCACTTACATGAAGCAATTAGCTGAAAAAGTAGAGCATCATCTTGATGAAGAAGAACAAGAGGTATTCCAGCTTGCTGGAAAAGCTTTAAAGGAAAAGGAGAAAACTCAGCTTGCCAAAGATTATCAGAAAGCTATCAAAGAAAATAGATAGTTATGTCAGATTACGATAAAGAAGAAATTTGGAAAGAGTTTCAAACAAAGCAGAACATGACTTCTAAGGAATTGGAAAAATGGCTGGATACAGAGGAAAGTAAAAATGCAGGTAAGGAAATGGATAATGGTGAAACCGTTGGACATTCCAGAGGTCGCAGTATTCTTGAGATTAAGGAAAAGAACAAATCTGATTTCACGAAAACTAATTGGGATAAAATCAATGAAGCTGTTGGGTATTATCATCAAAATCTGAATGATTCTCAAAAACCCAAAAACGACGTTGAAAATAGTGCTTGGTATTTTGCCCTAAAAAAAGGGGACATGACGCGTTAAAATAGATTTATAGAAAAGTATAAAGTAATAGCCCGATCCATTGGATCGGGCTATTTATTTATGGTAACCTTGTTTTAAAACTTGGGATGCAATAGTTAGAATTAGATTCCTAGTGCTTGACCGCCACCAACTTGGATAGTCTCGGCGGTTAAGAATCCAGCATCTTTACTAGCTAGGAAAGAAACAACTCCAGCAACATCTTCTGGTTGTCCTAATCTTCCTAACATGATATTGTTTGCCCATGAAGCAAAAACTTCAGGCTTCGTTGACTTGATCTGTGCGTGAAAAGGAGTATCGATCGTACCTGGCGAGACTGCGTTTACACGTATTCCATATTCTGCTAGGTCTTTTGCTAATGCTCTGGTAATGGCGTGCACACCTGCTTTAGAAGTACCGTAAATTCCAGCTCCTGGTCCACCTGCATTCCATCCAGCATTAGAGGTATAATTGATGATTGTTGGATCCTCTCCTTTTTTAAGGAATGGAATGGCTGCTCTAGAAGCAAAAAATACAGAGTCCAAATTAAGAGCCGTCACAGATCTATAAAATTCTGTTGTCATTTCTTCAAAACGTGAACGGCCACCTAGACCACCTGCAATATTGACTAGCACATCGATCTTGCCATATGTCTCGCCTATGTTCTTTATGTTTTCAGATACAGCATCGTGCTTAGTCACATCAAATCCTACGTATTCTGCTTTGATACCATCTGCTTTAAGTTCTGAAACGCGCTCAGCACCTACTTGATCATTAATTCCGTTAAGAATCACAGTGTAACCGTCATTTCCTAGTCTTTTTGCTAAGGCAAACCCTATTCCGCCAATTGCACCGATTATAATTGCGATCTTTCCGTTTAATTCTTTGAAAGTATTTGTTCTTGATTTTGGTTATTTAAATTTTTGTTGCAGTAGATAAAGAGTTCAGAAAAATGCAATTTCATCATCTCTTCTGCGGCATTCTCATCCTGCATTTCTATTGCTTGATAAATAGCATCATGTTGATTGATTCCCTTATAGGCTCGATCATTGCCGCACACGTGGTGCTCTTCAAATTTGGTAATTATCTCTGGAGTGATAAACAACATAAGAGTTCTCAAAGTACTATTACCACTTGCTTTTGCTATAGCTAGATGAAAGAGTAAATCTTCTTGAACAGCATCTTTGCCGGTTAATACTTTAGATTTATAAGCTTCCATCGCCAGTTTAATGTTTTCCAACTCGGATTTTGTCCTATTTTTTGCAGCAAGGCTTACTGTTTTGAGCTCTAATAAAATCCTAGTTTCGACCAATGATTTGAAATCAGGTGATTTTAAATCCATGATGTCATCGATCATCCCATTCATTGCCGTAACCCCTATGTGCGCTACAAACGTACCACTTTGAGGTACGCTGTTGACTAAACCGTAGAATTCTAGTTTTTGCAAGGCTTCTCTAACAATATTTCTAGGGACTTGAAATTTTTGGGATAAAACTCGTTCAGAAGGTAATTTATCACCTGGTTCCAGATTTTGCCGATTAATCGAATCTTTTATGTCTGCAATAATCAGTTTCTGGACATTAGCCTTATCATTAATTATAAACTTCTCTGTATTCAAAAATTGTAAATTAGTTCTTAGTTTCTGTTTTTCAGCTACTTGGTGATAAAATGCTTCCTCATAGGTGCTGAGTTTTAAATATAGCGACAGATCTGTTAAGTTTATGTTGGATCAAAGCTGTAATAGCTTGAAGTTATTGCGATAGGCTAGTAATTTTCAAAAATATAAACTGCATTAATTGCAAGAATGAGGCAGGTATGAGGATTTAAAATTTTGTTTAAGATTTAGGTTATTTCATAATTCGCTGTCCTTCCTAACTACTGCAGCTTAATTGAGAAGATCCTGGTTTATTCCTAGCCCAATCTGGCCGCTTAGCATACCAGTGTTTCATTTCAGGCTGATCTTCATATGGTTTTTTGAGCATTTCATATACCTCATTTAGCAAGTCATAATTTACTTCTTCAGCTTTTTCTATGACAAGTTGTGAGATGTAGTTGCGTAACACGTATTTAGGATTTGATTGTTGCATTTGAAGTGTTCTCGCTTTTTCGAAAGCGGACTCCTTTTCAAGCCTCTCTATATAATTTTCAATCCACTTAACCCATTGATTTTTTACACTAGCAGGCATTTGTTCTACATCATAAAAACTAATTTTTAGGACTTCCCAAGCTTCATTAAATGTACTATCTTGGTTGACAGCAATGAGCTGTCTGTAAAAAATGGTCATGTCAGTCTCGTAAATGGGCAATAGGTCTAATAAATCTTTAATGAGAATAGCATCATTGAAATCTTTTTTTTGTAGCCCTAATTTGGATTTCATCATCTCCTGATGTCTTATAGGATATTCTCTTTTGTAGGAATCGAGAATATCTCCCAGCGCCGTTGAGTCATTAATTAATAGAAATAAAGCGTTAGCAAGTTGCCATAAATTCCACAGGCCTATTTCTGGCTGTGCGCCGTAGCGATATCTTTTATGTTGATTATCAGTAGTATTAGGTGTCCAACCGGGATTGTAGTCATCCAGCCAGCCATAAGGTCCATAATCAATCGTGAGACCAAGTATGGACATATTATCTGTATTCATGACGCCATGCACAAAACCCACTCGCTGCCAGTGCATGATCATCGTTAAGGTAGTCGTTGTGACTTCTTGAAAAAACTCTAAATATTTCTCAGTTCCAGAACTTTTGATGTGAGCGAAATGATGTTCTATGGTATAATCAACAAGTTGCTGTAGTTCATCCTTCTCATTATTTGCAGCAAAAATTTGAAAATTACCAAACCGTATAAAGGATGGCGCAACGCGACAAACAATGGCTCCTTTCTCATAAGCAGGATTACCATCATAAAACATATCGCGATACACTTCATTACCAGAAAGTGACAGTGACAGCGATCTGGTAGTAGGAACTCCTAAATGGTGCATAGCCTCACTACACAAATGTTCACGTATGCTAGATCTTAAAACGGCGTATCCATCGCCACGTCTGGAATATGGTGTAGGTCCAGCTCCCTTGAGCTGCAATTGCCACTGGACATCACCATTTTCAATTTGACCAATATTAATTGCACGACCGTCGCCCAGCTGTCCAGCCCAATTGCCAAACTGATGACCACCATAATTCATGGCAAAAGATTTATCTAAATAATCTGCCTTCCCAGTAACAAGATCTTTGAATTTAACAGAATTTAAATCTGCATTACTAAAACCAAGTACGCTTGCCATTACGTTACTTACATGTATAACTTGTGGAGATTCAAACGGTTGGGTGTCAATTAGGCTATAATGTGACTTAAGAACTTGTCTAGGTTCAGAGCTTTTTGAAGCGTCAGCTGACAATTTCTCTTCAAATGTGGATGCTTTTAAATCAATCATAAATAGCTTAAGTCGATAATTAGACGAATTAATTGCAACTATAAGTCTTAAAAATATTCACATATGTTAAATATTGATATATTTGCAGACCTTGTTGTAGAGTATATTTATTTAGTTGTTGTGCATGAATACTCTAAATGCATTTAATAAAATGATTTACGAATCGCTCTTATGAAAACACCCCAATCAAATCTAAAGATAGCAAATGAACAACATACAGATATTGCGAGCATTTATTTCGTAGAAAATTTCGCTATTGTAGAAATTATGGCAAATACGATTTTGGGTAAAAATGGTTTGACGCCAATTCTAGATGCTATAGAGAATGAATATAAAGACTTAAGCAAGGTTCATTATATATCCAACCGTACTGAGGTTTATTGTCTCAAACCAGTTGAGATTAAGGAATTGAAAGATAGAATTGATTTATTTAGAAGTTATTCCGTAATCCTTTATGGCAAAGCGGGAAAAACCAATCTCGATTTTGAACGCATGTTTCTAAACAAGCCCATCATTAAATATCATAATCTGGAAGAAGCTATTCTTGCAGGACAAGTTCAGGATAGAGGTGGTTTTCTTTAAAATGCAACTGGCCTTAGAATTGAATCTAATATCCTAAAAAGAGTACTTGAACGTACGTTAATATTCATTCAATCGTAATGATGGTTTAGTATGTTTTGAGTTATTTAGCCGCCATGAACTCTACGAATACTGTCAAAGAAAAATTTTCAATAAAACATTTACCTCAATTACTCTGGGAAAGTGCAAAACAGTGGAATCAAGACGACGTTTGGCAGCTGGCAGCGAGTATTGCCTACTATGCCATTCTATCGCTTCCAGGTTTACTCATTATTTTGATAAGTATTGTAGGCGTTATTTGGGGACAAGATATCGCTACCGGTAGACTTACTAGCGATCTCGCTGGTTTGATAGGTCTAGAAGCGGCAGAAGGTATTAATGAAATGCTCAAAGCAACTGATAAAGACAATGGTGTTGTGGCAACTCTTGTTGGTATCGCAACCCTAATATTTGGTGCGACTGGATTATTCTATCAGCTGCAATTATCACTCAATAAAATATGGAGACTCAAGATCAATCCCAAAACACCGTGGTGGAAAATCCTGACAGATCGTGCTAAAAGCTTTGGATTTATTCTTGTGGTTGGTTTTCTCATCTTAATCAGTTTTGTACTATCTACGCTCATTGGCTTGCTGCAGGATATGATTCAGGACAATTTTGCAGACTACCTATTGTACGTGGCATATACACTCAATTTCTTTCTTGCAATTGCGATTATATCACTGCTTTTTGGTTTAATGTTCAGGTATCTACCAGATGCTGATGTTAAGTGGAAGTTGATATGGCCTGGAGCTATAGTTACGGGCGCCTTGTTTGAACTGGGTAAATTTTTATTGGAGCTATATTTTACAAATTCCTCTCCAGCAAGTGCTTACGGTGCCGCAGGAATCATTGTGTTACTCCTGCTTTGGGTTTCTTACAGCGCGCTCATTCTTTTCTATGGTGCAGAGTTTGTAAAAATCTATGCCCAGCGCTACGATAGAGGAATTTTTCCCAATAGCAAAGCTGTCAAATATCGTGAAGAGGTCGTTGAAATAGAGCAAGCAACACCGGTTGATAAGGAGACAACTTAACTAATTGATTTTGATTGTGATTATGTTGAGTTCGCTTTCGCGAAAGCGAAAAAACCTCAATCTTTAACTCAATTAATTAACATAAAGGCTAGAATACCAGCAATGTAACCAACAAGTGCCAATAAGCTGATGTTTTTGAGGTACCACATAAAATCGATCTTCAAAATACCCATAATAGCAACTCCAGCGGCAGATCCAATGATCAAAATGCTACCACCAGTACCAGCGCAGTAGGCGAGTAGTTCCCAAAACGTATTATCCACAGGATAAGTTTCCAATGAATACATTCCCATGGCTGCTGCGACTAGCGGGACATTGTCAACAATAGAGGACAATACACCTATAGATGCATTTACCGCATAGATGTTGTTGAAATTATTGTCTAAAACCGTAGCAAGATCCACCAAATGTCCAGCCGATTGTAAACTTCCAACAGCGATCAAAATACCTAGGAAAAATAGAATGCTAGGCGTATCTATTCTGCGTAGGACGCCAGCTATGGTAAGAGAATGTTTGTGTTTAGGAGCTTTGGATTTGTGAATAATTTCTGTTAAGATCCAGACGATTCCCAATCCAAATAAAATTCCCAAGAAAGGTGGTAATCCAGTCAAACTTTTAAAGATGGGAACGAAAAGCAAAACTCCTATTCCAACAACGAAAACCAACTTTTTCTCATAATTGGTTACTGGAACCGTCTCATGGGAATGCCCTTCTGCAGATTCTATATTTCCTTTGAATCTAAAAGTCATTATGATCAATGGTACGAGTAGACAAATCAGACTAGGCAGGAATATTTCTGTAATAATATTTGTTGCAGTTATCTGTCCACCTATCCATAACATGATCGTCGTTACATCACCTATAGGAGACCACGCGCCGCCAGCATTTGCAGCAATGATAAGTATGCCGGCAAACATCCATAGGTCTTTTTTGTCCTTGATCATCTTGCGTAGAAGTGCTGCCATTACAATTGCCGTGGTCAGATTATCCAATGCCGCAGATAAAAAGAATGTCAGAATTCCCAATATCCACAATAGCTTGACCCTATGAGTTGTGGTGATTCTATCTGTGATGATGGAGAAACCTTCGTGAGCATCGATAATCTCTACTATAGTCATGGCACCCATAAGAAAGAATAGAATTTCTCCTATTTCACCTATATGTTCTTTGAGTTGTTCGTCAATCCATGAAGCAGATTCACTCGCCTCGATTTGCGGGATTAGCGTATCGCTACCATATACAAATAGCACCCAACATAGTGTCCCAGTTAATAATGCTATGGCAGCCTTATCGATCTTTAAGGAATGCTCCATGGCAATCCCTAAATAGCCCAAAACAAAAACAACGATGATTGCGATGTACATGAATTCCTATAGATTTAAGAATCAAATATGCATCAAAATTCTATACTATGAATTGGCCGGATAAAAATTTAAGATATCCAACAGAATCAGAAAATCATAGTACTACACTCTAGGCAAATCGTTGTCGTCCTTAAGTGGTAAACTAGAAGACCCCATTAAATATTTATCCACGTGATGTGCAGCTTGACGGCCCTCAGAAATTGCCCAAACAATTAAGGACTGGCCACGACGCATATCACCAGCAGTATAAATTCCAGGTATATTAGTCGCATAATCCTTGACAGTAGCTTTAATATTGGTTCTGAAGTCCATTTCAAGTCCAAACTGATCTGCAAGAGTCTTTTCAGATCCTGTAAACCCTAAGGCTAACAAAGCAAGATCACAATCCCATAGCTTTTCTGTTTCCGGTAGTTCTTTTAATTCTGGACGTTGACCATCCTTAAAAATCCATTCTACTTCCACAGTTTTTAAGCCTGTAAGTTCTCCTTCTTTGTTACCTACAAATTCTTTTGTAGAAACACTAAAAACGCGTTCTACACCTTCTTTGTGAGAAGATGATGTGCGTAGGCGCATAGGCCAATAAGGCCAAGGTTGATTTGCTGGACGTCCTTCTGTAGGTTTATCCAGGATTTCAAAATTAGTGACGCTTTTAGCTTTGTGACGATTGCTTGTACCAATACAATCTGATCCTGTATCACCACCACCTATAACAATCACATTTTTATCTGTCGCTTGAATGATGCCTTCAAAATCACATAGGTTGTCAACGTATTGATTGTTTGCTTTGAGGAAGTCCATGGCTTGAACCACACCTTTCAAATGGCTTCCAGGAATAGGAATAGAACGTCTTACTGTAGCTCCGCCACATAGAACGATAGAATCATAATCTGCTTTGAGCGTTTCTACACTTATGTTATCACCTACGTGAGCGTTTACTTCAAAATTGATACCTTCTTCTTCCATTATAGCAACACGCCTATCGATCACATGTTTTTCCATTTTGAAGTCTGGAATACCGTAACGTAATAATCCGCCTACCTTGGCGTCACGTTCAAATACGGTAACATGGTGACCTGCACGATTGAGCTGTTGAGCTGCTGCAAGCCCTGCAGGACCTGATCCAATTACCGCTACTTTTTTATCAGTACGTTTTTTAGGTGGATGCGCTTCAATCCATCCTTCTTCAAAGGCTTTTTCAGCTATGTTTTTTTCAATATTCTCTATACTTACTGGATCCTCGTTGATTCCCAATACACAGGCTTCCTCACAAGGAGCTGGGCATAAACGTCCCGTAAATTCTGGAAAGTTGTTTGTGGAATGTAAAATGCGAGATGCTTCTTTCCATTTTCCTTTATAAACTGCGTCGTTGAAGTCTGGAATCAAATTACCTAGCGGGCAGCCGCTATGACAAAATGGAATACCACAATCCATACAGCGTGCACCTTGACTTTTTAATTTATCCTCTTCTAGAGGAATTTTAAATTCTTTATAACCTTTGACTCGCTCATCTGGTTGTACAGATGCTTCATCAATACGTTCATATTCTAAAAATCCTGTGATCTTTCCCATGTTCTCCTTCTACGTAGTTATTAAATTTTCCTCTTCTAGTCTTAGCAATGCTTGTCTGTATTCCTCTGGTAATATTTTAAGGAACTTAGGTAGTTCTTGCTTCCAGTTTTCCAATAAGCGTTGCGCTAGTGGGCTAAAAGTGGCATTATAGTGTTGTTCGATTAAATCTCTTAATTGATTGATGTCTGCCTCATCAGTTACAGGATCTATGTTCAATCCTTCTGCATTGACTTTTCTTTCAAATGATTTTGTACCATCATAGATATACGCAATACCACCGCTCATTCCAGCACCAAAGTTTCTTCCAACTTCACCTAAAACAACAGCAACACCACCAGTCATGTATTCACAACCATGATCGCCTATTCCTTCCACTACCGCAGTAGCTCCAGAGTTACGAACACAGAATCGTTCACCAGCCTTACCGTTAATGTACGCTTCACCAGCAGTAGCACCATAAAGAGCAACATTACCAATGATGACATTTTCTTCTGGTTTGATGGTTGCTTCTTGATGCACCTTCACAATCAATTTAGCTCCTGATAAACCTTTACCTATATAATCATTTGTGTTTCCAGTTACAGATAAGGTCAAACCATGGGTTGCAAAAGCTCCAAAGCTTTGACCTGCAGATCCAGAAAAGTTGATTTTCAATGTATTTTCTGGTAAACCTTGGGATCCATAGATTTTTGAAATCTCGTTGCTCAATATGGCTCCAACGGCGCGATCCTCATTAGTGATCTTTAAATCAAGGATAGTTTTCTCTTTTCTAAATAATGCTGGATGCGCCTTGCTGATGATTTCTAAATCAAGCGCATCTTCCATTTGGTGATCTTGCTTTTCTGTATTGTAGAGCTTGGTTCCTTCTGGAGCATCAATTTTATGCAGAATAGGAGATAGATCGATCCCACGAGTTTTGTAAAAATCAATAGCCGCATTACGATCCAATTTTCCAACTTGGCCAACCATTTCGTCAACGGTTCTAAACCCTAATTTTGCCATGATTTCACGCAATTCCTGCGCGATGAAGTACATATAGTTTACCACGTGCTCTGGCTTACCCTTAAACTTTTTACGTAATTCTGGATTTTGAGTAGCAATCCCAACAGGACACGTGTTTAAGTGACATACACGCATCATGATACATCCTGAAGCTACTAGTGGAGCGGTTGCAAAGCCAAATTCCTCTGCACCCAGCAAACAAGCTACCGCTACATCACGGCCTGTTTTCATCTGGCCGTCACATTCTACTACAATACGATTACGTAAATCGTTCATGACAAGCGTTTGTTGAGCCTCTGCGAGACCTAGTTCCCATGGCAAGCCACAGTGTTTAAGTGATGTTAGAGGAGAAGCTCCTGTACCACCGTCAAAACCAGAAATAAGAACTACATCTGCTTTTGCTTTAGATACACCAGCGGCAACAGTTCCAACTCCAACTTCAGAAACCAATTTCACATTGATTCGAGCTTCGCGATTAGCCGATTTCAAATCGTATATAAGTTGTGATAAATCCTCGATTGAGTAAATATCATGATGTGGTGGTGGTGATATCAACCCTACATAAGGAGTTGAATTACGAGTTTTGGCAATTTGTGGGTTCACTTTAGGTCCAGGCAATTGACCACCTTCACCAGGTTTAGCACCTTGAGCCATTTTTATCTGAATCTCAGACGCATTAGTCAAGTAATTAGAGGTAACACCAAATCTTCCTGATGCTACTTGCTTGATCGCACTATTTTTCCAGTCTCCTGTGGCATCCTTATAAAAGCGAGCTTCATCTTCACCGCCTTCACCGCTATTACTTTTACCACCTATACGGTTCATGGCAACGGCTAGGTTCTCATGAGCTTCTGCACTTATGGATCCATAGGACATGGCGCCCGTTTTGAAGCGCTTAACAATATTGGTCCATGGTTCCACTTCTTCTAGTGGGATAGGATCAAAATTTGTGAACTCAAACAAACCTCTTATTGTCATCAATCGTCTGGATTGATCATTTATAATATCAGAGTATTCCTTGTAGGTTGACGCTTTATTAGTGCGCACCGCTTCCTGTAATTTCGCTACTGATAATGGATTGAACATATGATGTTCTCCATTACGTCTCCAGCGATATTCACCACCCATTTCTAGATCAAGATTTCCTTCGATTTCCTGACGTTCATAGGCTTGTTTGTATCGCTTATTGATTTCTTTTTCTAATTGGTGTAATCCAACACCTTGAATTCTTGTAGTGGTTTTAGGGAAATAGGCGTTGACAACTTCGGTATTGATTCCAATACATTCAAAAAGTTGTGCACCACGATAAGAGTTGAGAGTGGAAATACCAATCTTGTTCATCACCTTCAAAATCCCCTTACCTACCGCTTTGTTGTAGTTTTCAATAGCTTCTAAAGGTGTAATTGAAGTATCGTTCAATTCTTCCAATTGTTCTTCAATGATCTCGTTGACCATATACGGATTGACTGCACTTGCACCATAACCAAACAATAGTGCAAAATGGTGCACCTCACGAGGCTCTGCAGATTCTACGATGATGCTTGCCTTAGATCTCAATCCTAATCGCTGCAAACCACTATTGATATGAGAGCAGGCGAGTAGTGCTGGAATAGGCGCAAGGTCTTTGCTTGTATTACGGTCTGATAGTATGATTAGGTTGAAACCTTTTTTCGCTTTCGCGGAAGCGGTCTGAAGCATTTCTTCCAGCGCATCTTCAAGCCCATTGTGACCTCGCTTAATATCGTAAAGCATTGGGATCTTTGCAATCTTAATGTCCGGATTTTGATAGCTTTTAATTTTATCTAAATCCTGTTTTGAGATTACTGGGTTTTGAATCTTTAGCTTTTGGCAGTGTTTCTCATCAATCTCAAAAATATTTGCATCCTTACCAAGTGTAAGACTGATATCTGTAATTAGTTTCTCTCGAATACCATCCAATGGTGGATTAGTTACTTGCGCAAACAATTGTTTGAAGTAATTATAGATGAGCTGCGATCGCTGGGACAATACTGCAATAGGTGTGTCGCTACCCATGGAACCTATGGGCTCTTTGCTGTTTTTTGCCATGGGCAGGATGATGGTATCCACATCTTCTTGTGTGTAACCGAAAACCACTTTACGCTTCTCTAAAGTCTCCTCGTTCAAGAAAACCGGGCAGTCATTATAAGGTATATCTCTTAGATGCACTAAGTTCTCATCCAACCATTTGCGATATGGGTGTTTTGCCGCAATAGCATTTTTGATCTCATCGTCATTCACGATACGACCTTCTTTCATATTCACAAGAAACATTTTCCCAGGTTCCAACCTACCGTGAAATTTGAGGTTACTAGGTTCGATGTCCACCACGCCAGTTTCTGATGACATGATAACAAAACCGTCTTTAGTAACGCTGTATCTTGATGGACGCAAGCCATTCCTGTCCAGTACGGCACCTATGTAGGTTCCATCAGTAAAAGGTATAGAAGCAGGACCATCCCACGGTTCCATAAGACATGAGTTGAACTCATAAAATGCACGTTTCTCATCAGACATGTATGGGTTTTTCTCCCAAGCCTCTGGAACTAGCATCATCATAACCTCAGGCAAAGATCTGCCGGTCATCAGTAACAATTCTACCACCATATCCATGGAAGCACTGTCTGATTTTCCAGGCAAGACAATAGGCAAAATCTCTTTAATATCATCACCAAAGGCTTTGCTCTCCATCAATTCCTGTCTAGAAAACATTCTGGAAACATTACCCCTTAACGTGTTGATCTCACCATTATGGCACATGTATCTAAAAGGTTGTGCTAGATCCCATGTAGGGAATGTGTTTGTAGAAAAACGCTGATGAACCAGTGCTAATCTTGTTACAAATGATGGATCGTTCAGGTCTTTATAAAACCCTTTGATATCGCCAGGCATGAGTAGCCCTTTGTAAATTATTATTTTTGTAGAAAGACTAGGCAAATAGAATTTCCCGCTCTCTGATATCTTTGACGAATAGATCTCATGTTCTGCCTTTTTACGGGCTATGTATAGAGATCTTGTAAAATCAAAATCGGCTTGTTTGCTATCTGATTTACCTATAAATATTTGCTTGATAAACGGCTCTGTAGTTGTAGCAATTTTCCCTAAATGATTAGGATCAACAGGCACATCTCTCCAGCCCAAAATATTTAGGCCGACGATATTCAGATGATTTTCTAAGGTTTTGATACAGTACTGACGCTGGTTGATCTTTTTAGGAAGGAAGACATTACTTACAGCATAACTACCGGCATCTGGAAGTTTGAAATCTACATTTTTCAGGAAAAATTCATGAGGTATATCTATCAAGATACCAGCACCATCACCCGTACGACCGTCTGCGCTTACCGCACCGCGATGTTCTAATTTCTCAAGTATTTGTAACGCCTTGTGAATGATGTCATTAGAAGTTTCTCCTTTGAGACTACATATAAAACCAGCACCACAATTGTCGTGCTCGTATTCTGGATAATATAAACCTTGTTGCTTTAACATAAACCTTGATTTTGAGCCGTGAAAACTCTTAAATATATCCTAATATAAAGGTTCTTTAGCGACCAAAAAAATAACCATTCAAGTTTTGCGAGATCAAGAATTAGACGCTGGATCAATTATGTTATACGGATTTATAGGTGTTTTTTCTTACGATATTCCCATTCAAACATTTTGGCTAAGAAACTTTTGAGAATGTACTATGAGCTTATTTTGAAAGATGTCTTAAGTTATTTCGCTTTCGCGAAAGCGGAACAAGCATCAATCTTTCTCAATACATAGCCAAACTTCATAAGAGGTCCTAGATTTATAGATAAATTTGCATCAACAATATTGACCATGGTTGCTGCGATTTCACTTTTTCTAATAGTTACTCTATCTGCGCTCATCACTAAGATTGCATCCATTGCATTGATCCATACTGGTCTGTCTGCAGAGAGTGCCAAGTTCCAAGCAAGGTCTGCCTATACCGGTGCTGGTTTGAGTACCAAAGAAACAGAGTTGATCATGAATCATCCTGTACGACGCAAGATTGTCTACAATTTGATGTTGATTGGTAATGCGGGAATCGTCACCGTGATGTCTTCATTGATTCTAACGTTTGTACTTCCAGAAACTACGGCCTCACGGTTATACGGTTTACTTATTATAGTCGTGGGTTTGACAGGTTTGTGGTTTGCTATACGTAGCAATTGGGTGGATCGAGGTCTTTCTAGAATGATTAGTTCTATGCTGCGTCGTTATACAGATCTTCAAGTACAAGATTTTGAAGCTGTTCTACATCTTAAAAATGATTATAAAATCAGCGAGGCAAATGTTGATAGTGACGGCTGGATGTGTAATCGTACGTTACAGGAACTCAACTTGCGCGAAGAAGGCATTACAATTCTAGGAGTTTATCGCAAGGGTGATGATTATTATGGTTCTCCTGCTGGACCTTTCAAACTAGTCTCTGGTGATGTTGTAACTATTTATGGAAAGGCAAGCGGCATCAAGAGCCTATATAAAAGGAAGAAAGATTTTTATGCTCATCTAGAACACGAGAGAGCTGTTGCTAAAGAAGAGGAACGTCGCAAGGCTGAGATTGAAAAGGCAGAAGCTGAAGAGGAATAAACCTGTTTTATATATTATTCTATGAGTTTTGATGAAGATGGCAGATAATGTCATCTAGCGTTTTCTGAGGAAAACCACGAGTATTGCTGGAGGTCAAAACTTTTAAGATTTTATAATTCTGCATTAGGTGATTAGCAAATTTTCAATAAACACTACTTTATATATAGCTTTTTATATCATCCATTAATCTTAAGTACTCGTCTACTCGAGTATTTTCTGGAAGGCTCTATTCGCTAAAGAGTCTTAATTCCAAATTGAAATTCTAATACTATTTAGCTTCCGTGGAAGCTGACTGTTCACAATCCATTTTTTTTTGATTCAAATTTTTTAGTATAATATCAACCTTAGATCGCAAGATTGATTGCAGATAAATTCTTAATTCTACTTCTTAAAAATATCACAAGAAATGTCAAATCTGACGTCTTATTAAAGTTTTTAACATGTTATCACCAAAAAAATAGCATAATTCAACATTTTTATTGAAGATTCATCAATGATTTATGATTGTGAAATTATTGTTAATATAATTATTATGGGTTTTGAATGAAGACCCTATAATATTTAGGGTAGTTATTGATATAAATGTAAATCTTAGGTATTTACCCCTAAAATTATTGGGGTTGGTTGGTTTTAAATATAGTTTTAACGACTTAAATCAACCAAATCATATTACAATGAGAAAACTTTTACTAGGAGTATTTGGACTGTTAGCTTTCAGCGCGGTTGCTCAAGAAGAAACAGAAGAAACAAAAAAATTCACATTAGGAGGTAGTGTCGATGCTTATTATCGCACTCAATTAAGTTCGAGCGATACAACCCCACAAAGCTTGACATCTTTTGCAGATCAAACAGGATTTGCTGTGGGTATGGCAAATATTATTGCGAGCTACGAAAGCAGCAACGGTAAAGTAGGAGCTGTGGCAGATCTAGTCTTCGGACCTAGAGGTGATGATGCAACAACGCTTGATAACGTGAATCAGTTGTATGCGTATTGGAATGTGTCAGAATCTACGACGCTTACTTTAGGGCGCTTCAATACTTATCTAGGATATGAGGTGATTTCACCAGTAGGTAATTTCAACTACAGTACTTCCTACTTATTCACAAACGGACCATTCTCACATGTAGGTGTTAAAGCAGATTTTGCCTTATCAGAAGATTTTAGTGCCATGCTAGCGGTAATGAACCCAACTGATGTCAATGAAAATCTTACTGGAGATTATGCTTTAGGTGGTCAACTAGGATATAAAGGTCAGTACTTGAACCTTTATTACGATTCTGGAGTAGTTCTAGGATTTGAAATAGACTACACAGGTGGTTTTGATGTAACTGACACCTTCTTTTTGGGAATCAATGCAGCTTACCAAACTAACGATGACGCTGGATTTTATGGGGCAGCATTATATCCTCAGGTTAGCTTGACAGATAGTTTTGGTCTAGGATTGAGAGGTGAATATTTTGCCCTACACGGTGATGGTGATGATTTACCTAGCGTCACTGCCTTTACCTTGACTGGAAGTTACTCTCTTGACAACTTAACGATCAAACCAGAAATACGCCTGGATTCATTTTCTGAATTAGAACCATTTTTAGACTCTGATGGAATGGCATCAGATAATCTATCTGCATTTGTAATAGCAGCAATCTATCAATTTTAAACAAACTAGATAACATGAAAAAAATAGAAGCAATTATCAGAAAATCAAAATTTTCTGCAGTTAAAAAAGCATTACACGAAATTGACGTCAATTTTTTCTCCTACTGGGACGTAACAGGACTTGGAAATGAGAAAAAAGGATCAGTCTATCGTGGTGTTTCCTACAGTACCAGTGATATCCAGCGTAGATATTTATCCATTGTAGTCACCGATGACTTTGAGACCAAAACGGTGAATGCAATCATTGAATCAGCTAGAACTGGTGATGTAGGTGATGGGAAAATCTTCGTCTCTGATGTACAGGAAAGCTATAGAATAAGAACAGGTGCCAAAGGACCCGACACTTTAAAATAATCAATCAACTAACTAAAATTATATTATGGAATTATTAACTGTAAACAATGTATGGATGATGATCTGTACAGGGCTTGTATTTCTTATGCACCTCGGCTTCGGTCTGTTGGAAATAGGACTGACGAGACAGAAAAACACCATCAACATTTTATTCAAAAATGTCTTTATACTAACTACAGGATTGTTATTGTATTACCTAGTAGGTTTCAATTTGATGTATCCACCTGGAGAAACCTTTAATGGTGTACTAGGGTTTGGAGGATTTGGGCTTGAGGCACCGTTGGATGCGGCGGGATCTTTAGATGTGGCCTATAATGAAGGTTATACCTACTGGACAGATTTTCTTTTTCAGGGAATGTTTGCAGCAACAGCAGCAACTATTGTTTCTGGAGCAGTTGCAGAACGAATGAAACTTGTACCGTTTATGATTTTCACGGTCATTTATGTAGGACTTATATATCCTATTGCAGGATCATGGTTCTGGGGTGGCGGATTCCTTAAAACATTGGAAACACCGTTTTACGACTTTGCTGGATCAACACTGGTTCACTCTGTAGGTGGATGGGCGGCGCTAGTCGCGGTGATTTTGTTGGGACCTCGTATTGGAAAATTTGTAGATGGTAAGGCTCAAGCAATTCCAGGACATAGCATTCCGTTGGCAACCGCTGGTGTGATTTTGCTATGGTTTGGATGGTTTGGATTTAATGGTGGATCCGTTTTAAGCGCAGATCCTGGATTGACATCCATTACTCTTGTTAACACTTGTCTAGCTGCAGCAGCTGGTGGTTTTATTGCTTTTATCGTTTCAACAGTAATGTATAAAAACTATGATCTTACCATGTATCTCAACGGTATTTTAGGAGGTCTTGTTGGTATAACTGCGGGAGCAGATGTAATGTCACCCATTGAGTCCATTATGATAGGATCTATTGCAGGCGCCATCATTGTATTTGGTATATCATTAGTTGATAAGGTGAAGGTTGATGATCCTGTAGGAGCTATTGCAGTTCATTTGATTTGCGGTATTTGGGGAACCTTAGCAGTTGGAATTTTTGGTTCACTTGCGGGCGGAGCGCAGTTCGTGAGTCAGTTGGTAGGTGTTGCTTCATATGCGGCAATTTGCATCCCATCTGCATTTATTATCTTGTTTATCATGAAGGTAGCTGGAGGAATCAGAGTTTCAGAAAAAGAAGAATTTGAAGGTCTGGACAGCTATGAGCACGGTATGTCAGCTTATCCAGATTTTAGACTCAACGAGCACTAGAAGATAAAAAATCAAAGCTTTCAACCAGCCTTGATGTAAACCGCCTATCAAATGATAGGCGGTTTTTTTATGCATTGAGGTTTTGGGTAGTACGCTTTCGCGAAAGCGGACTTAACATAGTCCTGTAATGATTTTATTGTAAATATCGGTGAATAACCACTTTGATGGAATAAAAATGTTATAAAAAATGATTTTGTATAATAATTGTTCATTTTATCGTTTCTTGTAAATCCTAATTAAATGTTAACTAAAAATGAAGCCCTAGTCGTTGGAAGTTTTTATTTATAGGTAATTACCCTAATCCTGTTGAACGATATCATAAACCCTATATGAAATCATTTTACCTGCGATCCCTGATTGTAGTATTTCTTTCTAGCTCTGTAATAGCTGGTGCCGTTAGTGCCCTAAGCTACAACTTCACCTTCAAATCATCCATGATGCCCATGGCAACGGTCACTGGTGGTGGTAATTACTGTCAAAATGAAACTGGCGTAGAGGTAATTTTCACTGGTTCTGGCGGTACAGGTACTGGCTTCTACACTTTCAATTATGAGGTAGGTGGTGTTAATGGTAGTATATCCTCAAACTCAGGAGATGATACTGCAAGCTTGCCTTATGATACTTCTATAATAGGAACAAGTATTTATCGACTTCTAAGTGTTTCTTTCAACGGTGGTCCAGAAACTACGCTGAGTAATCAATTTGAAGTCTTTAGAACCGTTACGAGACCAACAGCGGCGTTTGATTTTACAGATAATCAATGTTCTGGCGCCTCAGTTTCTTTCACAAACAATAGTACTACTGGTAGTGGTATAACCTATCTGTGGAATTTTGGCGATGGTGAAACTTCAACGGAATTTGAACCATCTCACGAGTTCGATGCTCGAGGTTGTAACACACAATCCTTTAATGTATCACTCCAGGTTTCCAGTAACGGTTGCGTTGTCACAGAAAGAAGGTCGATCAATATTCTGGAAACTCCTAATTTGATCTTAACCGATGTAGGTAACCCATTGGATCCTTTCAATAATTGTTCTGGTTCATCAACCTCTAGTAGCTATACCATCATGGTAGATGATGACACAACAGATACTTGTGTTACTAATAAAAGAATAGATTGGGGTGACGGTTCTGCTATTGAGAATAATCCAAGTTTTCCATTATCGCATACGTACACAACAAGTGGTGCTTTTAACTTGCGTTTCATAGGAGATTCAGATAATGGATGTGAAGCAGAGACCGACTATGTCGTGGCTAACGTATCCAATCCACAAGGTGGTTTGAATAGCCCTGGAACTACACAAAATCTGTGTGCACCTACGGATGATTTACAATTTTCAATTTCAAATTGGGGAGGAAATAGTAATGATACACAATACACTATTGATTATGGCGATGGAACGCCAGTAGTCATGTACACGCAAGCAGACCTACAAGCATCACCTGCATATAATCCATCTGATCCGATAAGTTCTGCTCCATTTCCCGTACCGCACATTTATACAGAAAGCAATTGTCCTGAAGAATTCTACACTGTCAATCTAGAAATAGAAAATGCTTGTGGCTCTACAGCATTCACGGTTTCCAACATTACTATTTTATCACCACCTATCGCATTATTTGATGCACCAGAAGAGACTTGTGTAAATACTGCGGTCACTTTTAATAACCTATCTGACTCAGGTTTTAGCAGAAACTGTAGTACAGATGCGCTTTTTGAATGGGATTTTGGTGATGGTAGTCCAATTGAAAATGTAGGACCAGGTCCTGTAGAGGACATTAATCACGTTTACACAGTTCCTGGTACTTATACAGTAACCTTAACGGCTGAAGGATTTTGTGGCGAGGATGTTTTTCAGCGTGAGATTTGCATTGAGCCAGAATTAGTTCCTGAGATATCTTATTCTCAAGTAGAAGGTTGTACTGACTTTGATGTAGCAGTTACCAACACCACTGACACTGCGGACATCTGTAGCGAATTGGCTTACAATTGGACTGTTACATATGCAGCAGACTTTTGCGAGGCTGGTCCTGGAGACTTCTCATACGTTAATGGAACCGATGAAAATAGTTTAGAGCCTGAGATCAATTTTGTTCAACCTGGTAGATATATTCTGAGTGGTACAATAACTGGCAGTAGCTGTGGTAACGTACAAATACCTGAACAGGAGATACTTGTGAAGCAACCGCCTAGAGCAGTTATTGATCCTATCGATAATCTTTGCGAAGGTGATGGATTGATGATTTCACCAACAGCAACGGTCGAAAGCTGTACGGTAACCTCGGGCACTATTACCTATGCGTGGAGCTTCCCTGGAGGTTCCCCAGCCACTTCATCTGCTGTGGATCCTGGAACTATAACCTATCCGTCTTCTGGAGATTATACGGTATCGCTTAATGTTACCAATGAATGCGGTACAACTACCGCGACAAATGTAACGTTCTCAATTTCAGAAGATCCTGTGATATCAGGTATCTTAACAGAGTGTGAAGGAGAAACGGAGCAACTTACAGCAACAGGAACCGGAGCGACAGGTAATCCATGGAGATCTTTAGATTCAACCATAGCGACTGTAGACGCATCTGGATTAGTGACTGCAGTTAGTCCAGGAACTGTGGATATTACATTTACGAATGAAAATCGTTGCGAGGATACTGTATCCTTTGAGGTTCGTCCTGGTCCAACATTTACTTCTCAGCCACTCTCAGATCAAGAAGTATGTATTGGTGGGTCACCAACGCCCTTATCAGTCAGTTTTACAAACGGCAGTGGTACCGCGACATATCAGTGGTATGAAAATACTGTAAACAGCTCAACTGGTGGTACCGCAATATCAGGAGCCACATCAGACACCTTCACGCCTGATGCAAGTTCCGTAGGTGAGCGATTTTATTATTTAATTGTCAATTTCACAGAAGGCTGTCCTACCATTGTTTCAGATGTCGCAAGAGTAGAGGTTACTCCAGCACCAGCCCTAACTAGCCAACCACAACCTACTCAAGATATTTGTGTTGGAGCTGTAATTTCAGCATTACAAGTCCAGTTTGATGGAGGCGCAGGAACACCAACGTATCAGTGGTTCTCCAATAACTTAAATTCGTCAACAGGTGGAATTCCTATCACTGGTGCAAATGACTCTACCTACACACCGCCAGTGTTCAGTGCTTCAGGAATATTTTATTTTTATGTGGAAGTTGATTTTGCAGCTAGCGGTTGCGGGTCAGTTACTAGCGATGTTGCAGAGATCAACGTTACGGATGATCCCGTCATAGACTTACAACCACTGGCCACTCAAGAATTATGTCAAGGTACGATGTCAACCGATCTAGTCGTAGAGGCATCTGGTGGTTTGGGAGCTTTTTCATATCAATGGTTTGAAAACAACGTGGATTCCAATACTGGTGGAACCGCAATAACTGGAGCAACCACAGATACTTTTACGCCTCCAAGTAATGCCGTTGGAACTTTATATTATTATGTTGTGGTTGATCAAACAGATCTGGATTGTAACGTGACCAGTAACACTGCAGAAGTTATCATAGTGCCAGCTCCATCGATCTCGAATCAACCACAATCTGCCGAATATTGCGAAGGTGAATCAATTAATACCATGAGGGTTACTCCTTCAAATGGATCTGGCGCACCATCGTATCAATGGTTTGAAAATAATACTGACTCAAATATAGGCGGTACCGCAATTACTGGCGCAACAACAGATTTCTACGACCCGCCAGCTACATTAGGTATTTCCTATTATTATGTAGAAGTGAGCTATGCAACTGGAGGATGTTCTTTAGTCACCTCTGACGTGGCTACAATTGAAGTTAATCAAGCACCCACGATCGCAGATGAATCGATAACAGTTTGTAGTGGTAACGCATTTAGCTATGTTCCAAATAATACTGGATCTAACGTAGTCGCAACTAATACTACGTTCAGCTGGTCATCACCAGTAATCTCTCCTGCTGGTTCATTGACAGGTGGCACTTCACAATCAACGTCGCAGTCCAGTCTGGATCAGCAATTAATCAATACTACAAATACGTCAGCAACTGCGACCTATACGGTAACTCCTAATACTGGAGATTGTAGTGGAAACTCTTTTGAATTGATCGTAGAGGTATTACCAAATCCCACGGTAAGCTTTAGTGAGTCAGATCAGACCATTTGTAGCGGTTCCACAAGTATCGCGGTAAATCTATCATCGAATTTTACCTCTAACATTTCTTATGAATGGAACGCTTCAATTCCCGCTGGAATAAGTGGTGCAGTCACAAATGGTACAGATGTTATTCCTGACCAAACGTTGATCAATTCGACCAGTGTAGCACTTACAGTAACATATTCCGCGACAGCGACATTTGAAAATGGATCATCGTCCTGTGAAGGTGTTGAACAGAGCTATTCCATAACAGTACTACCAGAATTAACCGCCTCAGGAGTCCTCTCAGATTACAACGGATTTGGTGTGAGCGCTGCCGGTGTTGATGATGGATCGATTGATTTGACTGTCAGTGGTGGCTCAGGAAATTATTCGTTTAATTGGACAGGTCCAGGAGATTATAACGCTTCCGCGGAAGATATCTCAGGACTGTCTGCAGGAAACTACCAAGTCACAATAACTGATGCCACATGTCCTGCACTTGTTTTGAATTTCACTGTTACGTCACCACCAGAATTATTATTTAGTGAAGATCTGGCTGCTCACAGAGACCTTGAATGTTTTGGAGATAATGACGGAATCATTGTAGTTGAAATCACTCAGGAATCAATTGGGCCCTATAATTATGAATTAGTCGACGAAAGTGGCGCTACTGTTTTCAGTAACTTAAATTCTAATGACTTGAGACAGGAATTTACTGGATTGACTGCGCAGACGTATAGCGTTAGAATTACTGACGGCAATAGCGCTTTAAAGACCTTGGATGGATTGGAGATTTTGCAACCTTCACAGATTGTCATCACACCATCGACAACTCCAATAAGTTGTTTCCAGGCAAATGATGCCTCCATTTCTTTAGAAGTTACAGGTGGTAGCGGGAATTATTCCGCAAGCTGGAGCAATCTGGCTACAGGCTTTTTTCAGGACAATCTTGCTGCAGATATCTATACGATTACCGTCACAGACGACAACGGTTGTCAGGAACAAATTAGCGTAGAAATTGAAGAAGCACCTGAATTTTTCACCTCTCCAACTTTTAGCAACATATCCTGTTTTGGTGCTAATGACGGTTCCATCCAGCTAAATCTCGTTGGAGGAGTAGATCCTGTTACTTTGACCTGGAGTGATGGAAGTACTCAAGGAACTACAAGAAACAATTTAGGTCCAGGAACCTACACTGCAACCATTACTGAAAGTTCAGATAGATCATGTGTCATAACTGAAACTTTCACGATTACTGAACCCCAAGAAATATCTCTAGATTCAAATGTTACCAATGTTTTGGATTGTAATCAGCCCAACTCTGGCGCCATTGATTTATTGGTTTCTGGAGGTTCAGGTCCGTTTACCTATAGTTGGTCTAATGGTGAAACCACAGAAGATCTATCAAACATCACTGCTGGAAATTATCAAGTAAATGTAGTCGATGCTAACGGTTGCACTGCAACTCGCGAGATTAATGTAAGCGGTACGACACCCATAGAGTTGGACATTATAGACCAGATCGATGTGAATTGCGATACTGGAGTGATAAGCCAGATATTAACTGCAGTAGTTTCTGGCGGTGTAGCTCCGTATAATTACAGGTGGTCAAGTGGTGTAGTATCAGGAGAAAATGGTGAGACTACTACCACAGATCTAAACGGACTAGTCATAGTAACAGTTACAGATGGTTTAGGCTGTTCAAGAGAAGAAACCTTTGACGTGGATCTACAACCGCTGGGTCAAGCCGCATTTGATACAGGCTCCTTTGCATATTCCACATTCGGTGATTATTCCATTCAAGATCCCATTCAGTTTACTGACTTGTCAACGGGATCTCCTATTTCAATCTCTTGGGATTTTGGCGATGGTACTTTCTCAAATGAAACCAATCCTACTCATGTCTATTTATCACCAGGTCAGTATACGGTCGTGCAAACTGTTGAATATGAATATAATTGCTCACAGGATTTTGTAATCACGCTCAACGTCACAAAAGGTTATAAGTTGGTAATGCCCAATGCATTTACACCCAATGGAGACCGTATAAACGATGTGTTCAAACCTGTTCAAGAAGGACTGGAAGATCTCAAATTTGAAGTTTATGATACATGGGGTTCAACGATTTATTCTGAGCAAGGCGAGACCATTGCTGGGTGGAATGGTGTGATCAATGATCGCAATTCAGAAAACGGAAATTTCTATTACAAATTTTCTGCTTTGACATTCTATGGAACTGAGGTCGTTTCTGAAGGCACTTTTACCAAAATTGATTGATAAAATGAGGAAAGCCATCATCTTATTGATTCTAAGTTGCTGTTTTATGAAAACCGGATATGCTCAAGATCCAATTTTCACCCAGTATTTCCTTTTTCCCGAAACCTTGAATTCTGGTTTTACGGGATTTCAAGAAACCACTAAGGCAGGCTTACTGCACCGCACGCAGTGGCCAGATTTAAATTTTAGGGTTGATAGCGATTTCGCCACATTTAATACTTGGGTTCCCAGTATGAAAAGTGGAATAGGTGTGAGCGCATTGAGTCAACGTGAGCGATTCAGTAATTTTAGCTTGACCCAGGCAAACGTTAGTTATGCTTACAAAGTGGATCTGGACGATCGCTGGACATTTAGACCTGGAGTTGAAGTAGGCTACGGCTTCAAATCTTTCAATTTCAATAATTTGGTTCTTGAAGATCAAATTAATTTAAATAGCGGGACAGTGAATCCATCATCAGTAGATGCTTTGTCAATTAATGATAAGGTCAACTACCTTGATTTGAGCGCTTCATTATTAGTTCACGATGAGAACTTATGGTTAGGAGTTTCAGTAAAACATTTGAATAGACCAGATATTTCGCTTACTACTGATGGTAATGTAGAATTACAGCCGCTGGGAACGATCACTGCCGGCTATGAACTCGAACTTGCAGATGTCATGGATATCAAATGGTTGCCTTATTCCACCAAATTCCTATTGACGGGAAATTATATGCAGCAAGGCGATTTCAATCGTTTTGACTTAGGCGGTATGTTTGTAATTGACACCTTCTACATGGGTGCTATCGCAGCAACCAACCCAAATAGGCAAACAGAAAATGGTCATTTATTGACTTCTATAAACCTCTTGGGAGGTTTACAATATGAAAACTTCAAATTTGGCCTCTCTTACGACATCAATGTTTCCAATCTTGGTAGAACAGGCGGTATCTACGAGCTATCTCTTATATACGTGCTCGACCAGAATGCAGCCTGCTTCGGTTGTCCTGGTTATTAGATGAAGTTTTCTTTTGAGTTCGCTTTCGCGAAAGCGAACTCATACAGTCCTTCCATTTAAAAATCAATCTTTACATTTACGGGAACCCTTGAATCGTTTTCGTGAGATACTTACTAATTGCCTTATTATTGATCGTTGCTGGATGCCAGCAGAATCAAAAAAACATTACTACTGAAAATCCTGAAGTTGAAGTGGCTGTTGATAGTATTGCCACTCCACAATTGACTTTAGAACAAGCGAATAACCTCGCTTTACTACCATTGCATTGCGTGGATCAAGAATATCCCAATAAAATGGGACATGTCACTGCAACTCCCGAAGATCAAAAACGACCAACCGTACAACATCCTGCATTTTATGGTTGTTTTGATTGGCATAGTGCTGTACATGGTCATTGGAGTGCTGTAGCTTTATTCAAGAAGTTCCCTGATCTTGATAATGCAAGTAAGCTTTTGGACAAACTGACCTCTAACATCACCAGCGAAAATATTGCAGTAGAAATAGCTTACCTCAATACTGATAACAATGCAAGTTTTGAGCGCACTTATGGTTGGGCTTGGTTACTCAAATTGCAGCAGGAACTCGATACATGGGATTCAGACGAAGCGCGACAGATGGCTCAGGCGTTACAACCCTTATCGACTCTGATTTCTGAACGATATATCGACTATTTACCCAAACTAAATTATGCGATACGTGTAGGTGAGCATTCAAACACAGCTTTTGGGATGGCTTTTGCTTGGGACTATGCGGTTCACGCTAACGATGGAGCGCTCAAAAAAGCCATTGAATCAAAAGCCATAGAATTTTATAAAAACGACAAGGATTGCCCACTAGGTTGGGAACCTAGCGGTTATGATTTTCTTTCACCTTGTCTGGAAGAGGTAGACATAATGCGCCGCGTTCTCCCAGCAGATGAATTTCACAGTTGGCTTACCAATTTCCTACCAGGAATTGAAAACGGAAAGTTAGACCTTGAATTGGGCGAAGTAAGCGACAGGACTGATGGAAAGCTAGTTCATATTGACGGATTAAATTTAAGTAGGGCTTGGGTGCTATACGGTTTAGCTAATCAATACGAGCGATATGGAAACCTAATAGAAACAGCAGATGAGCATATAACTTACACGCTACCTAATCTGGTAGCAGATGATTATGAAGGTGGTCACTGGTTGGGAAGCTTTGCAATTTATGCCTTGCAACAAGCAGATGTTAATTGAAAAGGTTGTTTAAAAATATTGGACCAGCTACTCTAGTCGCAGCAGCATTTGTTGGACCTGGAACGATTACAATTTGTACAGTTGCTGGTGCTACTCAAGGCTATACATTATTGTGGGCAATGCTGTTATCGATGCTAGCTACAATCGTTCTACAGGAAATGGCAGCTAGATTGGGATTGATTACAAAAAAGGGATTGTCAGACATCGTCCGGCATCAAATACCTAGTAAACCTGTAAAAATTGTCATGATCTTATTAATGATCAGTGCCATTTTTGTGGGTAACGCAGCCTATGAAGCTGGCAATATTTCAGGCGGAGTGATAGGTCTAGAAGTACTCACCGGTAGCGCCTGGTATCAACCTTTGTTGATAGGTATCTGCGCCTTTGTTCTTTTAATAATTGGCAATTATAAAATTCTCGAGCGCGCATTGATAGCGATGGTTCTACTTATGGGAGTTTCTTTTATTGCTGTGGCCATTGCCATTAGGCCTAACATGAGCGCTATTTTGCTAGGGTTACTTTCTCCATCATTTAAAGAAGATCAGCTATTGTTGATATTGGGTTTGATAGGAACTACGGTAGTTCCCTACAACCTATTCCTACATGCTTCACTCGTAAAAGAAAAATGGAATAATGATGGTGATTTGAAATATGCACGTTGGGATACCATTATCTCGGTAATTATGGGTGGTATTGTTTCCATGGCTATTATCATTGCTGCTACTGGTCTACAAGGTCAAGAAGTAAGTTCGCCCGCGGACTTAGCTAGATCTCTGGAACCTGTTTATGGCTCATTTTCTACTATCATTTTTGCAATAGGAATTATAGCTGCAGGCATCACCAGTGCCATTACTGCGCCATTGGCAGCAGCTTATGTGGTTCAGGGTTGTATGGGTTGGGATAAGGATCTTAAAAATTGGCGTTTTAGGATGGTTTGGATGCTGGTGTTGGGAATAGGAGTTTTGTTCGCATCCATAGGTTTCAAGCCGTTGCAGGTAATCACTTTTGCTCAAGTAGCAAATGGTTTGCTTCTTCCCATCATGGCGATCGTACTACTGTGGTTAGTCAATACCAAAATATTAGGAGCATACAAAAACAACATTTTTTTAAATGTTCTCGCAATTGCTGTGGTTTTGGTGACTTTGTTTTTGGGTGGTAAAACCATCGCAAGCGTTGCAGGAATACTATGATGACTATTGACCTCAATTGTGATCTAGGCGAAGGCATGGGAAATGATTCCCAGATCATGCCACATATTTCTTCATGCAATATTGCTTGTGGTGGCCATGCGGGCGATGCAGCCAGTATTATTGAAAGCTTAAAATTGGCAAGAAAATATAGTGTTAAGATAGGAGCTCATCCTTCTTTTGAGGATCCAGCAAATTTTGGTCGTTTGCGATTGGAATGGTCTAGATCTCGCTTTCGCGAAAGCATGACTCATCAACTTAACCTCTTTACAAATGTTCTATCAGGTGTAGATATGAAATTACATCATATCAAGATGCACGGTGCTCTATACCACGCTACAGCACACGAGAATTCATTTGCAGAATGGACCGTGGAATGGTTACAAGAGTTTTTCCCTGAAACGCCTATTTACAGTCTACCCAACTCTTTATTACATCAAAAATGTAAAGCAATTCAACAACCATTTATCAAAGAAGTTTTTGCTGACCGTGCCTATTTAAACAATGGAGCTCTTGTTTCCCGAACAAAGGCGCACGCGGTTCATGAAACAATTGATGAGGTGTTGAATCAAGTTCTGGATATAGCATTACATCAAAAGGTGAGAACTTCAGAAGGAACTAATATTGATATGTTTGGAGACACTTTCTGTATACATGGTGATAATTTAAAGCTGGTAGAGAACTTGCCCAAATTGATTAAGCAGCTGAATCACAATAATATTCAAATTGCCAGATAACAATCTTAAATATAAACAGATAGGTGAACGGTCCATTGAAATTGCATGGCCTGACACAAGCCATTCCATAATTGAGGAGCGTCACCTTAAGGCGCAACAGATTAAGGCTAATTATGGCAACAAGGCGCTTGTAAATGAAGGATATCGTACGATACTCATCATTTTTTATCAAACGATTGAAAATTTAGAGCAATTGATCGATGAAATCAAAAAGCTAACAATTAAAACTGACCGACTGCACCTTACTGAAAATTCCAGTTGGAATATACCAGTACTATATGAACAAGATAGCGATGATTTGTTGTCGATAAGTAAGCATACGTTACTGACCTTTGAATCTATTATAAGGAAACAACAAGAAGCTACTTATACGGTAGATTTTATAGGGTTTCTGCCAGGGTTTCCTTATTTATCTGGTCTGCCAGATATTTTAAATGTACCTCGCAGACAAACACCAAATCCTAAAATTGAAGCTGGTTGCCTTGCTATAGCGGCTGGTCAGTGCGGTGTTTATCCGCAGGATTCTCCTGGTGGTTGGTATGTATTGGGTAAGAGTCCGTTGGTGTTTTTTGATGTTCATAGAGAACAGCCTAATTTATTATCCATAGGAGATACGGTTCAGTTTTATGCGATTGATCAAAATGAGTTTGATAACCTCAAGCAACAGCCCAAAGATCTAAATTCTTATAGAAATGGGTAATGCCAACATCTTAAATCCAGGTTTTTATAGCAGTGTTCAAGATTTGGGCAGGCTCAATTACCGCAACATAGGCGTGCCACAATCTGGCGCGATGGACATGCGATTAGCCAGATGGGTGAATCAATCTCTACAAAATAGGGCAGAGGATGCAGTGCTGGAAATGATCACAACTGGTGTTACTGTATCTTTTGATCAGGAAACAACTATCTGTTTTTCTCCAAATATTGAAAGCGTTACCGTTAACGAAATCAATGTAAATCATCGTTCAACAATCAAAATACTGTCTGGTGATGTAGTTCGAATTGGCCGAGTTAGTAAAGGCAATTTTGCCTATCTAGGAATTGCCGGTGGCTGGCAAACCGAATTGGTTCTGGGCAGTCGATCCATGTACGCCGGAATAACAGCTATAGGAAGGTTGAAGAAAGGTAATGTATTGCCCTATGAATCTATGGTGCGTGATGATGAGGTAGTCAGCTTTCGCGAAAGCGAACTACTCACAAGTACCAGTATCGATGTTTTTAAAGGACCGGAGTATGATCAATTGCCTGAAAACTTTATATCCAGGTTGATTGAGTATGAATACAGCATATCTCGATCGTGGAATAGGATGGCTTTTATAGCTTCCACGGGAATACCTATGAGGCTTGATGAATCGAAAACGGTTCCCGTAATGCCTGGAACAGTGCAGTTAACACCTGGTGGTGATCTCTTATTTTTGATGCGAGATGCTCAGACGACTGGTGGCTATCCTCGCATATTTCAGGTTCCTACTGAACATTTGAACATATTGTCGCAAATAAAAATAGGTAAATCATTCAAAATCAATTTGAAAGAGATTCTTCCTTTTTAGATTTATTTAAAAAATTGCGATCGTTTAATTTGTACTTTAATCGATTATTTACCGTTTTTACCTATACATTGCATTTTCAAAATGTGATCATAATCCTAGCGCTTGATGAGGTTATTCCTATTTTATGCTGTACTGCTCTCTAGTAGTCATTCTTTATTTGCGCAAAAGGAACCATCAAAGAGGAGATTACCAGATCCACCATACAACTTTAGTGTACAGGAATTGGATTCCGTTTTGGAACTCGCCTATGAATCTTATTTTGAGGGTAATTATGTTTCCATTCTTCAAAAGGCGCCTGACCTTATAGACTATGCAGAAGAGATTGATGAGTTACAGATCAAGACTCGGCTAAGAGCGGTATTAGGTAATGCTTTTATTCAACTGGGCGATCGTGAGAACGCGGCTGCGCTTTACAAGGAAGCTTTGAAAGAGGCTGCCCAGCGCAAGGATACCTTTCAATTTGTCAATACGTATATCAATTTAGGTAATACCTATTTTGATACTGATGAAGATCTTGCCATTAATTATTATACCAAGGCTTTAGAACTAGGAAAAAATGGTTCCAGAGATCCACATTACATCATTATCCATCATAATCTGGCAGAGATTTACGTAAAAAGGGATCAACCTGGAAAGGCGCAATTTCATCTGGATAATGTTATATCTGCACTCGATGATCCCAGCATCACGAATCGCAAAGAACAATTCATTCCTACATCTCAAAGTATCCAGGGAAGTATCTATTTGATACAAGAGCTGTATTACAGGTCTATTGAGAGTTCACTTCAGGCATTAGAAAATGATCGCGATGACATAGATGAGAGCTACCGAATCTTAGCTTATAAAAATCTTTTAACTGCCTATGAGAAAACCAGACAGTTTGAGCTGCTCAGTGATGTGCACAAGGTGTATGATTCGTTAATAACGAATCGTTACGAGAACGAAAAAATCAGGCAGCAGCAGCTGGCCAACTCAAAATATAAGGCAGACCGCTATCGTCAGGAATTGGTGAATTCAGAGTTTGAAACTAAACTCATGAAGCAGCAAACCGAGCAGGATGAGACCTTGATCTGGACTTTTGCGATATTAGGTTTACTTCTTTTGATTTTGATATCTACACTTTTATATACGCGTGAAAAACGCAACAAGCTTTTGAAGATCCTTCAGATAAAAAACGCTCAATATCTAGAAGCTAAAGATCAATCTGAAAAGCTGGCTCAAAAGAACACTAAGTTCTTATCCACTATTAGCCATGAACTGCGTACTCCACTTTACGGTATTATAGGCTTATCATCTGTTTTTCTAAATGATAAGGAATTGGATAAGTATGACGAAGAATTCAATTCCCTAAAATTCTCTGCTGACTATTTGCTATCATTAGTAAATGACATTCTGAATATCAACAAGTTTGAATCAGAGAAAGGTAGAAAGCTTCAAGAAGAGCATTTCAATTTATCGCTATTGATGAATAGCATTGTACAATCCTTTCAATTTCTCAACCAGAAGAATAATAATACACTCACTCTACAAATCGATCCTAGGATACCAGAGGTGCTATACGGAGATAAAACAAAACTTTCCCAGGTGATTATGAACCTCTTGAGTAATGCCAGTAAGTTTACGTTAGACGGCTCTATTACTATCACTGTTGATCAAAAGACCAATGACGGTAAAAACACAACGCTATCATTTGCCGTCGAAGATACCGGTCGTGGGATTGAAGAAAGTAACCAAAAAGAGGTCTTTGAAGAGTTCACACAAGTACCGGCGACTATCTCAGAAGGAGGAACAGGCCTTGGCCTACCCATAGTGAATAAACTTCTTAAGATACTTAACAGCCAGTTAGAGATGGACAGTACGTATGGCATAGGGACGACTTTTTCATTTGTTTTACCTCTCAAGATAGGCTCTAAACAAGAAATGGAATCGACCATCAACGATAGAGACATAAAGAAACTGGATCATAAAAAATTACTGATTGTTGATGACAACAAGATCAATCAGTTGGTGACGCAAAAAGTTCTGGAACAATATCATCTGGATCATGATACAGCAAACAATGGTCAAGAGGCCGTTGACATGGTTAAAGCCAATAGCTATGATTATATATTGATGGATATCAATATGCCGGTCATGAATGGGATTGACGCTACCATTGAAATACGCAATTTGGGAATTGAAACACCAATCATTGCTCTTACCGCGGCAGACGATCTTAACCTAGAAAGAGATATTTATGGTCACGGCATCAATAGCATATTGGTAAAGCCTTACCATACAGAACAATTGCTCGCACTTCTCATTAATCACATGTCTTAAAACCTAAAGTTATTTAGGTTTCCAACGTCGTATTAAGGACAAAATATTAACTAAATCGATCGATATATTTAACTAAAATTCAGATCAGAAATAGACTACATCTGTGCAAATTTACCATATAACTTAAAGTCATTATATCATGGCAGAAAAAGGAAAACAAGCACCGAAAAGCGCAAGCAAATCGGCTGCTAAGCCAGCTCCTTCAAAGGGAAAGGCTACCAAGCAAGCTCCTAAGAAATAGGTTTGCAAAGTCGTTGTGATACGTTCACAACTTATGTCTAACAACTAAGACCGCTCTAGAAATAGAGCGGTTTTTTTCTGTGATGATTTTGGATGCTTTCGCTTTCGCGAAAGCTTAATAAAATGATAGTCCACATTGATTCCTTTCATAATGTAAATCAGGTTGAAACGAATAATGTATTAAACATGAATGCTATCGACTTTGGCTAAAAGGGTGAGAAAAAAGAATCTACTTATCTAAGTTTATTTCTAGGTATCTCTTGCTAATCTTATAAATGTCATTGAGTTTATCGAGAGGAACAGTTTCAGCAAAATTTTTAATGTAATACGACGACATCTCTGCTATTAGGGCTTTTTCTTCGATACTATCAAACTCCTCCAAAAACATTTCTACTGTATACACTTTAACTTTTTCTAGTAATTCTTCATATTCGATGGCTTGATTCAGATAAAACTGACGAGGTTTAAGGTCAATTCCACTTATATCCTTGTACATTTCATAATTGTCGGCAATCCCTTTTACTACATCTATATTGACTTGTATCAAGCTTTTAGGATCAAAATATTTTGACTTTACCTTATCAGGATTATTTCTAAAAAAGGTCTCTAGTTTATATTTAATATCACGATTTATAATTTCTATGTACATTACTTTTTCATTCGTATTGCCCAGCATCATTTTGACTGTTTCTAGGTGTTCTAGACTTTCTGCATAATTACCTGCTTGATAATCCTCTTCCGCGGCCATGAACTCGATTCTTGCTATGGTTTCTTGGCCATGTAGATTTAGTGATATAAATAATAAAATTATTAAGATGAATTTACTCTCCATACTTTCGAGCTAAGTAGTTATTGAAAATTTAAAACCTTTAATTTTTGACACGCTATAATATTACCATTTTCACATACCTCTAAAAATTTAAACTTTGCCTCATCAGTTTTTCCGTTCTCTTGAAGTATAGTTGCGCTCATAAGACGTTCAATATCAATGGTCAGTGGCTCAATATTTTTTTGTATTGTATATATGTCTCTGAGTTTTTCTGAGGGAACGGTATTTTTGAACTGATCTAAGTAAATATTTGAAAGATCTTCTATCTCTTTCAAGTTTACTAAATTTTTCTCCGAGTGTAAGAGCACGTTTTTCAATTCTAGAAGATTGATAAAAGAATATGCATCTTCAACTTGGATCATAGGATTATTGATGGTTTCATTTAAACTTAATTTTATACTTCTTTTAAATGAATCGTTTAACAATTTAGAGAGTTTATCTAATTTATCAGTTGCTCCACTCATCATATGATTAGTGATTTCCTTTTCAAATTGTTTCTGATCAATTAGGTTTTCTTGAAATATTCCACTTCTCGAAATTATCTCCAAATACATCACCGTAGAATTTGTACTACCCAGCATTTCTTTGACGGTTTCCAGATGTTCTAGGCTTTTTGCATAATTGCCGGACTGATATTCAGTTTCCGCGGCAGCAAACTCGATTTTTGCCAGGGCTTCTTGGGCGTTGGAAAATGAAAATGATATTATAAAGAGAATCGTAATAATATATTTCATTTTGTTTGCTTTTATTTAGTATCAAGCACAAGCCTTATTCCTAGATTACTGTAGTGTTTACCATTGTCTTCAACACCATTGCGATTGATAATCAGACAATCTGTATTTTCGGATGTTACATGACCACCTCGAATCACATGGGCTGTACCGCTCGATGGTCCTGTTGGGTTATTTGTGGCCATTTGTGAGTGATACCCTAATTCATAATAATCAGAGCACATTTCCATCGCGTTACCGGACATATCGTAAATACCTAGTTCATTAGGTATTTTGCTTCCAAAGTCTTTGATGTAGCCACCACTATTATTTAGGTACTTAGCTACTTCTTTAAGCCTATTACTTCCTGAATATTTATAGCCTTCTGACTGAGCGCCACCTTTAGCAGCATATTCCCATTCTGCCTCTGTCGGTAATCTGTATTGTAGTCCAGTTTTTTTATTCAGTTCTTCGATAAAATTGAAAATCTCACTTACGGTCAGTTGAAAAATAGGATATTGGCTAGCAAGATCCTTTGTCAAACTATCATAAAATTTTTGAGTTAGACCCTTAGGCTTTTCTCGAACAATGGTAAAATATTGCAACATTGAAACTTCATATTTACTCATCAGAAAATCATCTACAGTAACCTCTCTTGTGGGTAGTGGCTGGAATTCTTTTTTATACAATCCAATTTTCCCACCCATTGTAAATCTGCCACCTTCCACTGGGATCATATTATTCTTGATTCCATTTAATACTTCATCCTGAAGCTCTTTGGCTTTTTTATTATTATCAACGTTTTCTTCTAATTTGCATGCAAATGGATTACCCGCATCGCAGGATTTTTGATAGAGAATTTTAGCTTGTTTAAATTCTTGTTCTAGAATTAATTTATAGGCTTCAATTATATTGTCAAACTCGATTGAATGTCCTTGATATCTTTTTTGGAGGTCATAGATTTCCTTTAATTTCTCTGAAGGAACATCGTCTGCAAAATTTTCTACGTAGTAATTGATCATTTCCAAGTTTCTTTTCTTAGAAATGTAATAGTTTAGATTGACGGGTTCTTTGATGGTTGTTAAAAAGTATTTCTGTTGAGCGACAATTTCCAAATACATCACCGTAGAATTAGTACTACCCAACATTTCTTTGACGGTTTCAATATGCTCCAGACTCTTTGCATAATTGCCGGCTTGATAGTCTTCCTCCGCGGCAGCGAACTCGATTTTTGCTAAGGCTTCTTGAGATTGACAAATGCAAAATGTTAGCAATGTGAAAATCGCGGTTAGAATACTATTTTTCATGATTGGGATTTATCTGCGGTCCAATACAAGTCTAAGTCCAAAGTCTGAGCCTGCGAGTCCAGGCTTGGCACTATTTCTCACATCGACACTTCTTTGCTTACTCTTACTATCAAAGGATCCGCCGCGTAAGACATTCTCAGTACCACTAGTCGGGCCTTCTGGATTATCAAGTGGCGCCACCTCATAATAATCAGGATCGTAATAATCTTTACACCATTCGTATAAATTACCAGTCATATCATAAATACCTAAAACATTTGGGTCTTCTTGACCTATGGTCGCTGGCTCATCACGATCTCTTCTTTTCATCAGACTTTTATAAAAACGATTACCTGCAGAAAAAATACCGTCATCACCGCTATTATCTTCATTAGCCGAACCCTGCCTGCCGCCACGTGCGGCATATTCCCATTCTGCCTCAGTCGGCAATCTATAATTAAGACCAGTCAGGTCGTTAAGTTTAGAGATAAAACCCATCGCAATGTCATGAGAAATACCACTTACTGCGATTCTTTTATTTCTTACGGCCTGACCAACACGGTCTGGATTGACAACGGCAAGATATTGCTCAAAGGTTACCTCGTAAATACCAATTTGAAAATCCCGAACCCGTACCTCGTGTACAGGTAATGAAGGATCTTCATCTGCTTTTCTGGTAGTTTCGCCACCCATTTCGAATGATCCGCCTTCTACTAGAATCATTTCATCTGCTATACTTCTAATCACTGCTGCAACTTCTGCTTGTTTTGCAAGCCTAGTATCTGCTATTCTAACCATATCACAGGCTATAGCATTACCGTCACTACACGACTGATCCAATTGTGCTTTTGCTCTTGAGAAATCCTGTAGCTCTAGTGCCTGTGCTCCAGCAAGTAGATCTTCAATCCCAACATTCAAACTTTTGTATTCCTTATTAATGTTATAGATATCAGTCAATTTCTCTATGGGAGCACTTTCCTCAAAGTTTTTGACATATTGAGAGGATAACTCATCTATTAAACGGATATTCTTAACCCTTTCAGTCAATGAACCTTGAAGGGTAGAGTTGTCGATACCAGACCCACTAGAATTAGATTGTGGTACTCTACTCAAGGCATCGCTTTGACTCGATGTTTGTCCCATCGAAACTATCATCGACATGGCTGCGCCCATGCTTGATGATGAAGAGACTTGTTGAGAATATAAAGGCGACTGTCGTGAAACAATAGAATTTTGATTCTCCATCTTATAAATTTTGTCACGATTTAAGATCTCCAGATACATGACGGTAGAGTTGGTGCTTCCCAACATTTCTTTCACAGTTTCAAGATGTTCTAGACTACTGTTGTAGTTACGGTTTTGAAAATCGGTCTCAGCTTCAGAAAATTCAATTTTTGCCAGCGGACTTTGAGCAAAGCAAATTGTGAATGAACATAAAAGGGTTAGGAGTGAGCAGGTAAATTTTTTGAGCATTATATAAAAATTGAATTAATTATTTTTCTTTTTAACGGGAACAGATTCTCCCCAGAAATCATCTTCATTGGAACTTGATTTTTTCTTTTTGGCGGTGATTTTTTTCTTAGGCTTTACGGTTGTCTTATTGGTTTTCACAGTTTCTCCCCAGAAATCAGAGGAAGCATTTTTAGCTGGTTTTTTTGAAGTTTTAGCTTTTTTCTTCTTTTTACTAGAAACTGGATTTCCCCAAAAGTCTGTGGACGGTGCTTCATTACCTAAATCACTGACAATGGCATCTGACGGCACATCAAAAACCTCTGCGATGCTAATGATTTCTACCGTAACTCCATTTTTAGAGAATTCTTTAGTCAAATCTGATAATGCAGCATAAGCGTCATCATAAGTGTTGAAATAACCTACTAATGCAATACTAGAGGTATTCACCTTAGGAATTTTTCCCAACGTACTGTTCAAAAAAGGCCAGCTTCCATCACTGTATCGATTTACAGCAATGACATCACTTACCGTAATTTCTGGATTTTCTTCCTCTAATGTGGCAGGCTCAAAGTGAGTGGTAAAAAAGTATGCCGTACTTAAGGATTGTGAGGTAGCAGAGTTAGGGTAAGTAATCGCTGGTAATTTGGAATATGCATCTTTGCGCTCCACAATAAGTTTATCAAAATAAGCCTTGCGCTCTGCTGCTATTCGAGCCTCTTCTCTTGCGATGGCTTCCTGCCGTTCCCGTTCTTCACGTTTGGCTTGACCATTCGCGATCAATCCACCTATGAGATTTGCAGCACCTGTAACAACTGACGTTGCATCTAAATTACCCGAAGCGATAGAACTGGCCACTGCATAACTGGTCTGTGCGATTCCCGTTGCCAGTTGATCACCAGCAAAATACTGTGCCGTCATTTGCATGACTTCTGCATTTTGTGCGTACAGTTGTTGCTTTAGTGCTTCAGTTTGCTGTTGTCTTTGTATATGCGCTTGTTGCAACCTTGCTTGCTCTGATGCCTGGCTATTTAGGTCTGCCTGAGACTCTCCATTACGCGCGTATTGTCTAACATACTTTTGCCCTTCATAGGATTTTGTGTAGTCAGGTCTCACCTGGTTTTGCGCGGTTGCCGTGCTGGAGCTGCGCGATGAGGAACTGCTCATAAAATCATTAGATTGATCGATGGCATAAGAGTTGTCGGCAGTTGAACTCTGTGATCCTTTATTTGAAGAATTCTTTTTGTAGGATTGCTTGTCTAAAAACTGCTGGATAAAAACCTCTGTATTGGGTTGTCTTGCATCTGTAATAGTAACGCTTGATATGGCAAAATCAGATAAGTTGTGAGGCGTAGAGCTCGTGTTATCAGCCACCCGAAACGCTTGACCTCCTGATCCAGCGCCAAAACTTCCAGTCAAAACCTGACCGTTTACTAAGGCCACACGAGCCTGAATTATGTGTGATTGAGTTATGGCAGGCCCATTCCCGCTGTAATCATTATAGGGATAGATTTTACCTTTGTAGGCATAGCCAGAAGAACTCAAACTGCTGGAACCTATAACCACGCTACCCATAACAAACCACAATTTATCATCTTTTGCAGCGCCTGGAGAATTATCCCATTTGTATTCGTTTTGTGCTTTGCTTTTAAAAACTACATTACTCAATACAGCCCCATCTTGATTAACACCACCATAACTGGAAACGGTATAGGAATCGGTAAAGTCTTGACTGAAAGAGTGGTTAATGATGAATAAAGTAGCCGCAGTAAAACATGTAATTTTAACTAACAAAGAATAATTCATAAAGATGTTTTTTAATTAAATGCCAGTCAACTGTTCTGTTATTTCTGTGATAATTCTCCTCGGATTTACCGAATTGCCAAAATAATCATAAAATGAATGCAACGCCATACCCTTTTTGGGGTATATTTTCTCCATTCCTTTCGACTTTTACGCTTTCGCGAAAGCGAACTAATCCACCAATTCATTTTTATTTTACTGGCACGTTGTTCAAAAGAAACGCACAGTTCCAATATTCGTTTTTGAATTATCTTGCTGACTATAATTCAAGTCAATGAAAAATTTACTCTTTCTCTTTTCGTTTTGTGTATCCATTATAGCTGCAGCTCAAAACGATGCTGGTTGGTTGCGACACAGTTCCATTTCTCCAGATGGATCTCAGATTGCGTTTACCTATAAAGGTGATTTGTACAAGGTCTCTTCCAATGGCGGTAATGCCCAACAATTGACATTTCATCAAGCGCATGATTATATGGCCGTATGGAGCAAGGATGGGAAAAGCATTGCTTTTGCCTCTAATCGTTACGGCAATTTTGATGTCTATGTAATGAGTGCTAATGGCGGTGGCGCAACTCGTATGACGTATCACTCGAGCGATGAGGAGCCTTACACATTTAGTGCAGATGGATCACAAATCTATTTCGGCGGTTTGCGTCAGGACACCGCTCAACACAGACAATTCCCTACAGGATCACAACCTGAGGTGTACACCGTACCTGTTGCCGGTGGACGAGTAAACCAATTGTTTACTATTCCTGCAGAAGCTCTTGCCGTCAACAGCGATGGGACGACCATCTTGTACCACGATAAAAAAGGTGGTGAGAACGACTGGCGTAAACATCATACCTCAAGTATAGCCAGGGATTTATGGTCATATGATTTGGCTGCCGATAAGCACACAATGCTAACGAATTATAACGGTGAAGACCGCCAACCAGTTTATGGAGATGATGACCAGACGGTTTATTATTTAAGCGAACAAAGCGGCAGTTTCAACGTTTACAAAATGGACTTGAACAATCCTACCAAATCCACCCAACTAACTGACTTTAAAACACACCCAGTACGATTTTTAAGTTATGGAAATGGTACGTTGAGCTTTGGTTACGATGGTAAATTGTACACCATGAAAGAAGGCGAGCAACCACAGAAATTGGCCGTCAATATAACAACTCAAGAAATAGGCAATAGCGACAAGTTTATTTCAGTAAATGGTGGTGTACAGGAAATGGCAGTGTCACCTAATGGTAAGGAAATTGCCTTTATCGCTCGCGGCGAGGTGTTTGTCACTTCAGTCGAGGAATCATTTACAAAGAGATTGACCAACACTCCTGAAGCGGAGGAATTCGTGACTTGGGGACCTGATGGGAAATCGGTGGTTTATAGCAGTGAGCGTAATGGAAAATGGAGTATCTATAAAACCGAAATACAACGCAAAGAAGAGCCTTTCTTTTTTGCATCCACCTTGCTTAAGGAAACTCCGGTAATTGAAAATGAGAAGGACAATTATCTAGCGAGATACTCACCTGATGGTAAGAAGATCGCATTTATAGAAGATCGAAAAACGCTTAAAGTAAAAGATGTGAAATCTGGTGATGAGGTAACGCTGCTAACTCCAGAAGAGCTTTTTCATATGAGCGATGGTGATAAGTACTTTAGATGGAGTCCCGACAGTAAATGGTTGTTAGTAGATTGGAGCCTTTCCTTAAGTAATAGCGATGTATTGCTCATGGCAGCAAACGGTTCCAAAAGAGTCAATCTTAATGATAGTGGTTATTACGATTCCAATCCAGTATGGGTCAATGATGGAAAACAGATGCTTTGGTTTTCAAATAGAGATGGCTTGAAATCTTATGCCACCAGTGGTTCTACTCAAAGCGATGTGTACAGTATGTTCTTTACTCAAGATGCTTGGGATGAATTCAATTTGAGTGAGGAAGAATATGACTTGATGAAAGAAATCAAAAAGCTTTCAGAAAAGAAGTCTGATGACGACAAGGACGATAAAAAGAAAGACAAAAAGGATAAGGATAAAAAAGAAGATGAGCCTGTAAAGGATTTGACCTTCGATTGGGATGAGATAAAGGATCGTGTCAAGAAATTCACGATTCATTCTTCTAACTTGAATGACGCAGTTCTTTCTAAGGAAAATGACAAATTATACTATCTCACAAGATTTGAGGATAAGCTGGATTTATGGGAAACCGATTTGCGCACTCAAGAAACTAAAATGAAAATGAAATTAGGTGCATCCTCAGGGAATCTGGAATGGGATGCAGATCGAGACAACCTCTTTTTACTCAGCAGTGGAAAGATCTCTAAAATTGATCCTGAAAAGGAGAAGAAAGAAGGCGTGGACATCTCTGGTGAGATGGAATATGATGCCGTTGCAGAACGTCAGGCGATGTTTGACCACGTGTGGCTGCGTACCAATAAAATCTTTTACCATTCAAATTTTCACGGTATCGATTGGGACCAGATGAAAACCGAATATGAAAAGCACCTGCCTTACATAGGCAACAGCACAGAGTTTGCAGAGTTACTTTCTGAAATGCTGGGCGAGCTCAACGTTTCTCATGCTGGCGCCAAAGGCGCTAGTTACTCCATAGATAATGAGGATGAAACCGCATCGCTAGGAATCTTCATGGATTACAATTACAAGGATAACGGAATCAAAATCGAGGAAATCCTCACAGCAGGACCACTTGATAAGGCAAAATTTGATATTAAGCCAGGAATGGTGATCGAGAAAATCGACGGTCAGGAAATCCAGTCCAGTGCTGATGTTGCGAGATACTTGAACCGTAAGAAAGACAAGTTCACCTTATTGGAGATTAGCGACCCAGATAAAAAGGAGAATATGGTTGTTACTGTAAAGCCTATTTCGCTAGGTGAGGAACGTGGTCTACTATATAAACGTTGGGTAAAAACCAATGAGAAAGAAGTTGCTGAAAAGAGTAACGGCAAGTTGGGTTATGTGCATATTCCAGGAATGAGCGATGGTCCATACCGTGATGTCTATGATAAGATGATGGGTAAATATCACGGTCGCGATGGTGTTATTGTAGATACCAGATTCAATGGCGGCGGCGATCTAGTGGCAGATCTAGCTGCATTTTTTACGGGCCAGCCATTTATCACGTATGCCACAGAGCAGAAAGTAGTTGGTGGTGAACCTACCTCGCGATGGACTAAACCTACACTTGCAATGATTAACGAGGCACAATACAGTGATGGTCATTGTTTTGCTGCAGGATATAGTGATCTCAAGATTGGAACTACCGTAGGTATGCCTACACCTGGAACCTGCAGTTTTGCGGGTTGGGAACGCTTGCCAGATGGCTCTCGTTGGGGCGTTGTGCCGGTAAGTGCAAAGGATATCAACGGCGACTGGATGGAAAATAACCAGACTAATCCCATGATTCAAGTAAAAAATACGCCTGCTAGTATTAGCAAAGGTATTGACGAGCAGTTGGATCGTGCTATCAAGGAATTAATGAAAGAAGTAGAGTAGTGGTTGAATGAGTTCGCTTTCGCGAAAGCGAGATAAATTAAATCTCTCATAACTTCATATTTACTTTTGAATTCTATGGTGCCGCAATGTTCACGTTTTTAATTCTTTGAATGCTATTTGTTAAACAATCTAACATTAAGTGCTCTCATATAGTAAAGTTTGGTAAAATTGTAGGATTTTTACGAATAATTTCTTGCCAATGAATCCTAAAACTGAGCCAAAAGACAAACATATTATTGTTGCCATAGGAGCCAGTGCTGGTGGATTACAAGCGCTAACAGAATTCTTTAGCAATATTCCAGAAAAAAGCCCGTATAGTTTTATAATAGTCCAGCACCTATCGCCAGATTATAAAAGCTTTACAGATGAGCTGCTTTCTAAGAAAACCTCCATCCCAATCACAGAAGCTGTTGATGGTGATGAATTTATCAAGCATCATATTTACGTAGTTCCCTCTGCGAAAAATATAAAATTAGAGAACAAAAAAATAAAATTGGTCGATAAGCCATCTGGTAAAAAGCTCAATCTTCCTATCGATATCTTTTTTGAATCATTGGCACTTAACTATAAGGAAGATGCCGTTGCGATTATAGTAAGTGGTACTGGAGGCGATGGATCCAGTGGTATTAAATATATCAAGGCAAATGGTGGTCTTGTAATGGTACAGCAATTGGATCAGGCAAAATTCCAGGGAATGCCTCAAAGTGCCATCAGTACCAATCTTGCAGATTTTGTCCTTCCTGTAGAAGAAATGTATCAGGAGATTGAAGAATTCTTTTCTTCACCTAGTCTAATGGATGCATCGCAGGAGTTTGCCAATGTCGATGAAAAAAGCCTCAAACATATTCTCGATCTTATTCAGGAATCAACAGATCTGGATTTCAACCAATATAAAAAGCCGACGCTTCTAAGACGCATGAGCCGCAGGATGAAAATCTTGCAAATGACATCCATACGTGATTATTATAATTACTTAGAGGATCATCCAGATGAGGTAGATCAATTACATAAAGATTTTTTAATAGGTGTTACTAAATTCTTTAGAGATAAAGGTGCGTGGGATGTAATGCGCAAGCATGTTATTCCAGAACTGGTCAAATTCAAAAATCCTGGTGAGGAAATTAAAATATGGGATGTAGGTTGTAATACGGGTGAGGAAACCTATACGCTCGCTATGCTCATTTTTGAGGAATGCAAAAAGCAGGAGCGCAATCTTAAGCTTAAGATTTTTGCAACAGACATTTCTCAAGAACATCTAGATATAGCAGGAAAAGGACTTTATGAGCCTAATCAACTGGCTGATATGGACGTGAGCTATATCGCATCTTATTTTAGCAAACAAGAGAATGATAGTTATAAGATAAACGACAAGATCAGAAGATCTGTTTTGTTTACCAACCATAATATCATCAAGGATCCACCATTTAGCAATGTGGATATGGTATTGTGTCGCAACCTATTAATTTACCTTCAAAATCCTGTACAACAACGTGTCTTAAAGGTCTTGCATTACAGCTTGAAATTGGATGGTTTTCTAATGTTGGGACCAAGCGAGAATTTAGGAACTGAACAGAAATATTACGAGGATCTAAGCCGTAAGTGGAAGATATTCCGCAATGTGAAGACGACTCATAGAAGTCGCAATAGACATATCAAAGATATTAGTGCTTTTAATTTCACCTCTGAAACGCAAAAGAAAAAGAAATCTTCTGAAGCTCCAGAAATTTCTGAAAGATCCCGACGTCGTCGTAAGGCAGAAGAATCCTTAAGTGCAGCAATTCTTGAACAGTTTAGCGCAACCACCATTCAAATTGATAATAAATTCAACATCATCGAGGCTAGAGGTAACCTCGCTCGATATGCACAATTTCCAGAACAAGGATTTACAACAGATCTATTAAAGATTCTTCCAGATGATTTTGAGATTCCTGTCAAAACAGCGGTTAGCAAGGCAAGAAAATCAGAGTCACGTATTATTTATGAGAAGATTTTTGTAAATGTTGCGAACAGAGATGAGAAAAGTCTTGTAGATATCATGGTGTTGCCACTCACCCATTCAGAGATGGGCAAGGAAGAAAATTATGTAGTGACCATCATCGAGCGTGATTTGGCAGAAGCTGATAATACCATTATCCAGACAGCTTCCATGAGCGAAACGGCCGCAAATCGCATTACAGATCTTGAGGAAGAACTGGAACAAGTCAAGTCAGATTTAAATCGTGCGATTGAAGAGACAGAAACAAGTAATGAAGAGCTGCAAGCTAGTAATGAAGAATTACTAGCAAGCAATGAAGAATTGCAAAGTACGAATGAAGAGCTGCAAAGTGTTAATGAAGAACTGCATACCGTTAACAATGAACACATCCAGAAAATGGATGAATTGGCATCGCTCAATGCAGATATGGATAACCTATTGACGAGTACAGATATAGGTGTTGTTTATCTAGACAGGGATTTGATGATACGCAAATTCACGCCATCCATCAAAGAACACTTCAGTTTACTAAAACAGGATGTAGGTCGACACATTGATAATTTCACGCTCAACTTTGGAGATAAAAAAGATGATGATCTTGTTGAGATTGCTAAAAAGGTAATTGAGACTGGTGAGAGTGTAGATAAACGTATCGTAAGTAAAAGTGGCCGTCACTTCTTAAAAAGAATCAACCCATTCTGGGGTGTGAGTAAAGAAATAGAAGGAGTCGTAATTGGCTTTATAGATATTGAAGAAATACACTTATCGCAAGAAAGCCTAAAACGTAGTGAGAAGAAATTCAAGGATTTCTATGATTCAGATCCAGTGATGCACGCAAGTGTCAATCCAAATACTGGAATTCTTCTAGAGTGTAACGTAAAGTTCTACAAGCGTTTGGGCTTCACTAATAAAAAGCAAGTTATAGGTAAATCTATTTTTAACTTTATTCCTGAAAATAGTAAATCCAAAGCCAGTAAAGCTATTGAAACAGTGCGCAAAGTAGGTGAGGTAAGAAATTTTGAAGTAGAGTTCAAATCAAAATCTGGTGAACATATTCCCGTATTATTAAACTCCAATCTTAAAAAAGCTCCAGACGGCACTGAATCGACGCGTAGTACTTTAATGGATATTTCTCAAATCAAAAAGATCGAGAATCAACTGCGTGCTCAGAAAAAGGAGTTGATCCATACGAATAAAGAACTGGAGCAATTTGTATCGATCTGTTCCCACGATTTACAGGAACCGTTGAGTACAATTCGATTTGGTAGTGATTTCCTAATGAACAAGTTCAATGATCAATTAGGAGAGAAAGCCAAAGAGTACGTCTCTTATATCCATGATGCTTCGGGTAGGTTGAGTGACCAGATTAAGGCATTGTTGGAGCACAGCAAATTAGGACAGAATGCTGAAAAAACAGATGTCAAAATTGATGAGTTGATTGAAGTTGTCAAGTATGATCTTTCCCAGAAAATAGAATCCAGCAAGGCGACGATTCATAATGGAAAACTTCCCAACATTAAAGGCTACAAAACAGAACTTAGGTTATTGTTTCAGAACTTGATAAGTAACGCTATCAAATATTCTAAGGAAGGTGTGGCACCAGATATACGCATTTCATCGTTCCAGGATGGCGGTTTCAATGTATTCACGGTTACAGATAATGGTTTGGGAATTGCAGAGGATGATCTGGAAAACATTTTCACCATTTTCAATCGCGGTAATGCCAGGCACAAACAGTCAGGAACCGGTGTTGGCCTTGCTCACTGTGAAAAGATTGTCAAGCTTCACGATGGTAAAATCTGGGCAGATTCTAAGCTAGGAGTTGGTAGTACCTTCCATTTTAAGTTGAAGAGAAACTAGCATTTCAGCCGTAATTATCTTGTTGGTATGATGTTGAAATATTTCGCTTTCGCGAAAGCGAACTCACATCATCATCTGTGCAAATAGTTAACTTTAGTTATTTATTTCATTAATATTCATAGTGAGTTTGTGCTGTTTGGATATTGAATCCGATAATAAAATCGATTAAGTGTAATAATACGCTGTATTTCAACCTTTAATCGATGTTTATGATTGCTTTGACCTATTTTTGTTTTGTGTACATCGTTGTACACAGGCTCGAATAGCGATCACTTGAAATACACGATACATTTATTTACTACGCTACTAGTTCTGGCTGGAATGATATCCAAGCCAGACAGTGTTGCTGTTGGAACTTTTCCCAGTGACTTAAATGAAACACGTCCGGTTGCCGCGTCCATATCTTGTCCATCTGACATAGTCGTGAGTGCAGATCCTGGCGAATGTGGAGCTGTTGTGAATTTTCCTGATGCGACGATAAGCGGAGTCACTTCTAAGGAACAGATCATTTTAACTTTCAATGGCGATAATAATTTTGCGGTAACTTATGAAGAGCAAGGTATGCGCCTTGATGGGATTGATCGGGATCATATTGATGCGCCGCAGTCTCTTTCATGTGACAATAAACAAGGAGCTTTGATCCACGCAAATACTGGAAATACATGGAGTTATAATAATGGTGAGCCTTTCACACCTAATCGGGTTTACGTTTGTACTACCAATATGAAATTTTCAACAGGCGATTGCGGGACAGAATTTATTCCAACAGAAACAGGCGACGTAGATTTTCCAGACACACCTGAATGGCAAAACATTACCTCTATGAAGTGGGTTGAGACCGGTGGTCTAGTAGACACCAGCATCGATAACTTCAGATTCACACCTACGGCGATTAAACAAACAGATGGATTGGAATCTGGTTGCTTCTTTCCTGTTGGGACTACTCCCGTTACTTTCACCGCGATTGGAGATGACGGTGTTGAAACCAGTTGTACGTTCAACGTCACGGTTCTTGATGAGGAAAATCCGCAATTTACCGTCCGTAATATCACATTGTCACTAAATAATAGCTCATCTGTGTCTATTGATTCTGCAGATGTGTTGGATGGTCCAGCTTCTGATAATTGCGGGATTGATCGTATTGAATTGAGTAGAGATACGTTTTTCTGTAGTGATGCTGGAGAAAATAGTGTTGAGGTAACTGTAACAGATGTTAATGGAAATACTACAAGAGATACCGCTATTGTTACCATTTCAGGTGATGGGAGTTCTGGAGCCATAGACGATATTCCAGACGGCAATTATTGTGATCGATTCACTTTTCCAGAAATCACTGGGAACGATTTATCTGGAACTGAGGCGTTCTACACACAGCCCGACGGCAACGGGACAAGATTTGTTACCGGTGACAGCATCGACTATGATGATGTAGAAACTTATCCATTGACCTTTTATATTTATGGTGAACCAGACAGCACCGCGGGCTGTCAAAGTCAGGAATCCTTTCAAGTAACGATCAATGCTACACCATTGTTAGATTCAATGGCAGAAGTTCTGGTCTGTGAGACCTACGTTTTTCCTGAAATAACAGGAACAAAACTATCTGGAAACGAAGCCTATTATACAGAACCTGATGGGAACGGTACGAGATATAACGAGGGCGATACAATTCATGTGGACAAAACCTTGAATTATCCACTGACGATTTATATCTATGACGAGAATACCAGCAATTGCTCTACACAAACCGATTTTCAATTGGATTTGACTGTTTGTGATGTTACGGTAACCGTAGATGCATCCACAACTTCCATCTGTGATAATGATACGGAAATGGTTATTTTGAACGCATTGCCATCGCCATCAGATAATAATGAAGAGTACACATATGAATGGCGTAGGAATGGAGACGCCAGCGTTTTTGCTACTACTCAACAAATTGAAGTATTACCGTCCGTTACAACTACATATCAGGTTACCGCAACTGATCCAGCCAGCAGAGCTGCAATATCAAGCGCCACAGAAGAAATTGAAATAACAGTAGACGAAGCGCCCATTGCAGCGGCAGATATCAAAATGGAACTATGTGATGAGCCTACCAACGGTCTGGGAAGTGAACCCATCAACTTAACGGATTATGACAACGAGATCACGATGGGAATCAATGATTTACAAATCACCTACCATCAAACTCAAAATGATGCCGATAATTCGATCAATCCTATGGCTTCAGCTGTAGAAATAACAACAGGTGAAACCTCGTTTTTTGCTCGGGTTACCAATGCAACATCAGGCTGCTATACTACTACAAGTCTAAGCTTTGAATTGTTTGCAGCGCCAGATCTAATAATTGATCCTACATCGGTTTCTTTGTGTGCCGCAGGTGCTGGAGGTTTTTTGACAACTACTATAACTACAAACTTATCTGTGGATGACTATGACTTCATCTGGACTGTAGAACGAGACGACAATTCTGAAACATTATCCAATACAGATGCAGAACTAGAAGTAAATGAAGCTGGAATTTATAGGGTAGAGGTTATTAATAAAACGACCGGCTGTACGGCGAGCGATATAGCTGTAGTAGAAACCATTCAGGATCCTATTGAAGCTACTGCAACAGCAGAATTAACTGCTGTGCTCGATAATCATGTCATAAATATAGAGATTCAAGCACCGTCAGGTTACGATGCTAGTTATCAAGTTATGTTGGATAATGGTTTATGGTTTGATATGAATCAAGTCAATGATAGATTCACTTATACCTATCGTGGTGTTGAAACCGGTAACGGAATTCACGAGATCAACCTGAGAGATACCGGTGGCTGTTGGACCCAAACAATAGAGGTTATCACGCTGGGAATCCCGCAATTTGTTACGCCTAACGACGACGGCTATAACGATTACTGGAATATCAAAGGACTGGAAGTGCTCGAGCAAGATTCAAAACTGTTTGTATTTGATCGATATGGGAAACTATTGGCAGACTTGTCGATTCAATCTCAAGGCTGGAACGGTATATTTAATGGAGAACCCTTACCATCTAACGATTATTGGTATCGATTGGAATTAGAAAACGGCAGCGTTGTCAAAGGTCATTTTTCCCTAAAGCGATAGGCTGATTTTCTAGATCACTCTTAATGGTCACCGCGGTTTTGTCCTTACAACTTCAAATTTGCTATATGCTAGGTATTAAAGCACTGCTTTGTAAATCGGTTGAAATGGAGAGTTAATCCCAGATCATTTAGAATTACTTAACAGCGATTCCGTTTCAAAAAACTACAGATCGTGGATATTTGTATAAAGTGAAAATATGAAAAGCGTCAAAGCGACCGTAGCCGTTGTGATTTTTAGTATGATTTTGATCGCTGTTTTGGCGTATGTGCTTGTATCGCACAATAAACCTATACAAGCATCAGAAAATTATAAAATAGTCAAGACCTGGCCACTTGCTAGAGAACTGGAAGAGATCAGCGCCATTACGTGGTTGTCAGACAACACGATAGCTTGCGTACAGGATGAGGACGGACTCATCTTCATATATGACTTGCAACAGTCTAAGATAATTGACCGTATCAATTTTGCTGGACCTGGTGATTATGAAGGTATAGCTGTGATCAATGACGATGCTTATGTGATGCGCAGCGATGGTAGATTGTATAAAGTGTCACGCTTTCGCGAAAGCGAACAAAAATCTACCTCTCATTTTCAAACCAACTTCACGGCAAGGAATGACATGGAATCGCTCGCTACAGATGCGAACGGCAATATGTTGCTGACCATTCCCAAGAAAAAAGACAAAAACGAAAACTCCAAAGGAATTTATCAGATCAATCCTACCACTGAAAAAACATCTACAAGCCCATTCATCACTATCAAAATGAATGATAGCCTGTTTTCCAGGGATGAGCAAAAGGCTGTACGCACAAGATTTAGCCCATCTGACATAGCGGTACACCCACAAACAGGAGACTTTTATATGATTGAAGGTATTCACCCAAAATTGATGGTGCTGGACAGAGAAGGTTCTGTTAGGGATATTATTTTTCTGGATACCAAAAACTTTGCTCAACCTGAAGGTATTACCATAACTCCAGAAGGTAGAATTTTTATTGCCAATGAAGGAAATGCTGGAATAGCAACCATTCATGAGGTGAATATTGTTATTGACGGTGATATACAACTAACTGAAAAACAATAAATTAAATACTCAATGTAAAATTAAGGTTAACTAAATGTATATTTAAGGTATATTATTTTATCTTTATGATCTAATATTTTAATTATGAGACCTTACAGAACGCAAGTTGTGAAGAGAGAAGGAAGAGTCTCTCGAATTGAAAGACTGGTTGCGAACCTTAGAACATACGGCAAGAAATGTCGTGCTTTTTATCAAGTAGCAACTATGACGTAAGCTTTTAGATAAGTTTAGAATTGCGAGCCTAACGATATCATGTCATTAGGCTCGCGATTTTTTTAAATGCTTTTGAACCTCTGATTTGAGGATATCTCAAAAACAATTTTGAATTTATTCAGGGTTTTCCTTGCTGGCTTTCAAGGCTTTTTGAAGATTTTTCAAGCGCTCTGCTCGAGCCTCTTTATCGGCTTTTAGTTTGCTTTTCTTCCTTTTGATGAGTTTGGAATGTTTGCTTTTATTTTTGGTATTCTTTTCTTTTCCAGATTTTCCCATGACCAGATTTCGGTTTATTAAAAATAAGCGTACTGCTATCCCTATTTTTTCACTTTAGGTTTAATTTTTGATGCTTCGTTTATAAATATTGCAATTTTACACTCTTATGAAAACCCTTAAATATACGATTACAGCGGCCTTGATACTTTCACTAGCCATTATCGTGCTAGCTTTTCAAGGTTTGGGAACTGATGATGAACCATTTAAGGTTAATGAATCTGCAGAATATAAGGTAGTTCAGAAATGGGAAATGCCAGGCTACTTGAAAGAAATAAGCGGTATCGCTTGGCTTCCAGATGGCACTATGGCCTGCGTTCAGGATGAGGAAGGTGAGATATTTATCTATGACCTCAAGAGTGAAAAAATCGTGCAGAACATCCATTTTGCAGATAACGGAGATTATGAAGGCATTGCAGTGAACAAAGGTACAGCCTATGTGATGCGTAGCGATGGGAAGATCTTTGAGGTAGAACGCTTTCGCGAAAGCGGAAACTCTAAAACATTGACATATCAAACCGAGTTTTCTTCCAAAAACAACATGGAAACATTGGCTATGAGTAGTGATGGGAATTATCTAATAACAGCTCCAAAGGATCGCGATAGAGTGGACGAGTTTAAAGGGATGTACAAGATCAATCTAGATTCCAGAAAAATAGATGCTCAACCAATGGTCAAGATCAATATGGAAGATGACGCATTTGTCGACTATCTAGAAAAGAAAGTTTATAAAACGTTTAGTCCATCAGATGCTGCGGTGAATCCAGTAACAGGAGAGTTTTACATATTAGAAGGAATCGACCCAAAATTGGTGATTCTCAAGAAGGATGGAACCATAAAAAAGGTGATCGAACTTGACGACAATGAGTTCAAACAGCCTGAAGGAATAACCTTTAGTAAAGATGGAAAACTTTATATTTCCAATGAGTCAAGTAAGAAAACAAAAGCCAATATCCTACAAGTAGAACTATCAACTGATTAGTTTTAATTGATAAATCATATAGTTATAGTATAAAAGCCATTTTTTCAATAATCGAAAAAGTGGCTTTATTATTAAACAAACTCTTCCTTATCCGTATCCAGAAAATCCAATAATCTAGATTCTAGATCAGTTTCTGGATCGCCATGTAGAACACTAACATCGCCGGTGCTTTCAAAGACAACGGCTTTAACTTCATCAAATTTCAACACGTTTGCTTCGCGCAGTTTTGCTATGAGCTCTGATCTATGAAGGTTGGTTTTGGCAAGGTTTTCTTCGATGATTTTACCGTTTGCCATTAATAGAATAGGAGCATTGGTAGCTGTTTTTCTAAACCACTTGGAATATCGTTGTAGATACGCAAACGCAACCTGAAAGAGAATAATAGCTATTAATGCAACAGCACCATTACCTATAGAGGTTGATGGTGAAATGGAAACAGATGCCAAAATACTACCTATGGCAATCGTCGTAGCAAAATCAAAACTGGTCATTTTTGAGAAGGTCCTCAATCCAGCAATTCTAGTGATAAGAATTAGAACAAGGAAGATTACAATGACGCTTATAACAATAATGGTAGCTGCTGATGCATCCCAATAAAGCCAGTCTTTTAGATTAGATAATTTCATAGTTTTTTAATTTAGTAATCTGTGTTTTAAATTTTACAAACGCTCAGAGTTGATTATTTCCTCAGTTATGATAAAGCTGAATTTCCGATTATTTCAAAAGCTAGCATCATAATTAAATTGTAAGTCTTTTCAAACAAAAGCAAATTTTAGAAGTAAGTAATAGAAGTTACAATTCGGTTATAGACTTAGACCAGCCTTGTGAAAATATTAGAAATGCTGTAATGCTAATCGGCTTAGTTTTGTCGATTGGAAATTAATGTCGATGCAAAAACAATTACTTAAACTTCTCAGGTACCTAAAGAACTTTCTCTCTCGAACAATGGAGAGATATGATGACCGTCTTGCCTACATCATTATTGTTGTAATTACCAGCGTTGCTTTCGTTGGTGGCGTCAAGTTATTCATTAAGTTGACTGAGGTTTTGAAGTCAGAATATCTGGCCAACTACGATCGCTCCATTTCTGAATACATCCAGCAATATCGCACTCCAGCACTCACTGATTATTTTGTTTTTGTTACAAATATGGGGGATACGGTAGGTTATCTGATCGCATTCACCACGTGTACTTTGTTGTTTTACTTTTTTTTCAAAAGCTGGAAATACGTTTTACAATTTGCGATGGTCATGGTTCTCGCACTTAGTTCAAATTTGATATTGAAACAGGCGATCAATCGAGCCAGACCAGATGCAGAACATCTTGTAACGGTAGAAACCCTGAGTTATCCCAGCGGTCACGCCATGATGGCGATGGCATTTTATGGATTGCTTATTTATTTTGTGTTTCAGTTTTCGATCAGCAAAATCTTTAGGACAACCCTTATTTTACTGCTCTTAATTCTCATTTTAAGCATTGGTATTAGTAGAATCTACTTAGGCGTACACTTTCCGTCAGACGTTGCAGGCGGCTTCATTGCCGGATTCATATGGGTTGTATTTTGTATAATGATTTTCAATCTGATCAAGATTTTCAAACGAGATCCTGCGACCTAGATCGGGACGATTACTTGTGTTGTTAGTGTTTGACTTTAGTTCGCTTTCGCGAAAGCGATATAATCATCCATACTTTTGCCAACGAAATCTGTTTGTAATAAAAAGGAGCTATGAGAAAATTACATAGCTGGCGCAAACCACGACGATGATAATCACGCTAACCCAACGAGCATGTCTCCATGGTGTAATATCGACTTGTTTTGTAAACTGTAATTCAAACGCCACAGACCGTGGATTCATTTTCCCTATGAGTAGCATGATCAGGACATTGAGTACAAACAGGATCGCCATGACGTGCAGAAAATGTGGGTAGGCGCTTACTTTAATCTCGTTCACTCGCTGTGAAAATAAGCTGCTCGATTCCAGATAGCTTTCTGGCAAGTCGACTAATTGCTCACTAGCGTTCATTTGTATTTTATTGATAGATCCTATTATGGTAGCAGTGTTTGTCTCCAGATTCTCATCTGTTCTTAATCTATTTAAATTGATTAAGGTTGTGGTGTACAGACTGTCTGTTGGAGAATTAAATTGATTGATTTCAGTTGATATATTATTTGATAGAGCCAGAAGTTCAGTTTTGTTATTTTCAAATTCCTTGCTAATCATATAAGGTTTGAGAGCAAACTGGCTGATGCTATAAAGCACGACACCTGCGATTAGGGCAATGTTTGCAGCTTTGGCAGGTACGTATTTAGTAAGATAGCCTACAACGATAATGGTCAAAATTGGAATGCTATAACAGCCATTAATTTCCTGTAAATAACCAAAAAGTCCATCTGGTGCATTTGCTATGAACGGCGCCACGAACATGGAGAGAAATGCCAGGAATATTCCAAAGGTTTTCCCAGCCTTAACCACTTGCTTTTCTGGAGCATCTTTTTTGATATATTGTTTATAGATATCAATACCAAACAAAGTAACACTACTATTAAGTGCACTGTTGAACGAACTAAGAATAGCACCAAACAAAACCGCGGCAAAAAAGCCGACGAGCGACGCAGGCAGTACTCTGGTAACCAGTTTGGGATAGGCCTCATCAGGTACAGCTAGATCACCACTAAACAAATGATAGGCGATGATTCCCGGTAATACCACGATGAGTGGTCCCAAAATTTTGATCATCGCGGCATAGAGCATTCCTTTTTGACCTTCTTTGAGATTTTTGGCTCCTAATGCACGCTGTATAATGGCCTGATTGGTTCCCCAATAAAAGAGCTGTACCAACATCATTCCTGTAAATATCGTAGCAAAAGGTATGCTACTATCTGCGCTACCAATCGCGTCAAATTTTTCTGGATGTTCACTTAATAGCCGATCGATTCCAGCGCTAATACTATTGTTGCCTATTTCTAGTAACCCAAAAACCGGTATCATCAATCCACCAATCAATAAACCTACAGCATTGATCGTATCTGAAACAGCAACGGCTTTCAAACCACCGAAAATCGCATAAATGGACCCTATAATTCCTATAGCAAAAACCGTGATCCATAAGGCTGAGGATTTAGTAACGCCCAATAGTGCTGGTACATCAAACATGGTATTTATCGCCAGTGCACCGCTGTAGAGAACTATAGGCAAAAGAACTACCACATAACCAGATAAAAACAAAGCTGATGTAATGGCTTTGGTACTTTTATTAAAACGTGTTTCTAGAAAGGTAGGAATTGTTGTTATGCCACCTTTTAAATATCGAGGTAATAGGAATAAAGCGGTGACAACAATCGCAATGGCAGCAAGCGTTTCCCAAGCCATTACTAGAATTCCCTCGCGGTACGCGCTTCCATTAAGCCCTACGATCTGTTCTGTACTTAGGTTGGTCAATAGTAGTGATCCTGCAATCACAACTCCTGTCAGACTACGGCCACCTAGAAAATAACCTTCTGAAGAGGATTCATCTGTCTTGCGAGTAGCGAAATATGATACTATCGCGACCAGCGCCGTAAAACCTACAAAGGATAAAATCTGTAACATAATATTGAGTTGGGTTGGAAGCTACCATCAGCACTAGCAGTGGATGACAAGCATTTTAGATCTGGTTATTATAGTATTTATAAAATTGAGAGCTGTAACGATCAAATGGATGGAGTTGATTCAAATGTGTGGTCTAAAATACTGAAATCACTTTTAAGCCATATGTATGTGTCAAATAATGAATAGATAAGACAAGTGCATGAACTATCTCTTTTATGATTGTTGATAGTAGTTTTCAAAAATTTTACGGATAAGCTCAAGTCAAATTATTAGAGCACTCATCACTATATCTGCTAAAAATTAGAACGCAATACTATTTGATTTTCTTAGAATATCAATAGATAATCCTACCGGCAACCGATCAGCAACAGTAGTTCTGTGAAGTAATTATTGGTTTTTGTGAAGTAACCATTTAATAGTAAAGGGTCAAAATCAAATGATCTTAATAAAGAATATATTTATGGGAATGGTTCTATATCTTAGAATTTTGCTCAACATCAAATGATCTTTCGATTTCTTAACAACTTCTTGCTGTGTTGGCTGAAAAATGCTGTAGCAATTTTCGGTGTTTTATTTCTCTTGACATCTTGGCAAACTCAAGAATTGAAGGTAAACTCTCGGGATGATTTTGATAAGGTTAATATGAAACGCGAACAGCTGCAAAAGCAATTTGCAGACTCTAATGTTTTCATTATTTCTGATTCTTATCTAAAGTCATTTATGAATGCTCGCGTATGGGCGACTAAAAATGGAACAGAAAAAGAAAAAAATCTAGCCGATTATAACATCCTTTTTTACCACTATAACCATCAAGATAGCGACAAGGTAATTTCTATAGCAAATGCCTTGCTTAGCCGTCCTAATTTTATGGAAATGAAGGAGTCAGTGAGAACGCTAGAAGCGCTCAATTCTTCCTATAACCGTAAGGGATTTTATAACCGGCAATTAGATGTTCTTCCCATCTTGATTGCTCAGAATGAGAAGTTTGATTACTACGTATTTCAACCAGAGTATAGCGATTCTTACGAAGTGGGAATGATTTATTACAACCTCAATCAGTTTTCACGAGCCCGACAAAACTTTGAAATACAGGCAGAATTATTTAAAGATAATAATCGAAATTTCATGTATGCCAGTATGATGAACAACATCGCCTTGACTTATGAAGGCGAGAAGGATTTCAATAATGCGGTAGAGAAATTTCAGGAAGCATCAAGAATTGTTGATGAGTCCATGGATGAAGAGAATCCTTATTTCAATAGAGAATACAAGGGACACTTTAAAAATGTCATTGAATCTAATATTGCCAGTATACGATTGAAGCAAGGAGAACTTGCTCAATTGGAGCCGGTTTTTCTCAAGGAATTGAAATCAAGTCAACTGGTAGGTGAGCCTAGAATCACCATTCAATGTTATCTACACTTGTCTAAATTGAGTATGCTGCAAAATGATGTTTCACAAGCGCTTAGATATAATGATAGCGCACTATCGCTGGAACGTGAATTTAAAAACCCCAGCATTCGTGCAAATATTCTTTCGGTGCGAAGCAGCATTTTTTTAATGCAAAATAAAGTGGCAGAATCTTATGATCTGGAATTACGGTCAGATGATATTAAAGATTCACTGATCTCGATCGCTACCCAGAGAAATATGGAAGAAGCATCGCTTAATTATGATTTTGTAAAAGCAAGAAAAGAAATTGCAGAAGCAAATTTATTACTACAGGAAAAGAACAAAATTGAATGGATGCAATGGATTATTCTAGGAATATCCACCATTCTGATCATCACCTTCATTACCCTATTTATAAGAACTCGGAAAGCAAGAAAACTATCAGAAGAACAAAGTAGAAAACTCAAAATCGCGGCAGATGAAAAGGAGCTCATGCTTTATGAAATACACCACAGAATAAAGAATAATTTACAAACCGTATCTGGAATCTTGGACTTGAAGACCAGTCAGTTGTCAAATCCAGAATTCACAGCTGCAATCAATGAGTCACAGCAACTGATACAGACTATGAATATGGTTCACGATCAGCTTTATGAATATGGCGAGGATACCATTGTAGACATGCAGGAGCACTTTGTCAATATATGCCAGGGAATTACCAGTCAACATACTGATAAGGAAATATCACTTCACGTTAGCTCGCGCGATGTCGTTATTCCTACACGTGATGCGATTCCGCTGGGTCTAATTTTGTGTGAGTTGGTTACCAATAGCATGAAGCACGGTTTTAATAAGAAGAACACCGGTAGAATAACAGTATTTCTAAAGAAGGAACTTGCACAATATATTTTTAAATACAAGGACAATGGCTCTGCGACTGAAAAGAATGTGGAAGATCAGTCAAATAGCGTTGGGCTTAATTTAATCGCGATGCTTGTGGAAGAATTGGATGGCAAGATGGAAACAAGTTTTCAGCAAGGCTTCAAATTTGAAATGAAATTTTAGAATAGAAAAGTGAATATGAAACTTAGAGTTTATGTTGTAGAAGATATGGGTGTGGCGAGAGCTAGTATAATCAATGCTCTTACTCGTGGTGGTCATAACGTTACGGGAAGCGCTACCAGTGCAGAATCTGCATGGATGGAAATACAGCAAATAATTCCTGATTTAGTGTTGATCGACATTAACCTCAAAGGTTCAAAAGATGGCATATGGTTAGGACAAAAAGTCAAGAATCAATATAAAACTATGGTGATATTCTTGACAGCCTCTAGTAATAATGATCATTTAGCAAAGATTGCCAGCATGGATGCAGACGGTTATCTCATGAAACCCTTCAATAATCCCAGTCTTCTTACCATGATTGATATGGCCGCAAGGAGAAGATCATCTTCCCAAACTGATATTTCAAAAAAAGAAGAAACCACCACCTTTCTAAAATCCAAAACAGGTCTACATAAAGTAATAATTTCAGATATCGTTTATCTGCAGTCAGAAGCAAACAATGTGCATGTCTTCTTGACCAACAACAAGTACATGACAAGAGCAAAACTGAGTGATTTAGCTGCAGATTTAGAATTGCCCATTAGTTTCATTAGAATCCACAGACGTTACCTGGTGAACAAATCAAAAATTAAAACCATTCATAGCAATAGCATCATCATGTCTACAGACGTGGAGTTGCCTATCTCAAAGAAGTTTTCAGAAGACATTAAATCTCTAATCTAAAGGCTGGTCAAGTGTTTTTATAGATTGATATATGTCGCTTTCGCGAAAGCGTAATTCTTCTCGTCTCCATTGCTCAAAAAGTTTTGAATTTTTCCCTACGATCAATTTCGAGATCTAAAATAAACCGCAACAGAATTTTTTTACAACTTATAATTGGGATCGTTGGCATGAATTAGCCTTATATTTTCCAACACTAAAAAAAGAACTATGAGAATTGCAGTATTGTCGGCAAACCCCAATTTATATTCTACAAAAAGACTGGTTGAAGCCGGGAAAAAGAAAGGCCATGAGATGTTGATCATTGATCATACTAAATGTAACCTAGTCATTGAAAAGAAAAACCCGACGATTATATATAAAGGTAAAGTCCTAGAAAATATTGATGGTGTCATCCCTAGAATAGGAGCTTCTGTAACATTCTTTGGAACAGCAGTGGTGCGTCAATTTGAGATGATGAAAGTATTTTCATCTACAGAGTCTCAAGCACTAGTGCGATCAAGAGATAAATTGCGTAGTCTTCAAATTTTATCACGAGCTGGATTGGGCTTGCCTAAAACGGTTTTTAGTAACTATTCAAAAGATGTTAGCGAAGTAGTGGATGCAGTTGGCGGTGCGCCACTTGTTATCAAATTACTTGAGGGAACGCAAGGTATAGGAGTTGTACTTGCAGATAACAGAAATTCTGCTGAATCGATTCTTGAGGCTTTTAATGGGCTACAAGCTCGTGTGATTGCTCAGGAGTTTATAAAAGAAGCAGGTGGATCAGACATCCGTGTATTTATCGTCGATGGAGTAGTGGTAGGCGCCATGAAACGTCAAGGGAAAGAAGGCGAGTTTCGTTCTAATCTACATCGCGGCGGTAGCGCAAATATTATTGAATTAACAGACGAAGAAGAGAATGCAGCTCTAAAAGCAGCAAAAGCAATGGGTCTAGGAATTGCAGGTGTAGATATGTTACAGTCATCTCGCGGGCCGTTGATTCTTGAAGTTAATTCCTCTCCAGGATTGGAAGGCATAGAAGGTGCAACTGGCAAGGATATTGCGACACATATCATCAAATATATTGAGCGTAATGCTAATTAAGTGAGCATTTTCAATTAATAAAAAGCCACCATTAGGTGGCTTTTTTTTGTTTTAATCATTCTTGGTAATCCATTAGTTTCAAACTGGTTATTTATGATTTCGCTTTCGCGAAAGCGAAGTAATTCAACATCAGAGGTAAACTTGAAAGCCGTGCTGTAATATGATTTTAATTCCTACATAGAACACTAAAAGAGCAGTAAGAACTCCCAAAAATTTTAGATTGAACTTTTTACTAGATAGATAGGATCCCACAATGCCTCCTAAAATGACGGCTATGATTAATTGAAACATCACTTCAAAGTTCAATGAAAGTGTTCCAGCGATTTTTAATCCTATCAGTCCAGCAACAGAATTAACTAATATAAATACGGAAGCTAGTGATGCGATAATTCGTGGATTTGCCCACTTGAGTAAATTCAGTACAGGTGATAAAAAAATGCCACCGCCTATTCCAGAAACTCCTGAGAGTAACCCAATACCACCACCCAATAGTATTTTCTTTGAATTGGAAAGCTCTACAGTTTCTAATTTACTTTGAGCATATCTAAGCAACATGCTTATTCCTGCCAAAATCAAAGCTGTTCCCAATAAAATAAAGAAAGCCGTTTGTGACATTTGAATTTGCGCACCAATATATGCCAGCGGGACACTCAGTAAAAAAAATGGCCAGAGCAACTTGGGTTTCAAAATTCCGTTCTTAATGAAAACAAAAGTTCCTATCGCCACTACAAATATGTTGAGCAGTAATGCCGTGGAGCGGATTTCATAAAAATCTACAAGAACCAAACTCAAGATAGCGAGATAACTAGAACCGCCGCCGAAACCTACAGAGCTATACAAAAGCGCTACAAAAAAGAATATAAAAGGCAAATATTCCAGCGCCATATCAGGACGTTATATAGCAAACAACCTCATTGCCTTTCTTTAAAGATATATCAGCATCGACAAAAGCAATAGCGTTGCCATGGGCCATGGATCTTAGCATGGAAGAACCTTGACCGTTTAGTATTTCAACTATACCGTTTTCTACGTTTGCTTTTAGAAAGGATGGCCGATCCGTTTTATTTTCGAAATCATTTTTTAATGGAAACTTATACTGTGGCAATCCAGATTTAGTCGAGCCACTAAGCTTGTATAGTAATGGCAGCACGTATAGATAAAAACAACTTAAGGAAGACGCCGGATTTCCAGGTAAAGCAAATACAAACTGGTTTGCTTTTCTACCGAAGTAGAGTGGTTTGCCGGGTTTCTGAAAAACTTTATAAAATTGTTCTTCAACTCCGTTTTCTTCTAAAGCTTGCTTCACAAAATCATAATCTCCAACGGATATTCCTCCAGAAAGAATCAACACATCAGAGTTATCCAAAGCCGATTTAATTCCTGATTTGATAGCTTCAAAGTCATCTTCAATTTGGATAGTTTGATCACAAAAAAATCCGAAACCTGTGCAAGCTGCCGCGAGCGCAAAACTGTTGGATTCAAAAATTTGACCACTTGATTTAGGATGGCCTGGAGCTACTAATTCGTTTCCAGTAGTAATGAGCTTGATGTTTGATTTTTTGATGACTGGAATGGAATTCATTCCTAAGCTTCCCAATAATCCAATGGTCGCAGGTGTTATATAGTGGCCTTTCTTAAAAACCAATTCACCCTTTTGTAATTCCGCTCCTTTAGGACGGATGCTTTGACCTTCTTTAGGTAATACTTCCAATAGAAGATTTGAACCTTCAACGCCTGTGTTTTCTTGCATCATTACAGCCACGGTTCCTTTAGGAACTGGCGCACCTGTAAATATGCGGACAGCTTGTCCATCTTTTAAATTGAAGCTAGTTGCATCGTCACCAGCCGCAACTTCACCAATAATGGTGTATTCTTGATGTATACCACACAGAGCATAACCATCCATCGCAGAATTGTCAAAGGAAGGCATATCAAAAGGAGCATAAATATCTTCGGATAGGGAATATCCCAAACAATTATCTAAGTCCTTAGATTCAAGCGAGTGTTTGACTTTTTGCTGCTGTATGATTTCAAGTGCTTGTTCTATAGTTACCATTAGCCACCTATTGAAATCATGGATCTATTCTGCTCGTAATGTTCAGCTTCCATTTTTACATCCATACCATCGCGGGAATGCTTTTTAGTCTTGATCGCGTTAATAATCAAATCATCCATAGCATCACGATTCCGAAGTGGAGTTAGTAGATCGGTTTCTGAGTTGGCAAACAGGCAGTTTTTCATCTTGCCATCAGCAGTGACTCTTATTCTATTACAATCATCGCAAAATGGGCTTGTAATCGTACTAACAATGGCAAAGCTCCCAACATGATTTAGCACTTTGAAATTGGAAGAAGTGCTATGCTTTGGATTTTTCAATTCTTCAATAATTCCAAATCCGTTTGAGATCGTATCTAGAATTTCGTTTTTGCTTACACCTTTGTCCCAGTCCCATTTGTTCCCTTTGAAGGGCATGAACTCGATAAATTTGATCGTCAAATTTTTATATCGAGTGAGTTCAATAAAATCATTAATCTCATTATCATTGACGCCTTTGATCAAAACGATATTCAATTTTACTTCCATATCCATTTCTAGCGCCGTTTCTAAGTTTTGCAAAATGCGCTGGAAGTAGTCACGTTTGGTAATAAAAATAGATTTTGCTTTATCGAGCGTATCAAGACTGATGTTTATTTTTTTGAGACCAATTTTTTGAAAAAGGTCCAGGTATTTGTCTAAGACAATACCATTAGTTGTCAGTTTCAAGGTCACGCCTAGCTTGGCCAATTCCTCAATTAAAAAACCGAAATTTTTCCGAACGAGTGGCTCGCCACCAGTTAATCGTATGGTGTCTACACCTAGATCTCTGAAAGTTGTAGCGAGATCTATAATTTCTTCAATCGTCATGATGTTGGATTTCTCCATCAACTCAATGCCTTCTTCTGGCATGCAATAAAAACAACGAAGATTGCACCTATCGGTCAACGATATTCTCAGGTAGGTGTGTGGCCTACCAAAATTATCTACAATCTGTGGTTTACTATCCGTCATGTCGTGTTCCTTCTATCACTTTAAATACATGCAATACATGTGGGAAAATAGCGTCCATACATTCCGCAACACCTTTTGATGATCCTGGTAATGCAAGTACTACTTTTCCGTCTTTCAATCCTGCTACAGATCTAGAGAGCATGGCATACGGCATACGTTCTTGACCGTAACTTCTCATTTGTTCTTCAACGCCCTTTAGTTTAATATCAAGCAGCGGTTCAATAGTTTCTGGTGTAACGTCTCTTGGTCCAACCCCAGTACCACCTGTAAAAATCACCAATTCAGTGGTTGCAGTATTCAATGCTTCTTTGATTTTCTCAGAGTCATCAGCAATGATGGTTATATTTGACTCAATGCCTAACTCTTTCAATCTTGAGGCAATGATCTTTCCTGATTTGTCTTCTGCTATTCCTTTGGAGATAGAATCTGAACAAACCACCACTTCTGCGGTCAGTCCTGAAGCGTCAATTTTATAAGAGGATTTTCCTCCTTTTTTCTGTTGTAATTTGATAGTGCCTATTTCCACATTCTTATCGATGGGTTTCAGCATATCATAAAATGTCAAAGCCACAATGCTGGCGCCGTGCATAGCTTCTACTTCAACACCTGTTTTGTAAATGGTTTTTACGGTTACGGCAATCTCGATCTCGAGTCCCTCAATTTTATAGGCAATGCCTGTATATTCTATAGGCAGTGGATGACAATCTGGTAAAAGCTCTGGAGTTTTTTTAACTCCTAGCAGTCCAGCTGCTTTTGCCATTTCAAAAACATTTCCTTTTGGAACTTTGTTTTCCTGTAAAGCGGTGATGGTATCTTGATTAGAAGTGCGCACTATAGCTATAGCGGTCGCTTCTCTCAATGTATTTATTTTATGGGTAATATCTACCATCTATGTATTGACTTTCCATTGGTGAGTTTCATCTTCAAAAATCTCTTTTCCGAAAACTGGCACTTTTGATTTAATCTCTTCGACAAAATAATTGCAAGCTTCAATTGCTATTTTTCGGTGCGCAGAAGAAGTAAAGACGAATAGGCAAATTTCGCCTTTTTTAACCGTTCCAAGACTGTGATAAATATGGGCACATGTAATATTAAATTTCGCGAAAGCGGACTCTCTAATCTCATGAAACTTATTTTCTGCCATATCCTCATAGGCCGTATATTCAATCGCACTAACAGTCTTTCCGTCAATTTGATCTGCCCTAATCTGACCCAAGAAAATGCTGTGTGCACCTATGTTGGTTTTTGATTGATGGTTGGCAATAGAGGTTGCGATTTTCTCTGGAGAGATCGCGCCCTGTACCAACGCCTTTTTAGGTTTTTTATGTTCCATGAATAATTGTTTCTATGCCGCCATTAACGTTGTGTAGATTTTTGAATCCGTATTCAGTCTGCAATAATTCTATCGCCATGCTACTACGTTTGCCTGTTTTACAGAAAACGAAAACATCCGTTTCTCTAGGGATTTCCCCATGTTTTGCGTGTAAATGATTTAAGGGAATATAAATGATACTATTGGACTCGATTCTAGGCTGCTCCATCTGTTCTCGAACATCTAGATAAACTCTTTCCTCATCTTTAAGCCGACAATTGATCTGCACAGGAATGATGCCGTTCTCCAGGATTTGGTCGATTTGATCTTGTTTTTTGGTAATATTTATGCTTTGTTGCGTGCCATTCAGGAAATTGAAGATCCTCAATCTATCTGAACAAACGGCGTCACTATTCAATATAATTTTCAATGCTTCCATAGCTTGGTACAGCCCTAATAAGCCCGGAACTGGTCCTAAAACCCCAGTAGTTTCACAACTTATATTTTCTGTTGTCGCTTTCGCGAAAACGCATCTATAACTAGCTCCACCTTTAAAATTAAACACACTTAATTGTCCTTCATTTTTGAAAACAGAACCATAGACCCATGGTTTTCCAGATAAAATAGCGGCATCATTGATTAGGTATTTAGTTTCAAAATTGTCAGAACCGTCGATCACCATATCATATCCCGAAAAAATAGATACTGCATTTTTATCATCTAGTGCTTCATTGATAGCGATGATGTTCACTTCTGAATTCATTTCAATGAGACGCTCTTTTGCAACTATTGCTTTAGGTTTCCCCAAATCTGATTCACGGTAAAGCACCTGCCTGTGTAAATTGGTTATGGAGACAAGATCGTGATCCATCATTCCAATAGTTCCAACTCCTGCACCCACCAAATACTGAGCAGCAGGACAACCCAATCCACCAACTCCTATAATAAGAACCTTGGCGTCAGCAATTTTTTGCTGTCCTTCAACACCAACGGTGTCCAATTGTATTTGACGGTTATAGCGCATCAGCCTCCAGCAAAAGGTGGTAAAAAAGCTACTTCATCGTCTTCCTTTAATTGCGAAGTAACATTGAGATCCTGATTTACTGCTATTTGAACAGTTCCTGGATCTTTAATATTATATAGATTTACGATCTGTGCTTTCAATTCGGCGACCGTATTGCCATCGGTAAATGAAAACTTTTCCTCAGACTTACCTGCAGACTCTGCAATCATACCGAAGTATTTCAAATTCAATTTCATTCTTGTTCCATTTTATGCAGTCGTTCAACATCTTCTGGAGTATCCACGTCAAAAATTCCTTTTTCAAAAGGTATTGTTTGATAATCAAAAGCCTTATCGCTTAATAGTTTTTTAGCACCTTGATCACCTTCTAGTTTCATTAATTCAGGGACAAGCGATACAGAAAAAATAGCTGGAACACCAATTATGCCATCGTATTCTGAAAAAGTTGCTGGTGACTGCTTATCTAATTGGACTTCAATGAGTCGATTTATTTCTGTTTTTCCAACAAACGGTTGGTCTGATAGCAAGACGACAATCTGACTCAAGGATTGATCTAGATCTAGAGCTTGTTCTAACCCTAGTTTGAGACTACTAGCCATACCATTTGACCATTCCTTATTCTCAATAATTTCAAATGCTGATGCTTTGATTGAAGTTTTGATTTTCTCATAATTGGCTCCCAAAACCAAAATATTTACATCAAAGTCAATAGCACTAGTTAGATCGATTACTCGTTGCAATAGCGTACTTCCCTTAAATTCTACGAGCTGTTTTGCGTGACCTAAACGGCTGGAAGATCCTGCAGCGAGTATGACGACTCCTATTTTGATTCCGTTGATCATGATGCTGTAGTTTTGAAATTTGAGTCTATGCGTTCGTGAATGGGCTGCTTTTTATTTTTCAAAGGCTGCGCACTGGATTTCGTAATGACTGCTTGTATTTCAGCAAGTATGGATAGACCTATTTCTGCCGGAGTCTCTGCGGCCAAATCCAATCCAACTGGCGCATGTATTTTGTGTAATAATTTTTGAGTGATCTCAAAACCTTGGGATTCCAGATCATCCTGCATTTTTTGCCATTTTTTCAACGGTCCTAGAATGCCTATGTACGGAATCTCAATTTGCGGAATCAGTAACTTCAAAACTTCCAGATCGTAATGATAATTGTGACTCATCAACACAACACAGGTTCGTGAATCTATTTCAATATGATTGAGTGTTAGCTCTGGTTTACTCACTATTATTTGACAAGAGCTTGTAAATCGGTCCGTATTTGCGTGCGTGGTTCGTCCATCTGTAACGATCACTTTCCAGCCAAGTAAATCTGCCTGCTGCGCTAAAATTTGAGCATCGTTACCAGCGCCTACAATGACTAATTTGACCGCAGGTAAATAATATTGTAAAAACAAATGGTGATTCGCGTGTTTAAAAAAGATCTCACTAAACGTATTGTGCGCTTTTTGAAATGTGCTTTTCAATTCTGAACTAATTGTATTCAATAATTCAAAATTCTCATTTTGGTTTAATGCATCAAGATTGTCGTTTACTACAACGATAGTTCCTAATTGTGTCAACGTTGCATCTAGATTGAAGAGAACACCAATCGCTGTAGGCTCGCGTTGATCCATTGTTTTACTCAGTATTTCACAAGCATTTTGATCATCATCATAATTTAGTGGTTCGAATAAAACCCGAATAATCCCATTGCATCCTAATTGCGCACCTATCACCACATCGTCCTCATCGCTAGTATCGTATGTGATTAGTTTGTTTTTGTTTTGATGCAAGGCTAGAAGCGCTTTTTTTAGAGCATCACCTTCTAAACAGCCGCCGCTTATCGCGCCAGTTATATTTCCATATTCATCAATCAGCATGCGAGCGCCAGATCTGCGATATGATGACCCGTCTACATGAACCACAGTAGCAAGAACAGAGGTTGTACCTTCCTTCTTAAGCTGCTCGTAACGTTCTACAATAACATCTAGCTCTCTCATAATTCCGCGAATTGTAGTGCATTCACGGCACTTTTAATTTCTGCAACTGCAAGATGAATATCTTGTTCTGTCGTGGGATGTCCTATGCTTATTCTAAGAGTGGCCATCGCCAGATCTTTTTCCAATCCCATTGCACTCAACACATGAGATGGTTCCATAACCACAGATGTACAAGCAGATCCGCGAGAGACTGCGATGTTTTTTAATCTCCTAATGAGTTTGTTACCGTCTGTATTTTTGAATGAGATGCTGGTAGTGTTTGGTAATCTGGATTCGTTTTGGCAATTGATAATTGCGCCAGGAATATCTTGAAGTTCACCTTCTAACTGATCTCGTAATGATGATAAGGAGCGTGACTCTTTTTCCGCTTTCGCGAAAGAAATATCGGCTGCTTTTCCAAAACCAACTATTGCAGGTATATTCAAAGTACCCGGCCGCATGCCTTTTTCCTGACCGCCACCATAAAAACTAGGGTCGATGGAAATTTGATTGTTCTTATTGAGAAATAGCGCTCCTGCACCTTTAGGGCCATACATTTTATGTGCAGAAAAGAAAGCGATATCAATATCCAAATCGTGAATATCAACATTCACTTTACCAACGGCTTGCGTTATATCGCACATTAAAACAGCGTAGCTTTTACGAACCACTTTGGCGATTTCTTTAATAGGATGTATCAGTCCAGTCTCGTTATTGGCCAGCATCAGACAGACTAAAACAGTCTGTTCTTTAATCGCATTTTCTAGATCTGAGACATTGATATTTCCTTTGTAATCCACATCGAGGTACGTGACATCAAAGCCATTTTGCTCTAATTGATTTATTGGGTCAAGAACCGCTTTGTGTTCTGTTTTACAAGTGATGATGTGGTTTCTCTTATGCTTTTGTGCCTTGCAATATCCTTGCAAAGCCATATTTGCAGCCTCTGTAGCACCTGATGTGAAAATTATTTCAGAAGGTTTTGCACCTATTAGTTTGGAAACTTGCTTTCTAGCCAAATCCACCGCTTCCTGAGCTTCCCAACCATAAACATGATCGCTCCCAGAATTCCCAAAGTTTTCTGTGAAATATGGAATCATAGCATCGACCACGCGTTGATCGACGGGTGTAGTTGCATTATAATCCAAATAAACTTTTGGCGTGTTTACCATCAAAAATTAGATAAATCCCAGAAACAACCTTGAGAGTTTGAAGGTTGTATCACTGTATTTTATGTAGTTCGCTTTCGCGAAAGCGAGATTATTATTGAACTAAATCCTTATAAAAAGCTTTCATTCTGTAAAATGACTGCTCAGCAATTTAGCGTATAAACTTCACGATTAAGCCATGACTCCGGGCTCCAAACCAGCTTCAATCAGCTTTTCAGGAGTGATGGGCAGCTCGCGCATTCTCTTACCTGTGGCATTGAAAATCGCGTTGGATATGGAAGCTGCAACGCTCGTGATTCCCAATTCGCCAATTCCCTTAATCCCCATTTTATTAGCGATTTTGTCTTCTTCAGGAAGGAAAACCACTTCAATATTTGCCATATCCAAATTGACCGGAACGTGGTAGTCTGCAAAGGAACGAGTTATGAAATTCCCGAAATTAGGTTCCACCTTAGTCTGCTCTGCAATCACCATTCCCGCGCCCATGGTAAGGCCGCCAATGATTTGACCATAAGCAGTCTTAGGGTTCAAAACCTTACCTGCAGATGCGACATTTACCATGCGCTTGATGCGGTACATGCCAGTATCTTTATCAACCCAAACCTCTGAAAAGTTGGCTCCGAACGAGAAAACAGAATGCTTTTTAAATTCTGCAGACGGCTCTGCCATTCCTTCAGATTCAAACGTTTTGAGCTTGTTCATTTTCATGAGTTTTGCTACAGAAATCTCTTTATCTCCGGCAACGTTTCTGTTATTTTTCAATTTGGCTATCGCATTTTCACACGCAGATCGAACACCATTTGAAAATGATGCCGCGCCCCAAGATCCACCAGAACCTGGAGTTACTGGGAAATCAGAATCACCTAATTCTACCGTTATTTGATTCACGGGAATATCTAAATATTCTGAAGCTGTTTGAGCAATGATGGTATAACTACCAGTTCCAATATCAGTAGCATCCATTTGGACTTTGGCCATTACCTTGCCGTCTTCTAACGTCAAAATTACTTTAGCATACGTTTTTTGATATGGTGAATTCCTAGATGCAGCGCTCACGCCGTATCCGATCAGCCAATTTCCTTTTTGGTTGGTTCCAGGCTGATCCTTACGATCTTTCCAACCAAACTTATCGGCTCCTATGCGCAAGCATTCAACCAACAATCTACTGGAAAACGGTTGGTTTTTATGTAGGTCCTGTTGTGTGTCATTCTTGATACGAAACTCCAATGGATCCATTTTAAGTTTCCAGGCCATTTCATCCATCGCAGATTCTAATGCAAAACTACCAGTCGCTTCACCAGGCGCACGCATGGCAAATGGCGTTTGTAAATTCATGGGAATTAATCTGTCTTTCACGGTTGCATTGGCAACATTGTATAACATTTTAGAAACCATACCACACGGCTCCTGAAACTCCTGATTTGTTGAAGTATGAGATAAAGTCTCGTGAGAAAGCGCCGTTAAGGTTCCATCTTTTTTGGCGCCAATTTTCATTTTTTGCTCGTTGAGCTGTCGCATTCCTGTGTTGGTGAACATTTGCGTACGAGTCACTGTAACCTGTACGGGTCTATTGATCATTTTTGAAGCCATGGTGGCCATAATGACGTGACGTTCCAAATTAAGTTTTGACCCAAAACCACCACCTACAAATGCTGAAACTACACGTACATCTTTAGTTGGTATCTGGAATGTAGCAGATATTGCGATGGTCGCATCTTCCACAATTTGCTGACTAGCGTAAGCGGTCACTTTCCCGTTTTCCCAGCTCACTATTGCTGCGTGAAGTTCCATAGGATGATGATGCTCAATAGGAGTGATGTAGGTTTGTTCTACAACTTCATCTGCCTCTGCTATTCCTTGATCAAGATTACCTCTGGAGTAATCTGATTTTTCGTTTGGTTTATAAGCTTTTGATCTTGATTTATCAAAATCAATTACTGCACTAGGATCTGCTTCATATTCAAATTTCACCAATCTTGCAGCATATTGAGCTTGTTCAAAAGTTTCTGCTACTACAAAGCCTACATACTCGCCATAATAGTGAACCTGGTTGCTTTGTAAAACAGGTGCGATCGTATCTGTTGCAATGGAAACCATTTCCTCGTCAAAGGTTTTGAGTTTCTCAGCATTTTTGTACGTGATTACCTTTAATACACCTTCTTGTTTTTCTGCCTCGCTGGTATCGATGGATGTTATCGTTCCCTTTGCGATCGTGCTGTTGATGCCTTGACCGTAAACTTTATTTTTGATAGGATATTCAGAGGCATATTTTGCCTTACCCATAACTTTTAAATGACCTTCAACCCGATCAATAGCATTTCCAATTCCAGTTTTATTTGATTTCTTCATTTTGATGTTTTATTAGTTGAAATTGGTTTCTATGCTTCTCTTTCAAAAGCTTGGGTCAACGCTCTAACTACAGCATTCTTTCCCATTTCTACTTTATACTTATTGGCTTCAAAAGGCTTGGCATCTTTCAATGCTAGTTCTGCAGCTTGTTTAAAATTAGCTTCGGTAGGTTGCTTTCCTGCGAGAAAATCTTCTGCCTCTGTCAATTTCCATGGTTTGTGTGCCACGCCGCCCATAGCTAGACCTGCTTTTTTGATGCTTCCATTTTCCATTTGTAAACCTGCCGCAACTGATATCAATGCAAAAGCATAGCTTGATCGCTCGCGAATTTTCAAATAGTAGTAGTGATCTGAGAAAATGGGTTTATCTAAATGAATAGCTGTAATAAGTTCTCCAGGTTCAAGATTGTTATCCTTTTCTGGTTGATCTCCTGGCAAGCGATGGAAGTCTGTAAAGTCAATCATTCTTGAAGAACCATCAGTTTTTTCAACTTCTATGGTGGCACCTATTGCTGCCAGCGCAATGTTCATATCTGATGGGTTAGTTGCGATACAACTATCACTGTAGCCAAAAATGGCATGTCCTGAATTGGATCCGTTTAAAGCGCCGCAACCAGAACCAGGTTCTCTCTTATTACAAGGCATGGAAGTCTCAAAGAAATAGGGACAACGCGTGCGTTGTAATAAGTTACCACCATTGCTTGCCATATTCCTTATCTGTGCCGTAGCGGCAGATAACATTGTCATGGATAGTAATGGGTATTTAGATCTTACTTCTTTATGGTTTGCTGTCTCAGAATTGCTAAGCATCGCGCCTATCGTTAAGCCACCTTTATCATTTGAACTAACGCTTTTATAATTCAAGTCATTTACGTGAATGATCTGGTCAGGTCGCTCAACATCTTCCTTCATGAGGTCAACGAGATTCGTTCCACCAGATAGGTAATGAGACGTATTAGTGAATGCGCTTAGCGCTTGTTCCTTGCTTTGTGCGTCGGTATATTTAAATGGTCTCATTGAATTTCAGTTTTATTAAAAGAGTCAAGGCTGTTAGTTAATATCGTAGGTCTAAGCATTTTTAGCCTTTTTCATCTGTGCTTCAGTAGCAAATTCCCAAGTGGGCATCACGTCATCGCCAGAGTGTACTTCTTTGACCGCCTGTACAATATTGTTGTAGGCACCGCATCGACAAATGTTACCAGACATACGTTCTCTGATCTCTTCTTCAGATAAGGTGAGATTACTTTTCACATTTTTAAAATCTTCTGTAACATAACTCGCATCGCCATTTTTAGCTTCTTCCAACAATGCTACTGAAGAGCAAATTTGTCCTGGTGTACAATAACCACATTGAAAACCATCATGTTTCAGGAAAGCCTTTTGCATAGGGTGCATTTCACCGTTTGTGGCTAGTCCTTCTACCGTCGTTATTTCTTTTCCTTCACAAGTTGCTGCAAGTGTCAAACAGGAAAGGTTACGTTTACCATCAATTATTACAGTACATGCTCCACATTGTCCGTGATCACAACCTTTTTTGGTTCCCGTGAGCGCAAGACGTTCTCTTAAGGCGTCTAGTAGACTCATTCTTGAATCAATCGTCAACGGTTTTACCGTTTTATTTACTCTAAGATTTACTTTGACTTCGTTGAGTAGTGCCATAACATTATTGGGTAAATCAGATACAGTTCTTGCAAATAATTCGTTTGTAAAAATGGAAGCTGCATACATACCTATCCCAGCAACAGATACCTGTTTCAAGAATTTTCTGCGGGAACTGCCATTGAGACCCATAGCATTTAAGATGATATTTTCATCGTCGCTAAGCTGATCAGAATTGGAATTTTGATTGGATTTATCGGTCTCTTTCATAAAAATGGGATTTGTGTACAACGGCCTACAACGAAAATAGGCGTTTGTTTCTCGGCAAATATTAACGGAATGCTAATTAGGATTTGCAAGGATTCATGAACCTTATGTAAGATTTGAATCACATCAGGCAAGATTTGCGAGGTAATGAGATTTTGATTCTCATTAAGGAAGGAAGAATGTTATCGATTTCGTGAAAGCGAAATACTAACCACATTGAAAACCAAATAGGTGATGTCTAATCTGATCTTCAGTCAGGAACTGTGACAGAAAGTGCATTTAAAACTAAATTGTATTTCTAAAACAATCTAACAAATAGATGGATGCAATTTGACTAGATTGCAACCTTGAATCCTAGTTCTAATAGCAATCCATCTTAAGTTGTCCGTTGTGCTGAAGATCATCCAAGCCAATGGTTGTATTGTTTTTCAAGAGATTTTCTAGAAGATCGAGAATGTCGTGTTGCATGGCCAGTGAGCCGCAGATCATGATGATTCCACGTTCTTGTATGGTTTGAAGGACAAGGTCACTATGATGTGAAACCAGTTCTTGAATGTACTGTTCATTTTCTTCTCTAGAATAGCTTTTGTAGATCTTGAGGTTTGTATTTTTTTGACATGCTTGATTTAAAGTACTGTCGTAGATGTTAGAGGACGCTCTGGTCTTGCCACCCCAAAATAAATGGATATCTGTGTTTTGATGAGAGTTCAACATTCCTAAAAAGGGAGCGATGCCTGTTCCATTTGCAATCAAAATGGCTGACTTGGTTTTCTTCGGAAAATGAAAATGCGGATTTAAATCAATCGCTGCTTTGATGCTGGTGCCCGTTTCAAGCTCATATAAATAATTGGAACCAAGGCCGTGCTCGTGCTTTTTCACGCTTAATAATAGCTCATTATTTATCCTAGCGATAGAATATTGACGTACTACCTCAGTTTGTGGTGGGAAAATAGATAACAAATCACCAGAGGTGAATTGCTGTTTGCTTTTAGGTTTTAGTTTGATAAGGAAGGTGTCATCCACATTCAACCCGGTGCGATCTGTGACCTCAAATGAAATAAGTTTTTGCTTTTCCTTTTTAGATGTAGGAATGGTGACTTTAATAGGCAGTTTAATTATTGTACTAAATTGATCGACCCAATTTTGAAAATCTGCAGCACTGGCATTGTTAATTTTTTGCAGTGGCATTAGTGGTTGGAAATTTGGGTTTGACTGCAGGAGTGCATCAGTTTGAATGGCAAACTTGCAATACGCTGGATATTCCAGTGACCCAAAACCTACCACGGAATACTTGATTTTATTTGGCTGATGAACCGTCAGGAAACGTTCAACAAATTTGCGGGCATTGGTTGGTGGCTCGCCATCGCCGTAGGTTGCGGTAAAGATGATAATGTGTTCCGCTTTCGCGAAAGCGGTATAATTATTCATCTCAGTCAAATACACCTTCTTTCCTGCGGCAGTCAGACCATTGTAAAAACGGGTAGCGAAATCGTAAGTGGTTCCAGTCTCAGAACCGACTAGAATTATAAATTCACTATCGTCTTTATCTGGCATTTTTGAACTCAATGATGTTTTGCTGCGACGCTTTATAAACATTGCGATACCAGAATAGATGAAAAACAAAATAGATGCGCTGGCGAGTAATAAAATCACTGACCACCATACATTTCCCTCGCCAGTATGTAACGACCAACTCCACTGGGAAGCTAGCTGCACAAAAGGATAGCTCGCACTACTAAGGATCTGTCCAGTTTGCTGGTTGACTCTTAATTCTTTTTCTTGAAATGCAATCTCATAATACTCTTCTGGATCATCAGAAAATGGGAATTCAACCCTGCGAACCTGATTCAGTGTCGTTTCCTTGAAAAACGGAATCTCATTTATCGATGAGTAAATCTTTAATGAATTTAAATCTTTTACCTCTTGATGAGTTACCTGTGAATCTGGAAGTAAATCGAACTTTTCGGCAGAGAGATAGACTCCGGTGAGCGCAAGAATTACAATGGGAATAAAGAACCATCTACTTAAAATGACGTGATATCGCAATTCAAAATAATCCTTTTGAACCTTTGAAAACAAGCGTTTAAAACCACCTTGTCGTTGCGCCAAAAGCAGTAAACCAGTCACGGCAATCAAGAATAGCAATAGCGAAATCAAGCCTACAAAAAACCGCCCGATGCTCTTCAAGAACAGCGAACGGTGCAGGTTTGTGGCAAAACTATAAATTGCGGGACGTTCTTGAACCTCACCTAATTGATCTCCAGACGCAGCATCGATATAAATATCAAGCGTTTCCATCTCTACAGTAAGTACAGAAGCCTTAACAAAACCAGACGATTCTACTTCCATGGAGAACACCTCGTCGTAGTTGGACCTCAATCCTGTGATAGCAGTTGCTAGCGAAACCTCACTTAGATTTTGAACAGCATATCCCTGCGCTTGATGCGAGATAGGCTCGACCGCGAGAATCACACCGGTAATGGATGCAACAAGCAGAAATATGGAAGAGGCAAGTGCAAGTACTAAATGACTAAGCCGCCAGATGGAAATTGTCATAGGGAATCCTTACTGTGGTAACATTCTCACGTACCTGATAAAACCTTTACCATCTTTTTTAGCTTTTAGGTTTTCAGTAGTGAGTTCAAATTGGATGTCGTCTTTATAATATTTCTGATCCTCAACTGATGTTTCAAAACGTAGGCTGTATCCCTTGTTTATTTTATCCTCTGGAATCTGCAATACGGTAACCGTACGCTCGCCACCGCTAATAGTCTCACCAGAAATCGCATCGATGTTTGGTCGGTATTTACCATAGAATTTCCACCATGCAGGTATCTCGCTGTACCATTCACTGTCCTTGCCCTGTACATAAAGCGTTTCTTCATATTCTCCAGATGGATCAAGCAAAGAAACCACAACGTAGGCACCTTCTCCAGTGTAATTAGTCATTTGGATCAAGCATTTTACAGCTTTGGTGTTGTCTTTAGTAAATGAGGTAAGTAGCAATGCTACAAAGGCAATGGCAGGAAGAAGTTTAAATATTTTTTTCATATTAATTTAAAAAGTTGAGTGTAGTGTTTTGTTGTTGTAAGAGTTCGTTTTCTTTAGCTAGGTCTTGAACCGTTTCATCAAAATCGGTTTTGATTTTTGTACTTGCACCTTGCGCAATGAGGTATTTCATCATTTGATCGTCTTGTGCTTTCATGGCTGCTATGTGCAATGCCGTCAGGCCTTCATCGTTTTTCTGATTGATGTCAATTTCAAAAGCAGAAACGCGTTTCAATAGATCTAGATTATTCTCTTGGGCAGCCAGGTGAAGCAACGTATTACCTTCAGCCTGAGTTAGGTTCATTTTGACACCTTTATCTTGAAGTAGTTGGAGCTTGCTTTCAAAGGCTTCGGCATTTCTGTTGTTGTAAGAAGCTATTAAATAGTGAGCGATGGTGTTTCCCTTATCATCTTTCGCGAAAGCGTCACTATCATTAATCAGTAAAAATTCAACCACCTGTGAATTGTTGCGTTGGGTGGCAAGCATTAAAGCCGTTTGGCCAGACTTATTCTTCGCATTGAAGTCAATTACATCTTTTGAAAGTAGTTGGACTATTTCCAGTTCATTGCGGGAAGCGGCATTTAGAAATGGTGTGTTGCCATCACGATCTTTCTGATTGACGTTAGCACCAGCGTCAAGAAACAGTTTAAAAATCGCAGAATCTGTCGTATTGTAAGCAAGACTATGCAATGGTGTATAGCCGTCTGTGGTTACAATGTTGGGTTCTAATCCTAGACCCTGTAAAAACTCATATACCTCCAACGGATTGCTGTAACCTCGAGCACCTTGTGCGGCATATAGAAACGCATTGCCACTTTGATCATTGAGGGACTTGTAATCAGCACCTCTCTCAACTAATACGTTGAGAAACTCGATACTTCCCTTTTTTGAGGCGTAGGCAAAAATCCCATTACCAACGTTGTCCTTACTACCGAGTTCAAAACCTTTATTTAAAAAGAAATCCAATTCCTTTTCAGATTTCAAGTTAGGTGCTGCGAGTAATAGGAGGTTGGCACCATATTCGGTTTTCTGTTCAGTAAGGTTGACGCCGTTATTTTCAAAAGCGTTGAATAGGGCTTCATCATCTTGTCCAGCATTTACAGCAAATTCCAGCGGTGTATAACCATGACTGTCCTGTGCCGTTACAGATGCACCTAGGTCAAGTAAGTGATTAACTATGTCTACAGTACCAGCATAAGCAGCCCAATGCAAGTAAATGCGGCTGTCGTGAGTTTTCTTATCTACCGGATTACCTTCTAGCGAGAGAAGGTATTTAACGACATCATTATTAGTATTAGCAAGAATCGCATAGATCGTGGCATCAAAAGCGTTGCTATTAAGCGCCTGAGCATCGTTACCATCTGCAATCTTCTGTTTGACGGTTTCTAAATCAGGATTGCCCTTCCAGAAGTCGCGATCCATAAAAACATTGTTTTCTTGTGCGACCATGGCGCTACCTATAAATAGTATAGCCAGCATTGTTAATTTTTGTAGTGAATTCATTCTATTACTTTTTTACAAAGGATTCTATTACGGCGTCGATTGTAGCTTCTTCTTCAAAGCCTTCATCTTCTAGTAAAAATTTATACAAAGGTTTATTATCAACTCTCTCTTCAAGCACAAGGTTTTTGTCCCGGCTATATACTTCATCCCATTTAGAACGAACCAGAGACCATTTTTGATTGTTTTCCTTCCACCATTGTTGGGACGCTGCGCAACGAATGTCGTCCACTTTCACATAAGTGTTGTATCCTTTTTCTTTAGCTAATAGAACATCTTCCTTGCCAGACTCTCTTATTATTTTGGAATTATCCTGATCGTGCAACCAGCCATATTTCGTAATTTCTTGACGGTTACCACGCATTAATACATTGTAATCGCTACGTGTGGTATACTCACGTCTAGCGAGTGGCGCAGGCGTGGTATTTTCCCAATAGCTTTTACCATCAACGTGAACCCATGATGCAGATCCCTCATAACGAGGACTATCATCTACCTGGTAAACCTTTTGTGTCCACTGGCCTTTTACCTCATTTGCTGGTAGTTTTTCAAAGGTCCATTCGTTATCAGCATTATAAGTGTATAAATCTGTGTTTTCAAACAACCAGTCTTGTCGCCAGTGTTTAACGATCATTGGGTCAGCTGGATTTCCTACCTGTAATAAGTGCTGGATCTGTATCTCGTCAGCTTCATCAGTCACGAGTTGTGCCCATTCTAATGCTTTGTCTACTTTGGTTTTTGAAGGTTTATATAAAGAGTCTTGGCTGTAGTTAAATGTTTCGGCAAAATTGAAGGTTACTTCATAGCAGCCACACATGTCTTTGATGGCTTTTCTGTCTTGCTGTTTCTTAGAGGTTTGCGCCATCGAGGCGATAGAAATGAGTGTTATGATAATGTATAACGGTGTTTTCATTAGATAGTAGTTTATGTAATTTGATGGCAAATATAATTATTCTTATTAGTTCTAAATAAGAATAACCTATATATTTGCGCTTTATTAAGAATTAATCTAAATAATAAATGAAGAATTACTGCTTGTTATTGATTTTTGCTTTGTTCGCTTTCGCGAAAGCGATATCACAAGAAACACCTGTAGACACCACAGAAGTGAAGCAGCTTGAAGAAGTCATTTTAACAGCGACCCGCACGCAGCGCCAACTTTCTTCATTGCCCTTACCGGTTACGCTGATTTCAAAAAAGAAGATTCAACAATCTGGTTCCGTACGATTGAATGAGATTCTCAATGAACAAACAGGAATCGTTACGGTGGCAGATGAGAGCGGCTTTGAAGGTGTGCAAATCCAGGGAATGGCATCAGACTACATCATGATCTTAATTGATGGCGTGCCGCTGGTAGGCCGCAGTGCCGGGAATTTTGACTTGAGCAGATTGACCGTGGGAAATATTAAGCAAATTGAAGTTGTAAAAGGACCATCGAGTAGTCTCTATGGGTCTGAAGCGCTGGGCGGCGTTATTAATATTATTACTGAAAAACCAAGATCTCGAGAGCTTAATGGTAATGCGTCTTACCGCATAGGTAGTTTTATGCAGCAGGATATCAATCTGGACATCAAGCAGCGATCAAAAAAATTGCGCTATGCATTTTTTGCTAATCGGTTTTCTAGTGAGGGCTACGATCTCAATCCAGATGTCGATGGATCAACCGTGAATCCTTTTGAGAACTATACGGTTAATGGGCGTTTTTATTATGATTTTAATGATAGGTTGACACTATTCACATCTGCCAGGTTTTATGATCAGGTTCAGGATGCTGGGTTGATACAGAATGAGGTGCAATTTGAAGGAGATACCAAGGAGCAGGAATGGAATGGACACGCGAGGTTGGATCAAAAATGGAGTGATCAACTCAGTACAAGTTATGAGTTGTACTATACCAACTACAACGCCAGCGAGCAGATAGCAGATCCCATCGCAAACGATGTTTTGAGTGATAGCGACTTCGATCAGCGATTACTCCGGCCAGAGATTAGAGGTAGTTATAAGTTTGATTCCTCAAACTCAAAACATAGCGTGAATGCGGGAACGCTAACGGCTGGTATAGGTTTACAATATGATGAGCTAGACAGGACTTACTTTGATGAAACGGTACGTTTTAATTCCCAATACATTTATGCACAATATGATGTAAATCCTTTAGAGCGATTGAATATTATCGCTGGTGCTCGCTTTGATAACCACTCAGAATATAGCAATCAATTAAGCCCAAAACTCGCGGTACGCTATGAGCTGACAGATGATATCGCTGTGAAAGGATCTGTAGGATATGGCTTTAAGGCACCTGATTTTAGACAGCTTTATTTTGACTTTACAAACTCGGCCGTTGGATATACCGTTTTGGGATACAATGTGGCGCTGGATAAATTGCAGGAATTGCAGGATCAAGGACAGATTCTAGATGTGGTGGTTTCAGAAATGGATTTGGAGAACCCGTTAGAAGCAGAAAGTTCTGTGGGTTACAATTTAGGATTCACTTTCAAAAAGGATTCGTGGAACAGTGAGCTCAATTTTTTTAGAAATGACATCAGCAATTTGATCGATACGCGCATCATTGCCAGAAAAAACAATGGGCAGAATGTTTTTAGCTATGTCAATTTTGACGAAATCTTCACCACAGGATTTGAATTAAATGTAGGACGTCAAATCAGCAAAGCCATAAACGTGAGTGGCGGCTATCAATTGTTATATGCCTATGATAAAGAGAAGAGAGAAAACGTTAGTGACGGTAATGTTTTTGCACGCGATCCATCGACCAATCAGACCACTGCACTGGAGTCCACTGACTATTTTGGTCTTGTAAATAGATCCAGACATAATGCCAACTTTAAAGTCTTTTATGATATCGCTTCCGCGAAAGCGAACATCAACTTACGCCTTTTATATAGAAGTAAATATGCGCAGTTCGACACCAATGGAAACGGACTCATCGACACCTATGACACCAGTTTTATAGACGGTTATGTCACCACCAATGTTGCTGCGAGCAAAACTTTCTATGATCAATTAAATATTCAAATAGGAGCGAATAACCTACTTAATCACACTGATAACAACATTCCAACTTTACCGGGAATTCAGGGATACCTAAAACTTAACTATCAATTTTAAATTTTAATTACAATCAAAAAAACAACTATGAAAACATTACAAATTGCAACAATAGCCGCATTATTTATAGGATTTACATCTTGTAGCAGCGATGATGATTTAAACCAAGCAGTCGATTCAGTAGAATCTCAAATGGTAACCAATCTGGAAGCGCCGCAAACTGGTGGACAAGGCCAACCTGTAGGTGGAGCATTTACAAAATTTGACTTTGCGACCGGAATGCAAACTACTAGCGATACAGATTGGGATATCGCCTTTAGAGGCACCACCATCGCCATTAACGGCGGTACATCCACAGGAACAGCAGATGAACCTGTCAGAAATGGTAACGCAGGAGCTGCTATAGTTTCTGGTACTTTTGCAAGTGTGGAAACAGCGCAAGGCCTCTCTTTTTCACAAGATTCCGATAGCTCTTTTGCGATTCCCACAGGAAGCGATAATGGATGGTACAACTACAATCCACAACAGAATGTGGTAAGCGCGATTCCTGGAAAGATCTTAGTATTCAGAACAAGAAATGGAAACTACGCCAAAGTAGAAATCTTAAGCTACTACCTGGATCAAGATAGTTCCAATCCATCCAATGGACGTTTTTACACGTTTAATTATGTGTATAACCCAAATGATGGCGATAGCTCTTTTTAATATTAATAAAAATCAACAAAGGCTCTTTTAGTTTTCTAGAAGAGCCTTTTTTTATTTCAAACAGATTTTGATCAGGTGCCAGAATAATTGAAATGATATTATCAGTTGTTTAGAGGTGATTTTCCTTTATTTACTTCCCGAGGCAGAATATTCAATGTTTTGATATTGATGGAATGCAAGCTTCAAGGGTGTAGTGCATATATATGGCTGACCTTTAATATTTGATCTTGTCACGATTTTGAATATATGATTACCACTCGTCGACACTTAAACGTCATCTACCGATACTAAATAGCCCTTTGGACTATAAATGGAATATTGTTAAGGAGATTGAATCCATATTTGTAGGTGCTTAAACCCAGAAATGTGGAATACAAAAAACTCAAAGTCTTACTTATAGAAGATGATACCATCGAAGTAATGAAATTAAAACGGGCCATTGCAAAACTTGAAATGCCACACGATCTTATTGAAGCAAAAAATGGGGAAGAGGCTCTTGAGATTCTTAAGGATAACAGCTCACTGCCAGACATTATTTTGCTTGATCTTAATATGCCACGAATTAACGGATTGGAATTTCTCAAAATATTGAAGAGTGATGAACTGTTACGTTTTTTGCCAACCATCATTCTTACAACTTCCAGCAATAGAAAGGATATGTTGGAATGTTACAAAGAAGGCGTCGCTGGTTATATTCTTAAGCCTTTGAAATACGATGATTATGTAGAAAAAATAAGCACTACGTTGAATTACTGGAGCACTAACGAGTTAATTAAAGGATAATGAAGGGAATCGTATTTACAGAATTTTTGGATCTGGTAGAAACTAAGTTCGGTTTGGAAATGGTGGACACCATCGTTTCAAACGCAGATTTGCCTTCAAACGGTGTTTACACATCTGTAGGTACCTATAGCTTTTCTGAAATGTTGAGCTTATTGGTAAATCTCAATAAGGAAACGGGAATTGCTATCGACGATCTGCTACTGGTTTATGGTGAGCACTTTTTCTCTGTAGTTGAGGATAGCTATTCGTTTTTCCTTAAAGAATTTACTGAGCCTATCGCGATGCTGGCTTCCATAGAGAATCATATTCATGTGGAAGTAAGAAAGATATATCCTGATGCAGAGCTGCCTACCTTTAAGGTAGTGGCGAGAACGGATGATTCACTTGTCATGATATACAAGTCCAGTCGCTCGATGCATTGTTTTGGATTGGGACTTATGAACAAAACTTTTGAGTACTTCCATGCAGAAGCCACTATATTAGTTGAGAAAATAAAAGAAGATGGAACTGAGGTCAAATTCAGTATTCAACAACATGAGTGAGGATAAGATAAAAATCTACGAACGAGCACTTGCTCGTGAAAAAGCTGCTAGGAAACAGGCTGAACAGATTTTAGAGCAAAAGTCAAGAGAACTCTTTGAAAAATCTGAAGAACTACGTATTTCCAACTTGAAGCTGGAAAATCTTTACAAGCAAACATCCTCAGAATTAAAAGGCGTATTTGAAAATATCGTTGATGCTTACGTTGTTATTGACACAGAAGGTAAGGTCATCAAATTGAATCAAGCGGCAGAGAAATTACTGGGATATCATCTAGAAGATGACCTCAATCTTTTTTCACTGGTTTTTCCTGAAGAATTGGAAAGAGCCTACGAAGCCTTCGAATATCTACTAGAGAACTCTTCCCTTACTAATTTTCAGATTCAGATCAGTACTAAAGATGGATCTACTAAAATGGTTCACGTCAATGCGAGCTTAATTCTTAATAATGATGGTTTACCCATAGCAGCTCAAGGTATTGTAAGAGATATTACACAAGAAAAGGCCGCAGAGAACCAACTGAAGGAATCTCAAAACCGACTTTCCACCTTGATCCAAAACCTGGAAAGTGGTATCCTCTTGGAAGATGAAAACAGAGACATTGTCATCACTAATAGCAGATTCTGTGAGTTTTTTAGCATTCCTGTAACTCCTGAACAACTTGTAGGGCAGAACTGTGCAAACGCCGCAGACCAAAGTAAAAGCCTATTTGCAGATCCAGATAGCTTTGTGAAACGAATTAATAGTCTCGTAGAAAAGAAAGTACAAGCACTAGCTGATGAGCTTCAACTAGTCGATGGACGTATACTGGAACGGGATTTTATTCCAGTTTATGAAAATGAAATTTATAAAGGCCACCTATGGGCGTATAGAGATGTCACCTTACGCAGGCGCTACCGTAAGAATATTGAGGTAGAACGCCAGAAGTACCGTAGCATCATAGCAAATATGAACCTTGGTCTTATTGAAGTGAACCTCAATGATGAAATTCTAATGGTGAACCAGCGCCTGGAAGCCATGTCTGGATATAGTGAGGAGGAATTACTAGGAAAAAGAGGTAGTGATATATTGTTGGTTAAGGATGACCAACACGTTTTAACTAATGAAAACAATAAAAGGCTCAAAGGAAGTTCCAATTCTTATGAGATAAGAGCCCGAAAGAAAGATGGTGAGATCCGTCACTGGCTTATTAGTGGCGCACCGCAATACAATATAAGCGGTAAGGTGACCGGTTCCATAGGGATTCATTTAGACATTACTGAGCTCAAAAACCTAGAATTCCAAAAAGAGAATCTTTTAAAAAAATTGGAGAAAAGTAATGATGAACTTCAAGAATATGCCCATGTGGTATCCCACGATTTGAAATCGCCATTACGAAGTATCAACGCGCTTGTAAGTTGGATAAGAGAAGACAATCCTGATAAGTGGACAGAAGATACCAGGCACCATCTAGATATGATAGATACCACGCTTGAAAAGATGGAGCATTTAATTTCTGATGTTTTAGAATATTCGAGCGTTGGCGCAGATAATAATATTAAAGAGCCAGTTGATTTGAATGATGTACTAAAAGATATCGAGACCTTATTGCACATTCCTGAACACATCATATTGGAAATTAAAAAACCACTTCCATCTGTAAACGCTGATAGAATTAAGATTCAGCAGTTGTTTCAAAATCTGTTGAGTAATGGGATACGGTACTGCGATAAGGATCCAGGTTACGTGTCGGTAGACTTTGAGGAAAGTGCAAACTTCTACAAATTTTCAGTTGCTGATAACGGCGTTGGAATCGCACCTGAATTCCATGACAAAATTTTTAAAATATTTCAAACCCTTCATAAACGTGACGATTCAACTGGTATAGGCCTATCTATTGTCAAGAAAATTGTCGATCTGTATAATGGTGAAATCTGGGTAGAAAGCAATGTTGATCAGGGCACTATATTCCATTTTACCTTAGCAAAATAGTATATGAAAACAGTACAGGTACAGCGTAAGAAAAATGAGGATTGGGCATATCTCACTGAGGTAATTCCATTAAAAACACCTCTAGTTCTAGTTTTCGGTAATAGGTTTCTGCTTGAAAACTCAGATTTATATGAAGAAGTTAGGGAGCTTTTTCCAGATGGTGAGATAGTTTTTGGATCCTCCTGCGGTGACCTTATTGCTGGAGCGGTTAATGACGATCATGTAACGATCACCGCCATTGAATTCGAAAAATCCCAATTTGACATTAAAAGGGTAAATATCGTTAATTATGAAAATACGTCAGAAGCTGGAAATGCTGTCGCATCACTATTAAATCCTGAAGGATTACGACACGTGTTCGTATTATCAGAAGGTAGCAGCGTCAATGGGTCTGATTTGACTAAAGGCATGCAATCCATTTTACCTAACACGTTAATTACTGGAGGATTATGTGGTGATGATGATCGGTTTCAAAGAACGTTAGCTTCATACAATGAACAACCAAAGGAAGGTGAGATCATAGTCATTGGTTTTTATGGAAACAGCTTTGAAGCCTCCTTTTCCATTTATGGAGGTTGGAAACCCTTTGGTCCAGAAAGAATTATTACAAAGTCAGAAGGTAATGTTCTCTATGAAATTGATGGAAAGCCAGCACTTGATTTATACAAAAAATACTTGGGTGAAAAGGCAAAGGATTTACCAGGATCTGCATTGATCTATCCGCTGGATGTAAAACTGGAAGGAAACAAGCAGTCTTTTGTTCGTACCATTCTCAACATTGATGAGGAAAAGAACGCCATGATTCTTGCCGGCGATGTACCAGAGAAATCGACGGTACAGCTCATGATGAGTACCATGGATGATATTGCTGCAGCCTCAGAGACTGCAGCGATCAGAGCAATGGAAGGCAGGCAGCAACCACCACAATTGGCGATTCTCATAAGTTGTATAGGCCGTAAACTAGTATTGGATCAACGAGTGGAAGAAGAAGTGGAAGAGGTGATGGACGTAATAGAAAATGATGTCACCATAACTGGAATGTATTCCTACGGTGAAATTGCTCCCTTTTATGGTGAGCGCCATTGCAAATTACATAACCAGACGATGACTATTACACTAATAAGCGAGTAGATGAATCCACTCCTCAAAAGGCAAATAAGAAAATTTCTACCAGCAGATCTTCGGGATAGGGAAGACCTGCAATCGTTTTTAAAATCGATTGGAGATTCTTATGATAATATGGAGGATCAGTTTAAGATGACCCAGCGCGCGATGACGATAAGCTCAGATGAGCTTTTTGAGGCAAACCAAGCGTTGCGCGAAGAAACAGAACAACAGCGCAGATTACTGGAACGACTGGAAGCAGTTATCAATAGTGTCAACACAAAAAATACAGATGAGAATGATGCCGCCGTTATTCCAGAAATTAAACAGGGAAATCTGGCAGACTACATCAGCAATCAGGCAGATCAATTGATTGCTGTCAATAAAAATCAGGAGCGTTTGCTGCAAGAGCTGGCCCTGCAGAATCAGGAGCTAAATGATTATGCACACATCGTTTCCCACGATTTGAAATCGCCGTTGCGCAGCATAGAAGCTCTGGTAAGCTGGCTCAAAGAAGATTATGAACAAGAATTGGGAGATGAGGGCAAAGCACAGATTGAGCTCATTGTCACACATCTGGAAAAAATGGATGCGTTAATTCAAGGTATCTTAAGTTATTCCTCTATTGATAAAGAAGAGCGCAAGGAGAACTCTATTGATTTAAACAAACTTATGAGTGAAACAATTGATTTACTTCATGTTCCACCGCATATTGAAGTGAAAATTCACAACCTACCATCCATTACGGCAGATCGTTTTAAGATACAACAGCTATTTCAAAACCTGATAGGTAATGCCGTGGCTAATATGGATAAAACCGAAGGGCGCATTGATTTGATAGCCAGAAAATTAGATCAAGGTGTTCAATTTGAGGTAAAGGATAACGGTAAGGGCATACATCAGGATTATTATGGAAAAATATTCCAAGTGTTCCAGAAGTTGGAAGATGATTCCATGAGTACAGGCATAGGCCTTTCTATTGTTAAGAAGATCGTGAATTATTATGGTGGTACCATTTGGCTGGACAGTGAGTTAAATAAGGGAACTACATTTTATTTTACACTACCTAAAACCATTTAGATGGAACAGCCCAATCGCAATTATATCAACGAATTATCAGGAGGCAATAAAGAATTTGAAGATAAACTGATTCATGTAATCAAGTCAGAATGGCCCGATGAGGTTGAAGAATACCACGAGAATATGAAGAATTCCGCTTTCGCGAAAGCGGCACAAAACGTACACAAAATCAAACATAAATTAGGCATCGTTGGTCTAGTTGAAGGTTATGAACTAGCGGTGCAATATGAACTCCAACTCAAAGATGGAAACACGATAATGAAAGAGCAATTTCAGAACATTTTGAATGTGGTTACCCGTTTCATAAATGGATTGTAATATGTAAATTGCTGTGAATCCTAAATTCTAAGATTTGAAGTGTATCATAGTAGATGACGAGGTAGCAGCTAGAACGATAGTGAGCCATCTGTGCAGTCAGACCGATAATTTGAAGGTGTTGGAAGAGTTTCCCAATGCCATGCAGGCCATTAAATTCTTGAATAAGAACGAAGTGGATTTGATATTTCTAGACATTCATATGCCAGATTTTACAGGCTTTGACTTTATCGATACGCTCAAAAATCCGCCTAAAATCATCCTGACCACATCAGATAAAAACTTTGCGATAGAAGCTTTTAGCTATGAATGTATTGTCGATTATCTGGTAAAACCCATCACGTTACCTAGATTTCAAAAAGCCGTACTCAAGGCAGAGAATTTTGTAAAACCCACAGAAGCCGCACCTTTATCTCGCAACACTTCTAAAGCAGATCCAGCAGAAAAGGAAATGTATGTAAACATCGATCGTCGATTGATTAAAATTGAGTTCGATAAAGTCTATTTGATAGAAGCTAAAGGTGATTACATTCTTATCAAAACAGAGGATAAAAACTACACCGTGCATTCCACGCTTAAAAAAATACAAGAAAAGCTACCAGACAGCAGCTTTTTGAAAGTACACCGTTCCTACATCATCAATTTTAGAAAAATCATTGATATCGAGGATAACAGCGTGCTCATTGCAAAAAATGTGGTGCCCATAAGCAGGTCCAACAGACCTGAATTGATGAAGCGTTTAAATCTCTTGTAAATCGTTCACTGATAGGTTTTTATGATTCTAGTTATAGTTAAGAACAAAAAACCGCAAAAACCAATAGTTTCCATTGACCCAGAAAGTCTGGAGAAAGACTTCCTTAGAACTTGAATAAAGGTCCATCTAGTATTTGCCATCTCAACTTGACGCCTAGCTCCATGAACTCAAAACCGGCTGCTGTCGCGCTCGCTGTGTTGCTGTATTTTCCATAAGTACCTGCCTGAAATCGCTGGCTTATCGCATAACTCAAATTAGCTTCTAGACGATACAAAGTTGTCGCCTCTTCATCTTCTATGAATTGATATCCACCAGCTGCGTTAGCGCTGTAGGTCCAGTTTTCTGATGTACCGCTAAAGTCTGCAAAAAGCTCTACCGCTTGATACTTTGAAGGGCTAAAGTAAAGGGTAGGCACCTGATCTTTGTAACTCAAGTACTGGTAGTTCACACCACCTTTTAGCGCTGGTGACTTCGTAAAGGTGTAGTACAACGATGTGAATAATAGATTTCTCGAGTTTCCATCCGTTTGTTGTGTGTGCATTAAACCGGTGTACCAGCCCAGATTGATGTTGGTTCCCATATTGTAATTGAGCGAGTAGTTGTTCATAAAGATCTTCTCGTCAATCAAGTCCGCATTAAAGTTTTGCAGTTCACGGCTGTAGCCTACTTCCAGATATTGCAACGCCCATGGTCTTGATTTTACAAAGACAGACCCATTGACATCAGTATAATCATTTTGATCTGCGTTAGCTTTTACAAAACCCAGCGTGCTTTCTACCCAAGTATTATTATGAACGCGGTAATGCGCTCCAATGGAGGCATTGGTATTGTATGCCATGGAACCATTGCCTGTATTTTCTGTAGTTCTATACGAATAATTAAAAACAGATCTGAATCGGTCAGAAAACGGAATCACTGCGTTAACACCTGCAGCATATGCCTCATTATTACCATTATCACTGGTGTAGGATCCTATCGTATTCAAAACAGGAGCGAGTCCATTTCTCAAGGCTGCCAATAAGGCACGAGCATCTGGCTGATTCGGATAAAAGCCCAGCGTTTTCAAGGCGTAATTTCTAGCAAGATCCAGATTTCCTTGTGCTCTATAGGCGTTGGCGATGCCTAGGTTCCCGTCAAATGAGGTGCTGTCTTTTTCAAGAATAGCTTTGTAGTAGGAGATACTTTTGGCAAAGGTTCCTGTGTACATTCCCAACGTCGCTTTCAATGCGTCCAGTCTATTGCTCGTGCCACAAGCCGCTTCTGTGCTGGCGATGACTTCTCTTGCTTCTGGATACTTGTTGTTCCAGATCAAGGCTTGTATGTAACGTTCGTTAGCTGCTAGCAACGTCTTTTTATGGGTTACGGAATCTTGTTGGAATTTCGCTTTCGCGAAAGCGGAACCTTCAACAGCATATTGCAAGGCGAGTTTGTCCTTTTTCAGTAGATGAGCCACCAGCGATTGACCTGTTAACAGGCTCAAACTATCTGCCATGCCTGAGTATGTTGTGGCAGCTAAGTCGTAATTCTTAATAGCGATGTAGGCGTTAGCTAAAGCATTTTGAGTATCTGCATCTTTAGGGAACAGCGTGAGGTTATTTTTTAGAGTGACGATGGCGTCATCCACTTGCTCATTGGTGATTTGTTGGGAAGCTTTGCCCAGTTGCATGTATTTTTTAGAGATGGCAGCGTTCTGGTTCTTAGGTTGCAATTCCAGTGCGTTGTTGACGTATATGAGAGCGTTGTCGTATTTCTTAAGATTCGATAAGGTATTGGCATAACCCAATATGGCTGGGAAGCTGGCGGAATCTTGCTTTACAAGATTTTCATAAACACCTTCTGCCTCTGCGAAGTCTTTGTTCCATAATAGGGATTCGGCATAGTTGAGTGCTACTTCAAAATCGGTTGGGTAATCCTTTTGAAGCTCAATAAACAATCTTTTTGCCTCTATTGTTTTACCGCTTAAGCCTAACGCTCTACCATAACATAGACGAGCGGTTTTGTTTTCTGGATGCTTTTCCAGCACTTCCTCAAAAAAGTCCCGAGCCTGAACATAATTGCCTTGTTCCAATAATTGGAAACCGGTGTTCATGTCTTGGGCAAACCCGAAGCTTGCGATGAATACGATTGCTAAAAAACTAATGATTTTCATGTTCCTTGTTTTACAATAGCAAGGTAGAACCGGTTTGCAGTGCAGCAATCGGCAGGAAAATACCACTCGTCTACACTTAACGTCCATCCAAAGAACTTGAGGGCGATCGATAGGCATTTAGGCAAGGTAAGCTGCCTGAAAGTGCTCCTATTTTATGGGTGCCGCCTCTAATGAAAATCTACAGATACCTAATCGTTAAGGCCTGTTTTGCTTTAAAGAGTCACAGACACCATTCATCTACAGTAAAATTCTGCTCATCGAAATATGATCGCCATGGCTGGGAACCATCCACATATTTGCATCAGTAATCTAAACCCCATCGCTATGCAAATGACCGTCATACACTCAGCCACACACTTGAAAGTGGTACACCAGAACAAAAAACCTAGTAAAGACTGCCAGTTACAAGTAGTGTACAGAAAAGCGGAAACTCCACTTCTTTTTCTAACCATCGCTTAAAAAACTACTTCAATGACTGCCATCATACTCAAGCTTAAAAGAACTTTATCACCCCAACAAATATTCATGGCGAGCGCCTTTATCGTGAATGCTGGCAATTATGCCTATAATCTCATGCTAGGCAGATTGCTGGGACCACGTGCTTTTGCAGACGCCGTTATTCTCATCACATTGTTGCTGGTGTTGTCCTTTGTGGCTATGACCTTTCAACTTACCGTCGCAAAATATATGGTAGAACTGCACAGCAGGAACCAGAATAATTTTATCCAGCAGGCTTATAAATATGCGCTTATGTTCGGCTTGGTGCTTGGTGCTGCGGTCGTCATTTTTGCTCCAGAACTGCAATCACTATTTCAAACCGAATCCAGTTTGATGTTCACCATTTTTGGTGCGGCCGTACCGCTCTACTTTATCATGAGCGTCAATCGTGGTAAACTGCAAGGTGATCAATCCTTTGTGGAATTATCGATGACGTATCAACTCGAGATGCTTTGGCGGTTGGGACTCACTTTTGCATTTCTTTTATTTTTATCGATCAATCCTGCAATTGCCGTTTCCATTTCAATCGCTATCTCTTTCATTGCGGGACTGTTTCCTTTCAAAAAAGTACGCAGAGCCTCATTTTTGAAATTTGATCTCACCGTAGCAGAGAAGAAGAACATTTTGCGATTTTTTCTTCTTACCGCTTTTTATGAACTGACCCAAATCGTTTGCAACAACAGCGATATTTTAATGGTCAAGCATTACTTTGACTCTTATGATGCGGGACTATATTCATCACTCGCCTTGATAGGTAGAGTCGTGTATTTCGTTACCTGGATGTTCGTTATGTTGTTGCTGCCAGCGGTCATTGAATCGCGTAAGCAAGGAAAGAATCCCGTTCCGGTTTTGAAAAAATACGTGGGTTACATAACGGCATTGTCAGCAGTTATCGTGAGTTTCACCTTTTTATTCCCAGAATTTGCCGTGCAGTTATTATTCGGTGAGGAATATTTGAGCATCGCACCCTTATTGGGCTGGTATGCTCTGGCGACGTCCTTTTTTGCGGTCTCTAACATATTTGCCTATTATTTCCTGTCGTTGGATCATTACAAGCCTGTTATCATTGCGGGAGTTTTCGGTTTGCTACAAGTTTACGCGATCAGCCTGTTTCACGATTCCTTATTTCAAGTCACCATGGCGCAGGTGCTGGTGATGTCCTCATTGCTCATGGTGCAGTTAGGGTATTTTATGATCCACCATGGCTATCTCAAAAAAGCTAATCGGCTGGAATCTACCACTCATCTACACTAGTTGTCCATCTGTCGTTTTTAGTCCGCTTTCGCGAAAGCGTAACCCCATATTTGCACTGTCAAACAATTAAACATCATCATTTTAACCTCATTAAAACAAGTATCATGTCACTAGAAATCAACAGTATCGATGGAGTCATCTGCATCAAAGGAGAAGTACAAGCCAGTAGATTGTCAGAGCTCAGAAATTATGTAATTACAGCGCTAAAGTTTGAAAATAGACTCGTGGTCAACGTGTCACAAGTGGGTCGAGGTCAGACGTTGTTACTGTTTTTATTGCAACAGATCAAGGATGAATTAACCATCGATAAATCACTCATCTTTTTTGGGAAGCCAGAAAGTAACGTCAAGAAATTATACCAAGAATTGAACAGCCCAGCCAACTACTATCAAGCTGCTTAAAACACCACCAAAACTCAACTATTCACCTCAAAATAAGGAAATTATGAAACTTGCCATCGTCACCGCTTACCCGCCTAGTAAAGTAACCTTGAATGAATATGCTTATCATTTGGTCAAACACTTTCGTCAGCAGGAAGAAGTAACAGAACTCGTTTTACTCACGGACACTACACCTGAAGATGCTGACCTAAATTTTGAGGAAAATGGATGTAAAATAACAGTCAAACAATGCTGGAAATTTAATTCCATGCGGAACGTAATTTCCATCGCCAAAGCCATTAATTCCAGCCAGCCTGATGCCGTATTGTACAACCTACAATTCATGAAATTTGGCGATAAGAAGATTCCAGCTGCATTAGGCTTGTTCTCTCCATGGGTAACCAAATTAATGAAGGTGAAAACGATTGTTCTTTTGCACAACATCATGGAAGCTGTCGACTTAAGCAGCGCCGGATTTACCGAAAACAAATGGAAGGCCAAAGTATTCAATTTCATTGGTGAAACGCTTACTAGAGTAGTGCTACAAGCAGATCAGGTTGCAGTGACGATACAGAAATATGTGGATATTCTTGAAGAGAAATATGCGGCAGACAATTGTATTTTGATTCCGCATGGTACGTTTGAAATCCCAGCCGAACCAGATTATATTTTGCCAGAAGGTCCTATGAAGATTATGACTTTTGGAAAATTTGGGACCTACAAAAAAGTAGAGGTAATGATAGAAGCCGTAGAGAAAGTACGACAGTCCACCGGCAGGGATCTTGAAATCGTGATCGCAGGAACAGATAATCCCAATGTACCTGGATATTTAGATAGCATGAAGGAGAAATACAGCCACGTTCCACAACTAACTTTTACCGGCTATGTAGAGGAAGAAGAAGTTCCCGTGATATTTAGAGAAAGCGCTATGGTCGTGTTTCCTTACACTTCTACTACGGGAAGTTCTGGAGTGTTGCACCAGGCAGGAAGCTATGGTAAGGCTGTTGTGATGCCAGATCTAGGAGATCTAAGCACACTTATGAAGGATGAAGGTTATATGGCTGAATTGTTTCTTCCATCAAATGTGGATTCACTGGCCTTATCCATCAAAAAATTCGTTTTAGATACCGAATATAGAAACCATGTTGCCAAGGTGAATTATGAAGCTGCAACCGCAATGCCCATGTCAGTAATTACAAAAAAGTATATTCATGCTTTTGAAGGTCAAGGTGCGATTAAAACAGCAGCACTAAAAGTTGCAGCCTGACCTATTGATCCTTGAAGGATTGGTAGCTAGGTTTCTTCTTCCCATCCGTAGCAATAAGTCCAAAGTGCTTTTGCTTATTGACACGCCATGGTCGGGAACCAGCAACGCTGGAAGGAACTTCTTCAAAATCGTATAAGGTCCAAGAGAGATAGTTGATGCTGTCTCTCTTTTGCGTTGTAAAAAACTCCGTGTATTTCTCGGCTTGATCTTCTTTATCCATCCCAAACGGATTCCAAAAACCATGATAGCTAGACCAACCTATTTCTTGTAAAACAATAGGTTTTTTGGTTTTTGACTTCAATTCTTGATGCGTTTTGGACAAATCTTCTAGATCCTTATAATAGTGGTAAGAAACCACATCTACTTGATTTTCTAAATTAATTGCCGCGGCAGCTGTTGACCAACCTATAGTCACTGGATGGATGGAATCCATTTCTTTTAATCGCGTCATGGTTTGTGAAAGCCATGCATTCACCTTGCGTTTTTCTCGAGATTTATAATCCAGATCAGGTTCATTTTTAATGTCCCAAGCATAAACGGCTGGATGGTCTTTAATGTGATCTACAATATTTTTAAGGTAGGAATTAGTCAAGGTCCAGTCTTGAATGCCATAATCACCGTAAAAGTCAAATAGGGTGACCATCACTTTTAAATCGGCTTTTTCTGCCTGATCCAATAATATCTTGAGTCTTTGCATTTTCTCATTGGAGTTTTCGCTGATTTTGAAATCTTTATAGCTAAGGAATATTCTGATGGTATTTAAGTTCAAGTCTTGAATAACCTTAAAATCAGTAGCGATTTGTGAGGAGTCAAAGTTTTCTCCAAAAGTATCCCAAGGACTGTCTTGCGGGTAATAATTCAATCCTGCTAGGTTTTTGATTTCATCAGAAATTACTAAAGCACTTTCTTCAATGGGATGCGTTTCCAATAGTTCAAAATGACGCACTCTCCAGAAACCATCTTCCAACAATAGAATGATGCGATAATCATTATTAAATTCTCGTTGGATAATAAATTCATCATTTTGATAGAGCTGTTCCACGCCACGTACTTCACGATCGGTTAAAACCGCTAGTGTACCGTCTGCGCTGTAAAAGTCTAGCGTGAGATGATGGCTCAAGGTAGTAGATTCAATACTGATGTTCTCACCTGCGTTGTAGGAAATGAGTTCGCGTACCTTAGCTCTGGCGCTTTTGGTATAATGGTCATAGATTCCAGCATCATCACCAGTCAACAGAGCCTGATTTTTCACAAACCAAGCGTCCAGATAATCTTGTTCTATTTTATCTTTATTGGCTGGTTTCATTGGTCTTCCTGGGTTTTCAATAGATTTCCAAACGACCTCAGGCACGTAGTAATTTTCCCGTTCCAGATCCAGATGTAACATGGTAGAACGGTCGGCTCCCGTATTCAAATAGGCCAACAGCTGACTAATCCCGAAGAGGACTCCAGAAAATAGCGCCAGAAAACCCGCCACGATCAATATGCGATACAAGGCTTTATTCTTTTTCAAGCGATCCTATTTTAGAATTTTTGGTCAATCCCAGGGTTGTGATGGTGATATTTTCATTTCCATCGACGGCATCATCAAGAACAAAAGTTGCTATTCCTTTTTCTGTGAAGAGAATATGAGTCTTTCCTGTTAATTCAATCCTAACTTGAATTCCATCAGGAATAATCTGGCCTAAATGGCTTGTTAATGGTCCCACAACGATAGTTTTCTTATTTCTTAGTTCCACAGGTATATCGTCAATGATGGAATTGAAGGTCACTTGCAAATCGGGACTTTCGGCTATTCCTTGAATCAGTGCCTTGACGTTCCATTTGGTAGGTGTTTGTGGATGTATCGCTTTCGCGAAAGCGTATCCATTAATCGTACTTGCTACCGTCTGCCACTGGGAACCTGTAGCATCGCTCATAAAAAATTTGACCAGCGTGCCGTCCGTCATTACATTGCCGTGCTCGTCTTTAATCTGCGATGTTTTGAAAGTGGATATCTCGTTACCATCTGCATAGGAATGGTTCTGATCCAGCTCAAGCTGAAAATCCACCGCAACATCAGGAAATACATCAGCAACTAACTCCAACGAAGAAATATCGTTAAGCGTACTGCCAGTACTGATCCTACCGGTAGTAAGTGGTGCCTGTATGCGTTGCCAGGCAAAACCCTTATCCAATTGAAAAGGCGTTCTAGTGATCTGGTTTTTAAATTGATGATTAAGCGAAACCTGAGTACCATCTGGCAACATGTTGTCCAGCGAATCTGTAGGGATGGCGACCAGCATGGTATAATCTCTCACATTTGCCACGATGCTGCGAGGTCCCAGATAGTTTTCCAGCGCACCAAGATTCTCAGCGCTGGGTAACAATTGAAACTGCCCTTTCTGAATACTATTTTGATCTAGAACCAAATTCCATTGCACAACGCCAGCGCGTTTCGCAACAGTCGCAGGAAGTTGGAAAAACCATTTTTCATTGCTCTTTTCAAGTTTCAAAATAGTGGTACCATAAGTTCCAGAAATTATCAATTGGAAATTTTCTAATTCTGCCAACCCAGAATTCAAAACCGAAATTGAAATTCCGTCAGATCGTACTTCCTGATCTTCTGGAGCTTGAATCTTGATTTTTGCATTTTTCTGTGAGGACAATTTATTCGCTGTAACAGTGTTCCATGAAATTGCTATGCAACACATGACGAGCAGCAAAAACAAACCGATATAGACGTGTAGCTTTCTCATTCGGGATTCCCTATGTAACTGTTAGGCGTAATAGAAATATAGCCAAATGGCGAATTCTTTAAAGGGATCAATCGATTCCTCAGACCGATATCACTACGATTGGGCACCACCTTATCTGAAATACTTTGATTAGGCAACCCATTAACGGAAACGTTTTCTAGACTTGAAGAAAGCACTTTTGGAACAATCATGTCCGAAATGTCAATTTGAAATTTACGCTTGCGCTGCTGGCGCACACTCTCATCAACATAAACCGATTCTACCGATAGAAGCTCTTGATTTGCATCGTAGTAACTAATCAATAGTTGCGGTATCGTGGCCGCCTCAATACTGGGGTTGAAGAGAAAACCATTGATGAGGTGCTCGTTTTGTTCCACTTGTGAGGAAGCAATGGCTTGATACAGATCTGTTGTAGCTACATTAGCTACCACTTGAACTTCAAAATTAACGGGTGTATCACTCAGGTCTATTTTTGTAAATGCTGTCGGGTCGTAGGAAGCTGGTTTTTTAGCTTGATTACTAGCCCACGCGATATCCTCAAAATTGACACGGTAAGGTGTGGTTTCCTTTGCGAGTAACTTGTGTTTGATGACATCCTTTGCATTGAACTTTGCTAATGGGTTGTTATCAATATCATACAGCGTTCCCGTAACTGAAATATCTGCTGGAACATTATCTACATTTTGAATCTCACCTATGATGGCATATTCGCCGTCGACAACCACCATTTTAGCCGTTAAGACTTCTACCACAGGTTGTTTGAGCACATCTTCATGATACGTTTGCTCTGAGGTTATTTTACGTTTGCCGTGATTGTAAAACTGTGTATTGCTTTGTATTACTAGTTGCTCTGGTGGTACGTCTGGATCAATGGTTTTAGGTTTGATATACCATTTGTTATTAATCTTCTTAAGATCTATCGTGTCGCGAGTATCAATGACCTTGAGCGGTGTGACCCAGTTGGCTTTTACAAATCCGGTAGCGGTACTATCTGTTTTAGAGGCGATATCTATAGCGATTTCATCCAGTTTTGCATAGGAACTTAGCAGACCATCAGACACTGAAATCTCTAACATAAATTGAGAAATGGATTTATCTGCATCTGGATCTAGATAAGAATAAGCGCGTTCAAATTCCTTGAAATCCAATGCGTCGTAATAGGCAAGGACGACATTTTCTGCACTAATCTGAGTTGAGTTTTTAAGATAGAAAATATAGAATCCTATAGCCACGCACACTGCCACGATTATAAACCAAATGATTGAAATGTTGTAGAGAGGTCTAGGCAATGGGTTGTAGATGGGAGCAAATCCCATATAGGCAGGAATTTTCTCTTTGCTGCTCTTTAATGAGCGTGTCCACATCGATCTGAGATATAAGAGTAGTGCAATGATTATGGTTAGAAAGGGAATGGTTCCCCACATAATTTTTTGAAATAGAGGTACATTATCTTTGGGCAAAATACTGGGTAACGGCGCTATTCCTGCCTTTTCCCAGACCATGATTCCGTTTTCAAGCAAACTCAATCGATGCCAGCCCGTAAAGTAGAGTAGTGGATCGTAAAATTTATCGTTGGAAAACACATACTTCAAATGGTACTTTTCAGGAACAGTCAGAAACTGTTGTAGCGATCCTATGCCTTCAATACCTCGATACTTGGAGTTTTCTAAACGCTCCACCGCTCTTGATGTAAGTTCTGGCAATCTCCTGGCGCTGTGGTAGTCGCCATCAACAGTCGTTGCTTTAGTCTGCGCAGATAGCCACGCCATTTGATCCCCAAAACCTAGTGGTAAGTAACGCCACATGTCATGATCATCTTCATTTAAGAAATTGACGATAGGCAGCATGTTGATCTCGTCAGGCTGGCTGGGTCTGAATTTACCTAGTGTGATTGTAAAAATGGCCAGAAATATAAATAGACCGGCGAGCAGTCCGCCAGACAACCGGTGAGCGAGGCTTCCCCATTTGCCCTGCAGATATTCTTTATAATCACCTTCCACAAACCGATAGCAAAATTCGCCAAAAGCAGGTAAGGCCATGATGGATGCCCACAAAGTGAATCGGTCTAGCGTCAGGATGTTAAAAGCGTTTTCACCCAATATCTTTAACGGAATAGGTGTAGTACCGCCAGTTCCTAGTACGGACAGCAAAGTGAATGAGAATCCAAAAAACAGTAATCGCTTGCTGTAATATCTGTAGTAGAAGTAAGGTAGTAGGACGAGTAAAAGTCCCCATGGAATTACGAAAAACACCAATCCTGAAGAGGTCACCTCGAGAAAGTTATCGCGAGACCCATGAGGTATGGGAACCTGTGTGATTGGGTTGTTTTTGGTATTGATCCAGTACGGTAGGATGCACCCGACTATCAGAACGAGTGAGCACGCACCAAATAGGATAATGCGCCTCATGTGCTGCCATAACGCTTTCGCGAAAGCGAAAAAGGTCACCTCTTTATTACTATTTACTTTTTCTCTGGTAGCATCCATCACCGCCATACCTATTAAGGGAAAAATGAAAAATGCCATTCCAAAAATGGGCGTCACGTGATGGGATGTCACCGTAACCGCTAGTAAGGCCAATGCTTTAAATAGATGCTTGTAACGTGCTGTCTTGATCCATAAATAGATTTCTGGCATCGCATGCATCAACAGGGATATTCCAATGATGCTGGGCAGCTGACCGAAAATGTGTAGCGTTTCAACAAAGGACGATGAGAATACTGCTAGCAATGCTGAATAACCAGCAACCTTTTTATTGGGTATCAAGACCTCGGTAAATCGATAGACTCCTGTAATGAATAGGACGATGGCGATGAGCGCGACCGTAAACATCCCAAATTTAAGTCCACCTATCAAGGAAAGAGCACCTATGGTTTGATGCACCAGCGGTGGATAACCCATCACTGTAAAACCAGTATACCAGCTATAATTCCACGGTTCAAACCAGCTGGTCGCATAATGGTTTGCAAAGAATAAATGAATGAGTGCATCATAGGTTTTCTCCAGAGTAAAAAACATGGAAGTACCGTGAAAAACTACACCTATGAGTATGGCTGCAATCAGGTATTTATTGGTTTTTACACTATTCATTTGAAGCGCCTTGAAGGGCTATGTTTTGACAATCCGAAGATAGAGTATTTAAAAAACTGACCGATCTATCGATAAGCGGTTTCCGTCTACAGAAATCTTCCACTGACCGAAAACCAACCTCTGTCAGCCCTTACCAGCTCTAAGTTTGTGTCATAATTAAAACGAACTTTTATGAAAACTGGAATCATCATACCATGTTATAACGAGGCAAAACGAATCGATCAACAGGCGTTTATCGACTTTGCAACCACTCACCAAAACTATCATTTGTGTTTTGTGAATGATGGTAGTACGGACAATACCAATGATGTTCTTGAAAAGATGCAATGGAAATCGCCTTACAATATCAGCATTGTTGATGTTAAGAAAAATGCAGGTAAGGCAGCAGCGGTAAGATCTGGATCCCAGTATATGTATGGAATTCCAGAAATCACATCGATAGGTTTCATCGATGCAGACCTTTCTACTGATTTCAGGGATTTTAAAGACCTTGTAAAAACGTTACATAGAGATGAAAAGCTCATGGTTTTTGGATCTAGAAATACAGGTAAGACTTCAGGTATAGAGCGTGATCTTGTACGTGGGCTGATTTCAAAATTCATAAAACAATTCATCCTGCTTATTCTAGGATTGCCTATAAGAGATACACAATGCGGTGCCAAGGTATTTAAGACAGAGGTTATCCCGATGATTTATTCAAAGCAGTTTGTGAGTCGATGGTTATTTGATGTAGAAATTTTCCTAAGGTTGAAAAAGACATTTGGCAAGAAGAACATCATGCAGAAGATCGTCGAACAACCCTTAATGCGATGGGTACATGTGGATAACTCTAAGCTGGGATTGAAGGACTCCATCAAAATACCTTTTAATCTAGCTCAAATATGGCTCAACTATACAATCGCTTATTCAGCCAATGAGGTCGCTACAGACCAAGCTTTTGGTCTACCAACAGAAACCTTAATTACACAAAGAAAAGCAGCATAATTCTTTTAACTTCTTAAACGCATCATCATGAACATCTATCCATTAAAATTTGAACCCATTTTACAAGAAAAAATTTGGGGCGGTTCCCGACTTAAAGATTTATTCAATAAAAAAACCGATAAACAGAATGTCGGCGAAAGTTGGGAAATTTCAGGAGTTGAAGGGAATATCTCAGTAGTTGATAATGGTGTTTATAAAGGCTTATCTCTTGTTGAAATGCTTAAAACCCACAATAAAGATTTAGTGGGATCTAAGAACTATGATCGTTTTGGCGATGAGTTTCCGTTACTTATTAAGTTCTTGGACGCCAAAGAGAATTTATCAGTGCAAGTTCATCCAAATGATGAGATTGCTAGAAAGGATCACAGTTCCTTCGGTAAGACGGAGATGTGGTATATCATGGATCATGAAGAGGATGCAGAGATTATCGTTGGTATGAAAGACAAGCAGGCAGATACAGAAGTTTTGAGAACAGTAGGAAAGGACAATGTGTACGATATATTTGAAACGAGCCGCGTTAGTAAAGGAGACGCTTATTTCATTCCAGCCGGAAAGGTGCATGCCATAGGTGCTGGAGTAGTAGCTGCAGAAATACAGCAGACATCAGACATCACCTACAGAGTTTACGATTGGGATCGTATAGATAATAGCGGTAGTAAACGAGAATTGCATTTAGACCAATCTATAAATTCAACCAAAGAATTTGAAGAAGAAAGCAAGAAGGATTTTAAGGTAAAAGCAAATGAAATTTCTAACGTTGTCAACTGTAATTATTTTACCACTAACATTTTTCAAGTGAATCATCAATTTGAACGTGAATATTCAAATCTCGATTCTTTTGTAATTTTGATGTGTGTCGAAGGAAGTTGTAAAGTTTCAATTAATGGATGTACAGAATCTGTTCAAACTGGAGAAACTATTTTACTGCCAGCAACTGCAACTAGCACCCATTTTTCTTCCAGAGGAGCCAAATTTATGGAGGTTTATATTGCTTAGAACGCTGCTTGTATGCAAGCCACTAGTTTTGTAATCCTCTGTTTATTTGCCGATGCAGAATATTGAATGTGTTGATATTATTGGGATAGAAGCCTTATGGGTGGATGATAGGTGTACTTTATATCGAACAATTTATCAATTACTTCATCTTGTATTTACTCCAATACAATAGGACTCTAATATTTAGGTTCACAATGAATAAATATCTATCAAACTTGATAAATTGATATAGCATTTTCGAATTTTTTGCTGAAAATATGGGGACCATTTGGTGATGGATATATTATATACCCCCAAAGGGGTATTTTTTGATAAATCGAATGGTTCTATATTTATCTTTTACGTTCAATTAGTACTAATAAGCTTGTACAGTAACAATTATCCTATGCTAATTTATGAAGTAATTGCAGATGAATTATATAGAAAACATTAAGAATAACACGTAAAAAGACAACAACGAATTTATCAACATCATGCCCTGAAATTACTGATTTTGCTGAATCAAAAGGAAATTGAAACTCAATTATTAGAACAACAGCGAATAAGGGATTCTATATTTCAATTAGAGCAAGGGAAACTTGATGGACAAATTGATGAGTTAAGAGCCATTAGAGAACGTCTTGAAAATGAGACTGATAAATAATCACTATTTTAGATTGAGCAAAAATCGTTTCGCATTGTGATTAATATCCTTGCACTTAATTGAATTATAACTTATGAATTTTACATCGCGTTCCCGAACCATTTCATGCATTTTAATGGTCTTGACTTCTTTAGCATTTGGTCAAGTTGCAAATAAACCTAATCTATTGTTAGATGGGATCAGAATTGATACAGAGCGTGAATGTTTTGATCAAGATTATCCTTTTGATGGATTGACCGTTGAACTATCTAATGATAAGAGTGTAAAACAATGCCAACTTGAAATTAAAACCAATAACAATCAACTAATTTATCAGGTAGAAAGCTATCGAGACTTTGACGGGCAAGCACTGTATAGATCCATGGATAATTCAGGAGTGTTTGATCGTACTGGGATAATTGTTTTTGAATTTCTAATTACTAGTAAAGACAATAATACTTTTATTGAATATCTGGAAATCTGTATTAATCCAAATGAGCCTATTGTTGCTGAATCAAGAGGTGTTTCTATTACCAGCAAGAAATACACAAAAGTACCTATCTATTATGCCACAGATCGTAAGGATAGTAAAAAAGCAAATGTCTACGAACGATTTGCAGGTGAGCTCGAGTCAGACCATACGATCAATTATGGCATATGTAATGTAACGATTCCAGCAATACATCAAATAGGTCAAATAGAAAGCCCTTCTTTATTTAGGTTTGAATTAAGCGAAGATCCTGAGAAACATATTGTGCTGCAAAATATTATTCCTCTATCTGAAGGTTCTTTTTTTAATTTGATGGCTAATGGTGTTTCGCTTTCGCGAAAGCGGAAAACCTTCATGTTCATTCACGGTTATAATGTCTCTTTTGCAGATGCAGCTAAAAGAACTGCGCAAATGAAGTATGATTTGAAGTTTGACGGTGAAGCGGTACTGTACAGCTGGCCGTCGCAAGCGGCAACATCTGCCTATACGATTGATGAAAATAATATACGCTGGTCAACAGAGAATATCAAAAATTTTCTAGACGATTATATAACAAGATCTAAAGCCGAAGAGATTTACCTCATTGCACATAGCATGGGAAATCGTGGATTGACCGATGCGCTCATAGATTTGATAAAAGAGAAACCGTATCTAGCTTCAAAAATTAAAGAGATCATACTCGCTGCGCCAGATATCGATGCCGCCATTTTTAAACGAGATATAGCCCCACAAATGGTGGCTAGCATTAAGAAACCTATCACTTTATATGTAAGCGCTGATGATGTAGCACTTGAAGCTTCCAAAACTTTACATGGTAGAGCTAGGGCTGGCGATGCAGAATATGGTGTAATGCTTGTTCCTGGAGTGGAGACAATAGACGCAAGTGGAGTGGATGCTAGTTTCCTATCGCATTCCTATTTTGCAGAGACTAAATCTATTCTTGATGATTTGATCACAGTAATAGGCTCTGGTTTGAGGGCAAAAGGGAGGCCCAAATTATTAAAGATTTCCACCTCAGAAGGTGTGTATTGGAAATTTAAAAATTGACATTAATTCAATCGGTACGACATAAATAAATTTAAATAAATGAAACAATATTACACATTTGTTATTCTACTCGCTTTAGTTTTGACCTCATGCTCAGTACATAAAAGGTCCTACATTCAAGGTGATGAAGAGTTTGTGGTAGAGATGAAGAAGCCTGGCAGTCGCGGCGGTATGGTAGAGATTGCTTTACAGGGATTGTTTTTAGGTGCTGATTACCTTGCTGTAAAAACAGCCAAATCACTAACGAGCTCTTACTCGCAAGCCTTATCCATCAACGATTACTACTATTTTAATAGTACTAACGGTACGGTTACAAAAACCTATAATGAGATTCATATTAAGAAATATGAAGCACCTGCAAATGCAGAGAAAAAAGCAGAAATCGTTAGCACCATAAAAAGCGAAATAGATGCGCAGCCTAAGCCAAGAGGTACATCTGCTGCTGCTGCTGCTTTTACTTTTGATGATAACGTTTTGAGGATACAAGATGATAAAGAAGACCTACTCAATTTTGAGGCGGTAATTGAAATATTAACCGACTCAGAAAATCCAGGAGTTTCTCGATTAAGCTTTAATGAGTTGCGTATTCTATTCTCAAGAACTAAGATTTATGAAGATGAGAATCTTAATGCAAGGCTATCGGTTTCCATAACTGGTCAATGGCGCAATAAAGATAACACGCCTATGGAGGCTGTGCTTGTAGAGCAGGAATATGATTTACGCAACTTGAAATACGGTCCAGAAAATCAAATTCAAACACCTATTCTCTCACCATGGTATGTGGATATACCTTATCTGGCCGAAGATGAATTCCAAAACTATGGTATCGTCAAAGTCAATGTGCAACTACAAGAATATGAAGGTGGCAAGAGCAAGTACATCAATCAGTTGCCTAGTATATTATCAGACAACAAGGATTCGGTCATTAAAAGTGGATCTGCTACGATCCAGAAAATTTTAGGGAATTAAAAACATGAAGCTTTTCACTTGTCTACTTTTTTTCTCACTTGGTATAGTTTGTTTATCTCAAGAACAAGATGATCCTGTAGGCGTTCTATTGAAGGATGTACATTATGCCCCTGTAACTGATGTAGTGGTTTTAGAGAAAAGAGGTGAGGTATATTCTGCAGATACTTCAGGCAAAATATTAATACACGATCAGCAAACTGGTGACTACCTATCTACTTTTAAGCAAGCAGATAACGTTCCTATATCTAGATTACTAAGCATAAATGATGAGCGTTTAACAATTGTCAAAAAATACTACTTAACGCCTAACGAGCCTATAGACTCCTTATATACATATGAACTTGATTCTGGAAAGATGGCATCAAGCTCGGGAATTAAAGGGACCTTCAAAGAAAAAAGTCATGAAAACTATTTAGTGGCAGTGGTCAATTCTAATATTGAAAATGGAATGGTCATTTTTCAAAGAAATCCTTACTCTCAAGTAGGTGCTACAAGAACTAGTAAAACAGTACAGAATATTTCGTTTTTACCTCAAGATTCTGTTTATGTTTTTACCCAAAACATCGGGATTGATTATAAGAACGAATTGGTTGTCAGGAAATTTGATGGAGAGATTTTGCATACCCAGCCACTAAAGGAAAGTAGAGTAAACTATAAGGTGCTTTTTGAGAATTCAAAATCTTTCCTGCTTTTTGAATATGATCAGGATTTAAAGACACTTAGCATATTCAGGTATCAACTAGATAGTTTTGCTAAAGATTTAGTTTTCCAGACAAAAATCTTTCTAATCGACTGGCGTTTTGAAATCTCAAATAATGGTAATCAATGGATATTATTCTCTGGTAGTAATAGCTTTGAGACACCTGTAATACATGGTAGTCGCAAGAAAGGAGCTTACAAAATATCAAAGTATCAAATTGATAAACCTATAAGTCACCTGTACATTGCAAAAGAAAATCTCATCAGAGGATTTATCAACTCAGATACGGGACGTGATGAACCTCATTCAATTATTGAATTTAATATAGCCAACAAGCGGTCAGTCGAGTTAGGAAGATCCTTGACTTATGGCGATAACAGAGCTTTTTTTCTAGCCAATGGAGATTATATCCTTCAAGAATACAATTCAAATTATGAAACCAATATCAGATATTATAAAGCTTCTACATTTCAAAATAAGTACAACAAATTAAAATTTGACGATTGGCTTCAACTCAATAAAGGTATTGATAGGTACGACCGTAACTTTTCAAAAGGTCAACAGGAATTTCAACACAATAGTATTGCCTTTATGGGTAAATACGCGGATGAACTCAGGCTCATCGATTATAATCTGGATGAAGATACTTTTTCTTACCTCTCACCAGTATTAAGCACACGTAAAAGTATCGTCGACTACAGCAGTTCTAAAAAGTTAGCTATTGTTGTGGATCGGCCTTTCACAGTTACTGAATATCCAAGTCTTAGGACTTTAGAGGTGTGTACAGAGGAGAGTTGCTACCCTATGAAAGGATTATTCCTCAAAGCGGTTTTAAGTGAAAACGGAGAACTCCTTGCCACCATTGATCAGAAGTTCCTTTTTGAGATACGAAATATTGAATCCCAACAACTTATCTACAGTGAGCAATTAGTTAAAGAACAAGGTTATGAAGTCATTTCTATCGATACGACAGGTTTTGCCATGTCGGTACAACCTCCTTTTGAATTTAACAAGTGTGTGAAATACACTGTAATCTACGAAGTGGACGAGAATCAAAATATTACTTCCCAAAAGAACGAGTGCTTTGAGATCAATGCTTTTGCTTATAATAATGAAAAAGTTGCGATAGGAATAGATAGTTATGGCATTGTAGTAGACGATCAAAAAATACCTATCGATCAAACCAATCCTGCCGTAGAGCTCTCTTTAAATAATGATGCTAGTCTGTTATTCGTGAGCCATGCTATGGGAAATATTGATATCTACGATACTACTACCAATCATAGAAAAGCACAATGGATTCTTGAAGATGATGAACGCCAATTACTGGTGAGTGATTCTGGATATTATCTAGCAAATTTTAATGCAAGCGACTTATTGACGATACGGCATAATGAGAATGGTAAGATCAGAGATTACCTGAAACCAGATGAGGTACTCAAAACCTTGGGTGATGTAAATGAAGAATACCTTGCCGCTATTAATAAAGCCGAAGAAATACGAACTACAGCCACAGCTACTCAAAAAGATCCTGTCGATCTTAATGTCAATGATATTCAAGTTAATGGCGGCAATAGTCTATCAACAAACCAACTTAAAAATAATATTCGTTTCACCTTCAACGGAACATATGATGACTTGCTTTTCAAGCACAATGGCGTCAACATGAGCAATGATCAATGGCAAGTAGTTGAAGATCAAATTTCCCTTGATTTTGAAGTGTCAGACACAGTTAATCATATAGAAGTAATAGATAAAGATTCCAATAATCGATTACTTAAAACTACCATTAACTACAATGGTTCAGCATTGGAGCCTGTACTTCATGTCTTGGCAGTAGGAGTATCTCAGTACGAACAGTCGAGTAATAACCTCACCTTTGCTGATAAGGATGCTCTTGATATCGCAAGGTTTTATGGCGATATTCCAAAAGAGGATATTCAGTCTTATTACGATAAGTTTTATGCAGAACCCTTAAGTATTCATAATGTTGATGGCGAGCAACAAATGGAAGCCATCAATAAGTTTGACTTTGATATATACGGTGTTGATTTAAAGTATTTAGGAGCAAATGGTCGTTACTGGTATAATTATAACGCTATGGAAAAGAGGTTTTACTTGTTTGACTTCAAGGATGCTCGTGTTTCTGCTATGAACTTACCAGCCATGGAACAGATTGAATCCGTTTCATTTGACAATGACTTTGTATCAACCATTGATGGCGATGCCTTTTATTTTTTAAGTAACAGTAATTGGAATCGATACGATGTAGCTAAAAATTCATTTGAACCAATCGACTTTCCTTTTGATCAAGATCTGCGATACCAGAACAACAATCTCTACCAGCTCAACAACGATAGGTGGTTGCTGTATGAGGCCAATTACAATGGTATGAAAACCGAAGTCACCCTTACTTTGTACGATGGTGATGAAAAGGAAATCATAAGAAGTACTCTCGAGAATGATCAAGGTTTAACCTTATTGAGCGTATCTTCAGAGGGCTCTCATTTTTTATTTAAGGACTTTTTTGATGTACTGCATCTTTACAGTTTGGACGATAAAAAGTTCAGCCTAATTTCAACTAGCAAAGAAATTTCTATCGCCACCTTAGATAAATATTTCATCAATGTTGACGATCAGACCATTTCACAGTCTGAAGATTCTTATGAAAATGAGAAGAGACGATTGCTATGGAAAAAGTACGATTTTGATTTTCAGCTTTTAGAGGAAAGTAAGTTAGTGATAGACCTAGAGTATGTCGTTACCGCTATTGTGGATGGCGGTGAACTGTTGGAGCTTAGGCAAAAGAAAAGCCTTGCTAATAAAAATCAAGTTGTATTGTTGGATAAGAATGACGCTTTCGCGAAAGCGGGAAAACCAGCATCTTTCAAAAAAACTACGGTCACTTATTTATTGAACGAACAGGCCACACAAGAGTCCATCCAACAAGAGCTCAAAGCTTTGAAATCAAAGGTAAGACCGCAAGATCAGGTGATGGTTTTCTTTGCGGGTCACGGTGTACTTGATCAAGATTTGAATTACTATTATGCCCCACACGATATGGATTTCAATGAGGTGACTGACCGTGGAGTTTCTTTTGATGATATCATTGCTTCTCTAGGTGACACCCAGTCTACCAAAATGCTTTTGCTCATGGATACCTGTCACTCTGGAAATACGCTAGATATGGAAGGTTATGAGATAACTAAAGCAAACGGAAAAGATGGAGAGCGTGGCGGTATTGCCAAGAGAGTAGGGAAGAAGGATAATCCTATTAAAGTATCTGAAGTAGTATCTACATTATTTGATAACCTTAATACGGTCAATGGTGTTACAGTACTATCAGCGTCCTCTGGCCAGGATGTAGCTTTTGAAGCTAGGGATTTAAGTAATGGTGCGTTTACGACAGCTTATATGCAACAGGTAAAGTCTGGTTTGAGCGGTAGAATGCAAATAGAACCTGATTATGAACAATCGCTGACACTTTCGCCAGAGTTTGTAAATAACCTACGTGTCAAAATTCTAGAACTGACTAACAATAAGCAGGAAATGGATATAAGAGAGAGAAACGAACTTACCACGATAAGGTTGTGGTAAGATAATGATTTAGTGTTTGTTTCAGTCTCACCAAACTTTCCAGTCATTTTCAATCGTCTGATTGCGACTTGTGGGCTGTTGTAAACCATTGGTTAATGCTACAACTTGTTTGCTTACTAGTCTTTTCAATTCGCTTACACTTATTGATTCTTTTCTTTTAAGTTGGTTTAGAATACAGTAGGTGAAAACTCCATTCTTAAGTTCACCTCTTTCTTGAGCAAATTGAGTGCCAGCTGCAGCCGATATGACAGTTGCTCCTGTCGCTCTATCCACATTATTGAATAGTTCTTTCATTAACTCAAAACTGTTTTTCATACCCATTTTCACATTTTTATTTCGCACGCCTATAGAACCTTTTAAACCTGGTTTCAGGTTTTCCACTTTGGCGATTGCCTCAACTTCGTCTTTATCAACTTCTCCGCTATGGCAGGCATCAATAAGCAAAAGTTTTTTTCGAGATGGTATTCCATCCAGTAAAAACTCTAAGTCTTCATAGGGTAATCCATTTTTTTCAGGATCACTAAAATTTACATCATAGGTACCTAGATAATAATCTAAATCATTACTCAGTAAACCATGACCTGAAAAACTGATGATCACCTTATCGTCAACTTTGGTTTTTTGTAATTTGTCTTTGAGTTTTAATATGTTTTCAACCGTAACATTTTTGTCAAATAAGGTATCAATTGCTATATTTTGATTATACCTCACCTTAAGTTGTTTCGATAGATCTCTGATATCCTTTACGGAATAATTCAAATCGTGACCTTTTTCCTTATAATTATCTATGCCAATTCCAACAAAATAAAGTTTTTCTTTTGTTAGTTCTTTTGTCTGAAAATTAATATATAAAGGACGTCTGTAACTTTCAGTGCCGTTCATATTAAAAACAGATGCTTCTATTTTGTTGATCCCGTTTGACAGTTCTAGGGTAACTGTGGTATCAATGGTGTTTGATACTCTTTCTTTTAAAGAAATTCCATTTTTCCCATATAAGGGAACCTCATTGACCCAAACATTGATTCGGTCAAGAGCATAAAGGCTATCTGAGCTTTTTAAACTAAGCTCTAGTTCAGATTTATTTTGATCAAAAGCAATTGACTCTCTATTAGTAATTTTGCTTTGTGGTAAGGAAAAAATTTCGGTAAAGCTAGTGGTATCGATTTTGAGCTTTTTGACTCTTTTTTGCCATGCCTTTTTATAGGCCCTTATCATTATAGTGTCTGGTGTATTATTTATAGTACCTAAAACTTCTAAAACTTTATCAGGTCGGTTGTACTTTATGTCTAGTTGCTCGAAACCAAGTGTTTGAAGTTCTTTTTTATAGTAAAGATTAGTAACTGCATTTTTTGATCCCGAGTAATATCCATCTGGTAGAAATAATATGTAATCCTCATCATCAAAAATAAATTGACGAATCAACTGTTTGCCTGTTTTGGAGTCCCAGTGTATGATCGAACCATCGTCAGAAGCTGTAACTATAAAATTTCCATTTGGATTATACAATGCTGAATTGACTAAATCATCATGACCATTAAGAGTGTGAATCAACTTTCCAGAAGCGACGCTCCAGATTGATGCGGTCTTATCATCAGAAGAAGTAACAATGTTCTGACCATCAGGGCTGAAATGAATTGAATTAACAAAACCCTGATGTCCATCAAGTATTGTTAAGAGTTCGAAAGAGGTAGCATCCCAAATGTAACCTTTATCGTAAGTAGATGTAGCAACTTTCTGCCCATCAGGACTGAATTGAACATCCTGCACATCGCCACTCGAATGTTTAAGAACGCCTTTTATTAGAGGCCTGCCATACACTGTTTTGAATAATTGTAAATCTCGATCAGATGACATAGCAATCGTTTTACCATCAGGACTAAAAGAGATTGTTTTTATATCTTTAGTGCCTCCAACGTATGTTTTCAATAATTTTCCTGAGATAATATCATACAGAGATGCACGATTGTTAGAGGCAATCAATATAGACTCCTCATTAGGATTTATCGCTATTGATTTAATCTCATAAGTATAATCATTAACCTTATGGCCCTCAAATTGGTGTAATAGTTTACCAGAAATGATGTCCCAAAGCTCTGCGATTCCTAAGTAAGAGGTCAAGGCGTAATTCCCACTAGGACTTATTTCTAAGTTACGAAATGATCCTTTATTACTTTGTAGTGTTTGAACTTTTTTTCCTGTACTGATTTCCCTTATTAGTAGTTTATTACCGTAACTAGATATCAATAACTTATTTCCATCGGCACTTACTTTTGCTGAGTTAACCCGCAGAACAACCCCTTCAAACTTATGTAGAAGTCTTCCAGACAAAACATCCCATAGTAGAGTGGAATCAGATTGAGATGAGGTCATTATATTCTGACCGTTCGAGCTAAAATTAATAGAGTTTACAAATGAGCCGTTATCCAGGGTCTTTTTCAGAATTCCAGTATCAGCTTCCCAAATACGAGCTGTACCATCTTCTGAACCAGTAGCAATATTCCTACCGTCTTTACTAATGTCTAGAGATATAATGGAACCGGTATGGCCTTTAAGAACTTGAAGAATTCTAGCTGATTTGAGATCCCAGATTATCGCAGTTTGATCCCCTGAAACCGTAACGGCGGTTTTTCCGTTGGGACTAATTAGTGACGCTTCAATTTTACGCCTATGACCTTTAAGTTCGTTAATTAACCTGCCTGTACTAGTTTCCCAAAGCCTAGAAGTACTGTCGTAAGATGAAGTCATAATTTGTTTACCATTTGGGCTAAATTTTGCAGAGGTAACAATATTAGTGTGTCCTTTTAGTCTCTTTAAAAGCCTTTTTGATCTTGCATCCCAAATTATTGCAGTGCTGTCACGAGACGAAGTCAAAATAGACTTACCATCTGGACTGAATTCAACTGAAAGCACCCAGTCTGTATGTTCCTTAAGAGTTCGTAATAATTTACCGTTATCTGTTTTCCAAACCTTAATTGTATTATCTGCCGATATGGTTACTATATTGCTGTCATCTGGATTAAATGTAGCAGATCTTACTGTTTTTGAGTGCCCTTTTAGTGTAAGTAATAATTTCCCTGTTGCTGTTTCCCAAACTTTGGCTGTATTATCGCTAGAGGCAGTTACAACCATTTTACCGTTATGACTAAATTCAGCATCAAGAAGATTGGCTGAATGCCCCACGAAGGTATGCAATAACTTACTGGAAGAAGTTTCCCAAACACGAGCGGTTTCATCAAAAGATGTAGTCACTATATACTTGCCATCTGCACTAAATTTAGATGAATTGATCATTGAGCTATGACCTATTGGCAAGCCTACTTGTAGTTCTTGGCCTAACGTTATCAAGGAGAATAAGAATAGAATGATGAAAAGGTGTGTAATTTTTACCGTCATTGCTTTCAAATTTATTCTGTGATATCATCCTTAGAAATAGTGATTTCAAATGATCTCATATTAATAAGACAATCCCATTACATTAAATTACTTTTATCACATTCAGGCTACTTTTTCTTACGCTCCTTCTTCAACCATTTACCTAAATCTTTGTGTCCTGCTTTCTTAGCTACTTTATCAGGGTATCTACGATCTCTATTTTTTAGCTTGGCATTTGCCCCATATTTAATGAGAAGTTTAGCTAGAGCACTATTTCCAGATCTTGCGGCGATGTGCAATGCGCTATTACCTGATCCATCTATAATTGTGGCGTCTGCGTCATTGACTAAAAGTAATTCGGCAATAGCACTTTTGTTGTTTTTTACAGCATTTAATAAAGCGGTATCACCACCAGAGGTATTTTGATTGGGTTTGGCTCCATTTTTTAGAAGCAGCTCGACAATTTCTTGTTGCTTTCGCATATTACCTTCAGTAGCAATAAGTAATGGCGTTTTTCCATTGTTGTTGACTAAGTTGGGATTTGCCCCATATTCTAATAGCTCTTTTATCATATCAACATCAGTAAATGCATGTGAAATAATGTTCATCAATGCGCTGTCGCCATCTTGATCCACCGCATCTAGATTCAAATAGTCAGCCGCCATTGATCTAAGGTCAGAATGACCGCTATCGTACACATAATCTACCAATTTATTCTCGAAACCAGTTTCATAGCTGCCTTGATGTTCTTTGATTAAGGCTTTTAAAATTTTAGCTCTGCCTCCTAATAATTGTCCTGATCGATCATAGGCCATTATTAAAGTTTCGAGACTATCACCGTCGCCTAAATAGCCCTCTTTAAATATCCAGGAGTAAACTGCCCATCGCTCAAACTCTGATGGGTCATTGTTCCTTATGGAATTTTCTAGATTTTCATAAATTATGCTTTCAAGAAAATTAAAAGGTATTTCATTAATCTTTTGAATTTGGCATCCGGCATTGTAATCAGCATTACTGAAAGTCACGGTTTTAACGCAGTCGCAATCTGCATCATATTTATAATCACCTGTGTAACTTCCATTAGCATATTCTACGGCGCCACGTACTAGGATACCTTCAATAAAGCCATTGGGATCAAAAACGGGACCTCCAGAATTTCCAGGAAAAGCATCAATATCTGTTTTGAACCACTGTTCAGGCGTGTTCTCAACAACTTCGCTATTCAAAGCTACTTTTAGAGGTAGCCCAGTAGGTGCTCCAATAGTATAGACTGATGCTTCATTAGCGGGTTTTCCACTTGTTCTAATGCGGTATGGTTTTCTGTCTTTGACTTTACGATCTAGGCGCATCACTACATAATCTTTCTGGTATTCTCCTTCACCTTCTAACTTTCCTTCCAGAACTTCATTTATTTCGTACAAGTTATCAGGATCAAATTCAATAAAAAACCCATCTTCACTTGATTTCAAATTGGTGGTATAATCAAATAACCAATAGAATCCCTTAGCATCGTCATCTGTAAGTATACAATGACCGGCACTTACCATAATATCTGGCGCCACTAAAAATCCAGAACAACCCGCAATAGTAGGTTGGTCTAAATACTTAACGTTTTTATCCATGTTCTCTGTACCAAATTGATACGTAAGTCGATCTCTTAGCGTAACGCCATAAAGACTATTTCCATAGACGCTTTCCTTTGGAATCATAACTGCGGTAGCTCTGGTATAGTCTTCAATGCCACTAACATCGCTAACCTCATACCGGTCATCATCTCCGAAAACCCCTCGAGAGTCGTCCTTTGGATTACCAAATGGATACTCTGCAGGTACAGGAAGTTCTTTGTCTTGACCATAACTAATAGTTGCCATAAGCGCAACAATTAGAATTGAAATATTTTTAATGATACATCTCATAATTATAATTTTTCTACTATTTCATAGACAAATTCTGTTGTAAATCCTGCGATGTTGCCAGAGGACTGTGTGCGTGAACCACTACCACCACGTGATTGGGTGTAGGTTTCTTTAACTAAAGCTTCTAATGGATCAATACTAGAACGTGTGTCTATTCTTGTCACCACAGGTTCTAGATTAATAGGTGTTGTTGAGGCAAATCCCTTTAAAACAATGCGCTCGTAGGGTGGTGCAAAAGTGTAGCTACAACCTTTAATGACCTTAGTAGATTTACGTGGGATCAACCGCCCATCTGCTGTGTAATCGCATGCTGAATTAGGCATGAAGGGTATAATTTTACCGTCTGTATACACTTCAACTATAGTGAAGTACAAGTCTTTATTGCTATGGTTGGTAACCTCTAGGTATGCTGCTTGTTGTTCACTAATTTTAAAAACACCATCTTCATCAAGATGATCTTTTTCTGTTCCTTCTAGTGCTGGTATTAATTTAAAACTGAATTCATAGGTAGGGTTGCTCATTTTTAAGCTGCGTATATACGATCCTTGTGCATAGGTAAATAAATTGTCCTGCAACTTTTCAAGATTAGAAGCGCCACGATAATCTTCATCTGCATTGAGATAGGTAAGATCTGTTGGGCTTTTAAGAAAGTAATCTCCATTTTCCTGCTCTACCACAACATCTGCTAGACTGATGTCAGTGACCAGATTTCCTAATGCATTGGTCTCTAAATAATTTTTGACGCCTTCTTCTATCGATTCGGCTTTATCCTTCAAATAAACGTTGAGTTCAAGATCTCCATAAGCGATTTGATCAATAAAAACGATGTAATCTTGTGCTACCGTGTTAGGCAACTCTTTGTCTAGTAGTAGTCTTGATTCGTTAAACATAGACCTAGTCACCGTTCCTTTGGCAAGACTAAGCTTCTCATCAAATTGTGCAGTACCGGCGGGTAGAATGTGTGCTGTAGTACCTTTATTAAACTGTTGTACGCTACCTGCATTGACACTAATGGAGTTGGGGTTGACGACTCTTTTAATAGTGAAATACGGCTGTTGTTGCACATACTCACCTTTGAATAATTTATAATCAATATCACCTTCAATTGCTGGTTTTTGGCGTGGTGCAATAGTGGCCATTTCGGCAGTTATTTTATTGAATAATTGTCTGTAGGTAAAATCAGTGCCTAAGGTTGTCATCGCTTTCGCGAAAGCGTAACTCAAACTACCATTGCCTTTATATTCATAATTCAATTCACGCGAGCTAGCTCCTGAAATCATCACAAATGGAGCTGCTTTTTTATTCAATTCTACTTTTTCCATCAAGTCACTACCGTCTGAGGTTGCGGCAATGCTTTTTTTCTTTTTCTCTTCATCCCAATTAGGCGGGACCAGTGCACCGTTGCCACCGCGCGCTTTAGCACCACGGGTAGCACCACCACTATGGCAGCTATCCAGTAAGAAAAGTAGCTGACCGTCAGCCCCTAATTTATTTCTAAACCCTTTAATGATATTACCTAGATCGTCGTCTCTCAAGTGATTTTGACCCGTGTAGGAGTCAGAATAGGTCGCAAATGCATCAAAAGGCACTAGGGCTTCATCAAGGTTGTCCACCTCGTCACCATTATCATCAAAGACTTGTTGACCGTGCATGGAGAAATGAACCACAAGAATATCTCCTTTTTTAAGTCGCTTCTGAAGGTCAGCAAACGTGCTTAGAAGACCCGCTTTAGTGGCTTGGTCATTCATGATGGTGACCATGTTTTTTTCTAAAAAACCTTGGCTCGCAAGTGAGGTTTTAATAAGATCAACATCGTTAACACTGCTTATGTTGCCCCATCCAGAATTTTCTGGATAATCGCCCACGGCGACAATTATTGCATATTTTTCGGCTTGTGCAAGAATACTTGTTAGGCAGAATATTGCGGTAAATAAAATTTTTTTCATGGGTTTATTTTTGTGATTAATAGGAATGCCAAGCTTAAGTAGTAAAAAGTTTCATTTTTCGGTAATTCGCATATTTACCAAAACCTTATTTTGATGAGCTCATTAAACTCTTTAATATCCATCTTTTGTTTTCCATCAGTTATTTCTAATAAATTGTTGTTGAGTGTTTTTATGAATTCATTAAAGTCGTTTTCATTATAGTATTCGTTCTTTATCGGAATTTTCATTGTTTCGAAATAGGCTCGAGTAAATGCACCATTAGTTATAATATCAGACTCATAAGCAACCTCTTCTCCTGAAGATGCAGATAACACAGTCACACCAGAATTACTGTAAAAATTATCGAATACAGAATTAATTATGGATGAGACAGATATCTCTCCATCTTTTTGAGCGGTTCTTTTCGCAATACTACCTCTAATTCCAGACTTTTCTTTTTCCTCTTCAATGTCATAATTTTCTATATCAAAAGTATTTCCTGAATGACAAGTATCTGTTATGAGAAGCTTTTGTAAAGCTCTAGAATTAGATAACATATCAATAATCGTACTGTATGAAATACCATTCTTTTCTGGTTTATTAAACTTCATGTCATATGGAGCGTAATAATATTCTAATTGATTATCTAAAACACCATGGCCAGCTAAGAAAAGCATAATTTGATCTTCTGGTTTTGCGTCTTTAAAAAAGTCTTCCGCAGCTGAGATTATGTTTTTTGAGGTTGCATTTTCATTAATAAGTGACTTTACAAACTCAGTTTTAAAAGAGGCTGGTTGGTAGTGTAAAAAATTAAGGTCTTCAACGATGGATTTAAAGGTCTCGTATTCATCTTCATAATTCCCAGATCTACTAGAAGTTAAAAAAAATGGTTTACCGTAATTATTTCCAAAAATGTGAATTTCATTTGATGCGTTTATTCGCTTGTTTGTAATTAGTTTTTTCTTTGACAAATCATAAGTGAAGAAATTATATAGAGTTTTGTCTTCCCTTTCATAATTAGCATCTTGACCATAATGTTGAATTGCGTATAGTTCTTTCTTATCTGCACTAATCCAAACTTGAGAGTCTAAATCAAGCCAATTAGAATCGAAAGCTATTTCGGTATAAAAGTCGTTATCTAATTCAAAAAGCCTATACCTTATTTTATACATGGAAAATTCGGGTATATGAGGGTCTGGAATTTCGTAAAATTCTTGAATGACAATTAATTTTCCATCATATGATACGTCTTGCAATGTAAACACTGCGTTTTCTAAGCTTATATTTTCACCCTTCGATATTAAGGGCTGTTTTTTGATGATCCATTGATTATTGACTTTCAAATGTCGTAGAGCATAAAGCAAACTATCTTTTTTAATTAATCTGTCTTTCCTGGAGAATGATTCAGTAATCGAATCGTTTGGATTGTCTAAATTGTTAATTTCAAGCCATTCCTTTTGATTGAATTGAAAAGCATTTTGAATGCTAAAGTCAACATCTGTTTTTATACTTTTTCCTGAGTCAAAATCTAAATAATAGACCTCTTCTTTTTCAAAAGATTCTTCATAAACAAAATAACAACCTTCGCTGTTTGAGGCAGATTTGAAAAAATTTACCATATGTTCATAGGGAACGTCAAAAGTGATCTTTTTTACGGCATTATTCTTAAAATCATAAAGTTTCGTCACGTTCGTAGTACGGGTATAATCTGTCATTTCGCCTGAGTCCATGGGAAGTATCCAATAATTCCCATCTTTTGAAACTTGAGTGGGCATATGGTTTGCATATTCATAAGGATCATGGTTTATGAAAAGATGGGCAGAAGGTTGATTTGTCAAAAGTTTTGTAACAGTATTATTTAAATCCTTTTTTAATATAGATGCAGGATAATGCTCGTCAAGGTATCTGACTACCTTATTTGAATCTATTTTGTCGTAAACAAAAGAAATATCTGTAGCGTCTTTATCTGCATAATTCAATTTATATTTCTTATCCGAATAATCTGAGACGCCTACAGTAAACACATAAAGATCTCGCTCAATATCTGAGTCATTTATGACTTCTTTAATAATAGGTTTAGACTTACCATTACTTGTTTCAGTTGTCAATTCAAGCCTATTGATCTTTTGCGTTAAATATATATTCGCCTGATATTTTTTAGAATCAACTTTTTTGAATTTTAACTTCTTTTGTAGGACGTTATTTACTTTAAGTTGTAAGCTTGGTTCTTGATCCTTTGCTAGATTTACTTCAATTGTATATTCTGACGGTTTTTTATTCAATACGACTGAAAAGTCCTCAATAATCTTTAAACCTGTTTTAGTTTCATCGCTAAATTTGTTCCGAAGAGTAACAGCTTTGTTTAACTTAGTTTTCATTTCCGTATCAATATCTCCAAAATCAGAAAGTATTGAAATTGGATCAAATAAGTTTAAAGTATCATTAAGAATGGAAAGGCGCTCATTATTTTTCCTCAAAAATAAATAGCCATCTATATCATCAGTATTGCTGTAGTACTTCTTTTTTGTGTTATAAATTAAGGTCTTACCATCTTTAAAATTAACTATAGTGTTTAACCATTTAAAACTCTTAGTATCCAGCAATCTAGAAGTTCCGTTATCAAAGTTTACTAATAACTTTGAAGCATCTGTATTTAATGAAATGGTCCGGGCGCCATCTAAACCATCAATTGGGCGAAATTCATTATTGTATAATATCCCATTCTTGTTTAAAAAGATTGAAACCTTATTTTTAAAATCTGCAGAATATACTGGGTTTTCATAGCTATCAGTCACAGAATATAAATTACTGATTTCTTCTATTTTAAAACTGCCTTGGTTGGTGTTAAAAATAAAATCATTTTCACCAATAGCTATTGACTCCCAAGCTGTTGTTTTCCAAGATTCTCCCTCAGTTTTTTTTTCAAAAACTATTTTATTTTTTTTCCAATCATAAATTTTAAAACTCCAGTTGTAATTTTCATCGCAACTGTAAGCACAGAGATATTGCCCAGAGTTGGAGAATTTAAGTGTTCTAGGCTCTATAACTCCTTTGCGACCGCTTTTTCCAACATTGAATTTATGACCGTTACTAAAGACCGTAATAGTAGTTTCTTTAGTAGGTTTTGATGCGCGACCACTTCGATGTTCTACAAATGCATTTTCTACTGAATTAAATGCAATCAAGTCATTATAAAGATCTGAATTATCAATTATCTCAAATTCAAAAACTTTTGTTGTTTCTCCATTGATTAAATCATGGGAGTAATAGATATATTGGTTTTTATAATTATTATCAGAATTTTCTTTTTCAAATCTGCGAAATCCGATAGTGCCACTTTTTTTATCCAATAATTTTTCCTTTAAACTATATGTTTCTGGCCCAAAGTTGCGTGAATGTTGACTTGTTATAAATTCTTTTGCATCATTGCCCTCTACTAACATGTTAGCTAAAGAGTTATTACTTCGCAGGGTCAGTACAATATGCTTTCCTTTATTTAAATTATAGGAGAGCCAATAATCATCGGAAATAAAAAAAGATTGTGAATTTATCTGATTTTTAAAAAGTACAAGTTCCTTATTAAGTATTTTAAAATTTTTATCGTGAATACTAATGCCAGGTTCAATGTCTTCATGATATTCAGGAGTCAATAAAAAATATTCATTATTAACTTTATTGTGGATTCCAACTCTATTATTTAAAGAGCATTCTTCAAATTTCTGTTGATACTTACCGTTTTTCAATTCTAAAATTATGACCCCATTTTTATATGGCTTTCGATAGCCGTTAAAAGGTTTATTGAAAATCATAATTACACCTCTATCAACTGATGTAATATTGGTTTCTGCGTCTGCTGTATAAAATTGATTAGACCCCAATTCTTCAAAATCGAAAGTTTTAAGATTGATTCTTTTAATTTCAGAAAACGTACTCCCCACTTTTGAAGTCACACATAAAAGACTTTTATTCTCAAAAATAATGGCTGATGGAATTTTATTAGGATCTAAAAACCGATGATTAAAAATTTGTTTATTCCTTCTGACGTCATAAATTCTAAGTGTCTTAATTTCGATATTGCTTTCATCATTTTCTGAATTACTCTTATTAATTTCAGTTTGCTCTAGGTTAGCAATTAAAAAATTATCAAATGAAGTTGTGGTTGATAATATACTGCCATCTGTGGTTAAAGAGTCAATTAGAGAGAATGGGCTTTTGCTAAAGAGAGATAAATCTTGTTTATTGTTACGGACTGCGATTAATGATTCGCCATTTGGATTAGTTATTTTAAAATCACCTTCTATTGTTTTGTAGATCTTATCATCTTCAAAATTGTAAAAGGAAAGATTTCCTGTTTCCTCGTTAAAATTTACGTAGTTTATTAATAAGTCCTTATTGTTATTTATTAATCGAATAGCTCCAATTTTTTTTGAACTTGCCAGACTTAACGATCTAATATATTTATAGTCTTGAGAACTATAAATTAAGATATTTCCTTCACTGTCAGAAGTCAGTATTTCATTAGTCCTCTCATCAATAATAATATCTGTGATAAATCCCTGATTACGCTTGACAGTAGCAAATTCATAATCTGTCAAGTTTTGACCATAGGAAAAGAATAAAATAAAAAAAGCTAAGGCAAATAAATAAAATTCTGATTTTATCATGTTGATAAGATGATTCAAATTATATAATTTAATAAAATGTGTTATAGATCTTTTAGTGTTGATATTTTGATTTTGATATCGCACTTAGTTCGATATAATTTATAGATTGATTATCAGATTATTTCTTTAATTTAAATCAAATAAAGAAAAAGAAACCCCTAGATAATAGCCTAAATCATACTTGTTTTCAGTAAAGCTGTCCACATCATTACCTATGGCAGCATCACCAATCACAAGACCGTTAGTCAATTGCTTTACAGGACCAAAGGCAACGCCTCCTGACAGTGAAAATCTATTTTTATTACCTAGAAACAGGGATGGTCCTAGTAAGAAATTCACACCTGTAAGTTCATCTGCAATAGGTATGGAGAGTCCAAAACTTCCACCAATATTGAAACTTTCCCCTAGGATAGGGTAGAAGTTGATCATGGTACTCAAATTAGGAGTATAACTATCGTCTGGTGTGGCTCCTATATCACCATTAGTGTCAATAAAATAATCGTTCGATTTTCCTGCGTAGTTATTAAGAGTAAGAGCGACGCTGCTATTGATTTTAAAACCACCTTTTGCATTAACAGGAATACTTCTGATTTTTATGGCATTGCTAGCGTTGTTATCCTCCATATTATCAGATTTAGGAATGAAATTCATTTCTATCATAGCCTTGTCTGCGGTAACACGATAATCATAAACCTGAGAAAAGGTCGCTGCCTCGATGCTAGCATATAGATTGACAATGCTGGCAACTTCATCAGTGCTCTTTAAGGAATAACTATTCAATGAACGTTTAACTGATGTACCTCTAGAGGTATTTGCTAACTCACTATCGTCGACTCTCGAATTAATTTCTTGCACGTCGCTAGCGATTAATTGGTCCAGCGTTTCAAGATATAAATAGAGATTATCTTCAGGATCTGGTAATCGTTGATCCGTATTTTGGGCAGCTAGGTTTTTAATATTTCTAATCATTTTTTCTTTAGAAAGATTTGGGTTTTTCATGTTGCTTAGGATCATTTTCTTAAGCGCCTTGACATTTGTGGTGAGTTTAGTAAGATCATCAACCATGCTGCCGCCACGAGCATTTGAAGCCAGACCAGCAATGTCTGAAACAGGTAGGTCGGGTGTGTTTAATTGAAGACCACCACCTGTAATGTTTTGAATGCTTCCTAGCAAATTTCCAAATCCAAAACTACCTGAGCTTTCATGAAGCTTTTCTTCTTCAACGGTAGTTTCAATTTTTAAAGCAAAAGGGTTCACGTTTTTGACCTCCACCATTAAAACGCTACCTCGTTTGAGCTTAGCATTATCAATCGTATCGATGACCTGATTTTTATTGTTAAGAGTGAAATATAAAAGCTGGTCAGTCTGATAATCATACGTTACTTTATATTTTTCTTGAGCAGTGAGAATGATTGATGAAAGGAGCAATAGAATAAGTGCAATTCTCGAGTGAAACATGATGTACGAATTTTTAGTAATAATATGGAAAACAGTTGGTTTATCTAAATTTCTTGTTAAATATACCCCAAAAGGGGTAGATAGAATTCGGGTTAAATATCCTAATGATGTAGGAAGATTTTCAAATCTAATGCTAGAGTCAAAATAGAATAGACCTGCTGGGCTTTTGAAAAGTCTGGAGTTTTAGTCTTTACTTTCTTTGATTATCTTATCTAATCTTGTAAGAAAGTGGCTAAAGGAAATTCAGCAATTAACGTAAAGGCGTCAATTTAAATCGGTTTCTAAACCTATTTATAAATGATTAATTGACTTGAAAACATGTTTATTTGCCGATGCAGAATATTCAATGTATTGATATCACTGATGGTTCAGTATTTTGGGTGGAGGATAGGTGTACAGCATAATGGAATTAAAAGGTTGTTCCCATTTAATTAGACTTGCTAAAAATTACCTATGATTTTTTGTATAACAAAATTTGTAAGAACTACTTATTATAGGTCTTAAGCTCTTTTTCACCCACAACCGTCCTAAAGCCCAAGTGATCAGATCCAGAATCACGGCTGGTACTCATACGTGCTGAAATGCGGTAACTCGAGCAGTAAGATGCATGGCATAAATAGCTACCACCTTTCATAATCATTTCTACCTGATAAGGATTCTGCGGATTGTAATATTCTGTGGCACCTTGTGGATTGAATACGGGAGCACTGGTATTTAGAGTTTTGTAATAATTATCATTATAGGTATCACTGGTCCATTCCCAAACGTTACCGGACATATCATATATGCCTATTGAGTTTGCGGGAAAGGACTTTACAGGTGCGATATATTTAAAACCATCCTCACCTGTGTTTGAGGTTGGAAAAGTTCCATTCCACGTATTAGCGTTAGAAGAAAGTTCGCCGGCATCGTTACCCCAAGTATAGATGGCATTGTTATTATTACCCTGTGCGGCACGTTCCCACTCAGCTTCAGTAGGCAGTCTTCTATTTGCCCATTTGCAATAGGCGAGAGCATCTTCATAGGCAACATGTACTACTGGAAAATTATCCTTTTCTTCTATGTTACTATTGGGTCCGTAAGGATGTTTCCAATCTGCACCGGTTTGCCATTTCCACCACTGACCATAGTTCTGCATATTTACCACGGCGTCTACGTCCTTGTTAAATACCAGTGATCCAGGTTGGAGAATGCTATCTGCAGGTTTAGGCGTGCCTTCTGGCAAGTCTTTCTTCATTTCTTCCCAATCTATGGGTCGCTCTGCAATGGTGATGTAATTGGTCGCCTCTACGAAATCTCTGAATTCTGCATTTGTCACTTCGGTCTCATCTATAAAAAAACCATCAACACTAACTTGGTGTCCGGGCTTTTCTCTAGGCATTGCCATCCCATCAGCATCTTTAGCTCCTTGAACGAATGTCTTTCCAGAGACCCAAACCATTCCTTCAGGAGTTTCAAAGTCGGTAGGCTGTTCAATTAGTAATTCTTTCGTGCTGACCTCATTCAAGTCGGTTGTTTCAACTTGAGGATTTTTTTCCTTGCAGGCAACCAATGAAAAAAGAATAACCAGTAGGCTAAATCGTTTTATTAAGATAACTTTAAGGGATTCTACGGATTTCATATTTTCACGCATTTATTACTGATTTATTCATAACAATTCCAGACAAAATTAGGTTTTATATTTTGAGAAACGTTTTTTACAGTTTTATCGTATCGTTTTTTGCCATGTGTTTTATATCTCAAGCGCAGACAACACTTGAATTTACCGCTTTGGATGGAAAATTTATGTCGTCACCATCGATTGTTTATGATATTGATCAAGATGATTTGGGCAATATTTGGATTGCAAGTGAAGAAGGTGTCCTGAAACACAATTCGGTTGATTTTGAGAACTACACTCCGTATAGCGGGATGTCTGGTGATCTTTCCAATAGGGTTACTAGTTTGCTTATATCAGATGAACAGCAAGTTCTTATTGGTACTGATAATGGTGCCGCCATCTATATTGAAGATGAGAACAGATTTCAAAGATTAAAAGTTCAAAATAACGATCGATTCAACATCGTTAAAAAAATTGTCTCAGGAGATGGCTACGCTTTACTCGCAGGTTACCAAGGAATTTACAAATGGAAAAAGGAAAGCAATGAGCTAATTAAGTTTATTGACATAGTAGATGTAGAAGATATTCTTGTCATGGATGATTTTCTTTATGTGATTATCAAAAATCAACTGATGGTATTTGATCTCGAAACCAAAAAAGCTCTAGCCGACTTTACTCTATCTAATAATGCTCGCTTCTCATCCATTGAAAAAGTAAATAATGCAGTTGCTGCTGGAACAAATGATGGAGAATTATTTCAAGTGCAATTCAATACAGGCCTTTCTGTACTCTCCTTGGGTAATTACGGATCGATGATCCGCGATGTGGTGGCAGCTCCAGGTGGAGGCTTTTATTTAGCCACGGACGGCCGTGGTATTATTAGACTTGATAATAATTACAAGATTCAGAAAATTTATCAAGATAATGATGACGATTCCTCGTCACTTTCTAGCAATGGTATTTATGATTTGCTAATTGACAATGCTGAGAATTTGTGGGTGGCTACTTATGGCGGTGGCGTCGTTACTACAGCTCGAGGGAATAAGATATTTACATCCATACAACATCAGTTTAATGATGATCAAAGTCTCAAGACAAATTTCACTCGAGCTTTACTTACAGATAAGTTCGGCAAAATTTGGTTCGGTACAAAGAAAGGATTGAGTATCTGGGATAGAAGTAAAGACTCCTGGCGACACATTGACTATTTGAAAAATTCAGAATCACGAGAGAGCACCATTGTCCTCTCATTAGAAGAACAAGATGATTGGGTATATGTGGGAACCTTTAATCAGGGATTATTTAAGATACATACCAGCAGCTATACTATCGAACCACTACCGCTTTTAAATTCCAGCGATGGCCGTGCTCCTAAGACCTATGCATTAACATCAACCGCTGATGGTTCATTATGGGCAGGTAATTTAAATATGCCAATGTTGCGTATTCAAGGTGATAAAATAATGCAAACCTATCCTTTAACAAATATAAAGTCCATTGTAGCATATGATAGTGATATTTATGTAACTGGAAGAACAGGCCTCCATAAGGTAAATACAATTACTAGTAAGATTGATTCCTTTAAAAAAATAGCTAACGGAAACGGAAAATGGAATTATACCTCGCTTAATAATACCGCATTTTGGAGAGATAAGATATTCATAGCAACAAATGGTTCTGGTATTTTAATTTATGATCAGAAAACTCAAGAAGTGGATGCCATCACGACTGCAGATGGGTTGGGATCCAATATTGCTCAGTCCATTTTGAAATCTGAAAATGGAGAGTTCTGGGCAGGAACCACTAATGGAATTTCCCATATCATCATAGATGGGTCAGAAACCTTGGTTTACAATTATGATCAAAGCGATGGTCTTGCCAGTAACGAGTTTAATTATGGCAGTTACACAACTACTGGTCAAGGAGAATTTTTGTTCGGCGGTACAAAAGGTGTGGTGCTATTTCATCCCAAGGATGCGGTCACTCAGGCAAAAACACCAAATCTCATATTTGATCAATTGAAGATTTCCAATGAGGTTATTGCTCCAGGAGAAGCACCATTAACTCAAGGAATTAATCGAACCAAGCAATTACAGCTTGATGATGATCAAAATGCATTGGAAATAAGTTTTGTTGGGATTTTGCATGGTTCACAGGAACAAGTAAAATACTCTTACTACCTCGATGGTTTTGATAAGAAATGGTCAGATACCACACGACAGAATTTTGCCACTTATACTAACTTGAATCCTGACAAATATACCTTTAGGGTCAAGGCATTTAATAAATATGGCCAGTCTAGTGAAGAGCAAACAATTCGATTTAATATTGACAAGCCGTGGTGGTCGACAAATCTTGCCATTGTATGCTATTTGTTGCTGTTGGTGGTTTTAGGTTATGTCGTTTACCATTTCATTCGCATTTTGGTCAGAAAACGAAACGCAGATCAGCAAATTGATTTCTTCAACAATATTACTCATGAGATTAAGACGCCGCTGGCAGTCTTGATGTCCTCACTGGATAGTGTTACCAATGAATTAGAGGAAAAGGATCAATCAAAAAAACGCATAAAGCGTACTGTTGAGCGAATCAATTCACTTTTTGAACAGTTGCTCAATTTTCATAAGGTTACTTCACAAAATAGTATTGAACAGCATCTTAAACAGTTTATCATTAAAGATCACATTGCAGCCTTACTGGAAGATTTTAAACCCATGATGAATGAGCGGGAACTTAATCTTTCTTACACTACTGCATTAGATGAGGAGCTGTTCCACCACGATAGGGATGTGATGGATAAAGTAATACGCAATATTATTTCAAATTCCATAAAGTACTCAAATGCAGGTGGTGTAATTGATGTTCACTTAAGTAATACTTCTAAGATGGACCTTCAGGTAGAGATTGCAGATCAAGGAATAGGTATACCTCAAGAACAGCAAAAATTTATTCTTCATAATTATTATAGAGCTCGTAATGCAGTTAACAGTCAACGTCCTGGGACTGGGCTGGGATTAGTAATGGTCAAAAAGCTGATTGAAAAAACGGGTGGTGCGATAGCCTTTGAGAGTGAGGAAAATGTGGGTACAAAATTTACCATTGTACTTAAGGATTATAAAGAGGCTTATCTTGAGAAAGAATCTCTAAAAAACACCATCATCAAAGAGGACGTATTGATAGATTCAGAAATCCAAGGTGAACTAACGGAATTTAGCAATGCAAAAATTCTCGTGGTAGAGGATAATGATGAGTTGCGCACCTTAATGGTCAACAATTTGAGTACCTATTTTCAAGTATATGATGCAGCAAATGGAAAACTGGGTCTTGAAATCGCTCACCAGGTATTTCCAGATCTTATCCTCACAGATTTAATTATGCCAGAGATGGATGGAATGGAAATGTCTAAATTGATGAAAGAGGATGTAAGCCTTAATCATATACCTATCTTCATGTTGACGGTACTGCAAAATTCCACTCAAAAATTAGACAGCCTTAAGAGCGGTATATCAGAATATATCGAGAAACCGGTCAATTATAAATTGATGCTGGCCAAAATCGTGAACACGCTCAAGTACCAACGCCAGCTCAGAAAAAGATTTACTAAGGAGAAGGATACCAACAATGCTGCTATATTTAAAAATCAGATTGATAAGGAGTTCCTGGAAGAACTGGACAAAAACATTCAAAACAACTTAGGCAATGATGAGTTTACCGTACACGACCTATCTGCCTCGATGGGAATGAGCCGTACATCGCTTTACATGAAACTCAAAAATCTTGTCGACCTTTCCCCACAGGATTACATCATTAATACAAAACTCAAGCTCGCCAAAAAATTATTGATTGAGTCTGATTTGAGTATCAAGGAAGTCGCATTTCAGAGTGGCTTCTCAAACCCTAAATACTTCAGCACATCCTTTAAAAAATTCTATGGGATGACGCCTTCTGGTTTTTTAGGAAGCATAAATAAGTAAAGTGGATGTTGGTATTTCGCTTTCGCGAAAGCGTGTTACTATAAATTTTTCTACAATATTTTCGTATAATTAAAACCTTGATATATAGTCAGTTGACAATAAGCAAACCTATTGTGACAACGCTTGCCCACGAAATATTAAGGAAAATTTTAGTTTTATCTCATCCAATAATCCATTATGAGAAAAGTTTTATACTATTTATTGTTCCTCTTACCATTGTTGGGACTAGGACAGCAAACAATCACAGGTAAGGTGGTCGATCAGGAAGATGAACCTTTGTTGGGAGCATCAGTTTCAGTGAAGGGAAGTACATCTGGTGTGGTAACTGATCTTGATGGAAATTTTGCTATAAGCGTTGAAGAAACGCCGGTGATCTTGTTGATTTCATATTTAGGGTATGAACCTAAGGAGGTCATTATTGAAAATGAACGTTATGTCAATGTATCACTAGAACCTAAAGCAGAAGGCTTGAACGCTGTTGTAGTCATAGGTTATGGAGAGGTGCAAAAAGGAGAACTCACGGGAGCTGTAGGAACGGTTAAACCCAGGCAAAATGCAGTGAATGCCAATAACTCTGTGGAAAGTTTGATTCAAGGACGAGTAGCAGGTGTACAGGTCCAGGCACAAGGTAATGAGCCAGGCGCACCATTATCAATCAAGATTCGTGGTCTCAATAGTTTGACGGGTAGCGGCGAACCATTATATGTCGTTGACGGGATCATTATCGATAGCGCGACTGAGGATACACTTGATCCACTATCTGGTGGGAGCAGCTATCTAGCACCGCAAGGCGGTATTGCAGGAGTTAATCCCAGAGATATTGAAAGTATAGAAGTACTGAAAGACGCTAGTGCCACCGCGATTTATGGTTCAAGAGGTTCCAATGGTGTCGTACTGATTACAACAAAAAAAGGAGTTGCTGGAAAGGCTAAATTCAGTTATGATACCACCACTACAATAGGTACGGTCACCAACGATATCGATGTTTTAAATTCAGATGATTATGTGAATTACATAAACGATACTAGAACCAATAGAGGTTTTGCTGACCCGACTTACTTTAGATATCCAGATGGATCGATTGCAAGATTTGAGCAGAGTGAGCAATTCTTGTTAGACAATTCTGCAACCATTGAGCGCTTGCAACCTGTGGACTGGAGTGATGACATCTATCGCACCACAATTTCAACAAATCATAGATTGTCAGCTCGCGGTGGTTCAGAAACCAGCAACTATTTCATTGCTGCAGGATTCCTGGAAACAGAAGGTGTTATTCCCAATGCATTTGCTCGCAGCACAGATTTTGTAGCAAACCTTACCAATGAACTTACTCCTAAGTTAAAATTGGACTCTAAGTTTGGAGCCACTTTTACTAAGAATTCCTCCTCAAAAGGGACTGACAATTTGGGAGGACTTAACAATAACATTATTAGACAGATTGTTTCTGGAGTACCGTTTTTAAACGATCAAGACAATAACGATGGTCTTGACAATGATGAAGCAGTTGATGGGCCACGTGCCTGGTTGAATGATTACGACGATTTGAGTGATGATCTTAGATTGCTAGGAGCGCTAACTGCCAATTATGAAATCAACGATATATTCACTTTCCAATCACGATTTGGTGCAGATTATAGATACAAACAACGCCAGGTATATTACGGGACATCCATAAGTCGTGGCGATCAGGCAAATGGTGAGGCAGGATTAAGTGAGTTGAAACGTTTTAGATACAACTTTGACAACACTCTTAGATTCAACAAGAAGTTCAACAGAAGTCATAAAATAAATGGTACCGCCGGTGTGGTCATTGACCAGAGCCAGATCGAGAGACTGTCAAATCAGGCTTCTAACTTCCCTGATCAAAGTCTACGAGCGGATGGTATTTCTACAGGTCAGGTATTCCAGCAACCATTTTTTGCCAAGGAAAGAGAGACGATACTATCGTTTTTGGGTCGTTTGAATTACACCTTAAACAATAAATACTTATTTACGGCAACTTATCGTGCTGACGGTAGTAGCAAATTTGTAGAAGGAGAAAGATTTGGTCATTTTCCATCTGTCGCCCTAGCTTGGAAAATGGATCGCGAGAAGTGGTTAAGAAAATCAGATGCTATCAGTAATTTAAAACTAAGGGCTAGTTATGGTTTTACAGGTAATCAAAGAATACTTAACTATCAATATTTAGCACCATATGGATCTACAGCATCACCTTATAGTGATGCTCGTAACGGTGCATTGATTGCACTAATTCCTGAAAATCTTGCAAATCGCGAACTCAATTGGGAAACTACAGAACAAATCAATCTGGGATTGGATTTTGGTTTTTATGATGAACGTGTGACTGGAAGTTTTGATATTTACAAAAAAGATATTAGAGACCTACTTCTCAACCTTCAGATACCACCATCCACTGGTTTTGAAACATACTTTGCTAATAATGGTGGATTGGAGAACCGTGGTATTGAATTTTCTATCAATGCAGACATAGTAGATAGTGAGGACTGGAAATGGAATGTTTATGGGAATATAGCTGCAGTAAAAAATAAAGTCACTGAATTGGGACGTCCTGCGGCTCAGTTTGGAACTGAATTCGCTCCAGGTTATGTAGGTGCTCAAATCTCAGGTGGTAACTATTTTAAGGTTCCTGCTAATATTTATTTGGAAGGTCGAGAAGCAGCACTATTCTATGGTTTTGCAATAGATGGTATTATATCTGATCAAGCAGAGCTAGATGCATCACCAGATTATAGAGGTGCCGCACCACAACTGGGCGATGTGAGATTGGTAGACCAAAATGGCGATGGCAATATTACTGATGAGGATTTAACTATTATAGGAAACCCAAATCCAGATTTCAATTATGGGTTTGGTTCTAGTGTTAGTTATAAAAACCTATCTCTTAGCTTCTTTTTCAATGGTGTCCAAGGCAATGATATTGCTAATGGGAATCTCTTGAGAGAAGCTTATGCAGATCAACTTAGCACTAATATTAGACCAGAAGCTTATTTCAACGCTTGGAGTCCTACAAATACTGACGGTACTTATCCAAGAGTAGGTTACGATCTGGCTGCTGACACTGGCTTTACTGATCGTATCGTTGAGGATGGTAGTTTCTTAAGGTTATCGTATATCACTTTAGGTTACAACTTGCCTACAGAGAATAGCAAGTTCATTGATGCTGCCTACTTATCTATATCGGGTCAAAACCTACTACTCTTTACTAATTATTCAGGATTTGACCCTGAGGTCAACAGCTTTGCTTTTGACCCAGGAAGACGAGGTATTGATTGGAATTCATTTCCCAACCAAAGGTCTTTTGCTTTTTCCTTGAACCTATCATTTTAAAATAAATCGCAATGAAAAGTATTATAAAATTATTCGGTCTTACGCTTTTATTATTAGGCATAACGGGCTGTGAAGATAGTCTGGAAGAAGAACCAGACACACTTTTTAGGCAAGAACAAATATTTGCAACAGAACAAGGTCTTGAAGCTGCGGTGAATGGACTGTATCAAAGCATGGCAGATGGCGATTACCACGGTAGTTCTGTTCATGGATTACTTATGCCAGTTTCTGGAAAGTTTTATTCAAGTCAAGGAGCGAGTAGCGATGCGAGTAGTCTCAATACGCTACCTAATAACACCTGGATAGAAAGAATCTGGCCACAAATGTACCGTACCATCAACGTGGCAAATGAGATTATTGCTCAATTAGAGCTTGGATCAGAACTAGCTAATAGAGATGTAGCTTTAGGCCAGGCCTATTTTGTACGAGCTGCTACTTATTTTGATTTGGTTCGTTTGTTCGGCTCTGTTCCCTTAAAAGTTGAACCATCAACTTCAGAAACGCTGAATGCACCACGCGCTCCAAAATCTGATGTTTATAACCTAATAATTTCAGATTTTGAGCAGGCGAAAATCTTGCTACCTGCATTAGGATCTCAAACTATTGGCAGACCGGCTAAACCTGCTGCTTTTGCCTATCTGGGAAAAGTCTACATGCAGCTCGCTGGTGAAGATGGAGGTGATCCAACGTTATGGCAAAATGCTTTTGACGAAACAATTGAGGTTTATCAAAAATATTCCTTGGCACCAACACATGCAATACTGTTTGAAGATCTGGAACAAAATTCGGTAGAATCCATATTTGAAATTCAGTACGGACAGAATGGAGCCGTTCGTAATTCTGATGTGATTAGGTTTTATACTCCTAATGGATATTTTGAAAACTTTGATACGTTTGGTCGTGTACGTCCCAACAAGGAGGTTTATACCCAACACGTAACGCAATATCCTGATGATCCACGATTAGAGTCCACATTTATTGCTGGTTCTTACCAACGTTATAATAGCAACCGTATGGAATTTCAGGAAAGAACCATTTATCCTAATAGAACTAATGGAAACGATGGTTTCCCGGTATTGAAAAAATACATTGACCCAGATTTCAACGGTGCTACTACAAGTAGAAACTTTCTAAAATTTAGGTATGCAGATGTATTATTAATGCTTGCAGAGATAGAAAACGAGCTCAATGGTCCTGACAATGCTTATCAGTACGTGAATGAGGTTTTAGATAGAGCTAGAAATTCAAGTTCACCAGCAGCTACAGAACCAGCAGATTTTGCCGCTTTTACACAAGATGAATTTAGAACTAGAATTCTACGTGAACGTCAGTATGAAATGTTGGGCGAAGGACACATCTGGTTTGATACAAGACGCCGTGGTTATGATTATTTCTTGGAAGAGGTTGTTCAAACCCATAATAATTTTGATAACCTAGGAAACCAAGACTTTATCTATCCAACTGATCGTAAAAATATGTTGCTTCCCATAGCATCCTCAGAAATCAACGGTAATCAATTAATAGATCAATCTGATCAAAACCCTGGATATTAAAACCTTTTCCCAATGATTAAAATAACAAAACAAGACATTGATATTTTTATAACAGGCCTAGCATTTTTAGTATTACTAGTGGCGTGTAAACCAGTAGAATCTGCAACCGTCAATAGTAACTCAAGTAGTTCTTCCGCTGCAAATTATTCTTATAAAGATGCAAATGCGCCGGTTAATGCTCGTATCGATGACCTAATGTCAAAAATGACGTTGGAGGATAAGGTGTATCAAATGTGTCAGTACGTTGGCCTTGAACACATGAAGCATGCAGAAGCTAAGTTGACTCCTGAAGAATTGGAAAAAAGTGACGCTCTAGGATTTTATCCTGGTGTTCGCAGTGATAGTGTTGCTAGACTTACTGAAGCTGGCCATATTGGGTCTTTCCTGCACGTAGTAACCGCAGAGGAAGCTAACTACCTGCAGGGACTTGCTCAAAAATCGCCTTTACAGATTCCTTTACTGATTGGTATCGATGCTATTCATGGTAACGGATTGGTAAGTGGTTCAACCATTTATCCATCACCTATTTCACAAGCTGCTACCTTTGCAGATGATCTTGTAAAAGAAGGTAGCCGTCAAACAGCAGCAGAGATGAGAGCTAGTGGTATGCACTGGTCGTTCACTCCTAATATTGATGTGTTGCGTGATCCACGTTGGGGACGTACTGGTGAGACCTATGGAGAAGATCCATACCTCGTTGGGAATATGGGAATCGCTACTATTAGTGGTATGCAGTCAGATGATTTTTCAGGAGATGACAACGTCATTGCCTGTGCAAAACACCTGATTGCGGGAAGTTCATCCATAAATGGTTTGAACGCTTCTCCGACAGACGTTTCAAAACGTACCCTTTTTGAAATTTTTCTTCCTCCATACCGCCGTGCCGTTCAAGAGGCAAACGTCTTTAGTATCATGGCCGCCCATAATGAGGTTGCCGGTATGCCTGGACATATGGACAAGTTTATGATGACAGATTTAATGCGCGACCGTTGGAACTTTGATGGTTTCTATGTGAGCGACTGGAACGATGTTTCCCGTATTGACATCTGGCACCACGTTGCTAAGGACTTCAAGCAAGCCGTAGAATTTTCTGTAGGCGCGGGAATGGATATGAATATGCACGGGCCGCTTTTTGACAAGCACGTGATCGCTTTAGTCAATGAAGGAAAACTTTCTGAGGATCGTGTAGATGAAGCGTGCCGTAAGATCTTGGAAGTGAAATTCAAAATGGGATTATTTGAAAACCCTTATGTAGAAGAAGAGAATGTTCAAGAGATCACTTTCGCGAAAGCGCACCAGCAAAACGCTCTTGAACAAGCAAGAAGATCTATTGTCCTACTTAAAAACGATAAGAACATCCTACCATTGAAATCCAGCGGAAAGATTTTCATCACAGGACCTAATGCTGACAATCAAACAACTTTGGGAGATTGGGTTTCGCCTCAACCCGAAGAGAATGTGGTTACCATGTATGAAGGCATAAAGGAAATAGGTGAGGCGAACGGTTATATCGTAGATTACTTTGATAGTGGTGACCGCAGTAAGGAAATTACAGATAGCAACATTGACAAAGCTGCAGATATGGCTGCAGATGCAGATATGACCATTCTGGTATTGGGAGAGAATTCATTCCGTCACGACTGGCCGCGTAAAACTACCGGTGAGAATATCGACCGTGCAACGCTCAAGCTTTCTGGAAACCAGATGAAACTTGCAGATAAGATTCTTGATACCGGTAAACCTGTAATTGTAGTTTATGTGTCTGGAAGCCCTATTGCAGAACCAGAACTGGAGCAACGCGCCAGCGCTGTTTTGAACACTTGGGAAAGTGGAGCTTTTGCCGGAACAGCAACTGCTGAAATACTCTTCGGGCAGGTAAATCCTTCAGGTAAATTGCCATTGACGATTCCACGCAGTGTTGGACAGTTGCAGATGGTCTACAATCACAAGCCTACAGCCTATATCCACAAGTATAATACAGAGAAAAAAACGCCCTTGCACCGTTTTGGATACGGTATGAGTTATACCAAATTTGAGATAGGAGCACCTAGATTGTCTAATTCCGCTTTCGCGAAAGCGGACGATGTCATCACGGTAAATGTAGATATTACAAACACAGGAACTATGGACGGCGAGGAAGTTGTCCAAGTTTACATCAATGATGCGATGAGCTCTTTTACAAGACCTGTTAAAGAACTCAAGGGTTATAAAAGAGTGGCTCTAAAAGCTGGAGAAACTAAAACTGTACAAATCGAACTGGATGCAGAAGCATTTGCATTCTATGATAGAGATTACAATTTTGTTATCGAGCCTGGAGATTTTACCATCATGGTAGGAAACAGTAGTAACGACAAAGACTTGAAGACTACGACGGTCACAGCTTCCCAACTGATCACTCTAGAAAAAGCTAATTCATAATGAAGATGAAAACATTTTATATCGCCATAACAGGTATTTTTTGCCTTGCAATGACAGGTTGTAAGAGTAATTCAGAAAAAATGTCTCAAGACCTAGCTGTTGCACAAACAGAGCCAGTTGAAATCAAGAGACCTAACATCATCTACATTATGGCAGATGATTTGACTACCCAAGCCATTAGTGCTTATGGTGGTATTTACAAAGACATCGCACCTACACCAAATATTGACAGGTTAGCTAATGAAGGGATGATCTTTCAGGATGCTATTTGTACTAATGCGATCTGTGGACCCAGTCGGGCAGCCATCCTAACGGGTAATTACAGCAATCGCAATGGTTACTACAAGAATGAAAGCGGTGGTAAGTTTGATGAAACCCAATGGACGTTCCCACAGGAGTTTCAGGATGCCGGTTATCAGACATCGCTTTTTGGAAAATGGCACCTAGGAACAGAACCACAGGGATTTGATACGTTCAAATACCATAACAGTGCTGGCCAGCAGGGTCACTATTGGGATCCTTTGTATAATATGAATGGAACAGACACCAAAACAGAAGGCTATTCCACCAACTTAAGTACCGACTTTGCCATGCAATGGTTGCAGGAAGAGCGTAAGCAAGACGATCCATTCTTGATGGTGTTACAATACAAGGCGCCACACAGACCGTGGCAACCAGATGAGAAATATGAAGATTTATGGGAAGATATAGAAATGCCATACCCATCAACCTTCAACGATGATTATGATGGGCGTGAACTAACAGCTGGCGATACTGAAATGACGATGGAACATTTTTCCCGTCGTGATATGAAATTTGAAGAGCCCGAAAATCTTAAAGGAAAGGAAAAGATTCAATGGGCATTTTATGGTGCTAAGAATGACGAAATCGTACAGCCAGAAGGAATGAGCGATGAGGAAGGTCGCAAATGGAGGTACCAGACTTACATCAAGGATTACCTAGCTTGTGTAAAATCTGTAGATGATAATATAGGTCGTGTCCTCAATTATTTGGATGAGAACAATCTTGCTGATAATACAATCATAGTTTTGACTTCTGATCAAGGATTTTACCTAGGTGAACACGGCTTTTTTGACAAGCGATTTATTTATGAGGAGAGCGTACGCATGCCTTTCATCATGAAATATCCAGGCTATGCAAAACCAGGCAGTGTTAGCAACGATGTAGTCGCTAACATTGATTTTGCTCCTACCTTATTGGATGTTGCAGGAATCGAGACCGATCAACCTATGCACGGTAAGAGTTTCAAAACCTTATTAAGAGGTGAAACTCCGGACGACTGGCAACAAGCAACATACTACCATTACTATGAGTGGCCATACTGGCACCATGTACAACCGCACTATGGTATTAGAACGCAGAAGTTTACTCTCGCGCATTTTTATTACAACATTGATGTATGGGAACTCTATGATCTAGAAAAGGATCCTGAGCAGATGAATAACATCATTGACGATCCAGCCTATGCGGATACTGTTACACGATTGAAGAGCGAACTTAAGGACTTGATGGCTAAATACGAGAACGACAGAACGTTGGAAGACTTCCGTGAGATAACAGATAAGGATTTTGGCTCGATTGTAGATATTAAGGATAGTGAGACCAGCGTACAAGATGTACTTACCGGTGATAACTAACGAACACTTTGAAAAAACAAAACCCAGTATGAAACCTATCCTTAAACTAGTTGCGGTATTTTTTGCAGCAATATTTGCTGGGTGCAACGCCCAACAGGTGTTCGCTCAGGAAAGTTCTTCATCAAGCGATCAAAAGAACATTCTTTTTATTGCTGTTGATGATTTGAAACCACTGCTTTCCAACTACGGTGAATCCCAAATGGTAACGCCTAATTTTGACCGTTTGGCAAAAATGGGAGTCACATTTACCAACGCACACGTGCAGTATGCCGTTTGTGGACCGTCCAGGGCTAGTGTAATGACGGGAACAAATCCCGATAGAACAAAGGTTTGGGACTTGCATACAGATTTTCGCGAGAGTGCTCCAGATCTTGTGTCGATGCCAGAATATTTGATATCTCAAGGCTATGCCACCACCGCGGTAGGTAAGATATATCACAAGGGTTCATCTGCGCCAGGTCACGATGGTAAGAGCTGGTCCATTGATTACACCTTACCAGATAATTACCCAGAAGCTTACGGTGAACCTCTGTTTAGCTATTATCAGGACCCTGAAAATAAGATGAAGTATGAGGCTATCTTAAAGGAAGCAGAAGCAAAGGGAATCAAGAGAAATGGAAAACTGCGCAATTTTGCTTTCAAAAAATTCAAGCCTTCTACAGAAGGTGCTGATGTCCCAGACAATGCTTATCAGGATGGTTTGTATACGCAAACAGCACTGGCTAAAATCAATCAGTTAGAAGAAGGTGATAAACCTTGGTTTTTAGGAGTTGGTTTTCAAAAGCCGCACCTACCGTTTGTAGCTCCCAAAAAATACTGGGATTTGTACGATCGTGATGAGATTGAATTGGCAGCGTTTCAACAGCTATCTGAAGGCACGCCTGAGTTTGCGTTTCACTCTTTTGGTGAGTTAAGAGCATTTTCTGACATTAACAATAAGTTGCGTCAAGGCGATGTGTTACCAGAAGAAAAACAGCGTGAACTAATACACGGTTACATGGCTTGTATTTCCTATATCGATGCCCAGCTGGGCAAGTTGTTGGACGAGCTCGATGCCCGTAAAATTACAGACGATACCGTTATCGTTCTTTGGGGTGACCACGGTTTCCACTTAGGTGACCATACAGAATGGTGCAAACACTCCAATTTTGAACAGGCAACCCGCATTCCATTTATGTTTGCAGGTCCTGGCGTTCAAAAAGATAAAATGGAGTCAACTCCAGTGAATCTTGTCGATTTGTTCCCAACCGTATTTGAATTGGCTGGCGTTCAACAATCTACTCAAACGGATGGTAAATCATTGGCTCCATTGCTTGATGAAGATCCACAGACTCAAATAGGTGTCGATTATGCCTATTTCCAGTACCGACGTGGCAATAGAATGGGCTATGGCATACGCACAGATCGTTACAGATATACAGAATGGCTGGGCGACAACTGGCGCAGTACACAAACTTATGATGCAGACCTTATCCAGGGAAGAGAACTATATGACTATAAGTTAGATCCTTTGGAAACCAAAAATTTTGCAAAGGACGATGCATACAAAGCCGTTATGAAAGATTTGAGGGAGCGTTTGCTATCACATTTGGCAAACGGTAAAAAGTAACTTGTTCTAGATCGGTTTGCTTATCGTCAGGAAATTATAGTGCAGTTTGTTGGTAATAATTTCGCTTTCGCGAAAGCGGAACATTTAAAAATATTTCTATGAAAAATTTATGGTCATTGCTTATTCTTGCCTTGGTTGCAAGTAGTTCCTACGCTCAAGAAAAACCCAACATCTTGATCATTCATACAGATGATTTAGGGTACCACGATTTGAGCCTTACCGGTTCAGAATTGTACGATACGCCCAATATTGATGGATTGGCAAAGAAATCAGTTCAATTTACTAATGCGTATAGTTCTTACCCGCGATGTACACCATCGCGCTATGCGATGATGACAGGAACCTATCCTGTTAATGAGGACAAAGGATATTTGGGTGGTATTTCAGATGATAAAAATATGGTCAAGCAATTTAATAAGGCTGGCTACAACACCGGGTTTATTGGCAAATGGCATTTAGGAGAGAATGAAAGTGATCCTAAAGGTTTCGGTTATGATTATTCCTATGCCGCTGGAAGAGCTGGTGGTGTAGGCCAGCGATACTATCCATTCAATACTCAAAAAAATGGTAAGGAGGCAAAGGAAATTGTTCCTGATGTTGAAGAAGATAGCCAGGAAGGTGATTATATAAGCGATGTGATGACGGGTGCTACCATTGATTTTATTAAGAACAATACTGGTAAGCAGCCATTTTTAGCCGTGTTGTCATTTTATGCCGTCCATACACCGCTAGAGGCGAAAAAGGAAGATAAGCAAAGGAATAAAAAGCAACTGGAATCGATGACTTTTGAAGGTCCAGATTTCTTACCACAAGGTGAAGGTAGAAACAAGCAACATCAAGATGATGCAGACTATGCCGGTATGGTAGAGAACGTGGATGAGAACGTAGGGAAGTTGTTAAAAACGCTCAAGGATTTAGGTATAGATAAAAACACTATCGTCGTTTTTTCCAGCGATCATGGTGGTCTTTCCAATGATGGAAACAAAAGAGAACGAGAACTAGCCACTTCAAACCTACCGCTCAAAGCAGGTAAGGGATGGTTATATGAAGGCGGAATTAGAGTGCCGTTATTTGTAAAATGGGCAGATCAATTAGAGCCTAGAGTTGACCAACAATCCATAATTGTTGGAATGGATATTTTTCCAACATTGATGGATCTAGCCATTGATCAAAAAATAGATGGTATTGACGGGAAGAGTTTTGAGCCGGTGTTGAGAGCAGACGACACCTGGGACGAACGTACTGTTTTCTGGCATTCCAATAAAGCTAGACCGCACTCTACAGGTGATTCAAAGATGAGCGTGGTGAGATCTGGCGATTACAAGTTGGTCATGTACAATAAGGAAAATCGCACTGAACTTTACAACCTTAAAGAAGATATAAGCGAGCAAAATGATCTGTCTGCCACGATGCCCGGAAAAGCACAGGAACTTACCAAAACATTGAAAGCTTGGAAAAGAGAATATCTAGTACCTGAAAAAATGGATATGTGGAAGAGCCACCGTACGGAGATGAAAGCTAAAAAGAAGAAAAAGAAGTAGTGAACTTCAATCTTGTATTCAGAAATGTTTTAATCTTATGCTGCCTGATAGCTACCATATTAATGGATGCGCAAAATCTGCAGCAAGTCCCTTTAAAAACAAAAGTTTTCCTACTCGCAGGGCAATCCAATATGGATGGTCGCGCAAAGGCTAGCGGATTATCTCAAGAAGATAAACTGCGACTCAAAGCTGCACAACGCAATGTTACGTTACATTACAACTTTGAAGAACGGAAACCGCTCGATACGACTAAGGTCGCGACTCATACCGCAAGAAAATTTGGTGCCGATTATCTCTTTGGGCCAGAATTTTTTTTTGGTATTGAGATGTCAGAGGAATATCCAGAGCATCAAATCGTACTTATTAAGCGAGCGCGTGGTGGTATGTCGCTTTACGGTGCTTGGAATCCAGACTGGACGCTAGAAAAAGCCACCGAAATCAAAGAAGAAAATCAGCCTAAACTCTATGGCGAATTTGTAAGCTATTCAAAGGATGTGCTCGCAAGTTTAAAAAAAGACAGCTATGAACTTTGTGGTATGCTGTGGGTTCAAGGAGAATCTGATAGTGGTAAGAAAGGTGGTTTAAAGCCTAGAAATGAATATCAGGAGAACCTAACCAATCTTATTCAACACGTACGCAAAGATTTTGATGCTCCCGAACTACCATTTCTAATGTTCCAAGTAGGAAATGGAAAAGTGGTAGAAGCTATGCAAAATGTATCCCGAGAAAACGCGAACGTTGTTCTAATACCACAAGAAAAAGATAAAGATTCCGATTTCTACTTTGAAAAAAATCCACCACCAGTTGGTCATTATGTAGCTCAAGCGATGAAGAAAATAGGTGTGTATTTTTTTCAATATTATCAAAAGGAATTTGTACAGAGATTCCCTGTATTCGAGGAGCACTAATAATTAATGCTCATCAACTGTGATCCACTTGAAATATCGACTTTAGTGGAAAATCACAGAATTTTAAAATGTTAGTGAATGAAACATATACTCGTAATATCAACATTAATATTGCTTTCATATAGCTCTCTTTATGCACAAAAAAACAGCTCCTATAAAAATCAGTGGCAGTTTCCCGCTCAGGATCCTGCCATGTATGTCACTGCCGATCAACAACGAGAACTATACGCTACAGATGCAGAAATGCAATGGTTCAAGGATGCAAAGTTGGGCATATTCGTTCATTGGGGACCAGCCCTATTGAAAACTAATGTCTTGAGTTGGGGAAGAAATGGAGAACGTCCTGGAGCTGGAAGAGCCGCCACTAATGGAGTTGAACCAGAAGTTTACGATAATCTCTACAAAAAGTTCAATCCTAAAAATTTTGATGCAGATCGGTGGATGCAACAAGTCAAGGATTGGGGCGCAGAATACATTGTATTCACAGCAAAGCATCACGATGGATTCGCCTTTTTTGATGCAAAGAATACGGAGTACGATATAATGAATACGCCTTATGGTAGAGATATTTGTAAGGAATTGGCAGATGCCGCTCATAAAGCTGGTGTTAAGCTATTCTGGTATTACTCACAACCAGACTGGACGCATCCAGATAATTTGAGAGAAAAACATTACCAAAATTATTTGCCCTATATGAAAGAACACGTGGAGCAGTTATTCACGGAATATGGCAAAATCGACGGTGTTTTTTGGGATCATTTGGCTACTAAGTATTGGCAATGGGACAGTTATAATGTCCTAAAAGATATGAAGAAATGGCAGCCTGGAATTGTTAGCAACGCACGAACCGGTTTTGGCTGGCCACTGGAAGATCGTGGCGATTATGACACACCAGAACAATCTCTGGGACCAGTAGATCATCATAGGTATTGGGAAGCCTGCCTAACAATGACTGATAAATGGCTTTACAGTCCTAAAGGTCCGATCAAACCTTATGAAACCGTTCTGGGTATGTTGATTCAAGTTGCGGGTAATGGAGGGAATCTTCTGTTAAATTTAGGGCCTAACGGCAAAGGTGAATTTGTTCAAAAAGAAGCTGATGAGGCCATAAAAGTCGGTCAATGGATCAAAAATTACTGCCACACCATTAAAAACACGCGTCGCGGCATCTACATTGGCGGTGATTACGGCGCCTCCACTCAGGTCGGGAAAAAATTATACATACACATATTACAGAAAGATGCTAACGCTGGTGCCTACATCGAGTTGCCTGAGCTTCCCACAGCTATAATTTCCGCAAGGGGAATTACTGATGGTTTTGAAAATTATAAAGTCGAGGATGGAAAGTTGGTTCTCGCTTTCGCGAAAGCGGAATTTGACAAAAATATAGACAACATTGTAGAATTGACCTTAGCCGAAGATCCTGCCAACTTTGAGCGTATAGAAACCTGGAAAGCCATACCCATCGAAAACAGCGAGTTTGTGGCAAGAGCATCTACTTTCACGAAAGCGAAAAACAAACCCAGTGCCATTTACAATGAGGATGGCAATGTATTTAGTGAAGGCATTCACTTAAAAGAATGGTGGGAACCTGCAAAAGACGACGCTGAACCTAGCTTGACATTGGATTTCAAGTCAGCTAAAGATATCAGAACTGTACTGTTGAGTGAAAATATGCGCTCGCATTGCGTGCGTGAGTTTATGCTTGAGGCAAAAGATTCCAACGGAAACTGGAATGAGATCTATCAGGGAAAAACGATAGGTGAAGGTTTACGAATCAAGCTCAATGGCAGTGCTATACACGGTCTGCGATTCCAACCAACGAAACATACTCAAACCATTCAAATAACCGCTTTCAATGCTTATGAATAATTTTTTCTTCATTCTAGCCTTGGTTAGTTCCTTGGTTTTAAATGCGCAGGACTCAAATCGCCCTAATGTCTTATTCATCTTAGCAGACGATCTAGGTATCAATGCATTAAACAGCTATGGTAACGAGCTGGTAGAATCACCCAATATAGACCAGCTGTTTGATGAAGGAATGCATTTCACAAACGGTTACAGCAATGATCCAACCTGTGCGCCAAGTCGTGCTTCTATATTATCAGGTCAATATGTACCACGACACAAAGTCTATCGTGTTGCTGATCGTTATAAAACAGACAAGAAAACGCTAGAGGCTATGAAATACCTACCCCCAGAAGTCAACCGAGTCCAAGGTTCTGGTACTGGAATGAGTCTGGAAAAAATCACAATTGCAGAAGCTTTCAAAGCAAATGGTTATGCGACGGCGGCTTACGGTAAGTGGCATCTGGGAAAAAATGATTTACAGATAACAAATCAAGGTTTTGATGAAGGGTTTGAAATGACAGGTCATTATGATTTTAAAACTTCGCCTCATCAGGATATGGACAAATCACGATTCTCGGCAGACGTGATTACTGAGAAGACAATTGAATTTATCAAAGAGTCCAAGGCTAAGGACCAACCATTCTTTGCTTACGTTCCGTTTTATCTGGTTCATAAACCTTTGGAACCTAAAGCAGAATACCTCAAGCATTTTAAGGGAAAACTAAAGGGAAATAAAGGAGTTGGTCCTGATGAAATAAAGGTTTTGGCGATGATCAAGAGTCTCGATGAAAGCGTTGGTCAATTGATACAAGCCTTAAAGGATTTGAATCTGGAAGATGATACAATCATCGTATTTACCAGCGATAACGGACACTACAAAACCGAAAGTGATATTTTCAATCAACCATATCGTGGCGTCAAAGGAGAAACCTTGGAAGGAGGAATCAGAGTGCCGTACATATTCAAATGGAAAGATAACATAGAAGCTGGATCATCATCCAAAGAACCGATTATTCACGTGGATATTTATCCTACAATTCTGGGATTAACCCAAACCAATCAACCTCAAAACTATATTCTTGATGGAGAGGATTTATCGCCAATTCTCTTGGGGGAATCAACCGAAACAGTTCGCGATGCATTAGTATGGGAATACACCAATTATGCACGCTGGAATGAAAAGAAGCAGGAGTTTGCTTCAAGTTGGGTAAACGTGATTCAAATGGACGGATTTAAAATGACGGAAGACGTGGAATCCGGTAATTACTACTTATATAATTTGACAACTGATCCTTATGAGACCAAAGAAGTTGCTGCCCAAATCCCAAAACAAATAGAAAAGCTCAAGAATAGATTAGCACAATGGAAAAACGAGGTTGGTTACGAGGAACCTCAATTAAATCCTGACCGTAAATAATAACTAGAAATCTGACAGTAAAAAGGAGTTTGCAAAGATAGAGTAATAGGCCTTGAGCAAAAAAAGTTATAGCTCCGTTTTATATAAATTTCATATTAAAGTCGATGAACAAACCTCTTAAGTCTTTCCTTAAACCTGATTCCTTAGGAATTTGATTTAATTGCAGGAGCTGGATGTTACTATTAATATCAACCACTCTATATGAATAACCGACTATGAATTATACGGCTACTAATAGGAGAACAATATTCTTCATAGCTCTAGTGTCGTTGACACTAACGAGCAACGCCCAGGTCGTTGCTAGTCTGAATACGAATGTAAGTGAGAAATCCAATGTCGATTTTGGATTCAATAGAAGATCTGATAGGCCTGTTTTTTTTGGAACTGATTCATTTATATCATTACTAGAAGACCTCAATCCAGATATCATAAGATATCCAGGTGGAACACAGGCAAACTATTGGGACTGGCGTACCGGTCAATTTTTAGAGAACACAGATAAACCAACTGGAAATCAGGAAATGGTTACCATTCCAGATTTTGTAAGTACTATTCCTGAAAGAACTAAAGCGATTTATGTCATCAACCTAGCTAGGCCTACTCCCGCAACGGGAATTCCAGTGACTGCGAGTGAAGCGGTTTTAAAAAGTGAGAAAACGCTTGATGCTAAGATTCTTGACATGATCGATGCTATCGATGAATTTACTGCTCAAGGCAAAACACCGTACGCTATTGAATTAGGTAATGAATTCTATTTTGGGAATGAAGAATCAGGCATTTTTGAAACCGTTGAAAGAAATGGCCTGTGGTACTCTGGTTTCAATCCTGCAACACAAGAGCCTTATGAATCCACGAATAAAAAAGAAGCTATAGAAATAAGTGCTTCGTTTTATGTGGAGCAGTGTCAAAAGGTAGTTGCTGCTATTAAAGCAGACTATCCAGATATTAAAATAGCAATTATCAATACTAAAAGTGGAAATGGTCGTAGTGCGAGAGAGAGCTGGAACAATACGGTTAACGATGAGTTACTAAATAATCCTGACTATGCCCAGCTGGCAACGCAGATTGATGCGGTTACACAACATCATTATCTTAATGATGAATATGGAAATCAAATGGTAATCAATGATCTCCCTTCCGCGGAAGTTGCTATTGCAGAAGGTATTCAATATCCCATTGATAAGAATCCAGACTACAATATGGTTCCTAATCCGTATCAGTTATGGATCACGGAATATGGTGCTACAAAAAATAATGCTAACGAGACATGGGCATCAGGCGTGAGATACGCTGCTTTACTTTACAGCTGGCTCACCAGAGGCGATAAGATAGGACAACTTCATTATCATCATTTGACAGATGAAAATGTCATCAACAACGACGGTACATTGAGACTTGCTCCCATAGGTATAGCCGCAAAAACCGTAGCAGAAGCCAGTGCGGGAATGGACACCTTTCAACAAATCGAATTTGAAAATAATCCTATTGCTGATAGCGGTTTTCCAGCGTTGTATGGTCTCAAATTCAGAGATGGGAGCCGTGAAAAATTACTGATCATCAACATCGGTCGTAGAAATATCAATCCGATAGATATTAGTGCTCTATTTGATAACGAGGGAACTATCACTCAGACAAGACATCATTCCAACGAACCTTTCGTATTTGGAGTGGCAGACGGAGATTCAAATATTGTCTCAAATACCTCGGTAGTTGACGACCAGATCAACATTAGGAAGTTTTCGGTTAATGTGTTAGAGGCTAGTGGAACGTTGAGTAGTTCGTCTGCAAACATTAGATCAGTAGGATTGTTTCCCAATCCTGCATCAGATATATTGAATATTGAAACTCCCGCAGTAATACAATCCATTACTATTTATGGACTGGATGGAAAACTGATTCGAGCAGAGTTGACAACTGAAAAATCTTTAAATGTACAGTCATTGTCAAATGGTCTTTATATTATCAAGTTAACAACAAACAATGGCACCGAATCCATTCCATTTCTAAAAAATTAATATGAACTTGCTGTCAAATATTCATAAACAGGTTTTCTACTTACAGGTTCTAGCTTTGATTCTATTATTGACTGCATCCTGTTCCAGCAAAATACAGGATAAGAATACAAGCGAGCTCGTTACTTCCAGCGCTACAGTAAAACCCAACATCCTTATCCTACACGTAGACGATCTAGGTTATCACGATTTAAGCATCAACGGGTCAAAAATTTATCAAACTCCCATTATTGATCAGTTGGCTAGGGAAAGCGTTCGATTCACTAATGCCTATGCAAACTATCCGCGCTGTGTGCCTTCACGTTATGCGATGTTGACAGGTAATTATCCAGTGCAGGATGGCGATGTTCCAGATGATAGCTTCTCCATAGACCATCTGGAAGATGATAAGAATTACATCAAAGCCATTGATGATGCCGGTTATCAAACAGCTTATTTCGGCAAGTATCATCTGGGAGAAAGCCCGACAGATCTTGGCTTTGATACCAGCGTAGCCGCTGGTCACGCGGGATCGCCCATTTCCTATATTGCTCCCTTTAATGTGAATAAGCGTAAATGGGAGTCGAATAAGGATCCTATACTGGATCTCGATGCCATCGCAAAACCAGGCGAATATCTAACTGACGTGCTTACCAGCCAGACCATTGACTACATCAAGAATAGAGATTCACAACAACCTTTTATGGCGATGCTGGCGTTTTACAATGTCCACCAACCGTTTGAGGCAAAGGAAGAAGATATTAAGCGCAACCGTAAGGAAATCAAAGATTTTGATTACGGCAATACTCTAGAATACATCAAAGAAGGGACCGGCCGTACTAAAATGCGTCAGGATAATGCAACCTATGCCGCAATGGTTGAAAATACCGACGAGAACATTGGCAGGATTCTGGATATGTTGAAAATAGAAGGTCTTCTAAATAACACCATTATCATATTTTCCAGCGATCACGGTGGTTTAAGTAATGATGGGACTAAGGAGAGACAGTTGGCAACATCTAACTATCCGTTGCGGGCTGGAAAAGGCCATTTGTATGAAGGTGGTATCAAGGTGCCATTTTTCGTGAAGGCAAATGATCTGGAACCACGTGATGAAAACAGCCTCGTTATGTTGATGGATGTGTTCCCTACGCTGGCAAACCTTACAAGCAACAAACAACCTGTTGCCGCTGGACAGAATATGTTACCTGTATGGTACGATCAAGAAAACTGGAACGACCGTACGGTATTCTGGCACAGTTCAAAGGCACGACCGGTAAATACGGGAGACACAAAATCTTCTGCCGTGCGACAGGGCAAGTACAAACTGATCCACTGGTACGAGGAAGACCGCAAGGAACTGTACAATATGGAGGCAGATCCTGGAGAGCAAAATGATTTGAGCGGCACGATGCCAGATGTGGTTGTTACGCTTTCGCGAAAGCTGACTAATTGGAAAAAAACGTTTTAATGAAAAATAGTATCAATTTAATCCTACTTTGTTTCACGACTGCACTTGCGGTTGCCCAAGAAATTCCAGTAGGAGTAGAACTCATCGATTCCAGCCGGTTGGAATATGTGCAATGTATGTCTGATCAAGGCGAGGTTTTATTCAGAGATGGAGATGAGCCTATTCTTGAATTCAAAACTCTGGAACAAGCCCGATTCATCTATAAGCTGAATTCCAGTCTTCCAGTGGAAAAGCAAAAAATCAATAAGGAAACACCAGTTTTATTGTCTTTTGAAGCCAGAACCAGCGAGAGCAGCGAGGAAACCGGCGAGGCCAAAGTACTCGTGCAACTGCGCCAGTCTGATAGTTTTAAGGATAACCTGGACAGAACCCTTAATCTGGGCTCTACTTGGAAAACGTATTATATACCGTTTGAAACTACCCAAAAGGTTCCGGCAGATGATTTGGGTGTTTCATTACAATATGGCTTTGCACCGCAGGCTTTTCAAATGAAGAACATTTCATTTCAGGTTTTTGATAAAGATATCAATATAGCAGACCTACCTCAAACCGAAATTACTTATACAGGAATGGCACCTGATGCAGAATGGCGCGAGACTGCCAATAAGCGTATCGAGCGATTGAGACAATCAGATTTCAACATCACCGTCTTGAAAGATGGCAAGCCCACAAAAAATGCCCAGATAGAGGTGGAGCTGGTCAAGCACGCTTTCCCATTTGGTGCTGCGATGCAAGGTGATGATATTCTAGACAATCCCGAACAATATGAATTGTTTAAGAATGCCTTTAATTTAACAGTGCTGGCAAATGACTTGAAAATTAAGAGATGGTCTAACAAGAGCAAACGTAAAAAAACTCTAAAGGTGATTGACAAATTGAGAGACGACAACATCACCGTCAAAGGTCACGTATTGATGTGGCCAGGATTTCAGTACAATTCTGACGAGGTAAAGGCTAACAAAGACAACCCAGAGAAAGTAAAAGAACTGGTGCGCAAGCATATGTGGTCCATACTGGATGCAACAGAAGGAAAGATTTCCCATTGGGATGTGGTCAATGAGGCCTACACCAATAGGGACTTCCAGAACCTGATGGGTGGCGAGGAGTTTTTATACGAGGCTTTTAAAATTGCCAGGAACAAAGCGCCACGTTCTACACGTTTTGTCAATGAATATGGAATCATTAGTAAAGGTGGTATCGACACTCAGAAACAGCAATGGTATTACGACTATATCAAACGAGTAGATGAAAACGAACCAGGTGCCATCCAGGGAATAGGAATCCAGTCCCATATGGGAACAGATCTAACGCCGCCAGAACGTGTTCTGGAAATATTGAGTTATTACGCAACTCTGGGTAAACCCATCAGTATTTCAGAATTTACAATGGACGAGACCGATCCTGTTGTGCGTGAGCAATACACGAGGGATTTTATGATTGCAGCGTTCTCACATCCCAACGTCGCCGAATTTATGTTCTGGGGATTTCAGGAAGATGGTCGCGGCAAGGTAGATATCTATGAGAAAGACGGTTCCATAGGCGAGATGGGAAAAGCTTATTTCTCTTTAGTTCACGACGCTTGGAAAACCAGAGCCTCAATGAATTTAGGTAAAAAAGATGTCTTGGAAGGCCGTGGCTTTCACGGATTGTATTCTTATAAAGTGATGGTCGATGGTAAGGAAAGCACAGGCTATTTTGAAGTAAAGAATCAAAAGGATAACGATATTGAAATTGAGTTATAGTTTAAGCCTAAAAACCTCTAGATGAGATTTATCCTGACTTTATTATCTCTTGCTATTAGTACCATTGTCTTTGCGCAAAAAAGCACTGGTATTGTAAAGCTTGAATACTTTAGAGATAGTATTGTTTCAATGCAAAAGCACTATGGAGCTGACGGAAAGCTGGACAGCCTTAAAACCTTTTACAAGTCGGGTAATATCGATGAAGTTTTCTACTACAAAGATTCGAAAATAGACGGTGTATGTTTAAAGTACGCAACGGATGGAAAGAAACTCACAACTTGGGTTTTTGAAGAAGGATTATTAGTTGACCACATCACTCACAGACTAGAGTACAATCTTAAAAATAAACAAAGAATTGAAAGTGCTTCAAACCGCTTAGAGGAATTGAATAACAAATCTAAGCGCGAAAAATTAAGCATGAATGAACTAATTCAAAGGGCGGACTTAAGATTCACTCTCAATTATAATATTCTAGCATTAGAGACTTACTTGAGAGTTGTGCGCTCACTGCATCCTGAGAAGACACATCCAAAAGTAAAAAGTAGATTTTTTGATAGAATAGCCGCTATTTATGCCAGCTATGAAATGGATAATTGGGCTTTGCATTATAGACATAAAGCTGTAATAGCATCACCAGAGGACACTCGACTCTTATATAATCTAGGAGCTAATCTATATGAAGTAAAGGCCTATCGATTGTCCATTAACTATTTAGGTGAGGTAAAAAAGAAGTGGAAAAACCATCCGTTTTCTAATTGGCTCTTGGCCGCGATGCATACCGATCTTGAGGAATACGAGAAAGCGTTTGAATATGTAAACCTAGCTTTTAAAAAGGAAGAAAACCTTGATAAATACAGTTCAAATAAAGCTGAGAATGACCTGAGAACGATTAGAGGTTTGCTTTATCACAAGCTGGGAGAATCTGAAAAAGGTATTGCAGATCTAGAAAATGCACTGAGTATCAATGAAAACAATTCGAGGGCTTATAGAAATCTGGGAGTTATTTATCACAATATGGGTCAGTTTAATACCGCCTGTACACTTCTTGAAAAAGCTCAGGAATTGGGTTATAGCGAGAAACACGATCAAGATGATTTAGAATTTTATTTGGAGCAATCCTGCTCAGGGAATTCATCCATAGAAATACAAAGCTTGGCAAAAAAACCATTCATATACCCGAATCCTGTCATTGATATTCTGAACGTCAAAAATCTTGATGAGGCTAATTTCCAGTTTGACCTATATGACTACAACCGTCAATTAGTGAAAAGTGGAACAGGAAACGGTTCATCAATCAATATGACTGGCCTTGAGTCAGGTCTTTATATTTTAAAAATCTATGCAAAGGATGAAGTTCACACCTTTAAAATTATAAAATCATAAAATGAAATTTTTACAATTAACTACGATTCTCCTTTTAATTGTCAGCTGCAAGTCCAAAAAGGAGGTCGCTACGGTTCCAACTGTAAAACCTAACATTTTATGGATCGTTTGTGAAGATATAAGTCCTATGCTTTCCTTTTATGGAGATTCAACTGCACAAACTCCAGTATTGGATCAATTGGCTAGTGAGAGTATGGTGTATGACAATGCGTTTGCAGTGGTAGGTGTTTGCGGTCCCAGTCGTAGCTCTATCATTACGGGAATGTATCCAACAGCGATTGGTACCCAGCATATGCGTACGGGAACCGATATCACAAGTTGGGGTAAGCGCGTTTATAAAAAAGAAACAGGTAGATATGATCTAGAGAATCAGGAAATAATTCAATATTCTGCTGTGATACCAGAATATGTCAAGGCTTTTCCAGAGTACATGCGTAAGGCGGGATATTACACTACCAACAACGACAAAACTGATTACCAATTTGCCGCACCAGTTACGGTTTGGGATCAGAATGATAAAAACGCACACTGGCGCAATCGTCCAGATGGAGAACCATTTTTCTCGGTTTTTAATTTTAATGTGACGCACGAGAGCATGATTTGGAAAAATGCAGAAAAGCCACAAACAGTAGATCCAGCAACAGTTCCATTACCTGCTTATTTTCAAGACACGCCATCTTCCAGAAATGACGTGGCCAGAGTCTATAGCAACATAGAATTATTGGATCAACAAGTAGGAGAGTTGTTGCAGCAATTGAAGGACGATGGATTGTACGACGATACCATCATCTTTTTCTACAGCGACCATGGCGGTCCATTACCACGGCAGAAGCGTGAGATCTATGACAGCGGCTTGAAGGTTCCGTTCATGGTCAAGGATCTACGCGGTACTAGCGGTCGCAGCGATCAAGTGGTTTCATTTGTGGATCTTGCGCCCACGGTTTTGAATATTGCCAGCGTTACGATTCCAGAACACATTCAGGGGCGCACCTTTTTAGGTCCACAGATGGAGCCAGAACGCACGGTTGCCTTTGCGACGAGCGATAGATTTGATGGAGTTACAGATCGCAGTCGTGCAGCACGCAATGAGAGGTTTCTCTACATTGAACACGATTTCCCTGAAAAAATGTGGTACAAGGATATTGATTATCGCAAACAAGTACCGATGATGGAAGAGATGTTACGCTTTCGCGAAAGCGGAAAACTCAACAGCATCCAGCAACAATGGTTTACCGATAAGCAAAAAACCGAATTGTACGATTGCATTGCAGATCCAGAAAACTTAGTCAATCTAGCTGGCGATCCCAACTATGCCAAAGAACAAATGGAGCTGATGCTTGAACTGCAATATTTTAGGAGGTTGCATAAGGACCGCGGCCTAGAACCAGAGGCATCGATGATTGCATCAATGTGGCCTGGCTTTGAACAACCAGTAACTATGCCCGTACAAGTGAAAGTCCAAAATGGTAAGGCCATACTGTCAAGTCCCACAACAAGTGCATCCATAGGTTACGTTTTATCAAATGAGCCGTTGAAAAACCTAGACCTCAATAGCGGCTGGAACGTATATCATAAGCCACTGACAGTGGAAAAAGGTCAATACCTATACACGATGGCGCAACGAATAGGTTTAGCCGAAAGTGAGGTTGGGACTAACATCATTCCGTAGTTTTAATTTGGATTTTACGAAGTGTTTGAATGTTGACCTCTTTTGATTATGAGTGAACCATATGTAATTAGAAAATGGCCTAATTTGTAGAAACAAAACCAGTTATGAGATTTTTCCTTTTCACTCTTATTTGTTTCATTTCATCAACGCTTGCTGCTCAAGATATTTTTGTCGCCACAAATGGTAATGATAACACTGGCGATGGCAGAATGAATAATCCATACAGAACCATCAATTTTGCAGCAGATCAGGCCTTTCCAGGTTCGACGATTCAAATACGTGGCGGAACATATAGAAACTCACAATTCAACGACGGCGACATTTGGGAAGGAGACAACGTTGCTAATTTGAGCCTCAATGGAACTGCGAACGAGTACATCACCATCCAACCTTACAATGATGAAGATGTTGTTATTGAATTTGATGCTACCTATGGATTTATTCTAAGAAATTCCTCGTATGTTAGAGTAAAAGGTTTGACTTTCAAGGGGATTAGTGATCAAATAACACTGACCGAGGCAGAAAATGCTTGGGGACTTTACAAAGATGCCAGCGGTACCCTTCACGATTTGCAGCAAGAAATGGGTATCGATATTTCTGATCCTACTTTGATTGGAACCCAGCGGGATAAACCTGCTACACCCAATGCGGACAAACCTAGTTATTACAACGGTCGTGCACTGGTAGCTAATAGTTCACACCACATTGAATTCATTGATAATATTGTTAGAGATGTACCATCAGCAGCCATACGTGCGCAGCAAAGCGATTATATATTGATATCTGGGAACAAAGTTTATGGTAACACGTTTTATACGACCCAAGGAGTCGGTGCTATTACAGTTGCAGAAGCTACGGTACCTAATGGCGATGCTTCTAACGAGATCAAAATCATCATTGAGAAAAATGAAGTGTACGGTAATGAGAATCGACTGATTTCCTGGAATCCCAACAAGTCATTTGTCAAGTTTGAAATAGATGAAGGTACCGGTATTTTCCTTACGCGAAACAACGATACCTATGCAAATGGTCGAATGCTAATCGCGAACAATCTATCTTACCAGAACGGCGCAAGCGGTATAGTGTGCCACTTTACTGATAACGCAATTATTGCTCATAATACGGTTTACGATAATGCTACAACCAATACAGGTGATGCTGGCGGGATAGGAGTGAATAATTCTGACACTGTTACCATCATCAACAATATTACCTGGTCCAAATCAGATAAATGGGCGTTGGGAATATTGGCAAACCCAGTAACTAACCTAACCGTGTCCAACAATATAATTTTCAACGATCAAGGCCAAGAAAATGCGAGTAGAAATATTTCCAATGGCTGGGTGGAAGAGAACCCGTTATTTATGGAAGCATCCAATTTTGATTTTGAGCTCGAGTCTGATTCACCTGCGGTTGATGCCGGATCAGATCAGCCCGCCCAAACAGAAGACTTTAACGGTAATCCACGCAATGATGGATTTCCCGACATAGGTGCTTTTGAAAAAAGTGCAACCGCTGGTATCGATGGTGTTTATTCAAATATCATTCAACCGTATCCTAATCCGTTCAAGGAAAAATTCAACGTGAGAATACCAAATTCCAACCAAAAAATTAAGCTTTACAATCAAGCAGGTCAAGAAATTGAAATAAAGACTAACGCTCTTCAAAATTCTACTGTAGAAATCAAAACATCGTCCCTTCCAATTGGCATTTACTTTTTACAAATGGGTAGTGAAATGACAAAAATGATCAAAATTTGAATTGGGAAATTAGATTCAACATTGTGTTGAAGCCTCTGGTGAGCATTTTATTAGCACTAATTACAATAAGCTGTCATTACAAACAGAGCGATCAAATTGAGGTAGAAAACTCTAAACCCAACGTCTTATTACTGTATATGGATGATCTGCGTCCTGAGTTGGGAACTTACGGTGCAAAACAAATCATCTCACCCAACATAGACGCGCTAGCTGCGAACGGTATGCAATTCAATAATGCCTATTGTAACGTTCCGGTCTGTGGAGCCTCTCGCGCCAGTATGCTCACTGGAATGTTGCCTACGAGAAGTAGATTTCTTAATTACGACACCTTTGTGGAACAGGAAACGCCACAGGCGATTACATTGCCGCAGCTGTTCAAAAACAATGGTTACAAGACTATTTCCAATGGTAAGATCTATCACCATCTGGACGATAGGGAAAGTGATTGGGATGAAGTTTATAGACCTTATGCATTTGATGACAATGATATAAATCTATTACCAACCGATTACTGGCAGTCTCTATGGAAGGATTATCAAAAACCTGATAATGTTGCGGAATATAATGCTTCTAACACCGGTCCAGCATATGAAAGTGCTCGCGTTGCAGACTCCACTTACATCGATGGACTGATGACTGAAAAGGTCATTAGAGATATTAAAAAGCTGAAAACTTCCAACAAACCATTCTTTCTTACTGCTGGTTTTATAAGTCCGCATTTGCCGTTTAACGCTCCAGAGAAATATTGGGATCTTTATGATCGTGAAGAAGTCAAACAGCCTGAGAACTACAATTACATTCCGCGGGATGCACCTGAAATGAGCATCAGCAACTGGCCAGAGATGCGTGCCTATTCCAACATCCCCAAACAGGGACAGGTAAGCGATAGTCTTGCCACTGACTTGATCCATGGCTACTATGCTACCGTGAGTTATACGGATGCGCTGATAGGGAAGATTCTGGACGAGCTCAAAGCCTCTGGACTGGATCAAAACACAATAGTAATTCTAGTTTCTGACCACGGTTATAATCTGCAGGAACATACACAGTGGGCAAAATTTACGAACTACAAGACTTCCACAAAAGTGCCGTTCATCATTAGCTATCCCGGTATGGAAAACCGTGGTGATCAAACAAATGCACTGACAGACCTAGTCGATATCTACCCGACAATAGCAAAATTGTGTAACTTGGAAATCCCTAAAGATCAACTAGACGGCGTGAGTCTATTGCCGGTCTTGAAAAACCCTCAATTGGCTGGCAAACCTCAGGTTTTGATCAAAAAAGGTAACGGTTATACCATGCAGACCAACAGATACAGCTACACAGAATTTCTGAAACAGGACAGCGATGACACGATTGCAACAATGCTTTATGACCATCAAACAGATCCTGAAGAGAACGTGAATGTGAGTGGAAAGTCCGCTTTCGCGAAAGCGGAACAAAAATTGAAAAGCACATTACATGAAACTTATTGTGAGAACATAAAATAAACCAGGATAACACGAGATTCTTAAAGCTTAACCTATGAAACCCTTTTACTATTTTCTTTTGGCAGTGTTGGTTGGTTCCAATGCAGCCACTGCTCAGAATACAGATTCCACAAAGCCTAATATACTATTGCTTTTTGTAGATGATTTAAGGAATAGCCTAGGTGCCTACGGCGACGAGCAGGCCATTACACCTAATATGGATGCGCTGGCAGAAAAAGGCGTGACCTTTAGAAATCATATGGTGCAGTATGCAGTTTGTGGACCTTCCAGAGCCGCTATTGTCACGGGATTGATGCCAGAGGAAACAGGCGTGATAGGGTTCAAGCCCATCAGGAAAAAGCTGCCTAACGTGACTTTCCTGCCAGAATACTTTAGAAACAATGGATACACAACGGCTGGAGCAGGAAAAATTCACGATCCACGCACGGTAGGAGATGGTGAGCGTGGCGATGGTGATGACGTCAAGTCATGGAGCATCTCATATGAGGCGCCTAAAGGTGCTTACAACAACAGAAAGAATGCCCTCGATTTTCAAGAGAAACCGGACGAGGATTACGTGGACGGAATCATCAGAATGCAGGGAATTGATTTGATGAAGCAAGTAGCCCAGAAGGACGAGCCCTTTTTTCTAGCTATAGGTTTCAAGAAACCTCACGAACCTTTTGTAGCGCCCAAAAAATATTGGGATATGTACGAGGACACAGAATTTGAGCCCGCTGCTAATCAAAATGCACCCATAGGACGTGATGACCTCAAAACCCATATCCTGAATGGAAAGGACGTTAAGGCTCAGATCAATCCAGAAACAGGATTGATCAATGAGGATTTCCAGCGAGAGCTCAAACGAGGCTACTATGCCTGTACCACCTTTGTCGATGCGCAGATAGGCATGGTCATGGAGGAACTGGAAAAGCAAGGTGTGGCTGACAACACGATTGTTGTTTTATGGGGCGATCACGGTTTGTTCCTGGGTGAGCACGGCCGCTGGAACAAGCATTCCAACCTGGAAGTAGCATCTGCATCGCCATTGATCATCGTTGATCCCAGAAATGAAGATGCTCAAGGTGAGAGTTTTTCCGCAGTTTCATCCGTAGATCTTTATCCTACTTTGTGTGAATTGGCTGGATTGCCCGTTCCAGAACAACCTAAAAATAAAAACAGTACAGATGGTAGGTCCATCAAAGGTCGTAGTCTGGTGCCTATTCTCAATGATACAGATGCAGAGGTAAAAATAGGAGCCATTACTGTTTATCGCGGCCAGCGCGGCTTGGGGTACGGATACCGTATGAAGGGCAACCTGCGCTATATCGAATGGGTCAAGAATGGTCAGGATAATTTTTATGAACTCTACGATTATGAGCGCGATCCCAACGAGACCAGAAACCTAGCGGTTGTAGAGCGAGAGATCTATGAGCCGTTGCTACATAAATTTTCCAGAAATATCAGAGCGATGGGTGAAGGCGATGGATGTCTGGCGCTGCTCAAAACTGAACCTTATGAAATGTCGCGTAAAAACAAGGATAAGACCTTAGTTAGGGATGCAGATGGTGATGGCATTCCAGATGACCAGGAAGGTGCAGGCGATGCAGATGGAGATGGTATTCCTAATTATCTGGATAAGGACTAAGCTGTCTCTTTAGCTATCATTGCTTCGTTAAACGATACAGTTTGACGCTTATAGACACATTTATACGGTGATTGACAATAATCAAACCTGCTAGGTCGATGAGTAAACCTCTTGTCGATCTGGTGTATATATATTTGAGACTTAGATTTCAACTTATGAGAAACTTTACTTTTTTAATGTTGCTGTTGATGTGTTCCGCTTTCGCGAAAGCGCAAATCAATTATTACGTATCACAAGAAAACGGCAGCAATGTTAACAACGGTCTTACTGCAGCCACGCCTTTCAAAAACATCGATGATGCCACAGACATCGCTGGACCAGGAGATACCATTTTTCTGATGGGTGAATTTACTAACCGTAGTTACTATCCCAACTACTCTTATAGCGGCGATATCAATGATCCACATCTGTGGCATCAGGAAAATACGGTCAGGATCAATGAATTGAACGGATCTGCCAGTGGATACATCACCATCACTTCCTTTGACGAGAATACCGTACTGAAAGGCGATGGAGCCAATATCCTGCGCATCACAAATTCTTCCTACCTACGTATTACCGATCTAAAAATCACTGGTGAGGTAGAAAACATCCCATTAAGTACCGCAGAAGCACTCCAATTTCTCTATCGCGAGGAAAATAGTAACAACTCACTGTATCGCGTACAACCTGGAACTAGCGATGAGGAAATTGGAAACATGAGTTTTCCAGAGCTGAACAACGTCTCGAGACCATCCTATACAGATACTAGAGGTCTGTTTTTCAGTAACGTTCATCACGTCGATATTTTGCGAAACAGCATCACACTAGTGCCAGGTAATGGCTTGAGAGTGGCAAACTGTGATTACATCAACATCAAAGACAATGAGGTTGCAAACACCTCGCGAAAATCATATTCTGGTACACATGGTCTCGTGGTAACAAAAGCAGATAGCGGCAACGATACGAGCGATGATTACCGCATTTTTATAGAACGTAATACAATACACCATAACTACAATGAAATCTATTCCTGGGCTCCAGATAAAACCGTGATCACACCTCTTATTGATGAAGGCAAGGGAATCTCCCTGCAACGCAATGATATCGATGATAACGGTACACCCAATAATCCCAACGATGATACTGGATGGACTCACGGCCGTATTTTAATTGCCAATAATCTGTGTTATTTCAACGGTTTTAGTGGTGTGCATTCCAACGCTGGAACGCGTATCGATATGATTAACAATACGTGTTACTTCAACTCATACACAAAATCCATTTATCTCAACGAACCATCTGACAATGGTGGAAACATCGGGATAAGTATTCAAGGAGGTAGCGATTTTAAAATCATCAACAATATTTCCATCATTGATAGCGAGCAGAACAAAAGCGCCATTGCTATTAATGCAGATGATGTTCTGATCAAGGATAATATCATTTATGGCACGAATGGACCTATCGATACAAATGCTGCAACGGTAGAAGTAGAGCAGAACACTAGAATGGTGGATCCCATGTTTACAGATCCAGAAAATTTTGACTTTACATTACAGTCTGATTCACCGGCACTTGATACGGCAGATCCTGCCTTTGCGCCAGAGGATGATTTTAATCAATTTTCCAGAGATGAAACTCCAGATTTGGGTGCACTGGAATTTGGCACCACAGCTGGGATTGAGGAAATCGAGAGAGTTATAGCAGTATACCCAAATCCCGCGACAGATTTCATCAAATGGAGAAGTGTTAATCCAGTTGAACAGGTCGCTCTTTACAATCTAGCAGGACAACAGCTTAACGTGAAGCGATCAAATAATAGCATTGACGTCAGCAATTTATCTACAGGAATGTATGTATTGGTAGTGGATGGGACTACGAGATCCATCATAAAGCAATGATACGCCACTGTTTACTACTGGTCACTGCTTTACTCTCGCTAGTTTCCTGTAAAACAAAGCAGCTAGCCCAGCATTCCAACCCTTTTGATAAGTCAAACCTAATACCTTGGTCCATCGTTGCATTTGACAGCCTGGAACGAACACCGGCGCAACGCGTTGCAATGATTAAAAGATTGGGGTTTGATCAGTACGCTTTTGGCGGTAGGCAGCAACACATTGATAGGATGGTAGAGGAGATTCAGATGGCCCGAGCTAACGATATCAAAATACCAGCGGTATGGCTGTATCTCAATCACAACAAGGACACCGTAGGGAAATTGAAGCCCATGAGTGAGCAGGTGTTTGCAGCCTTACGGGAAACCGGCTTGCAGACAGAGATTTGGGTAGGTTTTCATCCAGAGTATTTTGATGGAGATAGTGATGATATCGCTTTCGCGAAAGCGGAACAAATGATACGCTACCTTGCACAACGAGCGGACAGTGTTAACTGTAAACTCGCTCTGTACAACCACGGCGGCTGGTACGGTAAGGCCAGAAACCAACTGGAGATCATTAAACGTATCCCAGAATATGACATAAACGTAGTATACAACTTCCACCACGCTCACGATGACTTGTCCAACTATGAGTCCAACATTGACCTATTATTGCCCTATTTGAGTTGTGTCAACTTAAACGGTATGAAAGCGGATGGCCCCAAAATCATGACAATAGGAGACGGTGATCTGGAAGAAAAGATGATTCAATATTTGTTTCAGAAAGGATATAAAGGTCCCTTTGGGATTTTGGGACATGTTAAAGGCGGTGATCCGGAGCGTATCTTGATGGAGAATTTTAGAGGCCTATCCAGCTTGCGTTAAATTCTTGATCATCATTAATTGATGAAATGACCACCTTTCATTTTTCTATTTCAGGTTCATTTTTATTAGTAATTTATTCACTGTAAAATAAATATTTGTAAGCCATCAGCTAGAGATTTGCAATGACTGCTGAAATTTCGTACGTTTAAATCGTACAATCGATAGTAGTTACGATCTTATGATTATGAGCGGGTTTCACGATAAACAAACCCTATCTGACATTTAATGAACCCTTTTGTTTTACGAATTACTCAATTTTACCACAACTTAACTACGATGTTGTGATACTACAACGTTATAAATTGAACATTATGAAAAATACATTATTGATACTTGCTTTTATGATAGGTGCTGGAACTTTTGCAAATGCACAGAATAAGAAGATGCAGATGAAGATGCAGGAGAAAGCAATGGAACAGGTAACAGAATTAAATGAGGCACTCACATCACAAGGTGAGGAGTTTGCATTAACTGCAGAGCAGATGGATAAGATTAAAGAGATAGAGTACAACAAATTTATTGGTACCAGAAAAATCAATAAGAACGAGAGCCTATCTGACGATGAATCAAAAGAACAGAAAAAAGCTTTAAGAAAGGCAAGTCGCAAAGAGGTAAATGATATCCTGACTAAGGAACAACGCAAAGCCTGGAGAGCCAGTAAAGACTAATACTTAATCAATCTGCCTTAACAATAAATGTCAGGGCAGATTATCTTAAACCATAATTAACTAGATTTCAATAAAAGGAACCACACACTCAATAATATGAAACAATTTCTACTCTCCGTTTTAATCATTCTCCCGCTGGCACTAACAGCTCAATCTTTTGAGTTTAACAACTCTGCAGATGGATGGTCAGCAAATAATGCGACACTTACTACCAATGCCAATAGCATCACGCTGACTCTTACTGCTGGTCAAAATGCTCAACTTGAGACAACAACTGCTGGAATTGACGCCGCTGCAAATTCTATAATGGCAATTAGAATCCGAAATTCTGCAGAAACGTCTGTATTGAAAGTTAGATCAGAACGATTAGAAACTACCGGTAATCGTTTTACCCCATTTGATGTGGAACCATACAATTTCGCATACACTACCTATTTCTTTGATCTAGATAATTCTGAATGGGATAACAATGATACGCCTGGTACTACTCAAAATAACATTGTCATACTGTTTAGAGGTCCTGGAGATACAGTCAATAGTACGGATGGTAGTGTGGAAATTGATCGTATAGCATTTATACCTAGAGCAGAGCGTGAAGACTTTACTTTTGAAACTGATGGAATAGATGAGGGATGGAATGGTCAGGCTGGGAGCGATATTTTGATATCTAATGGTGTTTTAGCTTGGGATATTAGTGAAACGACTGGTGACAATCCTCGCCTAGCACAAACAAAATTTTCCATTGATGCGTTAAATGCTCAGTACGTTCATATCGTATTGCGCAATAATACACCTGACAATCAGTTGCGTTTGAATTTCACCAACAGTGACAGTAATAATGGAGGTCGCAATATAGCGATGGATCCAGACGATGGTTCTGGAACACCACCCTTTCAAGTGTTGAATGATCAAGTAAGTAATAACGCAAACTGGACTGGTATAATCGATGTCTACAACTTTGTTTCTAGAGATAACACGGCTACTAATAATAACAGTAATAAATCTGGTACAATTGAGATTGAACGAATTGTTTTTGACAATAACCCTACGCTAGAACAACCTTATATTTATACAGCTACAGGTTGGGAACCTACTGATCCTTCTGGAACAACAGTAAGTGCCGCGAGCAATATATACGTGAGAAGTAGCCTAACTCTTAGCGGTGACTTATCATTTCAAAACCTATATGGATCAGAGGCAGCAACCATTAATCTGGGAGCGAACACACTAAATGCAGAACGTGATATCAACATAAGAGGATCGTTGACGGCAGATGAAGGTTCCATCTTATTAAGCGGTACAGAGCAACAATCAATCAAAACTCCCGATTTTACCTTAGAAAATTTGGAGGTAGACAATGCAGCTGGTGCGGTTTTAAATGCAAACCTAAATTTAGATGGGGTTTTAACATTGACAAACGGTGCGTTGACCACTCAACCTAGCACAACGCCAGTTGGTGTGCTGACTTTTAAAAGTACTGAGGGTAAAAGCGCCGTGATCGACCAGGTGGTTTCAGGTAGTATTAATGGACCTGTTACTGTAGAACAGTTTTTTCCTGCTTCAACGGGCCGCGCATATAGATTTGTATCTGCTCCTGTAAATTTTGACGGGTCTATAACTGATAATTGGCAACAAGGCGGTCTTGTGGAAGGAGAAGTAGGATTTGAACCAAACGTGGGTACCCAAATAACTGGAGGCCCTGAATCAGAAGGCTACGATCAATCCGTGACAAACGCACCATCACTATTCACATTTGACAATTCTTACACAGTGGCTGCTGATGCATGGCAAGCCGTAATCTCAGATAATGGTAATGATTTGAACGCAATATCTCCTCAAGCGGGAGATGCCTATAGAATTTTCATTAGAGGTGATCGTACTATTGATCTCACTTCAAATACAGACACGCCTACGGATACAAAACTTAAAGCTCAAGGAACAATTGTGACTGGTACATACCCAGCAACTGCTATACCTCTTGCTGGACCAGATAGGTTTGCTTTAGTAGGTAACCCTTACCAAGCAAAAATTAGTGCACAAGCACTTCTTGAAGACCCAGAAAACACAAATGTTGTTAGAACATCTTTTTGGCAATGGGATCCCACAATAGAACAATACGGTCTTTTCACTTTCGAAGGAGTATCAACGCTGCCTATGGGATCAATTTTAGATGGTGACGTAAGTCCTGGCCAGTCCTTTTTCGTTACATCTGATAATACTGGTAATGGAGAGTTAAGATTTAAGGAGACGTATAAAGTTGATGCAGGCAAGAACAATGTCAATACTAAAAACTTTGCTGTTAATTCCCAATTAACCATCAACCTTTCAACTCAGGAACAACTAGCTGCTGGAAAGGCTAATGATGTAGCCGTTGCCAGATTTGATGATCAATTCAGTAATGATTTCAACGACGAGGATACTGCGAAGTTTTTTGCAAATACTCACAGTCTTGCTTGGGAAAATAATGGTGAATTTTATATCGTGAATAGAGCTAGCCAACCACAAGAAGGCGATAAATTCAATTTGAATGTATTTGTGGGCGAGACCGCAGATTATGGATTTACCATCGATGTACCGGCACTGGATAATATCAACGCGTTCTTTTATGACAATCTAGATGAAAGTTATACTGCTTTACCTTCATCTGAATCTACGCTAGTGATGAAAAATATTGATGTATCAGATGATGAGTCAGCTGCGGCAGATAGATTTCAGGTTGTGTTTAGCAAGTCTACCTTGGGAGTTGATGACGAGTCCGCTTTCGCGAAAGCGATATCACTTTATCCAAACCCTGTAACTAATAGCAATATCTCTATTAAAGGCCTTCCTGCAAGTAATGATATTGATCTATCCCTTTATAATATATCTGGACAGTTGCTTTTTGAAAGAACCTCTCAAAATTCTTCATCACTTCAAAATCTACAATTACCCAACCTAAGCGCTGGAGTATACGTAATGAATATCACTAGTGGTGATAACGAAGCAAATCTTAAACTAATAATCCAATAACTCAAAAATTATCAATTATGAAGAAAATTACTTTAGCCCTATTATTTATGTTACCATGTGCCATGGTAGCACAAACGACCTTTGATTTCACAAATTCCAATGAAGGATTTGAGGCCATTGAGGGTACATTGACTCCTGGAGAGACTGCGTCAATTTTAGAATTGAATACGACAGATGATACCAATACCAGTATTGAAAATTTGAATGCTGGTATCAATTCAGATGATTCGAGCTTTGCTGTTATAACGCTTAAAAACAATTCAAATAATGAGTATTTAAGATTCAGCTACCCTAGACCTGGCGATACTGAAGGTAGAAGAGCCTTTAGAAATCAAGTCATAACTTCAAATGACTCAGAATTTCAAACTTACATCGTTGACTTGACAGGTCAATTTTATACTGGTATAGTAGATGACATACAGGTTACAATTAAATTAGACGCCAACACTAATTCTGATGCTAGTGGTGGAACTATTGAGATTGACCAGATTGAATTTACCAATAACCCTCCAACGATCGTAAGAAACGACTACGCATTTGATACTGATGGTGATGTTGAAGGCTGGAATGGTAGTGGAGGTGTAAATGCAAGTGCATCTAACGGCGCTTTAGTAGTAGATTTTACAGGAGCTAACAATAATGGTAGAATCAATCAGGATACCTACGGAATCAATGCAGATCTAGGTGATTTTCTTCACGTAGTAGTTATAAATAATTCTGCCAATGATGAAATTCGTATTTCTTATCCAAATACTGAACCAGACGGTGGGAACTTTGTTTTCAGAACAGCCCCTATCGACCCTAACTCTGCAGAAACTCAAGTCATTGATATAGACGTTTCTAGCGCAAGCTGGAGTGGTCTTGTAGAAAATTTTAGATTACAGTTGCGAGAAAGCGGTGGTGGTACACTTCCCGCTGGTAATGCTGAAATTGATCGCATTGTCTTTGACAACAATGAAACGCTATCCTTTGATAGAACGCAAAACTTTGTAGCTGGGCTATACCCAAATCCTGTTGTTGATGTGTTATATTTTAATACAGAGGATGTATTGAAGAGTGTTGCCATATACAACATGAATGGTCAAAAAGTACTTGAAGTGATACCAACTAACAATTCGGTTGATGTTAGCGGACTTTCCACTGGTGTTTACATTACAACCATAGTGGATGAGAATGATAATTCCCTAAGTAAGAAGTTCATTATTAAATAGTGATACTGACTCCCTAAACCTGAATACTTTTAGTGTTCAGGTTTTAAATTAAGTAGGATGATATTGAAAAGTGTTTCAACTATAATCGCTAAGAAGTTGAAATTGATGTTTAAGTTGTGACTTTGATCATTGAGCACATCAAGCACTTAAATTACACTTGATTTCACTCAAATATTTTCATTTGTAACTGTAAATACTGTGGATCCTAAGTCATCCAGAAAGTTGAACTTTTCAAATTAAAAAACATTTGAATTTTGACTTTACGCTTATTCTAGAAGACTTTCAAGTAAACCTAGATGTTTCAAAATCTTTAAACTAATTAGAACTTCCCTTTAGTGGGATATATACTTAAATCAAATATTATGAATAAAAAATTCTTACTATTACTCTTGGCAATAATGCTTACTGTGGGAACCGCAGTTGCACAAGGTGGCCCACCTGATTTTGATAATACAGATCCAGAGGCTCCCGCTGCACCAATTCCAGGATTGATACTTGTCGCTGGTGTAGCTTTGGCATTAGGAATTCGCTATAACAGGAATAACGATTAAATAATCTCCAAACAATTAGATCTTAAATTAAGATAAACTCAATCGGTTACTAAAGTAATTTTGTCATTTCGACAAATAGATTTAGGACTACTTTTGATTTTTGAGAATGTTTGCTTTAGAAAATCAATCTGTTTATTTGCCGATGCAGAATGTTCAAAGCTTTGATATTGCTGATGGTTCAGTACTTTAGGTGTAGCATAGGTGTACAATTTGATATTATAAGTGTTAACACATGATTGACATTAGTCAATACTTCATCGCGATCTATTTGCATTAAAGAACTTGTTCATCAAAATTTGTTATTTGTATATCCACAATTATACATATTTGTAAATACATAAAACTAATTATTTTGAGCTCAATAAACTCAAGGTAAAGGTAAGATTAAAGAAGTAAAATTTAAACTGACTCATATTTGAAAAGCTTTGACAGAACTAACTAAGCAAATTTACTGCGGCGGATTTAGCAGCTAATTTTCAAAGACTTCATGATTGGGTGAAATCATATTTTTCAAAATTTTCATTTGAAATTGCAATTACTTTATAATCGCTTTCCCGCAAGAAGTACTTTAAAAAAATTAATTACCATCGATGCTCCACTTTCTGAACTACTATCCATATTTGACAAAACAATAACAGTGTATTTATCCTTGGTAAAATCCATCAATTCACAATGTACTCCATACCATCCTCCACTCTGGCCTTGTATAGTTTGATTATAGCGTGTATCCACATCTACACCGTAACCTAGATATGTGTTTTGACCTTTAACTTTAGGCTCAAACATTAATTCAACAGTTTCAGTTTTTAGTAGCGTCCCATCTGTTAATTTTTTTGAAAAATTATATAAGTCTTCTGCGGTAGAATAGTGGAACCCACCTGGTGAGGCCTTAGACAGATAGCTGTCGTTTTTTGTAAGTATTTCTGCATCCCCAAACATTGAAGAATAACCACTTGCTTTATTTGAGATTACGTCATCAACATTGTGCTCTCTAGTATTTAACATACCAGAAGGAATAAATACGTTATCATTGACATAATCATAATAATTTTGACCACTTACTTCTTCTATTATTAGACCAAGGATTACATAGCCAGAAGCACTATAGTTATATTGTACTCCGGGCTTTGACAATAAGGGTTCGTCTGAAAAAAGAGGAACAAAATCTGAAATAGAATCATATTTTGTATTGCTCAATTCTTCAGCATACGAAACATAGAAATTATTTAGTCCAGATGTGTGAGATAATAATTGATGAATCGTAACAGAATCACGCACGATTTTCTTTGGGTAGTTTGGTAGATACTTTTTTATAGGCACATTTAAATCAATTTTATCCTGTTCAAAAAGTTTTAAAGTGGCTACGGCTGTTATCATTTTTGAGATAGACGCTATATTAAATTTAGTATCAATTTTGTTTTTAACGTTATACTCTATACTAGCAAGACCGTATGCTCTTTTTTCAACTATACTATCTTTATGAGCAACAAGAATTGTTCCTGAGAATTGTTCTGGTTTTAAATCATTTAAAAAAGTCTTGATTTTTTCGGTCTTGTTTTGCCCACTGACAAAAGTATATGAAAGCAAAAAAACTAGAAGTAATAAAATATTAATGATTCTATTCATTTGATTTTGGTTTAGATTAGGTAGTTTTTTACTAAAAATTATTATTGGTACTGAAACCCCTGAAATTTAGTAATAAGGTTTTAGTTTTTGTTTTAAACAGCTTTTTCAGCAACTAATTATTTCAAACATATTCTTCTTATTAACTCTTTTGTGCACACTAACAGATTATCGTTAGAGTCCGATAAAGACATCAGAACCATAGTTACTCAAACCTATAAGCCAATTATAATGTTCAATTAATTATTGAAGAATTTTTTCTTTATTTCTTTATATCTAGTGCGACCCACTGGAAGCCTATCCTCATTATTAAGTTCTATCGAGTATTGACTTCCTGTGCTTATTAAAATTGTGTTTATTTCATTCAATTTTACTAGATAAGATTTATGAGTTCTAACAAATGAGTGAGGTAACAGTTGAGATAAACTCTCTAAAGATTTATCGTGTAATTCCTTATTACCATTTATTAAAAAAACTTCGGTATAAACACCTGCTCCTTTAAAATAAATCACCTCGCTTATATCGATTAATTTAATTTCACCTCGTTTTTTTATAGCTAAAAATTTTATTTTTTCATCATCAACATAATTGCTCCTCGATATCCTATTAAATGCTTTGAAAAGTCGTATTTCATTAAACGGCTTAGGGATAAAATCAATTACTTCTAATTCAAAAGCTCTCAACGCTTGTTCTTTATTGGCAGATATTACAATTGTATGAAATTGATCCGCTGAGAGATTTTTTAAAAGATTAAAACCATCTTCACCATTTAGGTTTAGATCTAATAACACTAAATCAAACGTATAATCCTTTATTAAAGTTTTAGCATCTAATAACGACTGGGCAGAGGTAATAAATTCTAAACTATCGGAAAAGAAAGCTTTTGCCATTTTTTCAACACGATTTGCTATTCTTATTTCATCTTCTACAATTAATATTTTCATAGCTATGGATTGATTATAATTTTATCCATCCATCCATCTTTATTTTCTTTAGAAGTAAATAACCAGCTATCTTTATAACTTTCCTTTAATCTTGCTTTTACATATTTATGTCCAGTACCCTCAAAATTTATGTTTTTCGGTTCCCTGATTTGAGCCATTGTGCTAAAATTATATACTGTTTTTTCTTTGTCAGAGTAGATTTTTAAGTAAAAACGCATTTCATTATTACTATTAGGTTTGCAATGAGTAATACTATTTTCTAATAGTGTATGAATCACACCTGGTGGAATCTTTTGAGAAAAATTTTTATCAACACCTTCATCACTCCATATGTAATTTACTTCCTTACGGAATCTCATTATATCAATAAGACTTTTACACAAGTTAATTTCTTTCTGTATTGGTATTAAAGCCTGATTTTCTACCTCATTTAAAATGTTAAATTCTTCAGCTAAAGCTTCAATAAACATTACACCCTTTTTAGGAGATTCTTCTATCCAATCAATTAGTGATGTCAGCGTGTTTAATAAAAAATGAGGCTGAATACTTTTCTTTAAAAGTTCTAATTTTAATCTTGAAGATTCAATAAGAGAATTTTCATAGGCTATTCTTTGCTCTTTTGCTCTTATAGATAAAATATAATACATTAGTAAGAGGACTATGGTGAAACTCACGAAAAGACTGATATCATAAATAGATATTTGATACACTACAAAACTCACAATCAGTCCAGCAAGCATCAAATAAGATCCTTGTCTCTTTTTAGAAATCGCGTAAATGATAATTACTATTGAAGAAAGCCACATTAATTGACCCAATCTTAGATTTATCTTATCGTACTGATTGTAATATATTATAGCAGTTACAACCAAAATACTCAAATAAGATAATGCCAATACATTTTTATTTTTTAATCTAAATTGTACTGAAAAATAGTAGGGTATTAAAAAGGCAATCAGAATATTAAGCAAACCTATAATCCTTAAACGCGTATAAAAATTAGTATAATGAATCGCTGTATAAAACTTTGAATATTCAAAAATAATTAGAATGAAAAAAAGTATGGAAGAAAGCCCAAATAGCAAATTTTCTTTATTGCTTTGATTATTTAGAAATAAAATAGAAAAATATATACCAGTAATTAAGAAACAGCCCGCTAGTATATTAATAAACAACACCAAAAGCAGTCGCTCGTTGAGATTGTTTTGATACTCTATAACTTCTACCACAACATCTCTTTGTAAATCGTTTTCAAAGAATTGAGAGAAACGAAAAGCTAATAGATGATTTCCTTTGCTAGCTAAAGAATTTGGAATAATAAACTTTTTAAGAGTAGAGCTATCACTTTTCTCTCCTTTCTCTGCTCCTGGCTTACCGTTTGTCCCTATAAGAATTCCATCCCAATAAACTTCATAATCGCCAAAAGCACCAATTATCATTTCAAAAGGCTCAAAGCTAGAACTACTCTCGTTTAAAATAATTTTTTTCCTTGCATAAAAAATTTTATTATCTACTGGTTCGGACCAACTATTTGCCCATTTAGAATCGTTAAAATCTTTTTTTTGCCAGTCCGGATTATCACCAATTTTATATACAGTTTCTGATGTACTAAAAAGATTTTGCGTAAGATGACCTTCATCCCTTGTGCACGAAATAAAGCATAGAAAACTTAAAATGGTTACAGTTATTTTCATCCAGAACAAAAGTAATCATACTTATTTGATAGATAATGCTGTTTGAAAAGCAATAGAGTTGTTTACAAGATTGATATAAGTTCTTGCATAGAATATCTTTTAATTTGTAATGTATATACAATATTATGAGCAATATTTTAATATTCAGAAATTTTCAATGTAGAGCAAAAACGATTTGGTTTATATTTTTTATTATAATGACTACAAGTAGTTGTGATAATCTCAAAAAATTAAATATTGATGTAAACCACACTTCTAAAAAAGATTCTATTTATATAAAAGACTATCAACAATACTGGGATATCGTAGCTAAAAATTTTGCCTATTTCGATACGCGAAGAACAGATTGGGGAAAAGTGAAAAATTATTATCAGCCAATTGTTGACACAATAACAAATAAAAAAAGTTTCATCACTGTTTTAGAAAAATCTAATTATGAACTCTATAATGGTCATCTAGGTTTAAATACGCACAATCCAAATTCTTTTAGGGTCATTCCTACATCTTCAGAACTTACTATAAAGAAAAATAAAAACAAATTTTTTATTGAGTCAATTAGGCAAAATTCTAATGCTGAAAAAACAGGTCTTAAAGTCGGGATGGAAGTCGTTGAACATAATAATGAGAAACTTACTGATGCATTATCAGAAGTACTACCTATCTCTTTTAAAGATTATGATAATGAAGTTTATGAGTTTGCCGCAAATGTTCTACTAGCGGGAAAACGTAATCAAAAATCTCAGATAATAGTAAGGGATAAAAATGAAAAATTAAAATTTGAATTGAATCCCAAAAAGTCAAAATCATATTACAAAAGTGATGATGTTTTGCTCGTGGAAAGAGATGCGAACAACATTGGTTATATTAAAATCAATAACTCCTTAGGCGATAATAGTTTAATAACTGCTTTTGACAACGCCATTGATACATTAATGGATACTAAAGCTTTAATCCTAGACCTTAGGGAAACCCCTAGCGGTGGTAATAATACCATAGCTAAAGCTTTAATGGGTCGCTTAATTAATAAGGAAGAATCATATCAAAGATACCGTTATGTTTTTGACGAAAAATTAACTGGAATTGAATTTTTATGGTTAGAACAAGTCAGTCCCAGAAAAACCATTTATACAAAACCAATAGTTTTACTTGTTGGTCGTTGGACAGGTAGTATGGGAGAAGGAATAGCTATTGGCTTAGATAGCTTTAAAAGAGCTGATATTGTAGGGACTAAAATGGCGGGTTTATTAGGTGCGGTTTGGCAGTATACTTTAGAAAACACAAAAATAGGAATTCAACTTCCAGGTATTAAACTTTATCATATTGATACGACACCACGGGAGGATTTTGTGCCTGAATATAATGTTGTTGATAATGATGACTATTTGAAGATTGCAAACAAAATCATCAAAGATAAAACCAGGTAAAAGCAAATCAATCAGCTATCTATAAATTATAAAATATACTTACAATGAAGTTCTTCAGTATTAAACTAATACCATTTTTAATAGCAATTTCTATCTTTCAGTATAGTTTCTCTCAAATTAACAATAATCCTACTGAAAAAGAATTGCAGATTAGATTAGATTCCTTATTTGAAAATCTCAGCTCAAAGGGAATGTTTAATGGGAACATTCTCGTAGCTAAGAACGACAATATTATTTATCAACGTGAGTTTGGGTTTGCGCGTGGAGATTTCAAAACAAAATTAGAGTCGACGGATAGATTTAACATTGGATCAATTTATAAAGAAATCCCTGCAATTTCTATACTACAACTTATGGAAAAAGGAAAAATTAATCTTAGTGATCCACTCAATAAATATTTAAATGATCTTCCTGACTGGTCAAACCAGATAACGATACTAAATCTTCTTCAATACACAAGTGGCCTGCCAAAAGTAAATTGGATGAAACATAAGTCTATAAACGACACTGTGCTGTATGATGATATTAAATGCTTAGAAAATTTGTCATTTAGTCCAGGTAGTTCTTATTTATACACTAATAATAGTCCGTTTCTTCTTTCAAAAATTGTTGAGAAAATCTCAAAAAAGGCATTTGTACAGTACGTAAAACAGAATATTTTGGACAAACTAAATCTTAATCAAACTAGATATAGTTTGTCATTTCCTTACAAAGATTTTGATTCAATTGCTGTTGCTTTTAACGAGAACTACTTAGAGGATAGCCCACCATTTACCATTGAGACACCACTGTTCTTATACACTACTACTATTAATGATCAAATAAAATTACTTAATGGCATACATAATTTAACACTTATCTCGAAGAAATCATTGATTCTGGGTTCCAAAATTCCCGTGTTAGATCTGAAAAATCTGGAATCTTCTTTTGGGAATTTAAAGGTTGATAAAGAAGGGAATATTGAGCATTTCCATCACGGAAGTAGCGGTAATTACGAATCAACAATATATAAAAATAAAGATATAACTATAATTTTAATGACTAATCGCAAAAATGAAAATCTTCATTTTTTGAACGAAGAGATAATCAAAATAATTAAATAGCAACTTATGATTATTGCAATTAAAAGTATTTATTTGAAAAAATTAACTGTCTTCGTTTTTTTTCTTTTATCAACAGCGGCCTTTGCTCAAAGCGACATATTTGACCATTATTATAAAATACGAAAAGCAGATTCCTTATATGAATTAAAAAAATATAAAGAATCTTATATAGCCTATAAAGATGCAATTCAAAATAATAATAAATATATTAAACAAAACGACATATACAATGCTGCCTGTTCAGCTGCATTATCGGGAAAGACAAATGATGCGTTTCTTCATTTATCAGAATTAGCAAATAATGTCAACTATAAATACGATAACATTGAGCACCTAACTGACAATCCTGATTTTAAAATATTGCACCAGCATAGTGGCTGGAAAAAGCTTTTAGAATTGATAAACACAAACAAAAAGGAGACTGATAAAAAACTAGATATAGAGCTAATAGCCATTTTAGATTCAATCTACGATGATGATCAGAATCTTAGAAATCAAAATAGAGAAATATCAGATACTTACGGATATTCTTCTAAGGAATATATTGACCTTTGGGATAAAATAGAAATCAAAGATTCTATTAATCAAATACGAGTTCAGAACATTTTAAACAATAAGGGTTGGCTTGGGGCTGATATAATTGGAGATCGAGGAAACTTAACATTGTTCTTAGTAATTCAACATTCACCTTTAAGCATCCAAAAAAAATATTTACCATTGATGAGACGCGCTGTAGCCAGCGGTGATGCTGAACCTAGAAATTTAGCCTTGTTAGAAGATAGAATATCAATGCGTACTAATGGAACACAAATTTACGGGAGTCAAATAAAGAGAAAACCTAAAAGCAAACAATATTACTTACCAACCATCATTGATCCTGAAAATGTAGACGAAAGAAGGCTTAAAATTGGGTTAGGTCTAATTTCAGATTATGTTAAAAAATGGAACATCATTTGGAATATAGAAGATCACAAAAGAGAATCAAAAAAGCGTTTGGAGTAAGCAACTAAAACTGTTTTAATTTAAAAAGAACAACTATGACATATAGCAAAAAAAATAAATTAAAAAATATAATCTGTGCATTACTGCTTTTTATCATTAGCATCAATTCTATTAATGCTCAGAATATTGAAAAAAGATTTGAGACAATTATCGATTCAATATATAATCTTAATCGGGATGGAATAGGTTTTATTGTTCACATAGAAGCCCCTGACAGAGAAAATTCCTGGTCCTATGCTGTTGGTCATAAGGCAAAAAACAGTACTGAAGCCCTCGACAAAAACCAACCTGTTCTTACCGCGAGTAATACTAAAACTTATGTTTCTGCTGCTATTTTAAAATTGATAGAAAAAGGTGATTTTACCTTAGATGACTCGATTGAAAAACTGATAACTAAAAAAGCTAAAAAAGCCTTGAAGTTTAATGGCTATGGCGTAGATCAAATTACTGTTCGCAATTTACTTTCACATACATCTGGTATTACCGACTATGTGGATGATTCTTATTTCAATTTTGTAGATAACAATCCAGATTATAATTGGACTAAGAGCAAGCAAATAAAATTAGCTATGAAAAAAACTAATGATAGCACACAATTAGGAAAACATTCTTATGGAGATATTAATTATCTATTACTCGCAGATATCATTGAAAAAGCAAGCAATAAATCTTTTTATACAGCTATTAGAGAAAATCTGAATTTGGAAGAAAATGGACTAGATGCTACCTGGTTTCAAGGTTTGGAAAAACTGCCTAAAGGTATATTAGATTTTCCTACTCAATATACTGATATGTTCAGTAATAATTCAACAAATATTAACCCGTCTTGGGATTTATTTGGTGGTGGCGGACTCGCATCTACTGCAAAAGACTTAGCAGTTTTCTTTCAACTTCTTTACAACGGTAATATTATAAAAGATAAAAGCTTATTGTCAGAAATGACTACACAAGTTGATAAGTCTAATAATTATTGCCTTGGTGTTTTTAATATCCCTTCATTTTTCGGCACAAACGTATTTTATCACGGAGGTTTTTGGGGAACAGACGTAGTATATATTCCCGAGCTTAACACATCAATAGCAATTTTTACTTTGGTCAAGGAAAAAAGAAATGTAAATATTAGTATGAATATTGAACTAATTAAAGCATTGAAGAAATAATTTATAAAATCACAACTCATTACTATTAAAATTAAACAACAGTTTATTACTTATTAATAACAAACCATTTACCTATATTATGAAAAGAATTTATATAATAATTTTAATAGTAGCAATAAGTTGCAAAGAAAAAGCGCAATTTAAGAATGGGCCAGATAATGAAATTGTGACATTAACTACGGAAGATTACGTTCTAGAAAAAGCAGATCATACTCAGGCCTTGCTAATATTATTTCCAGGTGGAGGAGCTACTTCAAAACAAACTAAGGAAAACTTCAACATTACTGATAAAGCTACAAAAAATAATATTTCGGTTCTTTTTATGAATTTCAATAGACACTTTTGGGTTGATGACGATACATCAAAAGATCTTGCAAAATTAATTGAGGATGCTATCAACAAATATGACTTAAAACCTCAAAAAATTGTTATAGGCGGTATGTCCATTGGTGGTAATGTAGCCTTAGATATTTCAGATTATTTAACAAAAATTAACAGTAAAGCTCAACCACAAGGCGTGTTCGTAGTAGATGCTCCTATTGATTTGTTTGCAATGTATGAAAGTGCACAAAAAGATTTAAAAAACAAAAATCTTACTGAGGAACGTCTGCAAGAGCCTAATTTCATAGCAAATTTCTTAGAAGATCAAGTACCTGATGGTACATCAATTTTAAATGGCTTAGAGAAAATATCACCAATTGTTTTAAAAAGCGGAAATATTTCAAACATCAACAATCTGAGCGAGACGAAATTAAGATTCTATACAGAACCTGATACGCTATGGTGGCAAGAAACAAGAGGGACAAAATTTGAATCTACTAATGCATATATTTTGCAAAGAACTGAAGTACTGCTTAATAAAAAAAAATGGCGGTATGTAAGTCTCATACAAACAGAAGATAAAGGTTATCGAGCAGATGGCAGTAAGAATCCACATAGCTGGTCTATTGTCGATAAGGATGATCTAATTAAATGGATTTTAGAATAGCGTAATTAAATATTTACAATGAAATTAAAGAAAACATTTATCTACACGCTCTTAATTTTACTTTCCTCAGCTTGTGTTACGAGAAAAGAATTGCCAAATCTAATACCACCTAAAAATGCAATTACTGTAACCCATCATAGAAATATTATTGGAGGTTTTGAGAGACCAGTAATAGTAGAAACTTGGAACGATTTCAATCCCAAAAAAAATTTATCCGAGAAACTATAGACAAATATAATCGAGTAACAAAACTAGAGTTTTTTAGAGAAGAGAATGTGTTAGGGAATCACGTTTTACCAGCATCAATTATCAATTATGAATACGAGCGGGACAAAATTATTGAGACGCTTTTAGACAAATTTAATCAAAAAACATATGCAGATGAACACGGTTGTTCTTATAAAACCATTTATCACTTAGATGAAAACAAATTTATCATTAAGGTAGAACGATTTACTGATTATGAATCTATTAGTCCAAAATGGGAAGATTTGGCAGATTTGGGTTACAAGCCACCTACGATAGAAGAGTTAAAGGAGGAAATAAAATACACTGATTCTATTAATAATAGAAATACAGGACGCCAGATAGAGTTTTATAAATATTCATTTGCAAAAATGGACGGTGTCTATCCGGTTTCGAAAGATTTTGATATTGAAAAGGAAATTGACCTCAAGGCGTTTATACCTACTATGGAAAAAGGTATTCATAAAGGAGTTGAAAAATTATTTAAAAATTTAAAAGAGTAAATCAAGGAAATGCATTTTAAATTTAGTACAATAATAAAAAACATTAAAGTTGAGCAATAAAAGTAATATATCGAAGCCAGTTAAAAATTCACAGCGTATAGAAATTTTAGATATCTATAGAGGTTTCGCATTAATGGGAATATTCGTAGTTAATATAACCATAATGAATTCGACATTCTTGAATCAAGATGAGTACACCCAAAAATTTACTTCAACTTTAGATTTAATGACAGGAAAAATTTTGCAACTTTTTTTTTATACTAAATTTTTCCCCATATTTTCATTACTTTTTGGTTTAGGTATAGCGATGCAGGCAATAAAGATTTTGGAAAGAAAAAAATCTCCAATAATATTCTTTAGTCGTAAGATGATTATTCTCTTCATTATTGGTGTAATGCATATTTTATTTTTATGGTCTGGAGATGTTCTTAATCTATATGCTATAATTGGTCTGTTTACCATTTTACTTTTAAAATTACCCAGCAAATTAATATTAGCCCTTTCCGTTCTATTTTTAATATTTCCCTTTTATAATCAAGCCTTTGAATTTATTTTTGACAAACTCAATTATAGTCCAGAGCTTTATCTATCAGGTTATACAGGAGAAACCGTGAGTCATATTATCAAAAATGGAACGTACATCGAGGGATTAAAACTAAGAGTTTTAGAATACCTCGCAAATATACCTGTGCTGTTTCAATTCTTAGCTCCTATCGCTATAGCAATGTTTCTTTTAGGTCTATACTTGGGAAAATTAAAAGTTTATCAATCATTAGATAGCTTTATTAAAACGATTACTATCCCAGTTCTCATCGTTACTTTGCTCAGTAATGTTTACAGGGTACTATTTCTATTTATAATAATAAACCATCAGCTATTTACAATCGAAGATAATCGTGAAATTTTCATAAAAGTTATGGTAGTTTCAGATGTTCTAATGGGCTTATTTTATCTATGGATAATCGGTTGGTTATATTACAATACCACTTTCGCGAAAGTTTTAAAATCTTTTAGGTTTATCGGAAGAATGGCACTTACAAATTATATATTTCAAAGTTTTATTGGTTTAATTACATTTTCATCAATAGGATTTCAACTTTATGAGACCTTAAGTCCATTCGATTGTCTCTTAGTTGCCGTAACTGTATTTATAGTTCAGATAATATTGAGTAAAATCTGGTTGAAATATTTTTTGTACGGTCCATTAGAATGGATGTGGAGATCTCTTACCTATGGAACATTACTTCAGATTAAAAGATAAACGATGGGTATTTAGCCTTTAATTCGTTAAAAACTAAAGGCTTACGATCTAATTCCGTGAGTAATGTAATGGGCAAACCACTGAATGGATCTGAAACGATTTCTAAAAAAGCGAATCTTCATGTATTTGGAGTAGATTTAAGATATGAATCTGATCTTTAAATAATTGAAGATTACAAGTAGAAAAGCGGGCTTTGATGAGAGTCCGTTTTTTTTTGATATCCAATGAATTCATCGGATTTATACTAAACTTAAAGATGATTTAATTATGCTTCAAAATGTTAAATACATAAATTAAATCTAATTTTTTAGGTAATTCTATTTACTGGCGAGGGCTTGACCTCAAGGATTTAGTACTTAAAAATGAGTTTTACGCTTTCGCGAAAGCGATATTTATAAATACGAGGAATTCAGAAACGTTTTTGCACATAGTCCACCAATAATTTTCACATTCTTACAAATAGAAAAGTACCAAGTTTGATTCCTTAGAATCTATGCCCAATAAGTTCAATCGTATTTATTTGCTGATACAGAATATTCAATGTGTTGATATAATGAGATAGAAGCCTTATAGGTGGAGAATAGGTGTACTGATTAAACAATTTATGTGGTACCATTACTGATTTTGAAATCAATTATTTTTAAAGTCGATGGTCGAACTTAATCCTATTTGTAAGTTCAAATGTACTCAGACTGGGTAAATTACAGCGAGCATTGGTTTATACAAAGCAGGTAATTAGTGAGACATGTAAGTTTATCGAATATCGCGATATGCAATATGATAACTTAATTTACCGGTATTCATTGCTTTATTTTCTATATTGCATATCGCAATACGCAATATTATGAATAACAAGGCGGTTTTGAAATCGCAGGATATACTAATCCTGCTGAAAATTGCGCTTATGGGCGAGCAACTCTGGTTGCAACAATCATTGGCTGACGACTTGCATTTAAGCCAGTCTGAAGTATCGGAGTCATTGTCCAGATCAAAGTATGCGGGACTATTAAATGCAAGTGGTAAAAAAGTCAATTTGCTCAATCTTTTAGAGCTCATAGAACACGGTGTTAAATATATATTCCCCCAACGTCCTGGAGCTATTGTTAGAGGAATTACGACTGCACATTCAGCACCACCATTGAAGGATAAAATTGTTAGCGAAGAAATCTATGTATGGCCTTACGCTCGTGGAAACGCTCAAGGACAGTCCATAGAGCCACTGTACAAAACAGTGCCTATAGCAGTTGCAAGCAATCCCGAATTACATAAGGCACTTGCCTTAATCGATGCAATACGGGTAGGGAAGGTGAGGGAACAGCAACTAGCTGTACAACTAGTAAAGCAACAATTACAAAATGCCAAATAACTCACAGCTCAATCTAAAAGTAGTTGCCGAAGTAGCTCGTGCACTTGGCGATCTTAATAATGAAGTCGTTTATATAGGTGGTGCGGTAATCAGTATTTATGCAACTGAGCCTGGTGCAGATCTTCCAAGAATGACGGAAGATATAGATGTTTGCGTACAAGTGTCCACATTCAGCCAGATGGAAGCTTTGAGGGAACAACTCGCTACAAAACAAATCTATCCTGACCCTGAAGGGACCCACATGTATCGATACACTCACAAGGGAATTTTGATCGATTTTATTCCGTTTGAGGAGACGGCTTTTGGCCCAACAAACTCTTGGTTGAAACCAGGCTTTGACAAAGCTTATAAAACTACCATTGACGGAATTGAAATCGCCGTGTTGCCAGTTTCTATTTTTCTGGCTACCAAATGGGAGGCGTACAACAGCAGAGGTTCTGATCCCAGATATAGTCATGATTTTGAAGATATTATCTATGTGCTGGATAATAACTTGGATGTAGTGCAGAACGTAAATGAGGCGTCTGCAGCCGTGCAGAAAACCTTAAAGGAAATGAGTTCTTTTATTTTAGATCATCCAAATAGCAGTGAGATAATTGAATGTCACATCAACCAAAGGACTGCTATGGAGCGAGGTGCTTTTATTCAAGAGAAGCTCCAGAATATTTTGATGATATAGCTACCTCTCAGGTACTGCTCTCGTCGATTGCAACCATATGAATTCATAACGTATCTTTCTTGCAAATTAGTTCTCTATCTTTTAATCCTATTTGTAAGTAATTAATAATTAATTAGATGCTAATAGTTAGCTCTTTTTATTTGCTTTTACTTCGTTTTGTTTACTTTAACAATTACCTTCATGACCCCCTAAATCATCGCATTTTCCTACAACTGGGAATCTGCATGCTTTGGGGATTTTGTTTTTTAATTTATGGTAAAAAATTATTTATGATAGCAAGAGTCAAACAATCTGGTAATTACTTAGAAACAATTGACAAAAACGGAAAACGAATTAGTCGAATGCATTGCGATGATCAACTTTTGGGAAATTCTGATCAGATCGTGGTGATCCAGAACGGAAACTACATAGAAACCTACGATCAGGATTTAAAAAGAATCGCTAGAATGCATAAAGATATTGACCGTTTCTTAGGAGCATCAGGCGATACCTTTTCCATTCAAAATGGCAATTATGCGGAAACCTATGACTCTAAATGTAAACGAATAAGCAGATCTTACTCCAAATGATTAATATATCCAGCATAATAGACGTACCGAAAATTGCAAGCGATAAGGACCAACTTGGAATCTTAAATTATCAAAAAGGGCTATCTAATTTTATTAAAAATGCCCAAACACCGCTAACCGTAGCCGTTCAAGGAGAATGGGGAAGTGGTAAGACTTCGTTGATGAATTCTGTAAGACACGATTTATGCGGAGACGGTAAACCATTTTTTGATATTTGGATCAACACATGGGAATACTCCTTATTGAATGATGAGTACACCACAATGACTCAGATAATAAAAGGCATCATAGTCAATGTAGTGGAAGTTCTCGAGAAGGATAAAAATCAGAATGTAGAGAATCTTAAACGTAAGGCAGCTAGTTTCTTTGGATCTGTGGCTAAAACAGCAACTAAAGCAGCTGCAAACTATGCAACTGCTGGTATGGCTGGAGATGTCACGGATCAATTATTTGATAAAAACGAGAATCGCTCATCCTTGCGAGAACTTCATTCAGAGCTTCAGGCACAGATTAATCAATGTGTAAATGGAGATAATAGTATTAATGGTTTTCTTTTTTTTATTGACGATCTAGACCGAATTAACCCACCAGTTGCTGTACAGATTTTAGAGTTGCTCAAAAACATTTTTGACCTTGAAAATTGTATTTTTTTACTCGCTATTGATTATGAAGTAGTAGTAAAAGGGCTGGAGCCTAAATTTGGGAAGAAGACACAAGAGAACGAGCGCGAGTTTCGTTCTTTCTTTGAGAAGATTATTCAATTGCCTTTTTCAATGCCTATAGGTCAATATCGAGTAAATGATTTGATTATAGACAACCTCAAAGAGCTTGCTTATTTTAAAGAAGAAGACTTTACAGAGCAAGTACAAGAAGCGGTAGTGGAGTTTAATAACTTGACGGTAGGTTCAAATCCAAGATCGATAAAACGATTGCTTAACAGCTTATCATTAGTAAAAAACATTTCACAATCTGTTGATGACAATCAAGACTCAAATGCCTTTGAGCAATTAATCAATATTGGAGTTTTTAGTATTCAAATTTCATATCCGTTAGTTTATAAAGCGCTGGAGCGGTATCCAGAATTTGATCAATGGGACGATGAACTTGCCGAGTCATTCAAATTGAAAGCCCTAGAGCCATCAGTCATTGAGCAGTTTAAAACCAATCAATATTTTGATGAACCTTGGGAGCAAATTTTATATAGAATTTGCCAGAGAGATTTATATCTCAGTAATCGTGCTATGCAGATTTCTCGACTATTAAACAAGGTTAAAGATTTGATAGAAGATAATGCAGGTAGGGAAGAGAATAAATCTCAAGACGTATCACTCAAAGATGTGATGAGTAACGCAATACAAATTGCAGCTGTGACTAGTTATAATGATACGGTAGAAGAATCTACGCCTAATGAGATCCATAAATCCAATTTCCTCAAAAGCCTTCGCAATAAAATTAAATCCAAGTTGATTGAAGGCGGAAAAGATAAAAATTTCGATATTCTTTATAATCAAAGCAGAGTGCAATCTAATTTGACCTTTCAGATTAAGAAAGATCAGCACCATTATCGTCTTGATATTTCCATCCATCCCGAGGCTAAGCATTACCGTTTGAACACTCGTTACTCTTGCTGGTATTATGTTAAGAATGAAGCAGGAAGTCTTGAGAAAAATCTCGAACTGGAAACATCAAAAAGCATAAATGCCAAACAACGTTTTGAGGAAATGAAAACCAAGCTTGCGCAATTGGATCAAAAAGAGCCTGTAGAAATAAAAACGAAATACTGGGATTCAATAAACGATCATCACAGTACTATAAATATTGTTATGGATTTGTTACTGCCTAATGCTTGGGTGTATATCAATGACGATGAGAATATTGAAGAGTTTTTGAAATATTTGTTTCAATTTTTAGAAGCTACTAGAACAATCAAGATAGGTAATGACTAATTCATTTACGCTTTCGCGAAAGCGAAATAGAAATAAGCCTGCTCCATTTATTCGATAAAGGAGACAGATAAACCTGCATTAAAATTTGAAAAATTACATGAGAGATTGTTTGACAATCGAGCAACTATTAGAGGAGGCTAAAAAAATCGTGAAACAACACGAGTTTGACACCAAAAAAAATGGTGAAGATTTCAATTTATTTTCCATATTGAGAATGGAGTATAATGAAACAAAGACTCATTCTGGAATGCTCGTCGCATTATTGGATCCTAATGGTAACCATTACCAGGAGGATCTATTTCTAAGGCTCTTTCTTGATCAAATAGGATATGATTACTCTGGTGAAAACTTAAAATCGGTAAAGGTTAAGTCGGAACATCACATTGGAAAAATTACAAAGGATTACTGGAGTGGCGGCTTTATAGATATACTTATTACATTTCCAAGTAATAAGATAATTGCAATTGAAAATAAAATCTATGCCGGTGATCAGCCTAAACAGATGTATAGGTATAGTTTGTACAGGCCTTCGTTCTCATCTTTATATTACTTAAATCTATTCGGCGATAACCCATCGGCAGACAGCCTTCAAAACTTAAAGGAAGAGGAATATAAGATTATAACATACCGCAACCATATTTTGAATTGGCTAGAAAAGTGTATGGCTACGGTACCAGCAGGATCGATAATTGAAACCTCTTTGAAACAATATTATATACTATTAAAACAACTAACCAACAGCATGGAAAATGTATTAGAAAACCAGCTTCAAGACGTTATATTAAAGGATTTAGAAGGAGCAAGCTATATCCACTCACATTACCAAAAGGCCATTGAAAATATAAAGGATAAATTTAAAATTGCGGTATTTCAAACTCTTGAAGAATCATTGGTGGGAAAATTTCCAGTGCGTTTGGGTAATGACATTAGCTCAGTCCATTCACAAATATGGATTGATGGAAAATATGAAAACAGAAACATCATTTTTGGTATTGAATCCTTCTCTGGCTTAGGACATTTTCACGGGCGTTTGTTTGTGGGTGTAATAGATAAAGAAGCTAAAATTGAAATACTTGAAGAAGAAGATCAGTTTTTTAATTATGGCTGGCAGTCGATAAGAACTATCAAAACCAATGAAAGTAATCCCCTCAATCTATCCAGCCTCAAAACTTTGCAGAAATTACATAATGATAAGGCTTATTTCGATTCTCTGGTAAAAACTACAGCTGAGCAAACTATTGCCTTTGTTGAGACCTATCAAGCTGATTTTGACAGGAAAACTAATTTATAAACTTAAATTATTACATGAGTACCTTTTTAACTGGCGACGCACTTAACGATGCAATTGATAACATAATTACAGATACTAAGAAATTTCTATTTATTACCTCACCTTTTATCAAACTTGATGATCATTTCAGGGAACGATTTGATCTTATTAAAAATAATCCATCTATTTACCTCCAAATTATGTTTGGTAAAAACGAAAATGATTTTTATCGAAGCGTTAGGACTGAGGACCTAGAATATTTTAAGACATTTCCCAATGTTTCCATTATATATGAGCCTAGACTGCATGCAAAAAGTTATTCAAATGAGAACAATGGTATAGTTACCTCCATGAACCTTTATGATTATTCTGCAGAGAATAATGTTGAGTATGGTATTTGGTTCGGTCGGACCAAATTGGCTGAAAAAGTTTATGAGGTACACTTAGATAATCATTATAAAATTCTTGAAGAATCGGCACATTGTTTATTCATTAAGCGACCCGTTTTCAAAACAGCCATTTTCGGTTTGAGTAAGAACTACACTAAATCAGAGACCTTATTAGATCTCTTTGACTCATTTGACCCCAGCGATAGTGAGTATGAAAGAATAGTTTATCAAGATATTGATGTTATCAGCCTTGATGAAAAAGACCTCGTTCCAGTACTCAAATCCCGATCAGAAAAGCGATCAGAAATGGAGCTCAAAACCCAAAAAGAGTCGAGTCAAGAAAGTCCTTCTCATGGTTACTGTATAAGGACTGGAGAACAGATTGCGTTTAATCCATCACAGCCGCTATCAAAAAATGCATACTATGAATGGCTAGAGTGGAAAAATATGGACTATCGTGAGAATTTTTGTCATCTCACAGGCAATCGATCATACCATCGTAATTCAATGCGATTTCCTATTCTAGATAATAATTTTCAAAATGAAGATATATGGAATTGAACGATGTAAATAAATTCTTTTTGAGATTTACTTTTTAGTATGCCCCAATATCTCTGCTAATGCTTCTGACCATTCCATTGGTTTAGACTGATTGTTTTTTTTGAAAATCATGGGTTTTTTAACATCCCTTGGATTATACATCCTAATTCCTTTTTCATTTAATGAGTGACAAAACATTAAAATCCCGAAAGTCCATAGTGAACTGTTTTCAAATTCTTCAAAACCTATGAGCTCTTCAATTTTACTTTTTTCATCAAGGTCAATGTGATCTATAAAGGTTTTAATTTTTTTAGGACTGATCAAATTTGATTTGTATTCATCATAGTTGAGTGCGCTTCTGAATTCTTCGGCCGTTCTTTCATAATTTTTATTATGAAGAATATTTGCAAGCTTGCGTTTTTTTGCTGCTTTAAATCTTCCCCATTTTCCTTCACCTTGCCAGAACTCCAATAGTTTATAAGCTTCTAGTAAAGTGAACCCTTTACGCTTTGATAAATTGTTCTCTTTAATGAAATCACCAAAGTACTTATTAAAGGTGGTTCTTGATTTTACACCAATGATGTCACCAATCAAAGACCGTGGGACACGGTCTCCAAACATAGGTTCCAAGTAGGCTATGATTTCTTCATTAGTTATCTGTGCAGAAGATATCTCTCTCAAATCAATTAAAGAACCAGCATTCAACAAGTAAATTAGAAAGCGTCTGAAAGATTTGAAGTTGTAGTTTAATAGGCAGATAAGTATGAACCAAAATGGAACTCCATTTTCAAACTTTCGTTTCTTTAAATCTTCTTCAGTCATAGATAAAGATGGTCGCAATTTTTCAAAATTGCGACCATTTAAAAAATTTACTTCTTTCCTTTTGAACTAGAGTATCCTGTTTTACCTGAACTTGTTCTGGGTGGATTGTTTCCTCTTCCGCTTCCTGATTTGTTTCCAGTTGTACTTGGTGCATTTTTTAATCCGCTTGACTTTGCCATGATTTTAAGTTTTAAATTAATGATGGTTCAAATATATAGGCACTTTTTTAAGTGGATTGTAAACTTTGGACGTAAGTGGACATTATAGAGGGTAACTCGATGATATTCTTATATATATTCCAAAAAATCATCAGTTGACTTGAAGTTTGTTCATTAAATTTTGGTTGTTATTACCCTATGCTATAATCATTAAAATTTCCCGTTAGACCCATTTGAAAACTAGCGACATTTCTTTTATCCATTTGAAGAGTAAATGTCATATTCCATCTCTTATTTTCATTATTACTTAAGTCTATCTTTTCAACCTCGTAAGTTTTTCTAACGCCTTGTATCTCTAAGATTGGGGGCATATTGACAACAATCTTGTTCTTCGGTTTCTTAATAGGTAAAACTATTTCGAGCATAGTTTTTCCGAAATAAGCGATCAATAAATATTGTGGATGATATTTATGCTGAACTGCAAGCTGCTTCAGCTCAAAATAGGGCTCTGGAAAAATCATTTGATCAGTATAGATTTGATACATGCATGGGAATATTTGTTTGGTCACATTATCACTGAAAAGTAGATGCTTCATCCATTGTTCTTTTTTCAGTTTTTTATCTGGCATTAGCGACAAAGCGATTTTCAAAAACACTTTATAAATGTGGAATGGATTTGCACCGCCTAATCGGAAAGTCAATTTAGCTATTTCATCATCTAGAATTTTAAAGTCCTCGGCGGTCGCCAACTTACCTTTTAAGACCCCTAATTCGTCCATGAAAATTTCCGTAGGATAATCATAATCATCTAGCCTTGATTTGAACTTAGGTATTTTACTCTTTTTGTTTTTAATTTTACTTACTATCCTGATGGGTGTTAAGAAAGTTCCTACCGAACTTTCCCATCTACCAGACATTTTATTACAGTCATCACATTCAAAATCATTTAGAGTTGCATTTTTCCCAAATAACTCAGGAATTAAGTGAGATTGAGTTTTATTATTAGCTTTTAGTTGACTTCCACAAAAAATACATTCATCTGTATTTCTCATTATTGGATCCGCGGAGCTCCCGATTGTTCTGTAATTTAATAATAGATCTAATCTGGGATATATTTTAAGACCATTATAATCATAACCAATATATTCTTTCGGTTTTGGTGTCATATAAACTTCAATCAGTGAATAAAGAAAGCAGCCCGCTCAGGCTGCTTCTTTATATTTACTCTCTTTTTATCAAAGAGTAAATAGAACGCTTGTGTGTGAACTCCCGAGGAAGTCGTTATTTGAGCGGAGCGTATTTTAATATACTTCTTGGCTTTTCTTTGCTTCTAATTCTTTTCCAAAATTAAAATTATCCCATTTAGTAAACCAATATTTTTGGTAGTTTATTAGTTTAGATTTCAATCTGCCATCTGATGAGCTTATACTGAATAATGGAAACAGCTTGTTTTTAAAGGTTCTGTCTAAATAAGGACAACTAAGTAAATCGAAAAATAACATTACCAACTCGGCACTTTGAGTGCGATTCTCAACAGCGACATTTTTAATTTTGTTAATTATATACTGCTCTAATATTCTTCGTAGAGATTTATATCGCACCTTATTTCCTATATAGAAGAGAATAACAGTAATAGAAAAATAGTGCAATGGGAATGAGCATCTTTTATTTTTTATATCGATACCCATATAATAAGCAAGCACGTCTTGGTCAAGTCGATATTCGCGGCCTAGATCTTTTAAAGATAATAGTAAATAAAGTGTTTCTATTTGAATGTGCTCTTTCATTCGATCCTTTTTAAGCACTAAAAAGATTTCATCGTATACTTTTTTAAACACCTGATCTTGATGATCATTGTTCAGATATAACTTTGCAAACTGTATAATTTTGGCTGTGATTGAACACAATTTTATGGTGCTATTTACTCGTGGCTCTACGGCATAAATAAAGAAAGTTAAATCTAAAATTTCTAAAATGATTTTGCTTGTAAATAATCGATCACGATTAGTTTCTCCATTTATTTTTATAAATGCGACTACCTTATTGTCTATGCAACCTAAAGTGAAGTTTTGAATATCCTTGTACCTTACATCCGCACCTTTTACAATTATTTTGTATTCAGTGATAAGTTTATTAGAACTTACATAAAACGTTTCAGGAATAGTATCGCTATCCAGAGTATATGATAAGTTTTTATCTAAAAGTTTTACAATGTTAACTTTAGCTACTGTTATTCCTGTAAGTATGGGCTTCAAATACTCTTCGCTTTTTTCTTCGTTTAGACCGAGTTTATAATCTCTTAGTTTTAATCTAAACCTTCCGACCACTTCATCTTTTATGGCTTCATCATTGTAAAAAATGAAATAATCATCCACATAGCGATATATTTCATAGTCTCTTTTATGTATCAAAGGCGTTTCAAGCTGAAGCAATTGCTCATAGATGGTCTTGTCTATTTTTTGTAAAATAATCTCAGCAAAAATCCTTGAAAATTCTGGGCCAATGACTATTCCATTAGTTTCTCCGTAGTTAAGGTTTTGAATTAGCCGGTCAAATTTGCCTCCGAATGTGGAACTTGATTTACCAATGTTATGTTTGACTATCTCTTTTTCCAATAAAGCCCAACTTATAGAGTGTGAGTATATGCTATCAAAGCATTTTGAGATATCGAACTTATAGAGGTGTTTGTATTTTTTTTCACATCTGTGATATTTGTACGACTCATAGAATTTGTGAATATTGCTTATTTCTTTATAAGAAAAATAAGTTTTGAGATTTTCATACTCTTTGTCAAATTCTTCAACACCAGCTATTTCGTGATCTGGTGATAATGTATCATAATGTAATCTATCTTTAAAGTAAGAATACTGAGCAACTTTAAAAGGGTAACGGATTGAAAACTCACTTCGATTAGAGTAGTATAATATGAGATTTTTAAAATTGCTGTAAAATTCAACTACACATATTTGACTTTTGGGATGAACAACTGTAAGCTCTCTAAATTCCTTTTTTTTATGTGATATTTTGTACTGAAAGGGTATTGCTTTTAAAGCTCCTTTAGGCACATTAAGAGTGTAGCTAGAATTTGAGTCAGAAAGAATATATTTATCAGTAAGACCAAATAGTATTTTTATAATTGATTTAGTGGCTGGATCTGTATCATTCCAAAAAATCCTATCGTTTTCTACAATGACACCTTTATTACTTAAAAACTTATAAAAGAATCGATTTGAAAAGGTTGCTGGTGTTTCATAGGGTAGAACCTCAGATAAAACCACGCGCTGCTTTTTTGAAGTAATGGTACTTTTGTTTTTCTTCATTACTTCCAAATTTTCATTATTTCTCTAAATTGTACACCAGTAAAAGCTGAAAACCTCCTGTTTTCAAAACCATCTTGAAAAGTATATTTACAAAGTCTTTTTTTTAATGAGGCTGATGATAATTTTGTATGAATTTCTCTCTTTAATAAACCGTCCAACCTACCTATTTGATTTTTTTCAGTCAAGAAGTTATTAGAATAGTAAATACCAATTAATATTTTAGATTTATTATTTGCAAGTCTTGTATTACCTGTTAGAAAGCGAATTCGCCACACAAGTATTTTTCTTGCAAGTTTTTCATTAACCACGGATAAATTTGCGTAATTCTCAAATGAGGTCTCTATACGTGTCTTTAATTTATCATACTTACTTAAGGTCAGCTTAGTTTTGACGACTCCTTCTTTAATGATAAAGTTATAACCTAAAAAATCAAACCTATAGTTTTTATCATCTAGAATTTCTCTTGTCAATGTTTTGGCTGTATTAGTTAGTAAGTCGCTATTGTTTTCAATCGCGGAAGTTATCTGTCCAAGGTAGTCTACCTTAGGCTTATTTGGATTTGGTAGCAGGATAATTATAATATCATCAACGTAGCGAGCATAATAAATAACATCGGGTTGTTGCCTTATTATTTGGTCAATCTTACGCATGTATATTTCTGCCAAATAAGCACTTATACCAATACCACGCGGGACCCCAACGTGACTGCCTGATAAATCTCTATAACTTCTTAGGACTTGATTAATTAGCTTGCGAGACTTTGGCGTAAGTAGATTATCTTGATTTATTTTTTTACGTAATGTTGTATGATCAATTGACTCATAAAAGTTTTTGATATCTGTCCTAACAATAATTTTTGGAAAGTTATTTTCTAATAATCCCTTTAGTTGATCTACAATCATATTGCGGTCGGACTGTTTGACACCATACAAACGTGATAAATTGAATTGTAACTGTTTAATTGCAAAAAAAAATTCTGGCGTACTATCTATTGTATATAGATTTTTACCGCCAGGGATTTTTATTTGTTTCAGAGCTATCTTAAATTTTGTTTCGGCAATATTTGAGCTGATTGCGTTCAAAACAGCTTCTACTTCTAAATCTCTATTCTTTCTTATTTGCTCTTTAACTTCATTGAAAAAAATATGTAAATCTTTACGACCTATTTTTTTATTATGCTTTGCGAGATTGCCATATATTTTAATGTCATTAGTAAACGCTCTTATAGAGGTAAGCCCCAACTTATCTTCAACAAAAAGTCCATTTCTATTTGCTATATCAAATATGATTCTAAAATTTTTACCAGAGAATGATTGGTCTAACATCAGTGTGTGATTTTTTATTCGTCAAAAACATATTCGTAAACTGTCTTTCTGTCCAACGGACCAGCAAGCCCATTCATTCCTTGAGGCTTCTTAGCTAGTTTAAAAATATAAACCCACTTTGAGGTAATCTTTGCTCCTTGTGGCTGAGGCATATTTTGTGTTCCTTTGGCTGAAAAATATGATTCAACTTCATTTGCTTTTATCATTGTGCCAGCATTGATGCATTTCCAATGCACAATCTTACCGTTCTTAAGTGAATGCTCTCCTTTACGACGTTTTTCGTTATTAGTTATTCCCGCATACCAGCCGTTGAATCGTGGGTTTTTACTTCCCATCGATGACTTGATAAATTTGGTCAGTTCGCCTTTAATTGCTTTTGCTTCCATTCAACTATCCTTATAAAATTCGTTAATTCGTAGCCTTATTGTTTTTCTACAAACTTTATCACTTGAGTATTTCTCTAAACCTTGGCACCTTTTGATAAATTATGAGGTGCACAGAGGAGTTCTCCATTTTCAACAATCGTCTGGCCACCTCTTGAATGTGGTATTACATGATCAGCTTGATAGTTAGACCAACTGACTTTAGATTCTTTTTCAGATTTACCTTCTCGCAAGCATTCTTGACAGCAGCCTTTTCCATCTCTATAAATAATCAAGCGCTCTAACTCTGAAAATGCACGTTTCTCGTCTTTTTCAAGAAGCACAATTTCATTATTTTTCAGATACTCAAAAAAGACTTGACGCAATATCCTATCTCTGACTTCTAAATCGTTTTCAGATTGTTGTCTTCTATTGCTGAATGTAAGTAGATCGGTATCACTTGCTTCGTCATATGTTTTCCATCTTTTATGAAAGCTGTAAACGAACTCTCGGATGTGCTTTTGAATGTTCTCGTCCAAAACGTAATACATCCTAAGATGCCTAATTAGCATGTAAATTGAAATAATGAAGTACTCCGTAGACAATTCTTTAATCCCATTTTTTTCATCCAGTATAGGATCATCTTTAAAGATGTTATAAATCGCTTTTAAATTCTTGCGAACCTCTATAGCAACTTTTGAATTCTCAAAGCTATAATCTCCAATTCCCTTTGCTGTTTTGTGATCATTTATGAACTCGGTAATCTTTTTATCTCCTAGATCAGCATAACCACCTGCGTTTTCAATAATTAGAAAACGAGCCATGAATTGTAAATGTTTCATTCTCTCATTGTCTACATTTAGTAATGAAAAGAAAGACATCTTATCAGGATTGCTATCAATAGTAGCATACGTCTCGTAATCAAAAGTTAAGTCGTCTGCATACTTCACGATAAAGTTTCTACTTAGACTAGATAATTGGGCATGAGCGATTTCCATATAATTCAAGGTTTCACCCTGCTGCAGGCGCCAGAAGATGTCCGTTGCGATAATCTGATGCTCTACACTTTCCGGTTGATCAATATCCTTAATTACGTCTGCTTGATACTTCAATGACTTATCTATAAACTTTCGTACATCAGTACCCAGGTCTCTATAATATTTACCAGCGACACCTTCTCCCAAATCGCTCAATGATTTCGGTAATGGATACGCATTATTAAAAAAATCCTGAACCGTAGTAATACGTTGCTGACCGTCTACAATTTCAAAAAGTACGTTGCTATCGTCTAATCGCACCTCTCTAATTACCAGTTTAGGAATGTAATATCGACGAAATAAACTATCCATCAAGGATTGCTTTTTTTTGCGTTTCCAAACTACCTTACGCTGATATGGAGGTCTAGTCACATAGTCCTCTTTATAATCAAAAAAGTCCTTTATACTGATTTCTTTGGGAACTGTAGTGTATGCTGATTTTGGGTTGAATGCCATTATAAATTTATATGATTTGAATAGTGAGCAAATTAGTAACTGATTCCAAGTAAAATATAATTAACGAACTGTTATACGAGCTGGCTTTTTTCTTTTACGCTGACCAAAAATTTCGGGAGGAATAAAAAATTGTTCAACTTCCTTTTTGAATTTTACTCTATCCCTGTTTATATCTTCGGGTAAAATACTATCTAAAACCTCCATTTGTGGATTACAATCTTGTAATGTTACTTTGGCGCTAACTTTAAGATTAGTTAACAAGTCTAAATCTACTCGCCTATTAAATGCAGGGAAGCTGTAGCCCACAATCACTAAATGATCTGTTTGAGATAGGATTTCACGACTACGTTCAAGCTTTTCGGCATCCATTTCCCAAACATAGGAAATATCTTTTCCAATGTTGTTTTGATCTCTTTCGCTAAACTGTTTGATTAGAGTAGCATAAAAAGTTTTTTCTGTTTGTAAGTTTTGTTGGATGAAATTAGGTGTGAGCTTACCAGAACTATTGAGGTGAAAAGCAGAATGGCCATTCAAATGAATAATTTGTCTGTCCTTAAAATCTGTAGAATCTTTAGGTAACATACCCGTATTTAAATTTTCTAAGTAGAACCCTGTATCGAATGTAACCCCTGATAACTCGCAAATTGCGCATTCCAATTGCAAATCATAGTTGTACGTCAAAAAATTGATATTGCTATCAAGTTGATGAGCCAATTGATTATCATTTTTATCTAACAGAATAGCCAACAATCCAAAATATCTATGATCAATAGATTCATAATGTTGCTTTTTATCCTCGTTTAAATAAGGAATAGCTTTAGGGTTCGTAATAGTCCTGTAATGCCACCATGAAAAAAAGGAATCGACACAAAATTTTAAGACATCTAAATAATAGTCTGCATGTGAAAACCAAAGTTTTCTCGCTACAGTATCAATTGTACCGTATTCAAAAGACCTTTTACAATATTCCTTTATTAACGTCGCCAGATGAGCTCGATCATCATATAAAGGATTTTTTTGATCAAAATATGAATCTCGAGAAGGTAGGGATTCTAAATAATCAGCAAAATCATACATGGATTGTGTAAGCTTCTTCTGTATCGGTACTGAATGATAACTTGCACCAGCGCCGAACCAATACGTAATTTTAGGACTACTCATAAATACTCTCTCTAACTTTTTTCCACAATAGCTATCTCCTCCTCAGTCAACCCATATAGTTTATAGACCATTTGATCGATTTGCTTCTCGGTTTGCTGGATTTGGGTTTGAAGTTCTTGGGCTTCTTTCTTTTTGACCTCAAAGGCATCCATCCAGTCCATCTCGTCAAGCTTTGTCAATGCCGGAATCTCTGGGTGGTTTTCCTTGCTCCTGATTTTGTTGGTAGCTTTTATGGCTTTGTTGAGTTCTTTGAGGAAGTCGGCGAACTCGAGTTCGTGCCAAGACTCTAGTTTCTTTGAAGTCTTCTCAATATTACTTGAATAAACTAGATGCCTCAGAAACTTATCACTTAAAGTTTTTTTAACCTTGTGAGATGAACTAAGCTTTTGAACAGTATTTTCAAAATTGATCTTGTCAGAAGCATCAATCGTTACGATAGGTATAAGTGACAAATATTGATAGATGAACCTCAAATACCCACCTCTTACCTCTGGAGAGATGCTTTTGTAAAAAAAGTAATCAGTTTTGAATTTAATATTCCTAAAAGATACAGATCCGCATTTCCAATTATGTATGCAGTATTTACAAGAGTATAGTGTTCCTTCAAATCAAGAGCGAAATTACCTCGCTTGGAAATATCGGGCAGTAATAATTTTGGCTTGTCAAATTCATCGTAATAAGAACATGATCTTAACTCCCACCAGTATTCACCTTGATCTGATCTGGTTTTGGCTTTTTCTTTAAATTTTGAAAGGTGTGTTATAATTTCTGGATGATACTTCTCCATAAACGCAATCGGTTCTAAATCCCTACGATGCTTATCTGTCCATCCATTTGGAATTAATATCAAATATGTATCGTTAAAATCAATTGCATATCTCTTAACATCCCTTCCAGCTAAAAATGGCTTTATTAATTCAATTGAATTTGAGTTTTGTTTTAATATAAATTCTTTCTCTTCTCTGGATATAAGAAAAGCCTCGTTATATCCTGTTTTTACACCGTAAAAAATTTTGGAATCAACATAATCGATAAGTTTAGTGCCAAGCGCTTTCAACTTATTCGTAAGATCACTTATTGATTTATCTACTAATGACCATGAGTCTTCGGTCAAATTCTTACTAGCAACATTAAAGTGTGTTTGCTCGACTAACAAATTCAAATCAGCAAAATCTAAGCTTTCAGGTTGAGTGACCCTAAATAGGTTATTAGGTTGACCAGATTTGATAGTTATTACACAAGGGTAAGCAGCTACATCTTTAAAAACATTTAGATCTCCAAAATCGACAATTTCTACTATTTGCTTTATACTCAACCACTTTCTGAGAGGTTTCGCATAGTTAGCCTGCATCCATTTATTTGCGACTATAATACTATATATACCAGTTTCTTTAATAAGCTTATCCACACTCAACTCAAAAAAGTAAGTATAAAGATCTGCTGTTCCTTGAAACACATTGTAATGCTTTTTCAAATAAGGCTTAATGTCAGTAAAAAGTTCTTGCCTTACATAAGGCGGATTCCCGATCACGACATCAAATCCTCCTCGTGAAAACACTTTCGCGAAAGCGGACTCCCATTTAAAGGCTTTATCACCGGCAACTGCTTTACTATCGATCAAGCTGTTCCCGCATTTGATGTTGCTGCTTAAATCATTGAGTTTGCGACGTGGCTGTGCGGTACGCAACCATAGCGACAGTTTTGCGATCTCTACACTTTCTTCATTGAGGTCAACGCCATAGATGTTGTTTTCTAGGATGGTGTTCTCGATATCTGGAAAGGCAAAACCACCGTGGTATTTTGCAGACAGCTCATCCAGGTAGTTGTGCTCGCGTATGAGAAACTCCAGCGCCTGGTTGAGAAAGGCCCCAGAGCCACAGGCAGGATCACAGATGGTGAGTTCCAGCAGCCAGTTGCGGTAGGTCTCCAGATCACTGATTCCCTTTTTAGAGCGCGCCTTTGCGTTGCCGAATCGCTCGTCTGTAATCTTGAGTTCGCGTTTCTTTTCTTCACACAGCTTGCCCACCGTGTTGTCCACGATGTATTTGGTTATGTATTTAGGCGTATAGAACACACCGTCTTTCTTGCGTTTGCTGGTTTGTTTGTCAAACTCGCCACCCTCAATCTCTGCATTGACGCTCTCAATCTCATTCAGGGAGTTTTCAAAAATATGACCTAGGATATTGACGTCTACCTGGCTTTCAAAATCGTATTTGGATAGCTTTAAGGCATGCTTGTACAACAGCTCACTATCAATATCCAGCGCATCCAGAATGGAGTCGGGCTTAAAAAGCCCACCGTTATAAGCATAGATCTCATCGTGGCCTTCCTTGCCCGCTCGACCTTGATCAAGAAAGTTGAAATTGAGTTTGAAACGCTCGTAGAGCGTGACGTCCACATGCATGTCTACCAGCTTTTTCCAGTCCGTAATGATGGTATTGGTAAAGTTAGAAGGCAATAGCGATCGATCCTCTGCAAAAAAGATGAATAGGAAGCGGTCGATGAGCTTTTGGGACTTCTTAAAGAGTGTGAGTTTAACGTTTTTCTCTAGACGTTGTAGGTCTTCATTGGTATCGATATTTGCTTCGACATGCTTAGCATGACTGTTGGAACCAGAACTTGTTAATTTTGACTTGACCGTTTTGGAATTGCGTTTGACCAGATCTCTGTAGAGTTCGCGTTTGAAAACGGAATAATCTTTATAAAATGCTTTGGTAATTTCTTCTTCCTCAACGATGGACGCCTGCTTGATGTGGAGCGGTGCGTTTTGAAGCAACTTGTCTTTATGCAAGCACAGGTACAGTAGGTTAAACCGCTTTCGCGAAAGCGTAAACAAATCAAACTCTTCAAACTCTGTTGCATCATTGATGTAAAAGCGAAGTTTCTCAAAGTTGGACGTAATGATATATACGCAGCCAGTCTGGTAGTTCTTGTAATCAAAAGCTTGCTTGCGTATGCTCTCCAGATCCTTTGTATTCATTCCCTTCAATTCAATCACTGCCAGTGCGTTGCTTTCCTTTAGAATGGCGCCGTCTGCCTTGCGGGCATTGGTCTGGTTTTTAAACTCTGTCGTTAGGTTTGAGTTAGGATTAGGAAAGAGCGTGTACCCTAAAATATTGACAAAGAGCTCGTGCAAGAAGGTCGCCTGATACTGTTCCTCATTGGCCGTTCTAATGTTGGTCTGTATGGTGGTATTCCAAAAGTATTTTTGGAATTTCTTATAGGCCTTATCAACAATAGATTCGTCAAGTTGAGCTAGGTGTGATTTAATTACAGAGGTCTGGAATAATGCCATTAAATAGGAAGGAATATGGCACTAAGTTAGTCATAAGGTTTGGGTTGAGATGGTGGGGTTTGGGATTTGGACTACAAAGTTTTCATTGGGTTTTGAACAACGAAATTTACTAAAAATCTATATTTCAAATACATAAGAAAATGTAGTTTTCTAGATTGCTGTATTTCTAGATTTCTAGAAAACTACATTAAAGTAAAAGTGTTATTTGCTTTTTGTATCTGGAAATAGCTTGTTCTCTGGATTATATGGCTTTCCTCTATTAGCTTGTTGAATTGCCTTATCGTCTAGATAAGCTATCAAAGACCGGTCATTCTCATAGTTTTTCAAAATATCATTAGGATCAGTTCTTGGCCCATCATAATCTTGAAGTCTGCATACTTGTTCATAGGTATAGGGTTTACCGTTTTTTGGATTGAAAAAGCATTCGCTCAAATCGATATTTTCATTCTGATTTTTTTTCATGATTTATATTTTATAAAAATTATCGTATCCTTCTATAGCCACATCATCAACTCGATTAATCCCGATCTTTATTGCATAATTGTAAAGCGCAGTATTTAAAATTTCTCGATATGCGATATTGTTCTCTATACAGTAGTCGTTAATATCATTTTTTAGTATTGGGGAAATTCCCTTTATTGTTTTGTCGATAGGGAAATAGACTTTTGGAATACCTTTCTTGAAGTATTGACCACATACATCAATACCAGAATAAGATTTATAGATAATACCATATTTATCCTGGTCACCTAAAAACTTTTCTACCACAGAAAATGCCTCGATGTATCTCACTTCATGCATTCCGCTGAAATTACTTTCAGGTGTCCATTTTGTTTTCCACTTCATAGTTATTTCCAAAAGATTTTTTTCTAATAAATTAATCTTTGAGGTTTCATCGTGAGTTATAACTGAAGAGTTATAGTAATCTATTCTCAAGCTTGTAGCATTTTCTAAGCAGTAGATTCTTTGCTTGAGATTTTTAGTAATTCCAATCTTAAAGACGTTATTGTAGTTATTCTTGAATTTTAGGAGATATAATATTTTTTTCATTTTGGCGATTTTGATGATTAGCATTACATCAATATCTATAAAGCATAAAGCGAGGAACTGAAACTATCTAGTCTTAAGGCCTTGCCAGCCGTGCACCACAATAGTTCAGCCCTCGCAGTTGCAAGGGCGTTTTACTATGATGTGGTGCAGTGGTAAACGGCAAGTTTAAAGACCAATCAAAAGCTAAACGCTTATAATATGTATTCTACTTTAAGTCAATTTAATTGTTTGGCTTAAAATTAATCATTGCTTCTGAGATATTGTGTAATACTCTTATTAATAATTTTTTTGATTGTTTCATTTTCCTTTAAGGCTTGCATTTTCAGCCTTTTCATTAGGCCTTTTTCAACATAGCAGGAAAGTTGGACTTCGTCCTTAGGATTTTTCTCCAGTATTGGAACTACTTTTTGTTTAATTGCTGGTGGCTTTTTAGCTTTGATTTTGTCCATCCAATTATTTATTTCGTCCTTTTCCATTGGTGTAGATTTATATTAATGTTTAATTGTAGAGATCTAGATTTATAGTTTTATAGCGCTATACAATTCTATTGTTCAAGTAATTTTGTTAGTATTTCTCTAGTTAAATTGTCAATTTGACTTATTGCTTTATCGTTTTTTCCCAAACCGCCTTGAATTACTGATCTTGTAAAAGAAACTAAATCGCTGATGTGAGTTTTGGCTACAGAAGCCTCCAATTTATTGAGTTCAATTAAGATGTCAAGGGTCAATGTTGTGTTAGGCTTGACCATATTTAGAACGATCATTGTTTTTTTAAGACCTCCAGTTTGATTTATCAACTCTATCGTATTGGTAATAGCCATAAGGTCTAAAACCCCAGCCTTAGTAGGAACAACAATTAGATCTGCAATACGTATCAATTGAGGCAATGAACTTGACAAGTAGGGTGGTGTGTCTATAAAAATGAAGTCAAACCTAAGAGAACTTATCGAATTCAAATCTGCCGGACTTTCTAAGATATCCATTGTTTTAGTGGTTGATTGCAATTGCATCAAACTGCCTTGAGCATCAAAATCAATGATTGCGACTTTAGCGCTGTCCGCAAGGTTAAGTGCTAGATTAAAAGTGAGGGTAGATTTACCTACACCGCCTTTTTGATGGGTAATTAGTATAATTTTACACATTGTCAAAGCTTAAATTTTATTGATGGTTTGACAGATTCCTGCTTTTGCTTCATAGCTGGAGCAATGGATCTTTTTTCTTGCTGGTTATAAGACAACAACTCTTTAATTCCCTTTAAGGAATAACTTCTATTAATACTTGATCCTTTGTAGTAAACACCGTCTTCATCCTTAAAAGAAATCCCTCTGCCAATCTTCAAGGTAACGCCTATGTTTTTAAGATGAAATTCTAAATCAATTAGATGATCCGATTGTCCAATTGCAATCTTGATCTTCTTTTCTAGAGGTTTCATCCTTTTGTCATTACGTTGAAAAACCTCTTTGTTTTTAGCTTTTTCTAATACACGTTCAACTTTTCTCAACTTGTATTTACGCTCCATTTCCCTGCAGAAGTCCATATTTTTGTAATGGGTAAAGCTATCTGATACGGCTAAGTTATTCTCGCCAATACGTGAGGCCACAATATGAATATGTTCCGATTCAGTTCCTTCCTCATGAATATACACGGCATACATGTGGTCTTCGAATTTATGTTTTGTGGCATAAATATGGGATATGTCAATCCAATCTTGATTATTCAATAGGCCTTTATCCTCTGGAGCCATTCTGATTTTGATGTGATAAGTATTTGCTTCACATCTATCATTAAAGGAGTTATTCAATAGCATTTGTTTAGCGATCTCTCTGCCATTGCCTAAACATTTATTCGTGGTCAATAGTTCGCCACCTCTTTCACAGTAGAGTAGTGCACTAGTGGTATAATGAATCGATTGAAGTTTAGCGATCATTTGATTCAAGTTTATCTAATTGATTTTGAAGCTCTTTTTTCATTTTGTTATCGTTATAGCTCTTCTCTAAGTTTTGAAACCCCACAATAAACGAGCTGTCACGAGCGACCACTTTATTAAATGTTTCTTCAACAATTTTCTCTTTTCCATCTCTAAAGTTTAAGTAAAGTATGTATTTGAAAAACAGTTCATACCTATCCCGTTCAATAACTAGATCACTTCTTCGCACATAATACGGTAGTGCGTATTCTGCAAGCATCACTACAATAAAAAGTCCTACAATTAAAAATTTAAGATGTCTTGCCTTAAAAACTGATTCCTTTCCTATTAAGCTGTATTCATTGCTAATTATTTGTGCTGGAATTTTAGACTTATTATTTAATTCTAGCAAAATATTCTGTTCATTTTCATTTATAGATGCTCTCAAGTTTTTTTCAATGCTTATTATATTTTGGCATTTAGAGTTTAGCATTTCTAGTTGATTAGTAATTTTCTCATCATTTTCACGATTTGAATTTGAACTGTTTTGTTCGTCTATTTTCAGTGAAATTTCTTCAAGGCTATTACTAACGTTTTGCATTAAATTCAAAACTTGATTATTTAATTGATCACTCATAAATCTTGATTATAATTTTGATTTTATTTCTAAAATGTGACTTTTGATCCATTCTAAATCTTTCAAAACTGTACTTTGATCAGCTATCAAAAACTTATAACCTTTATTTAGTTTTCTTGCAATTTGATTCATATTGGATCCGATCATCATTAGATGAGATATGTATATTTTGGTTTGGAGGTTTTGAACAGGTTTTGATATAATTGGTTTATCTAATTTTTCCAAGACGGCAGTCCTATAAAACATGGATGGATTGATCTGTAGCATTTCGCATTGATCGTTGACTAAGTTTTTATCAATTGGATCTAAGTAAAAAATGATCTTCACTTTGTTTCTTTTTTTTGATTTCATTGTTTTATTGTTTTCTTATGAACGATTTTAATTGTGAATAAGCCAGGCGGTTTAGATATCGATTTTGAGCCCAGAGGGTACTAAATGGGTAGGTAAACCACGACTGGCATTAACCTCACAATCTCGAACAGTCAAATTGGTTCTTAGGCTTACCACTTTTTATTTTCAGAAGCAAATGATCTAAACTGGTTTTGATTTTAATTGATTGCGATCAATCAACCATTCGTTCAAATCAATAAACTTTTTATATTTTGGCCGAAAGTCTTTTGCATTTTCGAGCTGATTAAGTAGGGTGATAGTTGCGCGATCACCTGCATTATCATTATCTAAATAGAGCCTGATTGAGCTATAATTTTTCAGAGTATTGATTGATCGACTTACCTGATTAACGGAATTTAGAATGATGAAATCTGCATTCAGTCGATCTATATTTTTGAAAGTCACTATACTCAAGAAATCAAAAATTCCCTCTGTTACAAACACTGTTTTTTTTCCTAAATTGATATATGTAATATCCTTTACCCCAAGACAGTTTTTTAAAGCTGAATTTCTCAACTCCCATCCTCCAGATCGATTCTGAATTCCTATCGAGACATATGATTTTGAATTCACTTTATACGCCACCTGAGTCAGAAATGTCTGTGCATATTTTGATATAAATCTAGAGCTACAATATGATTGTAATTCTTTGTTTAGAACTTTTGTTGTTTCCAATATTTGCGTGTTACTGTTTTCATTTATTGGATCTGCTTTGTGCTGATGAAAAGAAAAACCTTCAAATTTATCGTTGAACATTTTAAGTGCTTTTGTGAATTCTATATTCTCTAGTTTCATGAATAAGTCAATTCCGTTTCCGCCAAAATTGACACCATGATCAAACCAAACATTTTTTTTTAGGTCAACTTTTAATGATGCTGTGCGCTCATTTCTAAAAGGACTCTTAAACCAGGCTTCTCTTTCGTTGGCTTTATTTGGAGTATAGCCCAGCTGTTTTAATAATGATACTATTGGTATTGATTTTGCCTGTCGTGCGTTCATAGTTATGTTTTATAGTAGATAAGTAGATTATTAGCACAATAGATTGAAGACTAGTTCATTGTAAGTCTACTAATATCTACTTATCTACTTTTTATAAATTACTCTTGAAATTCATCTACTTAGCTACTTTTGATATTAAAGAAGTAGATCTGAAGTAGATTATTAACTAATTGTTTTATAAATACTTACATTTAATATCTACTTATCTACTAATTTTCTGTTTAGTGTGTAGAACTTTCCTTTTTTTCTGATTGTAGCAAAGTCACCAATCGGATCTTTTATGATTTTATCATAATTGGATGAATTTTGTAAAGGCAGAATATTGAAATGATTAAGAAGTATGTCTTTCAAGGAAGATTTAGTTTCTCCAATTTCTTCTTTAGTAATGGTGTATAAGTCTCCCAACGTGAATTGTAATTGATCTCTACCCAGCTCGTCCATAAGATCAATAAGAAATAATTCTAATTCAATAAGTTTTGGATGTCTACTGGCTCGTTTTAGATTTACTAAAGCTTGAGTTTCTAATTCTTTTGGATCGAAATGCATTCTTCCAACTCTAGTTGTACTGAGTTTACGGTGAGTTAAATAATGTAAAAAATGCGGTATTTCCTTTTTAAGATGTTTAAGTATATTCACATCGTCTTCTTTCAAAACAGGAATTTTTCGAACCCAAAACCTAGTTTCGTCTTGATCAATTTTTATAAATGTGGTCTCATGATTACTAATTGGGATAAATTTCCCATAAAAATTGACACTTTTACGATCTTTATTTTTACTCTCTGATTGAGCTTTATAAGATGTACTTAGGAACTTCATTGTCTCGACAACCTGCTGGAGGCTTATCATGGTCTCATCAATGATTAAAACCAAGTTGTTAAGCCAATCTCCGTTAAATTGACTAGCCAAATCCCTTACTCCGATAAACAAAGCGTTGTCCTCGTAGATGTCTTTAATCCACTTACCAAAGGTGCTTTTACCTGTATTCCTTTCTTTCGAGACTAAACATAGTACAGGAAGAAAATGTTTAGGATCTAAATACATTATTTGTAGATAGTCCAGACCTAATTCCATTTGTTCTCCAAAAATGTGTTTTAGAAATTCTAGTGTGATAGTTACATCTCCTTCTTTAGGAATATGGGACAAGCAAGAGTACTCGTTCAAATAGTCTCCTATCTCTTTTTTGAGCCCAATATTGTCTGGCTCATAAATAAAACCATCATATTTAGGAATCCCATTAGCAAAATCTTTACTATGGTCATTAACAATATTTTGATACGACCAGCGAATGATTTTCGTTCGAAACTCATTGTCTCCAACAGGAAACTGTGAAAATTTAAAAGTGTCGGTACCTACACGAGCATACCAATTTCTTTCGTCATGGTTTTCTTTACTATTTTTCATTGCATATAATTTGCAATGCATCACTCAATACTATAATTTTACTTTATCACAAGGAATTATAGACCTCAAGTAATACATCTAGTTTGCTTGAGGTTTTTATTTTGAGATCTTATTATTAAGTATGTAGCTAGTGGCTTCTGATGCTAATTGCTGTGAAGACTTCACACCATTAGTAAGCATCCATTCTTCGACCTCTTTCTTACTGAAATACAATACCTTACCTAATGGTTTATAGAACGGTATTTGCTTTTTAGAGGTTAAAGTATAGATATACTTTTTTGAAAGTCCCGTAAATAGTGAGACTTCATCTGCGGTTAGGACAGCCTTATTGTTACATAAAGCATCTTCTATTCTATTTAATTGGTCTTTTAATTCTAAATCGTTCATTGATCCTTATTTAAGATTAATGAACAGGCCTGTTCGCTATTGTTCGATATCGGAAACAAACCTATTTCAAAAAGAACTAACAGAAAATTATCTTGCTGAATTGATAGAAATTAAAATTAAAAAACTGTAAATCAGTAATTTAAAATGCATCAATATTTTGAACAAGATAAAATTTGTTCTGAATGTGGATCAAGTGTGGCATTTGTAATATCAGTGGGTAAATGCCTTTTAAACTTTAAATAGTTGGATTTCAAAGTAGATGCTGAAAATCCTATTTTAAAATCATATAGAAACATCAGAGCTAAAGTTTTAAAAACCTCCTCCTGATTGTCAAACACAATTTTGTTTTTAAGTACTATTGTGAAAAGTGCTTTTTGAAGCTTATCCTTAACATTTCTTGGAAAATTAATCAAAGGTTTTTCAAGAGAATAATTCAATAATGGGTCGATTGAAGAGTCACTAGTTTGTTCTTCAACAGAAAAAGTGTTAACCAATAAATTTATTCTCAAAGCCATTTCTTTTTTTAAATTCTTTTTAATTGATATTCCAGAATACGAAATCAAGATGTTGTTTAAAATAGTTATAAAGTCTTTATGGTTAAAACCTGATTTTAAAATAAGAGGTTTAAAGTTTTTACCAAAAATTGGATTACGACATGAGAGCTTATAATTGTCTATCCATTCGAAATAGATTAGGTTTTGAGATAATATATATCTGTCACTAACCTCTAAATCGTCGATTTCTTCTTGATATAGCCTTGAATCTTTTTGATTTTCTGCATCGGGATCTATTACTGGTAGATGGTGTAAATTGAACATGCGTTTATCAAAGGCAGTACTTCCTGTTATCCACGGCTCGTCAGTTAAATAATCGCACGAATTATAGGATACCTTAAATCGTTCAAATACTGGTTGACGAGATAAATTATCCAAGCGTAAAAGATTAATTAGTTCGTTCTTTCGATTGATTAAATCATTTTTTATTTCAGCTTTTTGAAAATACCCATGGTAACGTTCAATCCATTCCCTATGAGTTAAACAATAAATAAAACATCGTTCAAACTTTAAGTTACTAAAGTTGACGGATTTGTCTAAGTTAAATTGGCGAAAATTTTCAATTATTTCATTCTTGACCTGAAAATACCTATTGTAAGGATAATTAGAACTTAAATCACGTTCGAGATATTGAACAACTGAGTTTAATATTTGAACCAATTTCACAGAAAATATAGTTTTACAAATATTATTGTCTCTCAAAAGAGATTTAATATCTGTTTCATATAATGTTATTTCATGTTTTACTGTATCAATTATTTCTCTTTTTGTTTGATCCAGTTTGTCCCAATCATAGAAATAATCAAGGACGTAGTCTAATTTATCGATAGGGTCAAATATTCGTTTAGTTGGGAATGGAAAACCATTCTTCAAATCATTTACTACCCAAACCTCATCAAATGATTCATTAAAGCTTTCATATTCTATGCTTATGTTAGCGAATAACTCAATGTTTTCTATACTAACCTCGAGTGTTCTTATAACATTTTTAAAAACCCATAAAAATTGATATTCACTCAAATGGTATAAATCGTATGTTAATTTATCTGGGAAATTATTTTGGTTTCCTTGAACAATACCTTTCAATACTTTTTTTGTCGTCCTATTTATTTTAAAATCTTTATGCATTGTTTTGAATTTTTAATTCAGGTATAAGCTCTGCGGCCTCTTTCATTTTTTCATCAATGATCTTAGCGTAAATCTCCGTGGTTCGAAGCTCACGATGCCCTAATCTTTTAGATACCGTATAAATATCAGCGCCCATTGTAAGTAGGAGTAGTGCATTGGTATGTCTAGCGCTATGAAATGTAATATGTTTTGGAATACCAGCTCGAATGCACCATTTCAAAAGCTCTGCATTATAAGTTGCTCCATATTTGAGTCCTTTAAAAACTTTTTCAAATTCACCTCGTCTACTTCCCATGAGATCTCTTGATTGCTGGCTTATCGGTAAATATTCCATTCCCTTAGTTTTCTTCTGGCGAAAATTAATTTTACATCCATTAGGTTCGTCCCTCACTTCATACCATTTTAGTTTATCAATATCGGACCACCTTAATCCTGACAAGCAAGAAACCAAGAACGCATTTTTTAATTGTGGATACTTACAGTAAGTACGAGCCAATTTTTCTAATTCATTCATCGTTAAATATTCTCGATTAGATTCAGCCATTTCAAAAGATTTTGCAGCTTTTCGTAGGTCTTTGTCTAAGAAGTTTTCTTCGAACGCCCGGCGCAGACAAGCTTTGAACTTGTTGTAATAGGTATGTTTTGTATTCTGAGATAAACTAGTGTGAGATTTTGTTTTTGCGGTTTGATCCAAGTACTTTCTAAACCCTCTGACAAAATCTTCGTTTACGTCTTCAAATGTGTAATGGCTAGGACAGTATCTTTCTAGATGTAATCCGGCTGCGTCCCAATTATCATAGTTCCCTTTACTCTCAAATCTCTCTTCTTTGAGCTTGGTATAGTACTCAAGAAAGTTTGTGTTTTTCTTTCTAGTGTTTGCAATTTTATACTTCCCTTGAAGATGCTCCGACTTGCGTATAGAAAGAATGTTTTCAGCTAACTCTAGATTTTCTTTATTTTGATTTTGAATCTTTCTTTCCTTGGAACTGTTATCCAGATAAAGGTTGAGATACTCAAATGACCTTCTATGTTTTCTCTTTCCAGTATCATCAACGGTAGAGCCATTGTAGTATTCAATAAATAAGCTTTCTCTAGAATTTTTGAGTTTTTTACTTTTAAGAGTGATTTTCATTTTCGATGTACTTTGTACACCTCTCGAAAAATGCTGCAAGGCAAGATGTACTAATGAGGTACTAAATGTAGAACCATCATTGAATATACACAACTAAAGTTGTGAACAAATATCTGTAAATCAGTTATTTGTTCGTTTTGGTAATCTTTTGATTCTTGTTGTTTCACTTATTTACTTCCCGATGCAAAACTGCGAGAAAATATTACCCAACAATTCATCATTTGTAATCTCACCCGTGATTAGGCCTATGTGCTCTGCAGTGGCTTTGATGTCTATAGCAAGGAACTCGCTAGAGATATCGTTTTCGATGCCTTGTTGTACTTCCATGAGCGTTGCGTATGCTTTTTGTAGCGCATCATAATGTCTAGCATTACTCACGATGCTGTCGTCTGCGCTTAGCGCGCCGCTTTGGAAACTAGCAACTAGTGCTTCTTTCAATTCCTCAACGCCTGTACCTGATTTTGCACTTAGAGATATTACTATAGTTTCTGGTGAGCGTTTGGTAAGTTGTTTAGTGATTTCGGCGTGTTCCAGTCCAGTGATTTCGTCTAGCTTATTGAGAACTACCACGATGGGTTTGTCTGGAAACTTTTCCTTCATGATCTGAATGCGCATCAAGCAGTGAACTATTCGCGGATTAGTATTGAGCTGTGTAGCATCTAATAGATAGAGTACCAATCTGGATTGTTCTGCTTTTGAATAACTGCGTTGGATACCCATCGTCTCGATGGTGTCTGTCGTCTCGCGTATTCCAGCTGTGTCGATGAATCTGAATCTGATTCCCTCAATGTTGATCTCGTCCTCGATACTATCTCTGGTAGTTCCTGCAATATCACTTACAATAGCTTTATCCTCATTAAGTAAAGCATTCAGTAATGTAGATTTACCAACATTGGGTTCTCCCACGATGGCGATAGGGATTCCAGACTTTAGAACGTTGCCCAAAGCAAAGGAATCAATAAGTTTTCTAAGCGTCTTTTGACTTTCTGCAAGTAATTTTTTCAAGTCATCTCTATTGGCAAACTCTACATCTTCCTCGCTAAAATCTAGTTCCAGCTCAATCATACTAGAGAAGTTCAATAATTGCTTTCTCAAATCTTGCAGCTCGTTAGAAAATCCACCGCGCATTTGCTGGATGGCCATCTGGTGCGCCGTTTCACTTTCTGATGCGATTAGGTCGGCCACAGCTTCCGCTTGTGATAAGTCCATCTTTGCGTTCAAGAAGGCTTGTAGTGTGAATTCACCTGCTTTTGCGGCTCTCGCACCCTTGCGCAGACACAATCCTATGATTTCTTGCTGTATGTAGATGGACCCATGACAGGAGAATTCCACAACGTCTTCGCCCGTGTAAGATCTAGGACCATCAAATCGCGTCAACAATACCTGATCTACGACACGATCGCCATCCAGAACGTGTCCTAATGTTACGGTATTAGGATGCAGTCGTTCGTATAGTTTTGCATTTGGTTTTGATTTCGCTTTCGCGAAAGCGGGAACAAAAACACCACCAGCAATAGCATGAGCATCGGGTCCAGAAAGTCGTATTACTGCAATGGCCCCAGATCCTGCTGGCGTCGCCAGTGCTACAATGGTATCGTTTTTAAACATATGACAAAGGTAATAGCTTCACGCCTCAAATGTGTGGTGCGGATGCTAAACTCTCCTAAAGCACCATCAAATTACCAAAGTTTGATGCTATATTTAGAGGACTAGAAAACCTTTTAATTATGAGAAATCTACAATTATGGGTGGCTGTTTGTGTTTTATTCGCTTTCGCGAAAGCGAACTCACAAGAAAAGCTAACCTACCAACAACCATCTGAAGAAATCATGAAACTCGTGGATTATGATCGCCCGCCATGGGTGCTCATCGACGAGAATGCAGAAAATATGGTGCTCATGTACCGCGACACCTACAAGTCCATTGCAGATTTGTCAGAGGAAGAAATGCGTCTGGGTGGTCTGCGTATCAATCCTAAAACCAACATTGGAAGTCGTACTACTTTTTACGATAAGGTTGCTATTCAAAAAGTAGGATCTAAGGAAATGACTGCGGTTAAAGGACTGCCTGCGCAACCAAAACTGTCCAATGTCAACTGGTCTCCAGATGAATCCATGATCGCCATGACACACACTACCACAAACGGTACTGAGGTTTGGGTGCTGGACGTTGAAAAAGCAACGGCCCGCAAACTGACAGATGATACTGTCAATGCAAATATGGGAAACCCTATTGATTGGTATGAAGACGGCAGCGCTTTAATGGTCAAAATGCTGGCTACAGATCGTAAACCGCTAATCGATACGAGTATTGCAGTACCTGAAGGACCTACCATTTCTACTAGCGACGGTAGCAAAGCACAAAACAGGACCTATCAAGACTTATTGAAAAACCCAGCAGATGAGCATAATTTTGAGCAACTGGCATTAAGCCGATTAGTCAAGGTAAATTTGGATGGTACTGCAACCGATTTTCTTTCAGGTGCTATGTATACCAGCCTGAGTTTTTCACCTGATGGATCGCATGTAATGGTTTCCAAACTTCAAAAGCCATTCTCTTATATAGTGACTTACGGTAGATTCCCAGAAAAATCTACGGTTTATGACCTTGATGGAAATAAAGTAGCGGTCGTTAACGATGTCCCACTTATTGAGGAAATGCCACAGGGATTCATGGCTGAACGTGAAGGAAAACGTAATGTTTCCTGGCGTGCAGATAAACCTCATACTCTAATGTATGCTGAGGCTCTTGACGGTGGTGATCCTGAGAAAGATGTTCCTTATCGGGATATCGTCTATAGTTGGGAAGCTCCATTTAACGACAATAGCGCGACTGAATTACTTAAAACAAAAGACCGTTTTTCAGGAATTCAGTTTGGCGATGATGATACAGCCATTGCTTACGACTATTGGTGGAACACTAGAAATACAAGAACTTACGTATTCAATCCATCTGATAACTCTGTAGAGCCTAAGGTTATTTCTGACCGCAGCTACCAGGATGTCTATTCAGATCCAGGTAATTTTGTAACTACCAAAAATGAATTTGGTAACAGCGTACTTCAATTGGATGGCGATATGGCATATCTAATGGGTGATGGATACAGTGATGAAGGTCAATTTCCTTTTGTTGACCAAATGAATTTAAAAACTGGATCCACAAAAAGAATTTATAAATCACAATACACTGACAAAAAAGAATCTCTGGTGGAGTCTCTTGACATGGATAAAGGGCTGGTTTTGGTACGAATTGAAGGACCAACGGAATATCCCAATTATTACATCAGAGACATTAAAAAGAAAAACAAGCTAAATCAAATAAGCTTTTTCGAGAATCCATTTTCTGGCTTGCAGAATGTCCATAAGGAATTGGTTACCTATAAAAGAGATGATGGTGTTGATTTGAGTGCTACGCTTTACTTGCCGCCTAATTATGATATGAAGAAGAAGGAGAAACTACCTATGTTGGTCTGGGCTTATCCACGGGAATATAAAGACGCAGCAAGCGCTGGACAAAACACACAAAATCCAAACGAATTTATCTATCCATCATATGGAAGCTTTGTGTATTGGGTTATGAAAGGCTATGCCGTGCTGGATGATGCAGCATTTCCCATCATAGGTGAAGGAGATGAAGAGCCTAATGATACTTTTATCCCACAACTGGTAGCAAACGGAAAAGCGGCAATCGATGCCGTTGATGATATGGGATATATTGATAGAAATAGAGTAGGAGTTGGCGGTCACAGCTATGGCGCCTTTATGACGGCAAACCTGCTGGCTCATTCTGATCTATTTGCCGCTGGAATTGCAAGGTCTGGAGCTTATAATAGAACGTTGACACCTTTTGGATTCCAAAGTGAGGAGCGTAACTATTGGGAAGCACCAGACATTTACAATACTATGTCACCATTCATGAATGCCGAAAAAGTTGATGAACCTATCCTATTGGTTCACGGACAGGCAGATAACAACAGCGGTACGTATCCATTACAAAGTGAGCGTTATTTCAATGCTTTGAAAGGATTAGGCGCAACAGCAAGACTTGTTATGTTGCCTAAGGAAAGCCACGGATATGCAGCTAAAGAATCCATTCTTCACGTTTTATGGGAACAAGATCAGTGGTTGGAAAAGTACGTGAAGAACAAACCATCCACATCCAGCGATATGAAAGCAGACAAAAAGATGAAAGGATAATTTATTCTAGTTCTTAGTAGCAGTCTCAACATACTCTGATTTGAGATTATAAATTATAAAATGCGATTCTCTTCCATAAGGGAATTGCATTTTTTAATGCTTCGGTTTCAATGGCTTCAAATGTTGAAATAATATATAGTCAAGCAGTGTCGGCTATGCTATTTAAATACTTATACAAATCTATTTCTTGATTAATTATAAGATCATTCTTACTAGCAGAATTTTCTAATTACCAAAGGCAGGATATATTAAGTATTAAAACTTTTGAGATCGTAGATCTCCACTAAAAACTACCAGGGAAATCTATAAACTAAATCCAGCACCGTAATTTTGATCTATGTTTTCAATAGAAGAAGCTAAACAGGTGCGTCAGGATTTCTGGACGTTTTTTGGAAAGCGGTATCATCGCAAGTGGACGCTGTATGACACAAAGCTAAAAGATGTTAACCTCAAATTTTCAATGGAAAATAATCAAGCCATTATCTCACTGGACATAGAACATGATGACATTATCTTCCGGCATTATTATTTTGAAAAGTTTGAAAGCTTTAAATCGGTGATGGAGGATGAAGTTAGTGCTGATTTAATATTCGAAAGAGACCATATCCTAGAGTCAGGAAAAGTCATATCGAGAATCTACGTTAGCATGGATAACGTCAAAATAACTCGGAAAACCGACTGGCCAACGGTCTATGAGTTCTTCTATGAGAACATGGATAAATTGGAAACCTTCTTTTGGGAATACAAAGATTTTATTGAGGATTGAGACCCAAAATCCATTTTCAAATAAATCTCCGTACTAAATTTCAGAAGCGTTGATTTCCTTAAAAAGCCAAAGTAACAAAGAACTTACAACGATTTAAAATTCTCAATCACTTTCATCGCTACATCAAGCGCCGCAGTTCCATCTTCAAGACTTACTACAGGTGTCGTGTTATTTTCAATGGCGTCTGCAAAAGTTTCCAGCTCCATTAGAATGGCGTTGGTTTCCATGATGTCTGGATTGTCAAAGTAGATCTGCTTTTTTATTCCTTCCGCATTTTGTAGGATCATATCAAAATCTCCAGGAACTTCTGGTGCATCCTTCATACGTACCACTTCTACTTTTTTAGTCAAGAAATCAACTGATATATAAGCATCTCGTTGGAAGAATCTCGCCTTACGCATTTTTTTAAGACTGATGCGGCTCGCAGTTAAATTAGCAACACAGCCATTTTCAAATTCTATACGTGCATTTGCGATATCTGGAGTTTCTGAGATTACACTTACTCCACTAGAACTAACATGTTTCACAGGGCTTTTAACCACACTCAAGATGGCGTCAATATCGTGAATCATGAGATCCAGTACCACACTCACATCAGTACCACGTGGGTTAAATTCTGCCAGTCGGTGAGTTTCAATGAACATGGGATTTTCGATGCGATCCTGCACGGTTCTAAAGGCATCGTTGAAACGTTCTACTTGTCCCACCTGACCTTTGACATTATTCTTTCGCGCAAGCGATATCAACTCGTTTGCTTCTGCCACGGTAACCGTGATTGGTTTTTCAATGAATAAATGTTTTCCAGCTTCGAGAACCTTCTTACCAGATTCATGGTGATAAGTCGTTGGTGTCACGACATCCACCATGTCGCAGGCTGCTATGAGTTGGTCAATGTCTTTGAAATAGGTGTACCCAAATTCTTTCTCCAATTCCTGCGCATACGCCTCATTAGCATCGTAGAATCCTACCAAATCATATCGGCTGGACTGTTGTAATAATTTCAAGTGAATCTTTCCCAAATGTCCTGCTCCCAGAACGCCAGCTTTCAACATATTGCTTGTGTTTCCTACAAAAATAGGGATTTGGAACTGATTTTATCACAATGCGTTGGACTACCTTTTTTGATTGCTTATTTAATTGAAAGTCATTGTTTTTTTGGGCGTTCCCTTCCCGATTGCCATCGGGAAAGGTCGGGCTTTACGCTGCAATTCCTCGCTTGCTGCGCCGCTGCGGGATTTCCACTTCAATCCCTAACGCAACAGCTCAGGTAGTAAGTAAATAGTTTTCAATGATATAATAAGATGAGCTAATCTACTAAAAGCTAAAATCAGGTTCCAAAACAGAACGTCAATATATAAAGCATCTCTATAAATAATTGAGCATATTCAGTGAAACATATTTGTTGTGAATAACTGTGCTTAAAAACGGACGGAGAGTTTCTTATGATTTATCCTTAGCACTCTATTTTTGCGTCATCAAAGATGATTTTATACATAAAGGAAAACGGCGCCATCTCATGCAACTCATGCGTGATAAGGGAATTTGCGACCATAGCGTTCTTGAGGCGATTAACACGGTTCCTCGTCACCTTTTTTTAGACAGTTCGTTTTTGGAACATGCTTACCAAAATAAAGCCTTTCCCATTGGTGCTGATCAAACCATATCTCATCCCTATACAGTGGCCTTTCAGAGTGAGTTATTACATGCACAAGCTGGTGACAAGATTCTTGAAATAGGAACAGGTAGCGGCTATCAGTGCGCTGTATTGTTGGAAATGAAATTGCAGGTGTATACTATTGAAAGACAAAATGAGCTTTTTAAGAGAACAAGTTCGCTATTCAAAAAACTGAGGTATCGACCGCGTAAGTTTGTTTTTGGCGATGGTTATTTGGGATTACCTAATGAAGCTCCATTTGACGGAATTATAGTCACCTGCGGTGCGCCAGACATCCCTGAATCATTATTAAGTCAACTTAAAATAGGAGGTAGGCTTGTGATTCCCGTAGGAACTGATGAACAGATTATGACACTCGTTGTACGAGACTCAGAAACAGATTACAGTAAAACTACGTATGGTGAATTTAGGTTTGTTCCATTTTTGGGAGGAAAAGAATAGGTTGATTTCCAGTTATTCCATAGACCGTTCTTAACAGCGTCTCAAATTCTTTTTGCTTTCGCGAAAGCGTAAAAACAAGGAAGCCCAACAAATATGTTGAGCTTTGATAGTATGATATGGATTCAGTTTAAAATTGAGACAACGCCTCAACTAGATCTGATTTGCGATTACGACTTAACGGTAAAACTTCGTTATCCAATTCCACCGCTTTTGAGTTGAATTTTTCTACACGGCGCAGGTTCACTATGTATGATTTGTGAATACGTAGAAAATCTTCTTCAGGTAGTTGCTTTTCAAAAGCTTTCATAGTAGAAAGAACCACTAGACTTTCATTTTCAGTTATCAGTTTTACATAATCACCTAAGGCTTGTATAAATTTCAAATCCTTTAGATACACTTTACGTTTCTTAAGGTTGCTTTTGACAAAGATGAATTCACCTTTATCCTCAACCATCTCTGTTCTCATCTTGTGCGCAAGAAGAGCACGCTCCACAGCATAAAGGAATCTGTCCTTTTTAATGGGTTTTTGTAAATAATCGATCGCACTGTAATCAAAAGCTTTAAAAGCATATTTGGTTTGACCAGTAACGAATATTACTCCAGGTTTTTCTGTAATATCGTCCAATAAGTCAAAACCTGTTAGAATAGGCATCTCTACATCCAGAAATATGAGATCTACACCAGCGTCTTTTATCGCTGCCTTAGTTTCTATGGCATTGCTAAATTCTCCCGCCAGTTTTAAGTTAGGATGGTTTTCTATAAGCTTGACAATGGCAAGTCGCTGTATGCTTGAATCGTCAACGACAAAGCATTTGAGTACAGTATCTGTCATAAGTGTAATCTGGTTAGATAAAAACTAAACAATACTAATACCTTTATAGACGAAATGCAAATAAAAGTGTTCATTAATCGATACTTTACGTTTTTTTAACGAATTGAGGTATAATAATTTTGCGAGTTAAAAGTCGATTAACTTACTATATTTTAAGTTGCTGTATTTAAGGAAAAACTGTATTTTTGCACTCGTTTTAAAATAATGTAACATGAATCAATACGAAACTGTTTTCATTTTGAATCCCGTTTTATCTGATGATCAGGTAAAGGAAACAGCTAAGAAGTTTGAGAATTTTCTTACTGAGCGCGGTGCCAAAATGGTAGCTAAAGAAGATTGGGGCCTTAAAAAAATGGCTTACACAATCGACAACAAGAAGAGTGGTTTTTACCACCTATTTGAATTCACCGCACCAGGTGAGGTCATCAACGAGTATGAGGTTGAATTCCGTCGTGACGAGCGCGTGATGAGATACCTTACTGTAAGACTTGATAAGTATGCTATCGAGTGGGCAGAAAAAAGAAGAAGTAGAATGTCTAAAAAATCTCAAGCTTAATTATGGCAACATTACAACAACAAGCTAAAGGTAAAAAGGACGGTGACATACGTTACCTGTCTCCTTTAAAGATCGAGACTCAAGAGAGAAAAAAATACTGTCGTTTCCAACGCAGCGGTATTAAATACATAGACTATAAGGATCCTGATTTCTTGATGGGTCTTGTTAATGAGCAAGGGAAAATTCTTCCTAGACGATTGACTGGAACTAGTCTTAAATATCAGCGTAAGGTAGCCGTAGCGATCAAGAGATGTAGACACATCGCTTTGATGCCATTTGAAGGTGACCTTTTAAAATAATCTAATCAGACTCAAACAATGGAACTAATACTAAAACAAGATGTAGAGCACCTAGGCTTTACTGACGATGTGGTTACTGTTAAGCCTGGTTATGGCCGTAACTTTTTAATACCTCAAGGAAAAGCTGTAATGGCGACTCCAGGAGCTAAAAAGCAACTTGCTGAAACTGTTAAGCAGAGAGCTCACAAAGAAGCTTCAAATGTAAAGGCAGCACAATCACAAGCTGATAAATTGAATGATCTAGACCTTAAAATGGCTGTTAAAGCTGGTGAAGGTGATAAATTGTTCGGTTCTGTAACTACTGCAGACCTTTCTGATGCTCTTGCAAAAGAAGGTATCGAGATCGACAAGAAATTCATATCCATTGCTGGTGGTAACATCAAGCGATTGGGATTGTATGAAGCAACTGTACGTTTCCACCGTGAAGTACAGACTTCTTTCTCATTTGATGTTGTCGCTACAAAAGGATAACACTTAATTGAATTGAATAGAGCCGTTCCAATGATTTGGGACGGCTTTTTTATGGAACAGCTATGAAGTATAGAAGACTTACTAAGGAACAACTGGAAGAATTACATCCAGAATTTATCAACTTTCTCGCTACTCAATCCATTGACGCTGCAGAATGGGCAAAAATTAAAGAAGAAAAGCCAGAGGTTGCAGAAGAAGAAATAGACGTTTTCTCTGATCTCGTTTGGGAAGGCGTGCTGGGAAAGGCAGAATTCTTAGAACACATTAGTCCACAGACGATGAATCTTTTTGAACTGCGTGAAAAAGATATGGGATTGATTTCCATTATTGTGGGCGACAACAAGATTGATATCACTACCGCAACAGGTTACAAATGGTTGCAAAACAATCTGCTCGATGAAGAGGTGAAAATCTTCACCGCAAATAAAACATATGGCGAAGATGCCAATGTTGACAAATTCAAACTCATTGAGTCTGGCGCCGTGATTACAAAAGGCGACCTCTTTCGTTATTTTGACGATTTGATGGAAATGGGAAAAGAAAAAAACGGTTTCTAAAACAAACGTCGTTGACCATTGTAAAGGTCAATTCCTTCTAGTTTAAGTAATTGTTCTTTAGCTCTCAATCCGCCTGCATAGCCGGTCAAAGATCCATCGCTTCCTATCACGCGATGGCAGGGAATAATTATCGATAAGGCATTGGCACCATTGGCCGCCGCTACGGCACGGACATCTTTGGGAGACTTTGAGTTACCGATATCTTTAGAAGGTTGCGATGTATTGTTTTGAGTTCGCTTTCGCGAAAGCGAACTATACGAAATCGTCTCACCATAGTTAATTCCTTGCAGAGTTGACCACACACTTTTCTGAAAGTCAGAACCACACAGTAGCAAAGGCAAGTTGAATGTTGTACGCTCACCCTCAAAATATTCTGTGAGTTGTTCGATGCACTGATTCAATATTTCATGAGATCCAATCGTCGTGGAGGAATCGCAAAACGATTCAATTCGTTGGTCAATTTGGGTACGCATCTTGCGATAGGTCCAGTCACAGAGGCATAGTTGATTATTGAAAACTCCTAGAGTTAAATCTCCAACTGGTGATTTGTAATTTTGGATGATGATGTTATTCATATCTCAAAGCCTCAATAGGATCCAGTCTTGAGGCCTTGATGGCAGGAATAATTCCAGAGAAAATAGTGATTACAATAGATATGATAATCGCCCAAACAATTGCCGTCCAAGGAATCTCAAACGGAATCTCGAACCCAGCCGAAACACCCCAACCAATCAACATTCCCAGAATAATCCCAACGATGCTACCGTACTGACTTACCAACAGGGTCTCGATGAAGAATTGCCAAGAAATGGTAGAACGTTTTGCTCCTAAAGCTTTACGAACACCTATTTCTCTTGTTCTCTCTGTAACAGAAACCAGCATAATATTCATTAATGCGATCGAACTACCAAAAATGGTTATCACGCTTATAATAATTGCCGCTGCATTCAATGCAACGCTTATTTCATTGACAGATGACATTAATTCATCACGTTGTACGATGCCAAAATTATCTTCCTCAACAGGTGTCAACCCGCGAATGCTGCGCATTAATAGCGTAGCCTCATCTCTGGCTGCATCCATCAATTGCTGATCCAGTACTTTAACGCTTATGTCATAATTGATATTAGGCAGCGTATAGATACTGCGTGCTACATTTAAAGGGATCAAAACTCGTAAATCCACATTGTTACCAAAAGTAGATCCCTTTTCCTCCAACAAACCAATGACTGTAAATTTATTGCCACGTATACTGATAGTTTGACCTATTGGATTGAGCCCTTGGAAAAGTGCATCTTCCATATCGCTTCCAACCAATGCCACTCTGGAATTGTTCTCAACATCACTAGCAGACAAGCCACGACCGTCCAAAATTTTGGTACCGCTATTATCCACAAAATGCGCATTGATACCGCTTACAATGACTTTGGGCTTTGTTTTACGGTCTTCGCTTTTTACCTCTGCCTGTGAGGTTGCTTGAAATGAAACGCCAACTTGAGATGTAGGAAAAGAATAATCGCTTTCAAATGCACGCACATCGCTATAACCTATTATGGGATTGATCTTACGTACCTCACCGCCACCACTACGCTGTATGCCCAATGAATAGCGTTGTATACTAAAAGTGTTGGTCCCGATATCAGAAAAACCATCGCTTAAGGTACGTTCCAATGCATTGACCGCGCTCAATATCCCAACCAAAGCCGTTATTCCTATGGCAATGATAAAAACGGTCAAAATAGTACGCAGCAGTTGACCTTTAATGTTCTGCTGCGCGATGCTTAGGTTTTCCTTGAATAATCCTATCATGTCAAATAGGACGCAAGCTTAATTACCTTGTTACAAATTTTCACTGATTTTTATAAGGAAATACCACCATCTGCCACATAAGTAGAACCTGTAGTGTAGCTGCTCATATCGCTAGCTAGAAAAGCCACCAGTTTTGACATCTCTTGCTCCGTTCCATATCTTTTCAAAGGGACTTGCTGTTCAAAGTCTTTTTTTACAGCTGCTGCATCATCACCTAGGCCGCTTTCAATCTGATTCATCATTCTGCTATCGATAACTCCTGGATGGATGGTATTAACTCTAATTTTACGTGGTGCAAGTTCGAGCGCAGCCGTTCTCATAATTCCTATGACCGCATGTTTGCTAGTTACATAAGCGACCATTCCAGCGGTTCCCTGTAATCCAGCTACCGAACTTGATATAATGATACTGCCGCCATCATTCATATAAGCTGGCGCATATTTCATTCCCAGAAAAACTCCCGTGACGTTCACGGCCATCACTTTTTCAAATTCCTTGAGATCAAAATCTGGCATTTTTGCGACTGGACCTTCAATTCCCGCATTGTTGTGGAATATATCAATGGCACCGAATTTCTTTTTGGCTTCCTTAAAATATCTTTCTACTTGCTTTTCATCTGTGACATCAGCAACTACGTAATCGATATGATCGCTGTCTGCTTTCTTAATTCTTTTTTTGAGAGCATCTTCTTCTAAATCAACCAAAACCACTTTGGCTCCATAGCTCATTAATGTTTGAGCTGTTGCAAATCCTATCTCACCAGCGCCACCTGTAATAACGGCTACTTTTCCTTTTAAATCTTTCATTTTTCTTAGTTTTTATTTAAAGATATTTTCTAAGCATTGTTTCTACCGTTAAGGAACTAGTAAAATGTTTGAAGATCAAGATGGGTTTGGCTCGTACTGCCAGTCAATTCCTATATTTGCAGCCTTACAAAAATTCATGACACAAAAACCTTCCATACCCAAAGGAACCAGAGATTTTAATCCAACCGAAGTATCTCGCAGGGAATACATCATTGAAACCATTAAGAAGCATTTTCAGCTATATGGTTTTATGCCTATCGAGACGCCTAGTTTTGAAAACTCTGACACATTACTTGGGAAATATGGAGAAGAAGGTGATCGTTTGATATTTAAGATTCTCAATAACGGTCAGTATTTAAGTAAAGTAGATGAAAATGCTCTGGATTCAAGAGATGAAACAGCGATAACATCTCAAATAAGCGATCGGGCCTTACGCTATGACTTGACCGTTCCTTTTGCACGTTATGTGGTTCAACACCAGAACGAAATTGCATTTCCTTTCAAGAGGTATCAAGTTCAAAATGTATGGCGTGCAGACCGGCCGCAGAAAGGAAGGTTCAGAGAGTTTACTCAATGTGATGCAGATGTGGTTGGAACCGACTCTTTATTGCAAGAAGTGGAATTCATCAAGTTATTTGATGATGCTTATACAGATCTTGGTTTGAAAGGCTGTACCATCAAAATCAATAACCGTAAAATTCTTGCGGGAATTGCTCAAATGATAGGAGCAGAGGACAAGCTGATAGATTTTACAGTTGCCCTAGATAAGCTGGACAAAATAGGTGCAGATAAAGTCAAGCAGGAAATGCTGGATAAAGGCATAGATCATCAAGCCATTGAAAAATTACAGCCCGTTTTTTCTCTAGAAGGAACGTTTGAAGAAAAAATAATCCAGATGAAAAACTTGCTTTTCTCTTCTGATATAGGAATGCAGGGTATCAAGGAACTAGAATTCATTAAAGAGAACCTTACTGGTCTGGAGTTGAAGACAACTCATTTAGATCTGGATATCACGCTTGCACGAGGTTTGAATTACTACACCGGATGCATCTTTGAAGTTGCGGCACCAGATGGTGTCAACATGGGTAGTATCAGTGGCGGCGGTCGTTATGATGATTTGACTGGTATTTTTGGAATGCAGGATATGAGCGGCGTTGGGATCAGTTTTGGTTTGGATCGCATCTACCTCGTCATGGAAGAATTAGGTCTTTTTCCAGATACGGTAAAGGTTGGCGTGCAGGTGTTGTTTATTAATTTTGGAGAGGTTGAAGCTAGTTACTGTTTGAAATTGATGTTCCGCTTTCGCGAAAGCGAAATAAAAACAGAGCTATATCCAGATAGCGGAAAGATGAAAAAGCAAATGACCTATGCGGACAAAAACGATATCCCTTTTGTAATTCTTGCTGGTGAAGATGAGATTGAATCTGGTAAATTGACGTTGAAGAATATGAAAACTGGTGAGCAAAACCAGCTCACGGCTGATGAGCTGATCAACAAGTTCAAAAAATAATTATCGCAACATCACCTTACGGTGGTAATCGGTACCAGCGCTTTTCATAGTGACGATGTAGTTACCGCTCGCTATACCATTGCGGGATAGAACGATTTCCTTGCTGTCATTTACTTCCCAGTTTTTTACCTGTTGCCCCAACATGTTAGTCAATGAAACTTGATCTAGCACAATAGTATCAGGCGTTGAGATGTGAATAGCATCAGTGGCCTGAGGCGTGAAAACTAAAATGTTTTCCTGACTTTCAACAGTGTCATTACTTAAAGTAGATTTACCGTGGAAGACTATTGAAAATCTAGCCTTGTATTGGCCCTTAAACAAAAATGGGCTTTCGAATTTGCTTTCTCTCAAGTTATGAAGAACACCTGTATTAGCATCCTTCAGATACACAGGCTGGTCATCATCTAGGTTCTCAATATGATCCAGACCTATTTTTATGGTTCCGTTATCTTTAAGTTTTATATAAAGTGGTAGTTCAATAGATCCCGTAACCTCACCAATTCCCTGAATTGAAAAGCGTTCATTTTGCATCCAAAATGCCATATCATCTACTTGATCATCAAACTGGTAACCATCATAACCTCTATCGATTCCTCTTGTCGCATTGGGATCTATGGTAAGTAGAATTTGTCTGTGGATCTCATTAGGAGAATCGAATCCTATTCTGATTTTGGAACGCTCATCAGAGTCCTGAGAGTAAGTGCTGTGAGCTGCATCATAAGTGCTTCCTGGAGCAGATACAAACACGCTATTGCCGTTATTTTCCTTTTCAAACACTCGCTGTGAGTTGTCAAATTTGATGGCGCCATCATCTTTTACAATAACAAAAAACCCTTGAGCAACTGGAATAAATCGTCCCGGTAATTTAATATCCTTTCCATCAGAATTTACTAACGCGTCTGCTGTTCCCTTAGTGGCATTAGGAGTACCTCCTGATAGATTGTACATGGAATATCCACCTACATAATCTGTGGTACTATGACTCTCACCGCCCATGTGTTCCCAATAATAAATAGTACCATCCAGTTGCGGATTGTCCATTATAAATCGTCTGGCATCCATCGCACTAGGATAAGGATTTCCAATTAGGTAATCATTACCAGCATTAGCGTTCAATTCAATAGGCCCATTATTGGGTAATCCCTTAAACGTATAATTTTGATCTGTAGAAGCGCCAGTACCTTTCATTGAGTAGGCCTCACCGGCTTTAAGCTCTCCTTCATTACCTACATATTGCCAGTTGGCGTAGGTTCCTGAAGCAAGGTTGGAATATTTATGAATCCACCTAGGAGAAACGGTGGCAGCCTGGCTATTAGTAGCAGGTGAGCCATCTGGATTTGTTTCTGCTGTAAAATTTAGTGGTTTTGGTTCAGTAGGGTTCGTTCCGTCCATCATTATAGACGCCACGTCAAAACCTGAATTTACTTGATCTGTTTTAGAATAACTCACTGGTGAACTCCAGTAATTGTAATTGTATTTGTTTCCAGAGCCTTGTTGGTCTCTTTCTATAAAACCCTTACTATCAGAGTTCAATTTGCTGCCCATGGTTTGAACGAGCTGAGATTCACCAACTAGATCTAGAGTTCCATCCAGTTTAAGCGTGTTGGTGATAGTTAAAGATTGGTTTTTTAAAACTTCAATAGTCTGATTTTGAATGTCCAAACTTAAAATTTCAATGCTATTATTGATTTTAATATCATGTGTAGTCTGCACAATATTCCAGTTTACAAGAACTTGTTCCCCATTAATCACTCTAGTAGAATTGGGAGCATGAATCGCCAGGTTTTCATTCCAGGTAGCAGGATCCTTCCAATCTCCATTAGTGATTGAAGTGTAAGGTAATGGCGCAGTTTGATCAACTGCATCAAACCTTGTGGCATCTTGGATAGTGGTTAATTGTTGATTAGATCTATCGACCGCTATTCCATTATTAAAAGTATAGTAAGCGACAAGATTGTCCCATGAAAGTGATTCGCTTGAATCATTTGGATACGGAAGAATGGATCCAGCGACGTTACTGTTCAGATTTATCAGTTCCTGATTCATGAAAAACCTAATATGATCGATGGCTAGAGCCGTATTCCAAATGCGAAATTCATCAATGAATCCTTTAAAATGTTGACCTGTGGTTTGATTTGATTTTGCCAAAGCTCCAATCGCAATAGGTGTTTCTAGTAATTCAGCTTCAAAATTAATGGATTGACTAGTATCTAAAATTCCATCAATATAGATACTTAATGACTCGCCATCATACACTAGACTTACATGACGCCATACATCATAACTTATTAAGGAATTTGTTTCAATTTTAAAGGTGGTAGAGTCAGAGAAATACAAAGCTTGTATACGATTGGTCTCGCTTAGTTGAAAACTCCAGCCATTGCTACCGTTAGATTGTGATACTATGGATTGGATTTTAGATACCTGATCACTGCTTGTATTGATCCATGTAGAAATAGAAAAACTATCGTTTATTTGGACTTCATTCTCTATAAATATCTGGTCAGTAATTCCATTGAAGGAAGCACTTCCAACCTCTTGAATCGATGTTGTGGTGCTTGCTATTGCATAATAACTTATAGCATTTATGATAACCGTGATAAGTAGAGTAGATTTCAGCATAATGATAAATGATTATAACAATCACTAATCTATACACTTTAAACGGTAATAAATGTAATTAGGCTAACTAATTGTCTTTTATCGTTGATATATGTGCTTTAATCTGTTTATCGAGAGGTTTTTTTCTAACATAATTTGAGTATTCGACTAATTAGGTTTAGTGTTCATTATGAATGGTTGATGTTACGCTTTCGCGAAAGCGATATTTCCAACACGATCTATTTCAAAATATTTACCTTTATTAAAATTTTTTATAGTGAAGAAAAATAAAGTCACTTTAAGTCTTCTTGCCGAAAAACTGGGACTCTCCATCTCGACCATTTCCAAATCCCTGAAAAATAGTCACGAAATAAGTGAAGAGACTAAACAACTAGTCGTTAATACCGCCAGAAAAATGGGCTACAAGGGAACCGTTGAACATCCCAAAGCTCATAAGATTATCGCCGTGGTCATTCCTGATGTGGTGAATGGTTTCTTTGCACAGGTTTTGACTGGGATAGAACAAATAGCTTCTGAAAATGATTATAAAATCATGACCTGTTTGACCAATGACTCCATGGAGAAAGAGGCTTCATTTATTGAAAGTCTTTTGAATGACAGTATCGACGGTTTTATTGTTGCCGTGGCAGAGGAAACACAAGTAGCTGCCAGCTACAACCACTTTAAAAAAGTGCTGGATCGCAAGATTCCTTTGGTGATGTTTGATCGTGTCGTTGATGAGCTGGAATGTGATAAGATCACCAACGATGATTTGTTATCAGGTATACGTGTTGTAGAGTTTCTTGCTGGTAAAGGAGATAAGCAACTTTGTATGATCAGTGGTATCAGTAAACTTAGCGTTGGTAAGTTGCGAGAAGAAGGCATTAGAAGACAGGTGGCTCAATATGATGATGTCCTACTTAATGTCATTACTAATATTAACGAGAAGCAACTTGACGAACGTCTTGAAGATGCCTTGAAATATGATGGTATCGATGCCATTATCGCCTTAGACCAAATGGCTGGAATTTTAGCGCTTAATAAAGCAAAAGAATTGGGAATCAACATTCCTAAAGACTTACAGATTGTATGTTATTCTAATGTAGTAACGTCAGAATATTCTTTTCCAAAGATGACGGTGGTAGATCAACATGCCATTGAGATGGGAAATAAAACCTTTACCAGATTGCGCAATTTGATAAATAATCTAGAGGATGTCAAGGTCACTAGAGTACATACCCTAAAGACTTCTTTATTAGAAAGAGGAACAACTAGAAAATAAAAAAACCCTTCAATTTGAAGGGTTTTTTCGTAGCGTGAGGCGGGCACGATCCGCCGACCTCAGCATTATGAGTGCTGCGCTCTAACCAGCTGAGCTACCACGCCATGTCACCTAAACCGCTGGTGGCTTAAGCGGCTGCAAATATAACTTTAATTTATATTGTCGACCAAACTCAATCCATCAAAAATTTTAATTCAATAAATTTTCACGACTTAGTAGGTTTACGTTATATTGCCGCTCAAAGTTAAAGACCAATGCAAGATCCTATCAAATTTGAGTTAGAGTTTCTCGTTCAAGTATCTCCAAGTTTATTATATCAATATTTTGCCACACCTTCTGGAATGTCAGAGTGGTTTGCAGACAATGTAAACAGTCGTGGTGAGTACTTTAGATTTATATGGGATGGCCAGGAAGAAAAAGCCAAAATCATTAAAAGAATAGGTGAGGAGCGCGCACGATTTCAATGGGATTATGATGAGGATACAAAGAAGTATTTTGAGTTTCGTATTGAGGTTGACGAGATCACTAAGGACGTATCCTTAATGATAACAGATTTTGGCGATGATGAGGATGAAGTTGAGGAGCAAAAGATGTTCTGGGAAAATCAGATTAGTGAATTGAAAAAAGTACTGGGATCACGATAGTGACCTATTCATAAAGATTAAATTTGTGCCCTGAAATTCAGGGCATTTTTTATGGTAATACTTAATGATCGACTTGTAGAAAAAGGAAAAGCTCAAATAGCTTTTAATAATCGTGGTACCTACTATGGTGATGGAGTTTTTGAAACCATACGCTGTTATAAAGGAATCGCCATTTTTAACGAATCACATTATTTTAGATTGATGTCCAGCATGCGCATTTTGCGTATGGAAATTCCAAACACTTTCACTCCAGAATTTTTTGAACAGCAAATCTTAGCGCTGCACGAATCGAGTGATAAAGGTTCAAAACATAGTAGAGTTAGAATAACGGTCTGGCGTAATGAAGGCGGCCTTTACACGCCAGAGGATCAAACAATTTCTTATAGCATGGAATTGCGATCGCTATCCGGACCATTTCAAAAAAATGCAGTCAATGAAGTGGAGTTATTCAAAGATCACCTCCTGCCATTGGGAATGTTAGGAACTATCAAAACTACCTCTAAAACGATCAATGTTCTTGCAGGTATTTATAAGACGGAAAATGATTATGATGATATGCTATTGCTCAACCAGAATAAGATGGTGGCAGAATGCATATCTGGGAATCTATTCTTAAGATCTGATAATATTATTAAAACACCACCTATCACAGATGGTTGTTTGAATGGAATCATGCGAGGTCAGGTTATTGCACAACTAAAGCGAATGTTTAATTATTCTTTTGTAGAAGAAAGTATTACTCCATTTGAACTCCAAAGAGCAGATGAGCTGTTCTCAACTAATGTGGTTCAAGGAATTAAATCTATCAGTAAGTATAGAAAGAAGGAATATGATACTGCGGCTGCTGATGAGTTGCGTACTTTCTTTAATGAGAAACTCTTTGATTAGAGCTTATTAATTGTAACTGGGATTTTCTGGAGCGTTGGACCAGATTTCATAGCCATCGCCTAAATCTCGCATTTTGATCTTCCAGATGTCGTGAATTTCATCTGACAACACTACAGCGCTATCTTCATTATCTGTAACTACCCAACTTTTTGAATCTAATTCTTCTTGTAGTTGATGACGTTCCCAACCAGAATAACCTAGAAAAAATTTGATCTCATTACTTGCAATCTTGTTTTGATTGATGAGTGCACTAACCGTTTGAAAATCTCCACCCCAATAAATACCATCTTCAATGTGATGGGAATCTGGAATAAGATCTGGAATACGGTGTAAAAAATAAAGATTATCAGTGCTCACTGGACCGCCATCATACACCTCGAATTCTTCGTGAATCTCTGGCACCAACTCATCCAAAGTATAATCCAATGGTTTATTGATGATAAACCCAACGATACCTTCGCTATTGAATTCCGTTAACAGAACAACTGATCTCGAGAAAGAAGCATCACCAATGATACTAGGTTCTGAGATTAGAAGTTTGCCGCGTTTGGGTGCAAGAGTTTTCATATGCTGGTAGCCTGAATAAACTTAATAAAATTAATTAGGTTATTAACAAATCATTATGGTTTTTTCTTGTAAAATAAAAAAAGCCCATTCTGCAAAGCAGAATGGGCTTTAAGTTGTAAAAGTTGGAATTAGTTTACAGCTTTCTGTAAATCGCTTCCTGCTTTGAATTTCACTACTTTTTTAGCAGCGATTTTGATGGTTTTACCAGTCTGTGGGTTTCTTCCTTCACGTGCAGCTCTTTTAGAAACTGAGAATGATCCGAAACCTACTAGAGAAACACGGTCACCTTTTTTAAGGGACTTTTCTACGTTACCTAGAAAAGATTCTAATGCTTTTTTTGCAGCTGCTTTTGAAATGCCAGCAGATTCTGCCATTCCTTCGATTAAATCTGTTTTGTTCATAATAGAATTTAAATTAATGTTGGTTAAACTAAAACGTGAAACAAATTTATACGGAATATGCTAGCACGCAAGGAATACTGCAAGAAATGAGAAAAATTGTTAATAAACCTGAACAATTGTTAATAACTATACGTCAGTAAATCAGTTTATCGCTAGCCCTTGCCAAATCTAGCGTCAGCCGTAAATTGGTAGCCGTTAAGTAAATCTGCAGACTTCATTCTTTTTTTATTGGGAAATTGTAGTTCTACGAGTTCAAGCATATTCTCTCCACATGCTACTAAAAATTTTCCGTCATCAATCACAATACTACCTGGTTCCATGGAATGGGTTTTATCAACAATTTCGGTTTGGTAAATCTTAATAATCAGATCTTCTCCATCATTAAGCATAGCTTTTGCAACAGGAAAAGGATTTAAACCTCTTACCATCGCATCTACTGCTGTCGCACTTTTAGAAAAGTCGATAACCGTATTACCGGCGTTGAGTTTTGGTGCATCCTTTAAATTAGCTGCATCTTTTTGGATTCTGGTAGTTACGTTTCCATTGGCGATATCGTTCACAGTTTTTAAACTAAGGTTAGCGCCTAATTCCATTAGTTTTACATAGAGGCTACCCACATTTTCTCTTTCATCAATAGGTATAGCCATCTGATCAATGATAGCACCAGTATCAATTTTGTCATCTATAAAAAAAGTGGTGACACCAGTTTGTTCTTCCTTATTTATAATCGCCCAATTGATAGGCGCAGCACCACGGTATTGTGGTAACAAACTTGCATGCAGATTGAAAGTACCCAGCGATGGCATGGACCAGACTACTTCTGGCAACATTCGGAAAGCTACTACTACTTGTAAATCTGCCTTTAATGTTTTTAGTTCATCTGTAAATTCAGCAGATTTTAAGTTGGTAGGTTGTAAAAGATGGAGGTCGTTTTCTAAGGCGTATTTTTTTACGTCACTTTGATGAAGTTGCCTACCGCGACCAGCCGGTTTGTCTGGAGCCGTCACCACGCCAACTACTTCATGGCTTGATGAATGAAGAGTTTTCAATATACCAGTGGCAAATTCTGGTGTACCATAGAACACGATTTTGAGATTCTTACTCATTGATTTGATATTTGTTGTCCGGTGTGATTTTAATAGTCTTTTGTTCAAGAAAGCTTCTTATGATTCTGGTCAATTCAGTTTGATCAATCCCCAATTTTCCTTGAAGTTCCATAAGATTTAATGGTGTAGCTAATACATCGAGAACCATTTGATGATTTGTAAGTCCCTCGGATTTTTTTCTTGGACTGCAGTTGGAACATGCACCACAGGGTTTTCCTGGAGTTTCATTAAAGTAAGTCAGGATGAAATTCTGCAAACAAAGGTCGCGTTCTTGAACCAATTGCATCATTGCATCCAGCTTATTCTTTTTAATCTCATTTTGCCTTTTGAGGAGTCCTGCAAAGCGATTGATTGTGCGGTCATTCTCTCTAGGAACTAGAAAAAATACTTGTGTATCTGCTTTTGCCAGTTGCCCATCGATCACCTCAAGCTGAATCATCTTCTCGAGCACTTCTATGACTTGACTTTCGGTCGTATTACTGCGCATTGCAATAAGACCAAGATTAATATGGATGTCCTGCTGCTGGCTACCACTGTATGTACGCAAAATGGCCTGCATCACGCTACCAGAAACCTGATTGTTTTTAGTATGGTGGATGATGGTGTTTGCGCTTTCGCGAAAGCGAATACTCGACAGTCTCTCTCCACTTTGTTGCATCTTTAAAACGTCATATCTATCTAAGATTTGCAGGGCATTGTAACATGATAACGCATTGAAATTATAATGTTTACAGAACTCTGAGAAAGAAAATTGGTATTGGGTTTCCATGCCTTCATGAAGTGCAATCTGAAGATGGTTGCACAAGGCTCGATAGATTTTCTTAACGAAATCGACTGTAGGCAGCGCTTTGATAAATTGGTTGTGAGCGTGATTAAGGTCATTGATGTTGTAGATAAATTGTGCAATGCTTGCGGCTCCATCACGACCTGAGCGACCTGTTTCTTGATAGTAACTTTCTATACTGTCCGGCAACTGTAAGTGTACGATGGTGCGCACATCAGGTTTGTCAATGCCCATCCCAAAAGCATTAGTTGCAACCATTACCTGCTTTTTGTTTTCCATCCATTCATTCATGGAACTATCGCGACTTTTGGTATCTAGGCCACCATGATAATAATTGGATTTGATCTGGTGCTGCTGCAAATAATGAGCATATTCCAGACAGTTTTTCCTGCTTCTCACATAAGCGATAGAGCTACCGTTATATTTTTTGTAAAAAGAGGCGACAGCAACTCGTTTGTCTGGAGTATCAAGAATTCTGTAGGTAATATTTTCCCTCTTGAAGCTATTCTTAAAAACGACAGCCGCTGGTATTTCAAGGTTATTTACAATATCCTGCTGTACTTGAATGGTTGCGGTAGCAGTCAAAGCCATGATAGGTGCGTCTGGCTTTAATGTTGCCACGGTAGCAATATGGCGATATGACGGTCTAAAGTCATGACCCCATTCACTAATGCAGTGTGCTTCATCCACTGCTATTAGGTTGACATTCATCAGTTTGATACGTTGTTGTACAAGAGGATGCTGCAATCGCTCTGGACTCATGTATAGAAACTTGTAGATATTCTTGCCGTTCTCATCAATAGCGTGAATGGCGTTATCCAGCATATCATCTAGGTCTTTGATCCTGACGGCTCCTGTGATGCCTATAGCTTTGATATCGCGTTTCTTGAGTTGCGCTACCTGATCTTTAATTAATGCGACCAAAGGTGAAATGACAATGCAAATACCTTCCATTTGTAACGCTGGTATTTGATAGCAAAGAGATTTCCCGCCGCCTGTAGGCAGTAATACTAGGCTGCTATTTCCCGATAGAGCATTTGAGATTACTTTTTCCTGTAAAGGTAGAAAGGACTCATACCCAAAAACACTGTTTAATATTTGCGTTGACCTTTCAATCAATGGCAGCGGTATTTAAAATAAATTCGAGACGTTCTTCAACACTTGCTTTAGGAACTTCATGAACATAGTAATCTAAGTCTTTATAATATTTAAGGAGTATGGAGCCTATAGTCATAGCTTGATCAAAGCTTTCATAACGCTCATTATCACTTTCATATATCTCTTCCCATGGCGGCAGGAAAAAAACAGAATCATATCTATATTTATTGGAAGCTTGCTCATAAGATTCTGGAATTTCATCACCTGTGAATTTATGATAAGCCGGTACATCTGGAATACCGCGATCATAGAAGTGGACACCTTTGGTTGCCTTTTTGTATTGATCAATACGACCTTTTAATAACTCATTGCTAAAAGCCATTGGATCTTTTAAAAATAATTGTTCAATTCCTTTTTCTTGGGCTCGCTTGGTAACCAGCCTTGATATTTCATGATGCACTTGATACCCTGCATTTTCAATCGAATTTATGATTGAGGTCTTTCCAGAGCCAGGACCACCAATCAATAAGATTCTTTTTATATTTTCCATAAACTACAAATTAAGGAAATCTCATGTTAGTAGTAGCGCTATCCTAATTATTATATTTGCATTTCTTATTACAACTATGAACGACCCAAAGTCAGAAGAATTCTACGAAAAGCTCAAATTACAGTTAGCAGACACAAGCCTATGGCCATCTAAATATCTTTACAAATTTATCGTGCCATCGCAGCAATCTAAAATTGATGAGATAGAAATCTTTTTTGACAACATGGGCGCTGTTATTACCACAAAAGAATCCAGTAAGGGAAAGTACACCAGTTTGTCAATTCTTGTCAATATGAAAAGCCCAGATCATGTGGTTGAAAAATATAAGGAAGTAGCAACCGTTGATGGTGTCATCTCATTATAGGCTGTCATTTACCTCTTTAAATCAATTTTATGTATGATTTAGATGTTTTTGCTTATTTTGCAGCACTTCACAATACCAATTACAGTCCATTTTGATATCATCCTTAGAATACAATACAGAGCGTAACCAGCTCAACATACCTGAATACGGTCGTCACATTCAAAAGCTAGTCGAGCATTGCAAAACCTTGGAATCCAAGGAAGAACGCAATCGCATGGCAAACGCCATCATAGGTGTGATGGGTAATTTGAACCCGCATTTAAGAGATGTGGCAGATTTCCAGCACAAGCTTTGGGACCAGTTTTTTATCATCGCAGATTTTGATCTAGACGTAGATTCCCCATATCCTTTACCCAATAAAGAAGATTTACTGGCACATCCTCCTAGAATGCCTTATCCACAAAAGAAGCCTAGATATCGTTTTTACGGAAACAATATCCAGAGTATGATCGATGTGGCTAGTTCATGGGAAAAAGGAGAAAAGCGTGAGGCATTGACTTTTATCATTGCTAACCACATGAAGAAATCCTTCCTTAACTGGAACAAGGATTCTGTAGATGATGCGGTTATTTTCAAGCACCTGTTTGAACTTAGTGATGGAAAAATAAATCTCGCTGCTAAAGATGAAGACTTATTGGAGTCAAAAGATTTGATCTACCGCAATACCAATACTAGACGTCACAACAATAACAACAATAATAATCGCAATCGTTCTAAAAAGGGAGGTCGCAGCAACAATAATAACAATAGACGTAGACGTAATTAAACCTCAATTGCGATAAGCGCTTTAATTTTAATCCTAATCTCACAGAGCGAGATTAGGATTTTTTTGTTTTGCAGTGATATCTATTCTGTTGATTACTTATTAATACTTCATTTTAAAAAGCAAGGAACTCTTTAACCAGATGTCTATTTTTAAATTTTAAACCTATTCTTTTTCATGGGAACATTCATAATAGAAGGCGGTCACGCACTTAAAGGAGATATTCAACCACAAGGAGCTAAAAACGAGGCATTACAAATCTTATGTGCCGTGCTCCTCACAGCAGAGCCTGTAACAATTAATAATGTACCAGACATTATTGATGTAAATAAACTGATTGACTTATTGAGCCATCTAGGTGTCAAGGTGACTAAGAATTCTAATTCATCATATACATTCCAAGCAGATAATGTAGATCTTGATTTTCTTCAATCTGAAGAATATAAAACCTTAGGTCGCGGCTTGCGCGGTTCGATAATGCTGGTAGGTCCTTTGTTGGCCCGTTTTGGAAAAGGGTTTATTCCTAGACCTGGTGGTGATAAAATAGGCCGCAGACGCTTAGATACTCATTTTGAAGGTTTTATCAAGTTAGGAGCAAAATTCCGTTACAATCGTGAAGAATATTTTTATGGAGTAGAGGCAGAGGAGCTTCAGGGAACAAACATGTTGCTGGATGAAGCATCTGTTACTGGTACAGCAAACATTGTGATGGCAGCCGTCATGGCAAAAGGAATTACTACAATCTATAATGCGGCTTGCGAGCCATACTTGCAACAGCTATGTAAAATGTTGGTGCGCATGGGTGCAAAGATCACCGGTATTGGATCCAATCTTTTGACGATTGAAGGAGTAAATGAGCTAGGCGGTACAGAGCATAGAATTCTTCCAGATATGATCGAGATAGGAAGCTGGATAGGCCTTGCGGCTATGACTAAAAGTGAGATCACCATCAAAAATGTGGCTTACGATGAGTTGGGACTTATTCCGTCGACCTTCCGCAAATTGGGAATTACTATTGAGCGTCGTGGTGATGATATTTACATTCCAGCTCATACTGATGGATACGAGATACAGAACTACATTGACGGCTCCATTTTGACCATTTCAGACGCACCATGGCCAGGATTTACACCAGATCTTCTCAGTATCGTTCTTGTCGTTGCCACTCAGGCTCGCGGTAGCGTGTTAATTCATCAAAAGATGTTTGAGAGCCGTTTATTTTTCGTTGATAAATTGATTGACATGGGCGCCAAAATCATTTTGTGTGATCCACATCGAGCGAGTGTGATAGGACACGATTTCAATTCCAGCTTGAAGGCCACCACAATGACTTCTCCAGACATTCGCGCTGGTATTTCGCTACTTATTGCGGCCTTGAGTGCAAAGGGAACTAGCACGATTCACAATATTGAGCAGATTGATCGAGGTTATCAAAATATTGATGCACGTCTCAAGCGCATAGGTGCTCATATTCAGCGACTGAGTTAGTTGTCTGTTATAGAGTTTTTTATGTAGTTCGCTTTCGCGAAAGTGAACTCATCAAAAACCAGAATGCAACCTTATGCGTTTATGCTAGTCAAAAAGATCATAAAAGTTTTGTCTGAAACGAGTTAGGCAAGGATTTTGTTATTTTAGTAGCATGAGAATTCGGTTATTATTTATCGTATTGTTGATTGGGTCTTTTGTGGCAGCACAAGAAACGCCTAAAAGTTCTACCGTGAAAGTGAATCCAGTAGAGAGAGAAGTGGAGGCGCCCAATGAAAGTGGATCACTCTTGTTTCCTAAAAAAGAAGAATCCATCACGCCATTTTTCTCCAGAACTAAATCAGCTCCAGAAATAAGCATGAGAACCGATACCGATTTGTTGGATCCAGGTGTGCAATTTGCACGACCTAAATTCAAAAAGGATCTAGGTAACAGCATTGGGTTTGTAAGTGATACTTTTCTAGGTGAGATAAAAACTGGTGAGCAAGTCTTGACCATGGTTTGTCGTGATCACCAGTATGAAGATGGTGATTTAGTACGTGTGTGGCTCGATGACAAAATACTCGTTGAGCAGATTTATTTGCGCAATGCTTTCCAAGGTTTTGATATTAATTTGAAAGAAGGTTTCAACAAACTTGAAATTGAAGCGTTGAATCAAGGCTCGTCAGGTCCAAATACTGCGGAATTTAAGGTTATGGACAAAGAAGGAAATGTTGTTTCCAAAAATATATGGAATCTCGCCTCTGGTGTAAAAGCCACGATGATCGTGATTAAGAAATAGCTGTTCTAAGCTGATTGTCATCAAGTTCTATAACTTCGCCACTATTCATATTTTCTATAGAATAGCTTCCGATTCTAACTCGAGCCAATCTTAATGTAGGAAATCCTACGGCGCTCGTCATTTTACGCACTTGCCTAAATTTCCCTTCATTCAATATTATGGAAATCCAGCTTGACGGCCCATGGCGATCATCTCTGATTTTTTGGTTTGTAGATGGAAGTTCAGGGATTGCATCCAATCTTCTTACCTCGCAAGAACTAGTTAAATATGGTTTTCCATTTACTGAAATCTCGACGCCATTCGAAAGTTGATCTACTGCTTCATCAGTAATTACACCATCAACTTGAGCAAAGTATTCTTTTTTAAAAGTATCTGATTTATTAATTTGATTACTCAATTGACCATCAGTAGTGATGATTAAGAGGCCTTCACTAGTTTCGTCTAACCTTCCTACGGCCATGCAATCTTCTGGAAAATCAAATAACTCTCCTAAAAATCGTTTTTTTCTCTGATGCCTGTCGTTGGTAATAAATTGACTTACCATCTTATAAGGCTTATATATTAGAAAATGTCGATGGTTCATGAACACTATGGATTCAAAAGTTTTCCGTCAATCCTCGGTCTCAAAATATTATCGGCAGGGATTGAATCTTTATAATTGAAGGGTTTATTCTTCACATGCCATCATCTAAACAAGTTATTGAAGTTGCTTTATGAGCCATAATGTGTCTCAATTTCTATTAACACTTTATAACGAGAATCTTGAGAAAAGAAAAAACGCCCCATGAACTGACAAGGAACGTTTTAATATGTAAAGTACTAAGTTTAGTCCAAATGATAGATCTCCATAATGTCATCAAGTATGGATTTGAAATCGATCTTAAGATCAATCAATTTACCGCTTTCAAGATCGAACACCCAACCATGGACAGTAATATTCCGATCTTTTACAGCTAGCTGTACATCACTAGTTTTAAGCACATTAATACACTGCTCTTGAACGTTTAGTTCCACTAAACGCTTGTATCTAGCATCCTCATCTTTAATAGCATTTAGCTCATCTTTATGGGTTCTATATACATCCCGAATGTTACGTAGATATGGATTTAAGATTCCCAAATCCTGTGACTGCATGGCTGCTTTCACACCTCCACAACCGTAATGTCCACAAACGATGACATGATCCACCTTTAAGTGTGTAACAGCATAATTAATAACGCCCATGGCTGTCAAATCTAGATTTGATGCCATGTTAGCAATATTTCTGTGTACAAAGATTTCTCCTGGACCTAGACCCATAATCTCTTCCGCAGTTGCTCTACTGTCTGAACAACCTATATATAGAATTTCTGGACTTTGTCCAGATGCGAGCTTATCAAAATATTTGGAGTCTTCGTCTAATTTAGACTTTATCCATTCTTTATTGTTTTCAAAAATCTGATCTAAGTTCTTCATTGTGATGGCTAATTGTATAAGTTATATGCTTGTAAAATAAGATATCGTCACCATTTCTCCCATTCCTTAATGATATTTTTAAGAGATCAAAATGAGAATAAAAGAAATCGGCAAATCATTTGACTTGCCGATTTCCTACAATCAATCAAAAATCTATTTCAAAAAGTCTTTTAATATTTTGTGTAATTCATCTTGATGTGTGAGGTACAAACCGTGTGGAGCTCCTTTAATTATTTCTAATTGAGAATCCTTAACTAGTTTGTGTCCTTGCTCTGAAGTAGGTTTTGATGGTACCACTTCATCTGCATCACCATGAATGAATAAAGTTGGAATATCAATGGACTTGAGCGCATCTCTTAGATCTGTTTTCCCAAATGCGTCAATACAATCTAAGGTAGCCTTTGGAGAGGCAGCGACTGCGATATTGAAGTTGTAATCCATTTGACCTTCAGAAACTTTGTCTTTATTGTCTTCATAATTCACAAAGTTCTTTCCGAATTCTTTAAGGAAACCGGCACGGTCATTTTTCACATTATCTTTCATTCCCGTGAAAACTTTTTCTGGTACTCCATCAGGATTATCATCTGTTTTCATCATGAATGGTGCAATAGAGCTAATAAAAACCAATTGTTTCAAGTTGCTAGTTCCATATTTTTCAACGAATTTTCCCAATTCACCACCACCCATAGAAAACCCTACAAGTGTTACATTCTGCAAGTTCAGTTTTGTGATCAATTCATGAACATCTTGAGACATCTCACTATAATCATAACCTTTGTAAGGTCTAGAGGATTTTCCAAAACCTCTTCTATCATAAGTGATCACTCTATAACCAGCGTCAATCAATACAGGAACTTGATATTCCCACATGTTCCCGCTCAATGGCCAGCCGTGACTTAATATAATTGGATCTCCTGATCCGTAATCTTCATAATAGATTGATATATCTGCTTGTGATGTTCCCGTTGTTTTTTCTAGGTATGGCATATTTTTATTTTTGTTTTAAAGTACTGCGATAAGTAGGGTATTTCTTATAAATTGATGTGAATTTGCGTTTTGTTTAGAAATGTAGAAATGAAAAAAGCCGCAAACCTTAGGGTTGCGGCTCAGGTTGATATTTTTTTTGTCTTACAACTCAGTACTACCTTTTCCTTCTCTAATCAGAGTTGGTTCTGATGTTGTTAGATCAATAACCGTTGAGCCTATATTGCCACCAGCGCCACCGTCAATGACGAAATCCACCAGTTTGTCCCATTTCTCGTGAATCAAACTAGGGTCTGTGGTGTATTCAAGAATCTCGTCCTCATCTTTAATGGAAGTAGAAATGATTGGATTACCCAGCGCTTTGACTAAACCTGTCGCGATATTATTGGCAGGAACTCTTATACCTACGGTTTTTTTCTTTTTGAATATTCCCGGTAAATTGTTGTTTCCTGGCAATACAAAGGTATAAGGTCCAGGAAGATTGCGTTTCAATATTTTGAATGTACCAGAATCAATTTGGCTGGTGTATTCACTTAGGTTGCTCAAATCTTCACATATGAATGAGAAGTTTGCTTTCTCAGATTTCACACCTTTTATCTGTGCAATTTTTTCAATGGCAGCTTTATTTGTGATATCACATCCTAATCCGTAAACAGTGTCAGTAGGATAAATCACTAATGCACCATCGCGCATGGCTTTGGCGATGCGCTTCAATTGTTTCTGATCCGTTTTTTCTTCGTAGAGTCTTATTAATTCAGCCATGTTATGATCGGTTTAGAATAAAGTCTAGAGGTATAAAAAGTACACTTGCTACTAAGACGAACACTACAATCTTCATTAAGATTGACATCTCGTCCTTAGGTGCTGCAGGAATCTTGTGATATTCATGTTTACCATCCTTGCGCAACTTTATTGCAACAGTGTCTTTATCATCTTTGAACAGTTGAAAACCGTACAACACGATAGCAACGATAATGGCAATTATCATGAACTCAGTCATTCCAGACGTTGTAAGTTGAATCATAAATTAGTAGTATTAATCGGCACGCTCGACTTCACTCTCCAGTTTTAGTACTGCGCCGCCGTCTTCTTGTTTGATATATAAAGCCTTATTTCCTTCTTCTCCATCGCGAGTTACCTCATTTCCATCTATGGTTCTGGTTACTTTTTTAGTAAATGTCGATTGGACTTTTCCTTCGGCAGTACCGTTGCCCCATTTCCATTTTACTTTGGTTCCTTCTTGAATCATCTTTTTTCTTTTAAAGATAGGAGAAGTTCGCTTTCGCGAAAGCGAAATAACATCAACTTAACTTTACAAGATTCATTCCACGTATTTCAATAATTAAATTCAGAACATTCTTACTAGAACCACTTCATAAACTTCTTGACTAGTGAAACTGGGTAGTTATAAGGTGGATATTTAAGAGGAATATCTAACCACGTACCTCGATGTACCACGCTTTTATAATGGCTGAAAGTTTCAAAGGTTTTCTTGCCGTGGTAACTACCTATCCCACTGGTGCCAACTCCGCCAAAAGGTAGACCTTCATTGATATACTGTACAATACTATCATTTATAGCGCCACCGCCGAATGAGAATCGATCAATGAACCAATCCACAAAATCGCTGTCATTTGCGTAAACGTAGGCACCTAATGGTTTATCATAGCTATCGACCCATTGTTCCACATCCATTTTATTAGCGTAGCTTATAATGGGTAAAATAGGGCCGAAAATCTCGTCTTTCATTACCGTACTTTCTCTCGAGGGCTCATCCAATAGCGTAGGTGCGATGTACAGATCTGACTTATCCATCATGCCGCCATAAATTACCGTTGATTCATCAATCATTTCTTGCAATGCGTCAAAATGTGCATCTCTAATAATGCGCGGATAGTCCGCACTCTCTTGCGGATTTTCACCATAAAAATCTACAATCGCTTTCTTCAACAATTGGATCAGCTTTTCCTTAATGGAATGATGCACCAGCAGGTAATCGGGAGCGATACAGGTCTGGCCTGTGTTCAGAAATTTTGCCCAAACAATTCTTTTGGCACAGACTTCAACGTTCGCGCTTTCATGAACGACGCTAGGATTTTTGCCGCCCAATTCTAGTGTTACTGGAGTCAAGTGTTTTGCTGCAGCTTCATAAATCTTTTGGCCTACGCCAGGACTTCCAGTAAAAAAGATATAATCCCACTTGAGTGATGTCAACTTTTGTGCAATCTCGCCATCACCTAATACTACAGCGACGTGACCAGGTTCAAAAGATTCCTCACAAACACGTTTCAGTAGGTGGCTGGTAGCTTTTGAGAATTCGCTAGGTTTCAAAACAACGGTATTCCCTGCTGCAACCGCACCAATCAGTGGAGCAAGCGCCAATTGAAACGGATAATTCCAAGGCGAAATAATAAGCGTATTGCCATAAGGTTCTGGATAACGTCTTGCTTTTGAAGGAAAATTGAGTAGCGCGGAACTAACTTTTATAGGTCGTGACCATTTTTTGGTCTTTTTTATAAAGGTGTCCAGTTCACCAATCACCACTTGATATTCGGTTATGAATGCTTCAAATTTGCATTTTCCAAGATCAGCTTTAAGTACATTGTAGATTTCCTGCTCATCTCTAACTAAAACCGATTTTAGCTTTTTTAGAGCCGCAATGCGGTAGGAGACATCAAAGGTTTTACGGGATTTGAATAATTCTTTTTGTGCTTGATGTACTTGGTCTGGTGTCATAAATTCTTTTCTATCGCTTTCCAGATGGGATCATGTGAAGGAACTGGAGCGGTGATATGAACCGGTTCCTTTCTTACTGGATGTATGAAAGATAAGAATCTTGCGTGCAAGTGAATACTACCATCTTTATTACTGCGCTTAGCACCATATTTCAAGTCACCTTTAATGGAGTAGCCTATTTTGCTGAGTTGCGATCTGATTTGGTGATGCCGTCCAGTTTCCAGAGTGACTTCTAACAAGCTATAGTTATCCAACCGGTGCAGCAATCGATAGTGTAAGGTGGCCTTTTTAGAATTAGGCACAGCATGGTCGTGAGAGTAGCTTTTGTTTTGTTTGGGATTGCGTACTAAATGATGGGTGAGTGAGTCTTGATGTTTTTCTACATGACCTTCCACAACAGCCCAATATACTTTTTTAGTATCGTGATCTGCAAAGAGCTTATTCATTCTAGTGAGCGCCTTAGAAGTTCTTGCAAATATTACTGCGCCAGATGTAGGACGGTCAAGTCTATGAGTCACGCCTAGATAAACCGCTCCAGGCTTGTCATATTTAACCGCGATATAATCCTTTATCAAATCTGGCAGAATAGTATCACCAGTTTTATCGCCCTGCACTAAATCGCCAGAATTTTTGTTGATGGCAATCAGGTGGTTATCTTCAAATAGAATGCGATGTTGTTCTAGTTTTTTCAAACCAGATCCTTACGATAGGTGCGACGTCGCTTATGTAATATAGGATCAAAATCTTTCCAGGAAGCTTGTACGGCAAGATTATCTTCCAGTTCTGGATTAGTCTCACACAATTCAACACCGTAATCCATGAAATTTTGCGTCACATTGCGGAACATCATCGCGGTCACGCCCTTTCCTTGAAGTTTGGGGTGAATACCTATCAAATAAAAAGCGGCTCGTTTGTTTGTCTTTTTTGCTTTCAACAAATGGAGAAAACCGAAAGGAAATAATTTACCGTTTGCTTTTTGTAAAGCTTTAGAGAACGAAGGCATAGTAACAGCAAAAGCTACCAATTTACCATCACCATCAACGATACATTCCAAGAAGTCTGGATTGATGAATGGAAGGAATTTCTCGCGGTAGAGATCAACTTGATATTGTTGAATGGGAACAAAGGTTACTAGTTCAGAATAGGTCTGGTTGAGCAATTCAAACATGCCATCCACATAGGGTTCCACTTCCTTTATATTTTTGAATTTAAGTTGTGTAAGATTATATCGCTTTGCTACAAGATCTGCAAACTTGTTGAATCGTTCAGGAATAGGATTTGGTGGTTTGAATTTGAATTCCACCCATTCGGCACTTTTGACGTATCCCAATTGTTCCATGTGCTCCTTATAATAAGGGTGATTGTACCACGTGATCATCGTCGCAAGTTCATCAAAGCCATGGATTAGAATTCCAGCTTTATCCATTAAGTTAAACCCTACGGGACCTTCTGCATATTCCAGCTCGTGTTCCTTTCCAATCTTTGTAACCTCATTGAGCAACGCTTTGGTTATCTCGATATCATCAATCATATCCAACCAGCCGAAACGCATCTTTGGTTTCTTTTGCTCATTGACTTCTATATGATTGATAATTGCAGCGATGCGTCCTACTATTTTGCTTTCGCGATAAGCGAGAAACAACCAGCAGTCTGCATTCTTAAAAACCTGATTTTTATTGGGATCAAAAGTTTCCATTTCGTCCTTGATGATAGGCGGCACGAAATACTTGTTGTCCTTGTAAAGCTCCATGGGAAACTTGACAAACTTCTTGATGTCTTGCTTACTGGAGATACGTTTAACGGTAATACTCATGGATGATAGTTAGTACAATTACTGTATTACGGGATCCTTGTGCAGGTCGAGTCGATAGCTCATCCCAACATTAATTTGATACAGGTTAGGTGTATCCTTGAAATTGATGGCGGCACTGGCATCTACCTGCCAATTCTTATTTATTAGATAAGCACCACCAGCGCGAGCTATATCGTCGCTGTAAAAATCTGAGATAATGGTCTGGAACTCGCCAAATGCTGCCCAGTTGTTATTGATGCTATGAGTCAATGTGAAAATACCGCCATATGCAGGAAAATCTGTGCCTATACGATCTGCAATGAAGTTTCCAACGAATACCCAACGGCCAAAATTATTTTGAGTAATTAATTCTGCTCGAGGCGAAAATTTTGCATCTCCAGGTGGCAAAAGGCTATTAGGATCTGCTAGATCTATGTTTGCCCCTGCAAATACTGATACTGCAGGAATGAGATCCTTGAGCTTGATCCTGCGGTTATCGTGATAACTATATAGGTTTACCTTGCGTTCACCCCATTTTTTGATAGGATCGAGAATCAAATATTTTGCACCCAACGTACTGCGGGAAAAGTTTGAAAAAGTATTCTCCTGAACTCCAAAGCCTTGATTGATCGTCTCGTTGACATTTTCAAAAGTTCCAAAATAGGAGATTTCCAATTGTTCCCAAATCAACCCGTAGCGCAATTGAAAAGCCAGACCAGTTATGTCTCGTTCATAATTGAGCAAACTATGCTCTTCATTGCGATAAAATGCAGATCCTTCAACCTGTATTACATTCACACCTACTGCAAACGCGCCTTGCGACTGACCAGGATTATTGGTGTTTATGGTTTCCGTATACTGACCCATCATTGCCAGTGGCATCATGAATATTCCTGTCAGGATTGGAACAATTAATTTCTTGAGCTGCATAGTTTATAATGAGAACCAAATTTAAGATTTATTAAAGAGTCTCAAATAGGTAGCGCCGTAATTTTATGGCAAAGCTTTTAAACTTGAAATTACTACAGGCTATTCTAATTATCGTTGGTGTTTATCTAACCGTACGATTAATCGTGAGAATCTATGGAAAGTCCATCTTGAAATGGGCAGGAAAGAAAGCCATGAATCGCGTGCAACGCCAGTTTGAACAACGCCAGAATGGATCGCAAAGAAATACTGTGAATGAAGGTGAAACCATCATAAACGATACAAGTTCTACCAGCTCTGCAAATTCCCAGCGTTCCAAGAAAACCGTAGGTGAGTACGTCGACTATGAAGAAATTGACTAATTTTCAATTTCTAACGATCATAGTTCATTCATGCAGTTCCAGTTTAAGAAAATAGTACCACATCTAGCGGTATTTGTCATCTTCATCATTGCTTCACTTGCTTATTTTTATCCGGTTTTGTCGGGTAAGAAGTTGTACCAAAATGATATTGTACAGTACAAGGGTAATGCTCGCCAACTTATCGAGAATAGGGAAACGACAGGCGAGGAAATCTATTGGACAGATTCGGTTTTTGGAGGAATGCCTACCTATCAGTTGGGTGCCCGTTATAAATATGATTTTATCGATGGATTAGATCGAGTCATACGTTTTCTACCACGACCGGCAGATTATCTTTTTCTATATTTTATTTGTTTTTATATCCTGATGATGGTGCTGCGCGTGGACTGGCGACTGGGTCTGCTGGGTGCTCTGGCTTTCGGTTTTTCCACTTATCTGGTGATTATACTGGGCGTTGGTCACAACGCAAAGGCACATGCTATTGCCTATTTCCCGCTGGTGTTGAGTGGTATAATTCTGGTTTTTCAGCGTAAGTACATTTGGGGTGGCATTTTGACTGCGCTGGCCATGGCGCTGGAATTACAGGCCAACCATCCACAGATGACTTACTATTTGTTGATGGCTGTTGCCGTTCTTGGCATCGCCTATTTGGTAGATGCCATAAGACGTAAGATTCTACCTCATTATTTCAAATCCATCGGTATTATGATCGCTGCGGTTTTACTCGCGTTGGGAACGAATGCTGGGAATCTATTGGCTACAAAAGAATACAGTGAAGAAAGTACTCGTGGCCCTTCAGAATTGACTATTAACGCTCAAGGCGAAAGCGTAACAACCACAAACGGTCTAGAATACGACTACATCACGCAATACAGTTATGGAATTGCAGAGAGCCTGAACCTGATCATTCCGCGGTTTGCTGGTGGCGGCAGCGGTGAGCGACCTGATGAGGAATCCAATACGGTAAACTTTTTAGTAGATACTTACGGTATTCCAAAATCTGATGCTCTGGCTTTTGCGCAACAGAATGTTCCACTTTATTGGGGTGCGCAACCTATAGTGGAAGCACCAGCCTACATTGGGATCACCGTGTTTTTTCTTGCATTATTGGCTTGTTTTCTGATTAGAGGTAGATTGAAATGGTGGACAATAGGCGCTGCTGTTTTGGCATTACTGCTTTCCTATGGTAAGAATCTGGATTTCCTGACACAGCTATTTGTGGATTATGTGCCGTTGTATTCAAAATTTCGGGCTATAACGTCCATTCAAGTGATCATTGAGTTGTGTTTGCCTATTCTAGCAATGGTCGGTTTGTATCAGCTATTTAATAAGAAACATGCTATTGAAGATAAATGGAAGGCACTCAAATATGCTGGATTAGGGTTGGGAGCTTTCATTTTAGTGATTGGCTTATTTGGAAATCAATTATTTGATTTTGCAGGACCCTATGATGCTTCTTATAGAAATAGCGAGGAATTAGGACAAGCATTTGTGGATGCTTTGCGGCAGGATAGATTTGAAATGATGCGTGCAGACGCGTTTAGATCTCTATTTTTTGTAGGTCTCATCGTTGGTGGATTATTTCTTTATCTAAAATCTAAACTTTCTGAAAACCTGCTGATTTTAGGAATGGGAATCTTACTGTTGGTAGATTTGGTTGGATTTGATCAGAACTATATCAATTACAAAGAAACTCCAACAGAGCGCAGCAATTTTGTTAGAGCGAGTGATTACGATCCACCATTTGAAGCTACTCAAGCAGATGTTGAAATTCAGCAAGATGACGAGATTTTCAGGGTTTACGATTTACTTCAGGATCCTTTTAATTCTGGTCGCGGTCCATATTTTCACAGGTCGTTAGGAGGATACCACGGTGCAAAACCAAAACGCATTTCTGATCTCGCCGATTTCTATCTAAGAGATGAAAATGGATATTTTATTCCACAGATAACTGCTCAGAATCAGGAGATTTTGAATATGTTCAACGTGAAATATGTGATCACTGCAAATGAGAATCAGCTACAGACTTTAGTTAATGAAGAACGATTAGGTCCAGCATGGTTTGTGAACTCTTCTCTCGAAGTGCCTGATGCCAATGCTGAAATTCAAGCTTTAATCCAGCTCAACGGAAAAGAGCTGGCCGTCATTCAGAAAAGTGAGGGCGATTTTATAGATCTTCAAAATATCGGGCGCGATAGTTTAGCAAGTATTGAACTTACAGATTACTCTCCAGAACGCTTGATCTATAAATCAAAAAATTCTCAAAATGGGTTGGCCGTTTTTTCTGAAGCCTACTATCCGCATGGATGGAAAGCTACTATTGATGGTAAAGAAGTTCCAATCGCCAAGGTGAATTATGCGCTGCGTGGACTGAAAGTTCCAGCTGGTGAACATGAGATCATTTTTTCATTTGAACCAGAAGTTGTGGCAACAGGAAATACCGTGATGCTTGCGAGTAATATTTTGCTGGCATTATTGATTCTGGGATCGGTTTTTCTCTGGATTCGTAAATCGAAGTAATTGAAACATCAATTATTTATTGTCGCATTCTACTGGCCACCAGCTGGTGGTCCTGGCGTGCAGCGATGGTTGAAATTTATAAAATACTTACCCAAAGACCAATTCGAGATTACCGTGGTCATTCCGCAAAACCCTGATTATGCAAGCACAGACCATTCACTATTGAAAGACATTCCTGAAGGAATCACCACCATTGAGGTTCCTCTAAAGGAGCCCAGCCGCTGGATCAAAAAGCTGTTTAAGAGAAAAACCAAAAAGCTGCAACGAGGATTTATTGACAAGACGCCTGGACTGTTGGAACAGGCTTTGCTCTGGATTCGCGGGAATTACTTCATTCCAGACGCTCGGGTTTCATGGGTGAAAAATGTTGTAGAAGAGTTGGAGAGCAGTACCGCTTTCGCGAAAGCGGACACACTAATAACTTCAGGACCACCACACTCAGTTCATTTAATAGGAAAGAGGCTTAAAGTAACTTCTGCATTTAAAAACCTGAAATGGATCGCAGATTTTCGGGATCCTTGGACGACTATAGGTTATCACAAGTCTCTTAGATTGACCAAGAAAGCCACAGCAAAACATATTAAACTAGAAAGTGAAATACTTACAAGCGCTGACCAAATCATCGTTACCAGTCCATCCACAAAATCTGAATTTCAAACCAAAACGTCAAAACCCATCACGGTTATAACAAATGGTTATGATCTCGAGCCTAATCAAATAGAGCAGCCTGAAGGCAATTTTACCATTAGCCATATAGGAACGCTGCTGGCAGATAGGAATCCGTTAGTATTGTGGAAAGCGCTAGCCGATTTAACTAAAGAACACGCCGACTTCAAATCAGATTTTGAACTGATTCTTGCTGGCAACGTAAGCTCTGAAATTATTGATTCTATTGGGGAAGCAGGATTGAAACCATTCTTGAATCTGGAAGGTTACGTAAGTCACGATAGGGCAGTAGACCTTATGAACAACGCTCAAATGTTACTTCTTATTGAAATAGATGCTCCAGAAACTAAAGCTATTATTCCCGGAAAAACATTTGAATATCTTGCCAGTAGGCGACCCATTATCGCCATAGGTCCAGATGGATCAGAAATTAAACATATCATTCAAGATTCAAACGCTGGTAACTATTACGATTATCAAGGAAACGGTTTAAAAGAATACATACTTGAAAATTACCGTCGCTTTAAGAATCACCAACTCAACGGTAACCCAACCGATATTTCCAATTATCACAGAAAACAACTGACTCAACAGTTGGTAAATACCATTGTGAACTAGATGGGAATTGTTATCAAACATAGCAGCTGGAATCTCGTTATAACGGGATTCGGTTTTTTATTGGGAGCGATTAATGTTCTTGCACTTGCGACCACGTATCTGGATGCGGACTACTACGGATTAATGAATTACATTTTGAGTACAGCATTTTTGCTGTTCCCTTTGATGTCTTTTGGTTTGCACAATACCATTGTTAAGTATTACAGCACATACAAAACAGATCGAGAACGGAATAACTTTCTGACTCAGATGTTGTTCTGGCCAGTAATAGGAGCTATTCCCATTTTTCTGTTGTTGTTTGTGTTCTACGATGATATACGCTTGCTGATTTCAACCACTAATCAACTGACAGGTGACTTTTTATGGCCTATCTTGTTAATTGCTGTATTTCAGGCCTATTTCGAAATCTTCTATGCATGGACAAAGGTGTATTTGAAAACCATAGGCGGTAATTTTCTCAAGGAAGTTTTCTATAGAGCCGCGGCGACTATCGCGTTGCTTTTGGTAGCATTTGAAGTCATCACGCAGGTTCAGTTTATTTATAGCCTAATTTTAATTTACTTCTTACGCATGCTGGCGATGGGAATCATGGCTTGGCGCACCTATGCTCCAAAATTTACTTTTTACAAACTAGAAGCGTCTAGAGAGATTCTTTGGTATTCCGTTTTGATGGTGATTGCAGGCAGTGTGGGAACTGCGCTTATTGATCTGGATAAGAATATGCTAAATCAATACGTAGACCTAGCGGACATAAGTTACTACGGCGTTGCTGGATTTATCGCTACCGTTGTTGCTATTCCTGCACGTGGGATGGCTCAGATCATGCATCCTTTAACCGCAGGTTATTTCAATGCTGGTGACCTCAAAAAGGTTGAATGGCTCTACAAGCGCAGCGCGCTCAACCTTACAATTGTTGCAGGGTTATTGATGGTGTTGATCATATGTAATGTTCAGGAATTTTATGGATTCTTACCGCCAGAATTTGCTATTGCTATACCGGTCGTTTTGCTTATTTGCTTTGTTAAGTTCACTGAGAATTTACTGGGCAGCAATAATGCAATTCTTTACAATACAAACTTGTACCAATTCACGCTATGGTTGGGATTGGGTCTTGCCATCGTCGCCTTTTTATTGAACATTTGGTTGATCCCTATTTTTGGTATGATAGGAGCCGCCATAGCTACCTGCGTGGCTTATGTAGTTTACGCTTTCGCGAAAGCTTACTACGTCAACATCAAATTGCAAATGCATCCATGGACTGCAAAAACGACCGTCGCTCTAGTCGTTATCATTGTGGTAATTACCATATTCTATCCATGGGATTTTCAATGGAACCTATTCGTGAACATCGCAGTTAAAAGCATATTGATTTTTATTCTTTATGCAGTTCTAGTGTATTTCCTTAAACTTTCTACCGAGGTCAACAGTGCCATCGATCAATTTTTTGCCAAAATAAAACGCCCGCAATAATTGCGGGCGCTTGTTATAATTGATTTAGAGAAAATTATCCTCTGGTACTGCGTCTGTTTGAAGTACTTCTTGAAGAACTGGATCTACTGTTACCTGAAGTTCTTGAAGCCTTGCTGGTACGTTGCGGTGCGCTTTTGGCAGCTGGTCGTGATGACCTACTACTTGTTGCTTGACGCTGTGCTTTACTACTTGATCTTGTACTTGAAGTTCTTGCCGCAGGACGTTGAACCTTGCTATTGGATCCTGTACTCACACGATTTGTAGATCGTTGGGCTACTGGCCTTGCAGAACTATTTTGCGTTCGTGAGGATCTTGTAGCTGTACTCGTTCTAGAACTTGTAGCTTTTCTGTTATTGGAAACGCTGGTGTTCGATCTAGTTGACGTTCTACTGGAACGATTTACATCACCTGAAGATCTGCCTGTAACTCCTGTAGTTCTTCCTGATAGTCCAACTGTAGAATTTGATCTACTTGTGGTATTTCTAACATTAGTAGACTGGCGATTGTTATTCACTGATCTTGAACCTGCAGTAGATCTTCCCACATTGTTAGATACCTTACGACGATTATCGCTACTTCTCGTGTTTACAGAGCGTCTGTCGTTAGAAACACTTGCAATCGATCTGTTATTTTTACGATTGAAGTCATCATTTCTTGAGATAGATCTTCTTCCAGATGCTATGTTATTACGATAATCTCTGCTACTTCTACTATTGGAGATAGCTCTACCGCGATTGTCACGACGTCCTCTTTCATAGTCTCTGTACACTACACGATCATTAGGTCTGTAAAACGATCTACGATTTCTGTTATCTATGTAACATCCATTATAGTAACTAGGCGTATTCCAGTAATTTCTATGGTAGGCATAAGAAAACCTGATTGGGTTATAGTATGCTCTATAAGGGCTGTTGTATACAACTACACGGTTTATAAATGGTGCCGCATAGTAGCCATGCCATGGCTGATAGATATAACTTCTATTATACACATTGATAAATCCTGTATAGTTAAGAATAACTCCTGGGCTGCGATAGTTCACATAAAGGTTACCAATATTACGAACGTAACCGTTGTTATAATTGATGTTTATGTTACCAGCTTGGATAATACGACCATATGCATCGTAATAAATAGGTGTATTCTCAATCTGGATTACTGCTCCATACGTGTCATATTGCACAAACGGATCATAATTATATCCAGTATTAAAGGAAACATTCACGTTGCCCAGATTTGCATTTACTCCAAACTGTGGCCCATTGTCTAAGTAGTTAAAATCAAATTGTCCATCAGGGAAAACGGCAAATTCAATTCCACCTTCTGTGAAAATAAAGCTGTTGGAATAACCACGATAACGGGTATCGTCATCGGCTGGCTTTTCTGCGTTTGCGATTCCAAATCCTAGGAACAGCATCGCTAAAAGGGTAGATAGCTTTTTCATAATTGAAAGGTTTTACTGTGAACAACATCGTCCACGCTATTAACATTTCAATCAGCGTGCCAAAAAATAAATACGGGTTGTATAACTCTTAAGGTTACCATGAAATATTTGACCGCTATTATTTGATAATCAGCATATTATTAGATAAAATATTTTATGTAAAAAATATCGATTTGGAACTATAACGTTTTCGCTTGAAGCGAAAATTAACTCTACAATATCTTAAAACTATTAGAATTGGATGTAAAGAATTTCGGTATCATCTTCCAAATCGATGGGTTCTGCTATACCATAAGAAGTGTCCATTCTAAAACCTACATCTCCTTCATGAACGAAGACTCTAGCCTCGATCGCGCTACCATAGGCGATAGGATTATCGTAGGTATTTCTTAATTCCTCATAAGTCAGACCTGGCCTAATCATAGCATCTGGAACACCACCGGAATGAATAATTTCTATAGTACCGATAACATCAGATTCATAGTAGAAGTACGCCAATTCATTGTCAAAGCTATCCACAAGTTTGTAGATATCAAAAGTACCATCACCAGTTTCCAATACATCTTCCACTAATTGATCGCCTTCTCTTAATTGAGCAGCTAATAAGACTTCAAGACTTCGGTTTTCCATAAGTTCACCTAATTGTAGTCTGTTTAGTACTCTGGAAATATCAAATTCTTCGTAAACAAATTCTAGATTCTCTTCGTCTTCATAATATTCAATATCATTCTCTATAGAATTTTGCGAAACATCAACATCTTCCACATTTATATCATCTTTTAATGCTTGAGATTGTGAGGTGGGTTGAGTCGGCTCGGCTATGTCTGCAGATTCCTCAGTTTGAGGTGTGCTTTCAATATTTTTGCAGCCTACGGTAAAAGAAATTATGATTAGTGAGATAATCGTAAATCGGGAAAACATGGTGGATTAATTTTAAAGCGACTAAGATACAGCAGCCTTATAAGTTTTCAAACAGCGTTCCCTAGCTTCCTTATGATCTACCATCATATCTGGATACTCATCTGTATCATGTTCTGGAACATATTCACTGATGTAATTTCTGTCTTTGTCAAACTTATCTTTTTGAGTAATGGGATTGAATATTCTAAAGTATGGAGCAGCATCAACACCACTACCAGCAGCCCATTGCCAGTTGCCTACATTGCTGGACATCTCATAATCCAATAGTTTTTCTGCAAAGTATGTCTCGCCCCAGCGCCAATCGATCAATAAATGCTTGCATAAGAAACTAGCGACCAGCATTCGGACACGGTTGTGCATGTATCCAGTTTGGTTAAGCTCTCGCATTCCCGCATCGACCAATTTATAACCTGTAGTTCCTGTTTTCCATTTCTCAAATTCGTCCTCATTATTGCGCCATTCAATCCGGTCATACTTCTTCCGGAAGGCGTTATCTCTTGTTTCTGGATAGTGATACAGGATTTGCATGAAGAATTCACGCCAGATCAACTCTGATAGAAAAACCTTGTTGTCTGACTGCATTCCTTTCTTGACCATTTTACGCGGACTTGCCACACCAAATCTCAAGTAAACACCTAATCGAGTTGTACCATTTTTAGCAGGGAAGTTTCTCGTCTTTTCATATTCTTCTATGGTAGTAGGTGTGACGTCATATTCAGGAATCTCAATACTGGATTTTTTAAAACCCATATCAGATAGACTCAAATTGGGAAGTCTTGAGTTTTTAATACAATTGTCGAGCACAGAACTTGTGTAATAAATTCGTAAGCCTTCGGCGTCTTTGTGCTCTTCCTTAAAACGTTCCAGCCATGTATTTTTATAAGGCGTGTAAACGACATAGGGATCACCATCTTTTTTAACTACCTCTAGTTTTTCAAAAATCACTTGATCTTTAAACGTGTGAAACTTTACATCTTCTTTCTCTAGTATCTCTTTAATGGCGATATCACGCTCTTTAGCATACGGCTCATAATCATGATTGGTATAAACTGCATTTACCTGATAATCACTTAATAGTTCTTTCCAGACCTTTTCTGGCTCACCATAATACATGGCAACGGAACTGCCTACATCATCTTGCAACTTAGAACGCATGCGCTGCAATTCTTCATATATAAAGGTAACTCTAGCATCATCTTCGGGTAGTTTATCAAGAATCTCTTTGTCAAAAATAAATATGGGTATCACAGGTAAGTTGCCAGACAGTGCTTCATAAAACCCAACGTTATCATCCAATCTCAAATCACGCCTGAACCAAAAAATATTTACCGCATCTGCCATAACTACCCTAGATCTAATGTTGATTTACCACCATCTAGTCCTAAAACCTGACCGGTCATCCAGCCTGCATTTTGCAGTAATAAGTAGGAGGCGAGTCCTGCAATATCCTCTGCAGTTCCCACGCGTTTCAATGGATGGAGATTGCCCATTTTTTCTTTCTTGTCATCGTTATTTAGTAATCTGCCAGCGAGTGGTGTGTCTACTAGTGATGGCGCGATAACATTGACGCGCACCGTTGGCGCATATTCTGCGGCCAATGCTTTTGCAAATCCTTCTATGGCGCCTTTAGCAGCTGCAACGCTGGTGTGATAAGGCATTCCAGTCTGTACGGCAACGGTCGAGAAAAACACGGCGCTACTGGAACCACTCTTAGTCAACAATGGCATCACGTCTCTCGTTACCTTGATTAAAGAGAAAAAGTTGATCTCCATATCTTCTTCAAATTGTTCCTGCTTGAGCATTTTGAATGGCTTGAGATTGATACTTCCAGGACAGTAAACGAATCCGTCAAGAGCTTCTGGAAGTAAGCTAGTATCCAATGAATCTGTACTGGCATCAAATTTTATATGAGTCACACCATCCGGTAGGTTCTCATTCTCGCGAGATGCGACGAACAACTTGTTGTTTTCGTGTAGTTGTTGCACGATTGCGTTTCCTATTCCGTGGCTGCCGCCTATTAGTAGTATGTTTCTGGACATGTTAGTTGAGTATACCTTGTTTTAAAGTTGAATTATTTTCTGGTTCTGTATAGACTCCAAATTTTTTAATAAGTGCGCTTTCGCGAAAGCGGAATATCTCCTCCAGCTTAGGTTGCACTAAAAAGGGCTGTACCATTTTGCCTAAAAATCCTAGAGGCAATCTGTAATGAACAATATCTTCCATAAGGGTACCGCCAGGAATCTCGCTAATAAAATGTTTGTGATGCCAGGTCGCATAAGGACCATACATCTGTTCGTCGACAAAATATTCCTTGTCTTTCACTTGGGTAATGTGAGTCACCCAGTTGGTTTTAAAAAAGGGTAGTGGCTTCACACTATATTCTATAAGCTGGCCAGGATACATACCACGCTCTGTTCCATAAAGGACTGTCATTTCCATTTCTGGAGGTGTGAGCAGTTTGAGGTTGTTGGGATCTGTCAGGAATTCCCAAGCTTCATCAATGGATATAGGAAGTTTTTGGCGGGTGTGTTTTTGGTAGAGTTTCAATATGTTTTGTTTGATTCTTAAAGATAATCTGTAAACAAAACTATAGGTCTCAATCCTATGTTAATTGTCCAGCTCGCTATCGTCACGCAACTCGCCGCTGGTGTATTCTGGAGTTAGAGCAAATTTGATACCTATTGAGAAAATAAGATTGGACACATCAAAACTAGGCCGTAGTCCAGTTTGAAAGTCTGGATCTATACTGATGATATTTCGTCTATTATCATAGGCAAGAGCATCACCCAGAGATCCGTGATATTGCGATGAAAAATAAAGCTGCACACTACGACGGAAGTAATAGTTGAACCGCAGCCCAGCATCGATGACAATAGGTACTTCTTCAAACGCGTCATTATCTAAGGAATAGTTCTGTTGATTGTTTTGACTCACCGCGTCTCCTTCATTGGTACTAAGAAAACCAATACCAAATCTTCCAAAAGCATCTACTTGAAAGCGATTCAAAGTTTTTGAAACTACGATTCCCGCAGTGAGGCTAGAAAGTGAAGTATTCTCAACATCATAATTAGCGGCAAGTGCTGTCTCGTTATAAGTATGCCTACCAGCAATACTCAATCCTACATTCTTGTTAAAATAATACTCATAGGTTCCAGTAACGGACAATCCTGATCTTGAAACGTCACCATAGTCACCCAACGGCTGTGCAATTCCTAAATCAATGGCAAGATTATGTCGTGGTATCTCGCGCAGGTGTAAAGGAATATCATTTTGATCAGCTTGTGCGAAGATGATCACGGGAAAAAGCAGTATAAAAAGGAAGCGGTTCATACTGTAAATATATTTCAAACACATTGGGAAAGCTTTAAATAAGATTATGATTTTGTTTTATTCGCTTTCGCGAAAGCGAACTACTTTTAGGTATAACTTAAAAATAAATATCATGAGCGATAAAGAAATCGAAGGAAAATTAGACCAAGCAAAAGGAAAAGTCAAAGAAGGTTACGGTAAAGCAACCGGAGACAAATCTGTTGAAAATGAAGGTAAAGCTGATCAAGCCGAAGGTAAAGTGAAAGAAGCTTACGGTGAAGCAAAGCGCAAGATTAAGAATGCGTTTGACAGCGATAGCAAATAGAAATGGATAAATTGACCGAAGCACAGATTGAAAAACATCTGGAAAATGTAGAAGGTTGGGATTATTATGATGATGCCATCCACACTACATTTGAATTTGACAATTTTATGGATGCCTTTTCAGTAATGACAAGAATAGCCATGGAAGCCGAAAAGATGGAACACCATCCAGACTGGCATAATGTATACAACACACTTGAGATTACTTTAAGTACTCACGATGCAGGTGGTTTGACAGAAAAGGATTTTAAACTTGCTGCAGCCATTGAACACATTGTTGGTGACGAGTAAACATCACATTTAATAAATAAAACCTCGCCCATTGGCGAGGTTTTTGATTTTAGAATTAAATCGGTTTTAAGAAAAAACCTACATAATAGTAGTACATTCAAAATAAAAACATGAAAAATATAATCTTCATCCTTGTTCTATTCATTACTGGCAGCATTGCAGCCCAAGACTATGTAGCACCAGAGCCCAATGAACGCCAAAAAACAGAGGCAAAAGAATTAGCGAAAACCATGGACATGGAATTATCCTTTACTGAAAAGCAATTACTTTTAGTAGAGAAAATTAACGCCACTTTTAATGCACAGCGAGATCAAATTTTGGGGAATCAAGATTTGTCCATTGCAGATAAGAATGAATTCCTCAGAGCTATGTATGTTGAACAAGGTAGAGAAATGTCAGATGTGTTAGTGAGAGAACAATTGGATCTATATGAAAGAATAAGAGGCGAGATGCAGCCGCTTGTCGTTATAGAAGAATAAAAAATAATGTATTTGAAAAACCGCCTCAAGGCGGTTTTTTTATGGTTGCAAGAGATCATTCATAATCTTAATTTTACCTCTTTAATTAAATAAATATACATGGGAAGAGCATTTGAATTCCGCAAGGCACGCAAGATGAAACGTTGGGGCGCAATGTCTAAAGCATTTACCCGTATTGGGAAAGATATTGTAACCGCTGTTAAAGAAGGTGGTCCAGATCCAGATTCTAATGCAAAACTGCGCGCGGTTATACAGAATGCAAAGTCCGTCAACATGCCTAAGGCAAACGTGGAACGTGCCATTAAGAAAGCAAGCGACAAGGATACTAAAAACTATGAAACCGTATTGTTTGAAGGTTATGCGCCACACGGTATTGCCGTACTCGTAGAAACTTCTACAGACAACAACAATAGAACCGTTGCTAATGTGCGTAGTTATTTTACCAAATATGATGGTAGTCTAGGAACCAGTGGCTCAGTCGAATTTATGTTTGAGCATAAATGTCATTTCCGTATTCCAGCTGAAGGTAAAGACCTTGAAGAATTGGAATTAGAACTAATTGATTACGGTGCTGAAGAGTTATTCCTAGACGAAAAGGATGAAGAAGATTCAAACAGCGTTGATGGTATCATGATCTATGCAGAGTTTCAAAACTATGGCGCCATGCAGTCTGGTCTAGAAGAACTGGGTCTTGAAATACTAAGTTCTGGCTTTGAATATATTCCTACCGTTCAAAAAGAACTCACGGATGAGCAACGAGAAGATGTAGATAAATTATTGGAGAAACTTGAGGAGGACGACGATGTAAATAATGTCTACACTACAATCCAAGAAGATGAGTAAGGATGTAAATTAATGTAAGATTTAAGAGTTGTATGCTTATTAATCGTAATAATACTGAAGCCTAATATCATATTTAATATTTTATTTCTTAAAAAGGCTCGTCAAATAAGTATCTTTAAAACCTAACCTTAAAAAGACAATTAAAATGGTAAAGGCAAAATATCAAAGCGTATTAGACCTAGGTGAAAAACTAAATATCCATGGTGGAGACGTGAAAGTTAACGATGGGAAACTAGAAATTAGAGGAACCGCATCAACTCCATATCAGAAGGATTTGCTTTGGGATGAAATCAAAAAAGTAGGTGGTGAGAACCCATCAGATCTTATGGCTGACATTAAAGTAGCAGATAGCTCAGTTTATGCAATGCACACTGTAGAAAAAGGAGAATCTTTAAGCCTTATTTCTAAAAAGTATTATGGTGACCCAATGAAGTACAAGAAAATTTTTGAAGCTAATACAGACAAGCTCAAAAATCCAGATATGATTCATCCTGGTCAAGAATTGGTTATTCCTAACAAATAGGAAATCAAACTAAATTTAAATGCCGCTCAATCGAGCGGCATTTTTTTTATCAAATCATTTGAATAATCCTGAAGTTCTGCAAAGAATCGATGAAATTGACTTTCCAACTCCTTATAGTGATCTTGCAATTCTTTTAAAGCAAACTGCATCTTGCTTTTGTTTTTAGTACGTTGATCCATTTGATATAAAATAACGCCCATGCCTTGTATTGTACGATAGCTGTATAGCCAGTTATGTTCTACCATAATTGGATAAAACCGCTGTATGCGACGTGGTAGGATTTCCCAGCTCTTGTTGAGATCCTCGTAAAAATCTAGAGTAAAAGATTCAAGATCTTGATCGTGATAACGGGACCAGTTTGCAGCGAGAAAATGGTCATAATATAAGTCAACAATTACGCTACTCCATAATCCGTAAACAGGACGAATCAAATCTTTACTTTCTCGAACAATTGCATGAGAGTCTGTAAAAGAATCAATTAGTCTATGAATAGTAATGCCGCGAGCGACATCTGCAGGAAATTTTGAGAAGTCCTTACCTCTAACAGAATCTGCTATAAAGTTGCCTATGCGCAATTCCTTATGATCTCCAGAAAGAAGGATGTGAGCGAGATAATTCATGATAGAGATTGCGGTTGATAGCGTAGAAAACTACATTTGCCGTAAATGTAAGGCATAAAAATCATGACGTTAATAAAATCTATTTCGGGAATTCGTGGAACTATAGGTGGCGCTCCAGGCGACAACCTTACACCACTAGATGCGGTAAAATTTGCTAGTGCTTATGGCAAATGGATCAAGGAAGCATCTGGAAAGGAAAAACCTCTCGTGGTGATAGGTCGTGATGCTCGCATTAGTGGATCTATGATTCAAGCGCTAGTTCAAAACACGCTTGTAGGTGTAGGATGTGATGTTATCGATTTGGGATTGAGCACGACGCCAACAGTTGAGGTTGCCGTTCCCATGGAAAATGCAGATGGTGGTATCATTTTGACCGCAAGTCACAATCCTAAACAGTGGAATGCCCTGAAGTTATTGAATAATAAAGGAGAATTTCTGGATGGAGTAGAAGGTCAGAAAATATTGGATACTGCAGATGCTGAGGATTTCGCTTACGCGGAAGTTGATGATCTAGGTCAAGTAACCGCAATAACCGACTATATCGATAGACACATTGATGAGGTGCTTGCTTTGCCTCTCGTTCAAACCGAAGCTATTAAAAAAGGAAATTTCAAAGTCGTAGTCGATGGAGTTAATTCTACAGGTGGTATTGCAGTGCCTGCTTTATGCAAAAAACTAGGTGTAGAAGTTATAGAACTTTATTGTGAACCGACAGGTCACTTTCCACATAATCCCGAACCACTTAAAGAACACCTAGGTGATTTATGTGCAGCGGTTGTGGAACACAAAGCAGATTTTGGGATCACCGTAGATCCAGATGTAGATAGATTGGCATTTATTACAGAAACCGGTGAGATGTTCGGTGAGGAATATACGTTAGTCGCTTGTGCAGATTACGTGCTGAGCAAAAACAAAGGAAACACGGTAAGTAATCTTTCTTCTTCTAGAGCCTTGAGAGATGTTACTGAAAAGCATGGTGGCACCTATCAGGCAGCTGCTGTAGGCGAGGTCAACGTAGTCAAGAAAATGAAGGACGTAGAAGCTGTAATAGGTGGTGAAGGTAACGGCGGTATTATTTATCCAGACAGTCACTATGGACGTGACTCATTGGTTGGAATTGCATTATTCCTATCTCTCTTGACCGAAAAGAAGATGAAAGTCAGTGATCTTAGAGCCAGCTACCCGAGTTACTTTATGAGCAAAAAGAAAGTACAGCTCACTAAGGGAATGCCTGTAGATGCCATTTTGAAAGATGTAGAGAAAAAGTATTCCAATGAAGAGTTAACAACTATTGATGGTGTCAAAATAGATTTTGACAAAGAATGGGTTCACCTACGTAAATCTAACACAGAACCCATCATCAGGATTTATACAGAATCAGGAAGTCAAGAATCTGCAGATCAACTAGCAGACCGGTTTATCTCTGAACTCGAGGCGATAGCTCAACAGCACGCTTAACATCTTCGGGCTTGGTTTTCCAGCGTTTGTGCGACCAGAGGTAATACTCTGGTTGCTTTTTGATGAGTGTTTCCAGTTGTTGGAAGAAGGAATCGGTTACAAACCATTCTTTTTCTTTGCTGGCGTCCAGCGTGATTTTTTCAAAATGTGATTTGTAGTAACCACGTTTGATTTTCTCTACTTTCAGAAAATAAACAGGCATGGCATATTGGTGCGCCATGCGCTCGCCACCCATGAATACAGGTGTGGTCTCGTTTAAGAACTTAGTAAAGAACTGTGCAAATGATGGTTTAGGGGCTTGATCTGCCACAAGTGCATACAAACCAGCCTCATCAGAATTGCGGCTGCCGCGTATGATGTTATAGGCCTTTTTCATAGGTACGAGATCTGAACCGAATTTCCCTCTAACCTTCCTGATGTATTGATCAAAGTACTTGTTCTTGATGGGTTTATAAACCACATAGGTCCTAAAATCAATGAAGTCATCCAATGCTATGGTCCATTCATAACTAGCTTGATGGGCAAGCATGAGGACGATGGGTTGTCCCGCTTTCGCGAAAGCGTTAACCTCTTCCACATTGTCACAAGTAAATCGCTTTTGAACCTCACGACGGCTGATGCCTGTGGACTTAATCATCTCCACAAAAATATCGCAAAAATGGCGTGTGCTTTTCTTAGAAAGTGCAACAACTTCTTTATTGCTTAGATCTGGAAAAGCTCGTTTGATATTGGAAAAAATGACTTCTTTACGGTAGCCTATGATGTAGTATAAAATGAAATATACGACATCGCTCAACGCATAGATCACAGGAAACGGAAGTCGCGCAATGAGCCAAATTAAAGGGTAAGCGATGTAAAATGCAGCGGCTTGCATCAAAGGATTTTTGGCAAATATACTATCTTGCCCACTAAGTATTTTTATATGTTTTACAGCATTGACATTGTCACTATCGCGATCATTGTGATCACCTGTATTATCAGTTTTAAGGGTTTTCAGGACCTTGAGTTTTTTGATAAATACAAGTTCAACATTTACGGGATTCAGCGAGGTGAACATTTTAGGTTTTTCACCAGTGGTTTCCTGCATTTAGATATGCAGCATCTATTGTTCAACATGTTGACGCTTTACTTCTTTGCCAATATTGTTGTGTCCGCTTTAGGTAGCGTGTCGTTTGTGGTTTTATATATCGTCAGTCTTTTAGGAGGTAATTTCTTAAGTTATCTCTTTCATAAGGATGAGTATCATTATAGCGCGATAGGTGCCAGTGGTGCCGTTTCCGGAGTGATTTATAGTGGGATTTTACTACTACCTGAAATGATGATTTACGGGATTATTCCTGGATATATTTTTGGAATAGGTTATTTGATCTACTCGATTTATGGTATAAAAAATAAAGTAGGGAACATAGGTCACGATGCACATTTTGGCGGTGCGGTGGCTGGTTATCTAACTACCATATTATATGATTACAGAGTGATCTATGAAGAACCTATAACGGTCATCGCTCTGTTGATTCCTATCATTATTTTATTTGTTCTTATGAAGCTTGGGAAGATCTAGTTAAGGACTTCTGCTAATTTATTGTGTAGACTTTTACCTCTCAGGTCTCTAGCGATGATCACACCATTTTCATCAAGGAGAAAGGTGGCAGGAATAGCACTAACGTTATAAAGCTGTGCGATGGGGTCACTCCAGTGTTTCAATCGAGAGATATGATTCCAGGTCATGTTATCCTGTTCAATAGCTGCGATCCACTTGGCTTCATCTTCTGGTCTATCTAGAGAAACACTAATGATATGGAATCCCTTATCATGAAACTGTTGGTAAGCATCAACGACATTGGGGTTTTCTTTACGGCATGGTCCACACCAGCTGGCCCAAAAATCAATAAGCGTTACTTTCCCTAATACTTCAGGTAATTTGACCACATTACCTTCTGGGTTTTTGCCCTCAAAATAAGGTGCTTTTTTCCCAATCGCTATGGACTCTGTCTTGAGAAGTTTCTCATTGATAGATTCCATGATAGGAAGATTTTGAAGGCGAGTATCAATGACATTGTAAAGCTCTCTTACTTTCTCTGGTTCCATTCTGTATTCATAGAATAAGGACTGGAGCGCTACCGGCGCAACGATGGCATCAGGATGCTCTTTGATAAGTGTGATTGTTTTCTCGTTGTAAGAAGCTTGGTTAGCTTCCCATTTGGCTTTTAGTTTTGCAATTCCTTCTTGTCCTTCATTTTCAAAAATCTCTTGTTGATTCGCCCGAATTTTTTGAGAAGCAGTGGCTTGTTCTATTCTGAGTTTAATGTATTCAGAAAATATTTCATTCTCTTTTCCAGCTTTGATATTGCTGGACATAATACTATCGTTTCTAAGCTCGATTTCAATAGGTTGGTTTTCAGAAACAAAAAGGAGCATCCCATCAGTCCCATCTAGGGAAATCAAACGTTGATCGCTCAATTCTTGAGATTCCTGCAACCCAAAATCAAACTTTTCATTCATGACGATCGCAGTATCCAAAGCAATAGGAGTACCATTTCCATCCACTTTTTTGAGATACACGCGCAGTCCATTAGGAACGTTGAGTGCTGTTCCTGATATAGTTATAGGTTCAGCTTCTTGCTTACAACTAACAAAGCAAAAGGTGAGGCATAAAAGAAGTAAAATCGATTTCATTTCCTAATTTCTGCCAAAAATAGTGGATTATACTGGTTAAAATATTCCCAAGGCGTGGATTTTGGCTATCAAATCAGGCAATAATCGTATTTTTATTATATGAAATGTAATTCTAGTTTTAGTGGAGATCATCAGATGGATGTCGTGCTTAGTTTTGATCAATTAATCAATGCTTATGCAGCACGTATTGAATCTGAAAAGAACAGTTTTAAAAAACTGTATTATTCCGCATTACTTCAAGCAATTACCAAGGATGATTTCCCAAACGCAGATATTACTGAAGAAAACTTAAACGAATATTCAGAACCTATTGATTTAATTCTATCTGAATTATTTCCAAAGAGTTTGAGCGGCAATGAAATCAAAGCTGCGACGATTCCCTTTTCATCTGTACTGTTTAATTGTACGGATAGGCTCACTAAGATTTTTGAAAACGCAGGTGAAAATTACACCTTCAACTTCCTGGAAGAAGAGACCTTTGATAGGTTTAGGTTAGCCTGTGGACTCGTGTTGAACAAATGCTATAACATGAAACTGGACATCGGTAAACTATTGCATGCCGAAATTCCAGATGCCAATGGCAATTTAAGAACCTATAGAATTACATACAACGCAGACTTTATTGATGTCTTTAGCAACAGCAAGTCAGAACAGCTAGAAGAGCATGAGATAAATGACCTGTTGCGTTTCCCAGATGATGAAGATCGATGGAGGAAAGCTTTCCCACATGGATCTTATCAATTCAAAGGTTTTGGTATTATCTCGTTTACTGATGTTACCGTGGACGCTTCCATTTCTGAACTAAAAACGATACTACTAAATCAGCCAGGTTCAAAATTGGCAGATAAGGACAACTTTGTAAACATCTTCAAGAAGATGTTCAATATGGATAATATCTATGCTGGTTTTACCAGTTTTGATGCCTACGACAGCAGTTTTGAACAGATGCATTTTTCTGACGCTCCTAGTTATTTATTGGGGCAAAGTCATTCTAAACTTACCCAGAATGCCATTTGTAAAGATGCTTACAATCACCTAATTAAATTACACAAACCGCTCATTATTCCTGATGTAGAGAACTATCATGATAAGCAGGATGTGAAATTCATGACTAAAAATTTACTGGAATCAGGCATCAAGAGCGCTGTGTTATATCCGGTGACTAAAAATGAACGACTAATTGGTGTTTTGGAACTGGGAAGCGACATTGCTTTTGGACTCAATAGCTTCAACACCATTAAGATTGAAAATATCATTGATTACATCAAAGCTGCAGTAATACGTGGTGAAGAAGAAGATGAAAATAGGGTAAAAGCGATCATTCAAACAGAATGCACATCCATTCATCCTAGCGTACAGTGGAAGTTTGAGCGCGAAGCAAGACGTATTCTTAAATCAAGAATTAATGGCAAAGAAGAGACCTTTAAAGATTTAGGATTTGAAGATGTCTATCCATTGTACGGTCAGATTGATATTGTTGGTAGCAGCGATTCTAGAAATAGAGCTATTAAAAAAGATCTATGTTTTCAATTGGATAATGTTTGTGAGATCATCGCTTCCGCGAAAGCGTACGAGCCACTACCCATTTATGATCAAATAGGCTTTAGAGTTCAAGAATATAAGGATCAACTGCAACATCAGGCGATTGATGCCAATTCTGAACGCGGAATCATCAAACTGCTTACAGATGAGATCAATCCAGTGATGCACCACATTAAGAATATATCTCATGATTTGAAGGAGCGTGTTGCCACCTATCAAGAAAAGCTGGATCCATTAAGCGGTGTTATTTATGAAAGTCGCAATAATTACGATAACACGGTACAGACCATAAACCACGCTTTGTCAAGATATATTGACAACAAGCAAGTAGAGGCGCAAGGTATTTACGAACATTATTTTGAACGCTTTAAAACAGATGGTGTCGAGCACAATATTTATATAGGCGGCTCTATTACAGAAGAAGCAGAGTTCAACGTGGTTTACCTTTATAATCTAAGGTTATGGCAGCTTCAAACCATGATTGAAATGGAAGATAAGTTTTACTCCATTCAAGAAAACCTGCCTTCTCAATTAGATGCTGCATCCATGATTTTGGTCTTTGATAATACGCTAAGCATTCGTTACCGTATTGATGAGAAGCGATTTGACGTCGATGGAACTTACAATGCACGTTATGAAGTTATAAAAAAACGTATTGACAAAGCCCACATCAAAGGCACGGAAGAAAGAATTACTCAAAAAGGTACGATCTCAATTATTTATACCAATAAAGAAAACGAGAGCGAGTACATGCGATATGTAAGTTACCTGCAACACAAAAAGTATCTGGGTGATGAAGTAGAAAGCCTAGAACTTGAAGATGTTCAAGGAGTGATAGGACTTAAAGCAATAAGAGTTAATATTCTCTATGGATTCAAAGCCTCAGAAAACCGAATGACTTATGATGATCTAATTGAGCAACTATCGCTTAAAGAAGTAGAGAGCGAATAATTTATTAGTATTCCCAAATCTTACAATAAAAAACGACCGCTAAGCTGATAAAGCTTAGCGGTCGTTTAGTTTAAGTTTCAGTCTAAATTATCCTGGGACAATTTCTGCTACTACAGGATATTCATAAGTTGTAAATGCTATAACAAAGGCAATTACAGATGATATGATACCTATCATAAATATGGTGTAGGTCCATCGCAACAAACTATACTTCCTATTGAGTACCACTCCTAATAGCCATAAATCTTTTAGCAAGCTCTGATAAACTTCTTCCTTATCATCAAGCAAACCCATCAATGCTTTTTGATATCTCTCAAAAGGTACTTTATGAAAGTTTCCAAAAAAGAGCAGGTTTACCTCGCGTTTCTCTACCTGTTCATCAGTAAACTCTCCGCTTGTTACATTTGGACGCGTCGATAAAATTGACAGGATTATACTGGCAACAGAGAAAAGTATCAATACCAGTGTAGGATATAATAAGTGTCTGTTACTTATTTGATCCAGCTTAGGAATTAAGTTGGCTAAAGCAAGTGAGATAATAATCGCATTTACAGATAAAAGAATGTTCGCTTTTGTATCTGCAATATCACTAAGCTTGATGTGGTTTCTCAAGGTGGTTCTAAAAAGCGTTTGGATTGCACGCTCTGGACTTTGGTTTTTGAGATCAACTTTAAGCTTCTCCTTATTATACTTGGCAGCTTTTTTCTTTTTCTTCTTGAAAAGCTTCATCAAGTTTTCATTCTTCCTAACGTTCCAGTTTTTAACAGCATACTCGCTATAAAACCTATGTTTCTCAGTGAAAACGAGAATATTTTCTTTGCGCCATTCTTTATTGGACATTTCATTGCCGCGCAGCTCTAATTCTTTCTTGAGCAACTCGCTTGTTTCAAAATAATAGTCCTTTGCAAAATGAGAAGAATCTGCATCACGCAGTATTTCTTCTAATTTCCCTTCAGGTTGATCGTTGAACTTTGTCGCTCTGATTAATTTCTGAACTTTAGCAATTGTTTCCTTTTCAACGTTTTGTTCCGTTAGGAAATCTTCGGCGATTTTAGCGCTCGCTTCTTCATGTTCTTCTGCACCATGAATATATCCTGTATCGTGTAGCCAGGCCGCAAGTAATAGCGCCTTTTTCTCTTTAACATCTATTTCGGAATTCTCGATGATTTCGTGTGTACTTTTCACAACACGTTTAGTATGTGTATAATTGTGGTACACATATATATCGTCTAATTTATCTTTAAAAAGAAGCAACACAAAATCGTCGGCTGCGTTAAGTAATTCAGTCATATTAGGGTTTGAGAATTAAAATTACCACGAATTGATAACTTATGCTTAAAAATAACATTCTTTTATTAATAGTCGTCTGTTTACTTGCGAGCTGCGCAAGCTATAACGCACAATATAAAGAGGAAGAATTAGAGCAATATCCTACAGGATCGCCTGTAGAAAAGAGCATTTATCTCATAGGTGATGTAGGTTATTCTCCATTAGGTGGGAAGAGCGATGGTCTATTGTCTTTAGAGAGCTATCTAGAAGGTAAGGATACTTCTAAAGAATATCTGGTCTTTTTAGGAGACAACATCTATCCCACAGGAATGCCGGCTGTAGATGATGAGTTTAGACCAACGGCAGAAAATCACCTGGACGCTCAGATTGATGTGGCGAGAGGTTTCAAGGGTAAGTCCCTTTTTATACCTGGCAATCACGATTATTATAATGAGAATCTCGTCAATGTAGAACGAGAAAAGAAATACATTGAGGAAGCACTGGAAGACGACGATATCTGGCAACCTAAAGTGGGTTGTCCATTAGAAAGTCGCGAGATCACACCAAATATTCAATTGGTGATTGTGGATAGTCAGTGGTATTTATCGAAATGGGATGATATTCCAACCATCAACGACGATTGTGACCAGATTAAAACCAGAGAGCAATTCTTTCTCGCCATGGAAGATGAATTTAAACGCAATCAGGATAAAACCATAATAGTTGCCCAGCACCATCCTATTTTCACCAACGGTGTCCACGGTGGTCAGTATGCGGCCATAAAACACCTATTCCCAACCCAAGGTAAATTACCTATTCCCATACTGGGCTCGCTGGTAAGTTTGATTCGTACTAGTGGTGGTGTTAGCGCACAGGACAAGCAAAATAAGAGATATCAAGAATTTGCAGATCGCATGACCAGGCTGGCCATAGCATCAAAGGCACCTCGCATCATTTTTTCTAGTGGTCATGAGCACACCTTGCAGTACATTGAAAACTCGGGCATTAGACAAATTGTTTCAGGTTCTGGAGCAAAACAAGGTTATGCGTCGTTAAGTAACGATGCCTTATTTGTTTATGGTGGTAAAGGTTTTGCCCGCATGGATGTAATGCAGGATGGAAGTTCCTGGCTACAGTATTACGGTTGGGATGGCGAGAATCACAAGCTACTTTATACTAAGAAGGCCATCGAGCAACCTAAATCCTTTGATCTTGACTCGTTGCCAGAAAGTTATTCCGCTTTCGCGAAAGCGAACATATATGAAGACGAGAGAACAGAAAAATCTGAAGTCTTCAAGGGATTATGGGGAAAAAAATACCGAAAACTCTACGGTGATAAAATCAACGCAAAAGTAGGGTTGCTAGACACTCTAAAAGGCGGTTTGAAAGTGTTGAGAGCAAGCGGCGGTATTGAAACCAGATCATTAAGATTACAAGATTCTGATGGTAGAGAATATAACTTACGAGCCCTCAAGAAAAGCTCCGTTCAATTTTTGCAAAAGACCGTTTTTAATGAAACGGATATATCTGTAGGGTTTGATAATACGGGTGCAGAAAACCTCTTATATGATTTTTATACTGCGGCACATCCTTATGGAGCATTGGTCATACCTGATCTTGCTGCCTCCATTGATGTCTTTCACACAAATCCAGAAATCTACTACATACCTAAACAAATATCGCTGGGCCAGTATAACGACGACTATGGAGATGAATTATATATGCTCGTGGAACGTCCAGAAGATAACTTCAAGGATTTAGAGAGCTTTGGAAAACCACAGGATATAAGAAGTACTGAGGATGTTCTGGAGCGCCTGCGACGCGATGAAAAGTATAAAGTTGATGAAGCCTCTTACCTGCGTGCGCGCATGTTTGATATGTTGATAGGTGATTGGGATCGAGGTAAGGATCAATGGCGCTGGGCAGAGTTTGAAAGCGCAGGTGGGAACGTAACCTACAAACCCATACCTAGAGATAGAGATCAGGTATTTTCTAATTTTGATGGTGCTGTTTTTGCCACATTGAGAACGCTGGTAGGTATTACAAATCAGTTTGCTACTTATGATGGTACCTTAAGTAATACGAAATGGTTCAATACATCTGCCACTTATCTGGATAGAAATCTTGCACAAGGTGCAGATATGGATGCATGGGTTGCGCAGGCCAGATATATTCAAGAAAATCTATCTGACGAGGATATTGAAGCAGCATTCAAAAAACTACCAGCCGAAATTTATCCAGATCCAAGCACCCAGCTTATTATAGATAGCATGAAAGAACGTCGGGATAATCTTGTAGAAATTGCAGAGCGATACTATGGCGTTCTTTCAAGACTGGCGATTGTTACTGGAACAGACAAAGATGATTTTATTGAAATTAACCGGGTCGGCAAGGACCTAACTGAAGTGGCCATCTATAGAAATAAAGGTGGTGAAAAAGCAGATGTAGTTTTCCAGAGAACATTTAACCGTGAGAACACAAAGGAGATTTGGATTTATGCTCTCGATGATGATGATATTATTAACGCAACTGGTGATGCTAACAACCCCATTAAGGTTCGTGTCATAGGTGGACAAAATAATGACATCTATGACATTAAAAGTGGTAGAAAAATCACGGTGCATGATCAAAAAGCCAAAGAAAATACCTTCATTGAAATGGAAGATGCGGTGAAACGATTGAGCAATAGATATGAGGTAAACACATACGATCCTAAAAAAGCCATTCAAGCTTCTAATATCTTGACACCAGCCGTAGGTTTCAATCCTGATGACGGTTTGAGACTAGCAGTGCAAAATACGTATACGGTAGATGGATTTAATAGGAATCCTCATACTAGGGTGCATAAGGTCACTGCAGGATATTTCTTTGGTACAGAAGGATACACTATAGGTTATGAAGGAGAATTTGCTGGTATTCTTAATAAGATGAACGTGCTGCTGTTTGGTAAATGGAACGGCCCAACGTTTACTGAAAACTTCTTTGGTTTTGGTAATGAAACTCCCAATCTAGATGACGATAGAACGTATGACTATAACCGGGTTCGGTTAAGTACCTATAGTGCTGGAGCTGGCGCGGTGTATCGCGGTGAATATGGTTCTAACTTACGACTAAGCATGACGGTTGAGGGAAATCAAATCAACGAAGATCGCAATAGATTTATAACTGAATTTCCAGGTTCTCAAACTGATCCAGAGTATTTTGATAGAAAATGGTTTGGTGATGTTAACGTGACTTATAATTATAGCTCTTTTGATAACAATCAAAACCCAACCCGTGGGATGATATTTGAAATCAATAATGGTATCATCGGTAACTTTCAAGAGTTAGGCGACACCTTTTATTATTTCAAACCTAAAATGGGTTTCTATAATGCGCTAACACAAGATCGTAAGGTGGTACTCAGAACTCTAGCACAATCCCATATTATCGTTGGGACAGACTATGAATTTTACCAAAGCGCCCAATTGGGGCAACTTACAGGTTTGAGAGGTTACCGTACCCAACGGTTCTCTGGGCAACGATCTTTTGTGACTAGTGCAGATGTACGATACAGCTTTGACGAATTCAAATCTGGGCTGGTGCCACTGCAGGTTGGAGTTTTTGTGGGTGGTGATGTAGGTCGCGTTTGGATAAGTGATGACTTTAGCCAGAGATGGCACAATGATTATGGTGGCGGAATTTGGGTAAATTCTGCAGAAGCTATTGGTGCCACCTTCAATCTATTCCACGGTGAGGATGGTTTGCGTTTCAGTTTCCAGGTTGGATTCAACTTCTAAACAGGAACATATTTAAATACAAAACCTGCTGGATATTAATTCCAGCAGGTTTTTTACTTTTGGAAAAAGAATAAGAATGCTGCATCCCAGAACAGGTATTATTTTAATTGCTTTAGGTAGCGTGATCGTGATCATAGGAATTCTATTCTACTTCCTAGAAATTGTTGGAGCTACTGGAATGATATTGATAGGTATTATTGTAGAAATAATTGGCGGTGTAAGTTTCCTGCGCAACCGCAAAAACCGCAGGAAATAGATAACTCGAAGTAGACATTAAAATACAACGCATAAAAAAATCCCGAATTCCTCGGGATTTTTAATTTATGTATTGATTGGACTAGATAGCTTTGTGTACATCTCCAGTTTTCATTCTCCACGCATCTAACATCCAGCTGGTAGTTTCCAGTTCACGAATGTAGGCACCTATCAAATCAATAGTTCCTTCATCTTCTGCAACGCCTGCAACTTCAACGACCTTGGACATTTGCTTTAGCAACGTGCCATGATCATCAATAAGTGCATTCACCATCTCAACGTCCTTAAGTTCAGACTTAGACTCTTTAATACTAGAAGTCGCGAGATACTCGCTGTAATTAGAAGTTGGCTGGAACCTTAAAGTCAATATGCGCTCTGCAATCTCATCAATTTTTAGAATGGCATCGTTGTACATTTCTTCAAATTTCACATGCAGGTCAAAAAAGTTGTGACCCAAAATATTCCAGTGAAAATTTCTAAGTTTTTGATAATACAAATGATAGTCAGCTAGAAGTACATTCAATTCTTTTGATGTGTTTTTAGCTTTCTCTGCATTAAAATTTAGGTAACTCATTTCTTCTTTTTTTCTTTTTCTTTTTTATTAATAGTTGTAGAGTCAAGATCAAAATCCTTTGGTTTTGAACGATCTCCTATTTCGCCTAGTGGCTTATCACTTTTGGTTCTTTCAAATTTGCGTTCCATAATTATTGTTTTCATTAAAGATAAACCGTGATGTTGTCATCTTTTAAAACATCATGTTAAAACGTGGTCAATTAGTGGGTAAGGCTGCGACTACAAAGAAAGTTTCAAAACTACCATCTGCTAATTCCATCCATATGAGTGGTGCAAAACCACGGTGTAGACTTTGCGAAACCATCGGCACAATCTCGTGGTAGGTCAAAGTTTCTTGCAAGGGTTGTGGTTTCATTTTCCATTGCTTTTTTTCGGGCAGGAAATAGGAGTTGGAGGTTTCCGCTTTCGCGAAAGCGAACTCATCCATATAATATCCCTTTATACAACGCTTATTGAGATACTTAAAATCATGTTGCCACATCTCTCGCGGTATGTAAACATGCGCCAAAAAGCAAACCTGCTGCTTGACAGAATTTGTGTCGATGCCTATGGATTCCAGCAGTTCAATGGTTTCAGGAATTTGTAAAATGGGAAGCTGCTTATTTTTGAGATGATCAAATTTCTTAATAAAATTATCACGCCGGTTGGGACCTACATAATTTGAAAGCTCCTTGTTTTGATCACTGCTTAAATAGGTGGATGCATGAGTTTTGCCAGGCTCGTAGATGTAAAATTTATAAACCAATTCTACGTGTAATATTTGGTTGGTCTTGCGATGTTTGAGAATATAATCAATCTCGCCCAGAGTGCGATTGCCCCTAAAAATCTGGATATTGGAAGCGAGCACCTCATAATTAGAACTTTGCCTTGCGCAAAACTCAAAGAAATACTCCGCTCGTTTACCTAAAACAGTTCCATGTGGTATGTTAGGCAGTTCGAGCAAATTTTGTTGCTCATCTAAATGTGAGAAATCAAAATTGGATAGTGGAAATTGTTGCAGACCACCTAAAGATCCTTGCCAAAACGTTGACGTTTGGTAAAAAGCGCTGAATCTATCATAATCGGTATTCAAGATAGATTGACGTTTTTGAGATAGGCGCGGCTGGATGGACCCAAATTGAATAGAAGATCCAGGCCTGACATAGGAGTTTGAAATCCGTGTTTTTCCTGAAACACCTGCATGTAAGGATCTATATTTTGAGTAGATAGTTTTTTAGCAGTTATCAGGTATGTCGCAACATTGTTGCCTAAATATTCTTCAGCATATGCAAACTCATCTTTCATTTCTAGTTGAGATAACAACCACTGCATGGTTTTTATGTTCCAATCCATAAGCCGATCGGGTATATGATCATAGAGTCTTTTGAGATCATCTTCATAATACTCGTAATACGGACTACTTTTATATGCGCTTGCTATACTCTTCAAATGATTGGACGCCCATGGCTGACTGTTGTCAATGGGAACATCCTTATATAGCATCGATGTTACCTTGCCATTATGGACAATAGGAATATTGAGCGTAAGAGGTCCATTAGCTGCTGCGATGTAACACCTACTGCGATAGGTTTGTTTCACATAGCTATCACTGGCATCCACCAGCAATCCATCATAATGAAAAATATGAATCAAGGATTCTACATCCACGAAATAGCTAGGATGTATGATGAGTGGCATACCTATTTTTTGGCTTTGCGATTTTTCATAATCTTACGGACAACAAAATAGCCAGCCAGTAACACTACAAAATAAACAAAATAGGAGGTAGGCTGTCCATCACCATTGACCGTCGTAAACAATCGATCCCAACGTACCATGTTTGTAATTCCTTTAGTCCAATCCAGGCTCATCCAGACAAACACTGGCTTACCAACCACATGTGTTTCTGGAACATAACCCCAGATGCGGCTGTCCTCACTATTGTGACGGTTGTCTCCCATGAGCCAGAAATAATCCTGCTTAAAGGTATATTCAGTCAATGGTGCACCATTAAGATAGACGCTGTTACCACGCAAATTAATGGTATTAGAAATTTCCATTTCAGAGCCTTCATACTCTTCAATGATCCTACGGTAGTAATCAATATTCTTGTAGGTAATAGGAGTTGTCATTCCTTTTTCTGGAATCAAGAATGGTTTGATATTGTCATAGCTATTACCTACCATTCCATCATAAGGAAAGTAGCGCTGTGATGCAGCATCGTTGAATACGGTTTGTTCTACACTTACCACATTGCCCGTCGCTTTAAGCTTTTCAATGGCTTCATCAGTCGCAGCTTTGATAGAAAGTCCAGGTGTATTGGTACCAGTCAGTTGACCTTGCTGGAAACCATCTGTGATGCCATAATCAGCCATCTGTTCTGGTGTGTATTGACCACCTTTAGTTTCAAGTAGGAAAGAATGCTGCAGTTTAGCTCGTTCTGGCAATTGTAGCGGTTCACCGTTGATATACACTTTACCGTCAACCATTGACAATGTATCACCAGGAACCCCAACGCAACGCTTGACATAATTGGATTTCTTATCGATGGGTTTATAATGGTATTTTCCATCATTGTATGGAAAAGCATTAACCGAATCCACCGGCCAGTTAAAAACCACAATATCATTACGTTTCACATCACTTACTCCAGGCAGGCGCAAATAAGGCAATTGTGGTCGATCCAGATAACTTTTGACTCGTAATACAGGAATTGTATCGTGAACCATAGGCGCCGCAATAGGTGTCATTGGGAATCGTGGTCCGTAATGGAACTTTGAAACAAATAGGAAATCACCTGTTAGCAGTGTTTTTTCCAGCGATGGTGTAGGTATGATGAATGGTTGCATTACATATGTATGCACAATCGTCGCTGCAACTACGGCAAATAAAATCGAGCTGGTCCATTCACCAGCGGCTGTTCTAGGCTTCAGCGATCGATCTTTGATGTGAACTAAAGGCTGTGTGTAGTTTACATAGTATAAATACAAGCCTCCAGTCAATACGACAAGAGCCGTATCCTTTGCGTTGTTATAGCCAAAAGCTCTCAACGTTTCTACCCAAATCACGATAAACATGATCAGGTTTACTACCGGTAAAAACAATAAAATCGTCCACCATACAGGACGATTGATAATTTTCATCAATATTACCGAATTATAAATCGGTACAAAAGCTTCCCAAGGTTGTCTGCCAGCGGCTTTATAAAACTTCCAAGTTCCAGCGCCGTGTACTATCTGTAATATGATAAATAGGATGATCCAACCTGTCCAACTCATTCTTGATTCTTTATTGTATTCGTTTACTTATGGTATTTGTTGATATAGATATGTAAATGTTACAATCCCAGCACATCCTTCATAGTGAAGTTGCCTTTTTTACCTACTAACCATTCTGCTGCAATAACAGCACCTAATGCAAAACCATCACGACTATGAGCCGTGTGCTTTATTTCTATTTGATCTACATCACTGTCGTAGGAGACCAGATGCGTTCCTTTCACATCATGTTCTCTCAATGCCTCGATACCGATCGATTCATTTTTATTCTCTTTTCCTAGATGCCAATCTTCAAAATTAGTATGCTCTATAATACCTTCGGCAATAGTAATAGCGGTACCACTTGGTGCATCGACTTTTTCAGTATGGTGGATTTCTTGAACGGCCAGCTTATACTCGTCAAATGGCTTCATTAAAACAGCCAATCTCTTATTGAGTTCAAAAAATAAATTCACTCCTAAACTAAAGTTTGATGCATGTACTAATGCTCCGTTTTTGTGTGAAACCAGCCCATAGATTTCTTCTATACTGTTATTCCAACCTGTTGTTCCACAGATTATTGGTAAGTCGTTGTTAATGCAATACTTTAGGTTATCGATAGCACTTTCTGGAGCGGTAAATTCAATCACGACATCGCTCTTTGCAAGGTCTTTTTTGCTATCATCCTTATTGATTCTAGCTACAATTTCATGACCTCTATCTTTAGCGATCCTTTCAATTACCTTACCCATTTTGCCGTAGCCCAGTAGTCCGATTTTCATTGTCTAAAAAGTATAGGATAAGGCAAAACCATAACTGGTTCCAGATGCCGATTGATTATAATCTAAATAAGGTTTGAGTGACAAATCACGGTCCACATCAAATTGACTCAAGTGGCCGTCAACGTTTGCATCGATAATTTGAACGGCATAAAATGCCGCAGCAATTAACAAACTAAGTTCCTTGTTACGCCTGGATACACGTTGTGCTCTTTCTAGACCAGCAATGGTGACAATGGGCTCTCCATTTTCATCAGAGAATTCATCATCTGTCCCACCAGCAAGACGTATCTGGAAAGCAGTTCGCAGTCTTTGATATTCCTTGTCGTTTGCAATATAGGCGAGTACGGGAAGCCCTATTCCTGCGTAAGCGAGCGGGATTTTCCAGTATTTCCCATTGTATGCTTGACCTAAACCAGGTAATACAGCACTATAAAACGCAGCTTTAGATGGTCTGTTGGCATCGTATAGATAAGCGCTGTTGTCCGGCTGGATCAGGCTATCAGTTACTGCTGTGACCTGTATGGGATCACCAGTACGTTGTGCGGCACACCAGAAGGATGCCAGCAAGAAAATGTATGGAAGTGTTTTACCCATTAATCAACTTAGTGATACGCTCCAGATCATCCTTAGAGTCAAATGCAATCGTTAATTTCCCTTTTCCTTTTGAACTGGTGGTCGCTGTTACTTTGGTGTTTAAAGCACTGCTCAATGTTTCAATCGTTGATTCCACATGTGCAGGTAAGGATTTTGTTTTGTTCTGCTTTCGCGAAAGCGGGCTACCCTTAGACTGTTTCACAAGCGACTCTGTATCTCTAACTGATAGATTATCACTCAATATTTTTTGATAGATATCCAGTTGCTCCTCCAGGTTTTCCACAGTAATCAAAGCACGTCCATGACCCATGGAAATGAAATTATCGCGCATACCAGTCTGGATAATGGGATCGAGTTTCAACAATCTCAAATAGTTAGCAATAGCGCTACGGCTCTTGCCCACGCGATCGCTCATTTGTTCCTGTGTAAGATCGATTTCTTCAATAAGTCGTTGATAAGAAAGCGCAATTTCTATAGGATCGAGATCCTGACGCTGAATATTTTCTACCAGTGCCATTTCCAGTGATTCCTGGTCGTTTGCTATACGTACGTAAGCGGGAATTGTTTTCAAGCCCAACAGCTTTGAAGCTCTACAACGACGTTCACCACTAACCAATTCAAACTTGCCAAAACCTTTTTTACGAACCGTAATAGGCTGTATAACACCTAACTCTTTGATTGAAGAAGCCAGCTCACGCAGGTTTTCTTCGTTAAAACTAGTTCGCGGCTGGAACGGATTCATATCAATATCCTCCAGCGGTAGATCTACTACATTACCAACGATCTTGTCAGCATTTTTGTCTTGTGCGGTGTTGATATCGTTGGATGGATCCTTTAATAATGCAGATAATCCACGACCTAAAGCTTGTTTTTTAGTTGCTTTTGCCATGTGATTAGGAGTTTTTTTGAATGAGTTCATTAGCAAGGCTCAGGTAATTCTCTGATCCTTTACTACCCGCGTCATAATTAATAATGCTCTCACCATAAGATGGTGCTTCACTTAAACGCACATTGCGCTGTATGATTGTCTTAAAAGTCAATCCTTCAAAATGTTGGTTCACTTCTTCAACTACTTGGTTGGACAACCTTAGCCTGCTATCGTACATAGTAAGTAGTAATCCCTCAATATCCAACTGCGGATTGTGCAGATTCTGCACACTTTTTACAGTATTCAATAATTTTCCCAAACCTTCCAAAGCAAAGTATTCACACTGGATAGGAATAAGAACACTATCACTTGCCGTGAGTGCGTTGAGCGTCAACAAACCTAGTGATGGTGCACAATCTAGAATGATATAATCATATTGATCTTTTACCGGAGCGATAGCTTTACGCAACATTTGCTCACGATTTTCTTGATCAACCAATTCAATTTCAATAGCAACCAGATCAATATGCGCAGGAATAATATCCAGATTGGGCGATTCTGTCTTGACGATCAGATCGACAGCCTTCATGGTATGTTCCAACAATTGATAGGTTCCTGCTTCAACTTCATCCACATTAATTCCTAGGCCAGAAGACGCGTTAGCTTGCGGGTCTGCATCAATGAGCAGCACCTTTTTTTCCAGAACTCCTAGACAGGCTGCAAGATTCACTGCCGTCGTCGTTTTTCCCACGCCGCCTTTTTGATTTGCTATAGCAATGATTTTACCCATGAATATTGTTGAATTTTTAAGACTGCTAAAGTAAATATTTATGTTCGTATTGCCCAGATTAATCTACATACTTATAACGCAGTTATGTACAGTATTCTAACCTAAATTTGTTGCATGAATAAGCTGCTCGTCATAGGTTACATCTGGCCAGAACCCAATAAAACGGCGGCTGGTTATAGAATTCTGCAGCTTGTTGATCTCTTTCTAGAGCAAGAGTATGAAGTGGTTTTTTGCAGTGCCGCAAGGATGAAACCAACGGCCTTACCATCGTTTAAGGACCGCGATATTGTCATGCGCTCCATCGAGCTTCATGATGACTCACTGGATAATCTACTAATTGAATATCAACCAGATATTGTTCTCTATGATCGTTTTTTGATTGAAGAGCAATATGGCTGGCGAGTGCGTCAGCATTTGCCAAATGCTATTCAAATTCTCGATACTGAAGATCTCCATTTTTTGAGAACCGCAAGAGAAAATGCGGTCTTGCATCATATAGAACTGGAAATAGGCTTTGAAAGTGAACTGGCTATACGTGAGGTAAGCAGTATGAATAGGGTAGATGTAAATCTTATCATCTCTATATACGAGATGAAATTGCTGCGAGATCAGTTTCCCGTTGATCTTGAAGGCTTATTTTACATTCCGTTTGTGATTGATATTGAAGACATTCAAAAGCGAGAGGCTAGTGCAGTTTCCTTTGACGATCGAGCCGACTATTGCACGATTGGGAATTTACGTCATGCGCCTAATGTGGATTCGGTGAAAGTGTTGAAACATGAAATTTGGCCCGCGATGAGAAAAATACAACCAGAAGCAAAGCTCTTTATTTATGGTCCCAACGCTCCTAAAACGATATTGGATCTACATGATCCAGAAAGTGGTTTTTACATCAAAGGTCACGTGGCAAATGTCGATCAGGCATTATCTAAACATCGTATACTGCTGGCACCTTTGCGTTATGGGGCAGGTTTGAAGGGCAAGGTCTTTGATGCCATGAAAAATGGATTGCCGGTAGTAGGAACTTCTATAGCTTTTGAAGGGATTTCTACCCAATTTCAGTCCGTGGATCATTTCGCTTCAATGGCTGTGAAATTGTACTCAGATCCAATTAGCTGGAATGATCAAGTTAAGAGTAGTTTTGATATTTTGAAAAATGATTTTGATAAGTCCGCTTTCGCGAAAGCGTTATTCCTCAAAATCAATTCAGTTAGACAAAATCATCCTAAAACAAAAAGTCTAGAGAACAAGATCGCACTACATCACGCAGATGCACATTTTAAGTTCATGAATTATTGGATAAAGGCCAAAAAGCAGTAGAGTAGAAGGCTGACCTACGACTCCTGCCTATCCAATAATTTTTGAGAAACCTTGAAGTCTGCTCGATAAAGCATGCCTTTTTGAGCTCTTTTGAATTTCCCAAATGCCGATTTATACCACTGTGGATGTGTGGCTTTCTTACGGTATACCTCATGATTATCTGTACCGAAAAGTTTACCGTCGTGGTAAGCTTCCATGTCAAATATCCCGATGCCATAATGCTCTGCTCTGATTAAAATAGAGGCAAAATCATTCTCACTAAAGTAATTTTTGTCTTCTTCAAGGCCTTCATTTTGGTTCTCTAAATCGTAGAAAACTTTGTCAACAAGAAACACTTGTTGCTTGATTTCATTGGTATCTGTTTTGGATTCTTCGCTCATAATTTTAATCTTCTAAAAGTGAAATACGTACTTTTCGCTTTTTTATCTTACTGTTATTCAATGTATTGATTAATTCAAAGGCTTTCTCATAGGGAACAGCAACAAACGCGCAATCCTGCTTGAGTTCTATAACGCCCAGCTCATTTTTCTCAAGATTACCTTGTTTGAAAAACAGACCTGCGATATCGCCTTTTGAAATCTTGTCCTTACGACCTCCAGAAATGTATAAAGTTTCCCATTCTTGATCTGGTTTTTGCTTTTTAGCTTCTGTTAATTCAAATACGGTGGCATCTTCTATAAAATCAGGTAATTCTTGTTGTTGATGTTTGATCATGTAAGCCGTACCGCTAGCATGCATTCTAGCTGTTCTACCATTCCTATGAATAAGTTCTTCACGCTTATATGGCAATTGATAGTGGATGATGTAATCTAATTCTGGAACGTCAATTCCTCTTGCGGCAAGGTCAGTAGCGAGTAATATTTTATGTGTTCCATTTCTAAATTTGATCAAAGCTCGTTCTCGATCCAACTGCTCCAGACCACCATAAAAAACAGAATGCTGGATTTCTCTTTCCCACAAATAGTCACTTACATCTGCAATAGTATCCTTCAAATTACAAAAAATAATACCTCGTTTTGATCTCAAGTGATTAATGAGATGGTTTAAGGTAACTAACCTATTATCAGTAGTCGACACTATTATCTTTAATTGAAGTTTAGGTTCCTCGTCTGATAAAAATATCAATCGTTTGGGATTTGACATTTTCATGAATGGAGGAATACCCACTTTTTGAGTGGCAGATGTCAAAATCTTCTTCTTCAATTGTGGAAGCGATTGCGCAATCTCTCGCATTTCATTTTCAAAGCCAGTCTCCAGTGATTTGTCAAATTCATCAAGAACCAATGTGTTGAGTTCGCTTACATCGATATGGCCACGGCGTAAATGATCTGCAACGCGACCGGGCGTACCAATTAATATAGCTGGTGGCGTAGAAAGCAAAATCTTATCTCCAGAACCCGATCTACCACCATAAACGGCGTTGACCTTATAGCCACTTCCCATTTCACGTAAGACCTGCTCAATTTGAATGGCCAGCTCTCGCGATGGCACAAGAATGAGCGCCTGTACTTTGTCAATATCAACATTGAGCTGTTCAACTATAGGCAGTAAAAATGCCAACGTTTTTCCAGTACCTGTAGGCGATAGAAGTACAATCTCATCGTTGTTACCAATCGCTTCTTGTGCCGCTAGTTGCATCTCATTTAGTTGATCAATGCCTAGCTTCTCTAGTATTTGTTGCTGGTTTTTAAATGACTCGCTCATGGTGCAAAGGTAGTCTGATTCAGGTCAGAAAGTTGGTAGTTGAGAATTTCCGTTTTTGTAATACAAAATTTAATGATCGTGTATTCGGCTTTTTCAATTCTTTCCACTACGACGGTCACTGAATCATTGAGCTTGACCCATTTTTCTCAGATTTGTCATAGCATTCACATTATTTGGATCTATGTTCAAAACGATCCTATTGTACTTTATGGCTTCGGGAATGTTTTTAGCAGCTTGATGGGAAAGTGCAATATTTAAGAGGTCCTGAACATTGTTTCCACCACGCAACTCATTGCTTTTTTTGAAGCCAGCGATCGCATCATCATAATTACGTAAGGGAAAGTAACTGTAAGCGAGTCTTCGCCAGTAATTGCCTTGAGTTGGGTCTATAGCAACCGCTTTTTCAAACGATTGCGACGCTTTGAGATTGTTTCCCAGATTTTCATAGGATAATCCCAATTTAAAATGAACCACCTGCTCAGCAATAGAGCGAGTTGGGAACGACTTTTCAAAATATTTGACGGCATTTTGATACTCTTTTAAATAAAGATAAGTGTCTGCGATGCTGTAATTTAGATCTGTTACGTTTGGGAAATATGGTATTGATTTTTTGAAATTTGCGATTGATTTTATTCCATAGAAACGGGCCTGAGCTGTATCGGCTGATTCTTTCATTAATGCTTTATACTCTTGCCCTAAGCTTACTAAAATCAATCCACTATCAGGATTTGTCTGTATATCATGTTCTGCTAGGGTCAACATGTCCTTCCAATCACTATTTCTCTGTATTGTCTGAAACGAATAAAGTGATACTAGTGAGATTACCAGTAGGAAGTAAATGGGCAACTTTTTAGGCATTTTCTCCAGAACTTTGAATCCCAAATATCCCATTAATATTACCACACCAAATGAAGGTAAAAATAGAAAACGTTCTCCCAAAGTCGCCCCTATTTTAAAGATGAAATTTGAGGTTATGGAAAAGGTAATTAGGAAAAATAGCAACGAAAAAGAAATCAGAGATCTGCTTTTAAACTTGATGACCGCTACAAAGATCATTACTAGTAGTACGATTAGTCCGGCTATGGCATGACCATCTGTAAAATTGAGAACTTCAAAAGTGCCTACCGAATAGTCAAAAGCAAATGATGTAGGAAAAACAGACTGCTCAAAATATTTGAGAAAAATTGAGCAGTTGGTCGCAAATTCTTCTAAATAAGTTTCCGCAGCAAACAAGGTGTTGTTGTATGGTACCTGCCAATTGTTGAACGTGTTTGTTGTCTGTACAAAACTATCCAAAATAGTGAGTCTCAAGAGAAACATTACCAGTACTGGTATAATAAGCGGCCAGCATCTCGCGATTGCGTTCTTCAAAGAATAGTTTCTGAAGAAATAAAGAGTGAGCGGAAAAATAGCTAAAAGAGTAATTGTATTCTCTTTAGAAAGAAGGCTTGCCAAGAAAGTCAAAAGATAACCTACCAACCATTTAAGCTTTGAACTTTGCTCATGTTTCAAAAACAAAATAAGACTAAGCACACCAAACAACATAGAATAAATCTCATCCCGACTTTTGATATTGGCAACGACTTCCGTATGAATAGGATGGGAGATAAACAGAGCCAAAATGGCCAGTAAAATAAATGTGCTTGCATCAGGAAGCAAAAAAAATAGCAGCCTGGCTACAAGCAGGCACAGCAAGCCAAAACTGAGAACATTCATAAGGTGAAAATAGAACGGATCACCGCCAAATATCTCCTGTTCAAAAGCAAATGATATGAGGGAAATAGGTCGATATGTATTGCGGTTACTGCCGTCAAAACCATGCATGTAGCTGTTGGTGAGAAGGTCTGAAATCCCATCTAACCCGTAAAGTACATGTTCATTATCTACGATTGCAATCTTATCATCCAGCACAAAATTATGTCCCAAAGTATTTGCGTAGAGCAGGAACGCCGCAACAAAAGTGGTGATGAATAACTGCCATTTATAGGCATTGTAAAAGTTTGAAGCACCATGCCAAGCTGGATCGGAATCTTTCTTAGATTTATGATTGCCTTTAGTTTTAGCTGACATGTTTGGGTTTTGCAGAAAGCTTTAAATGTAAGTCAAAAGTAGGAAATCTATTCAACGGCGTGTTGATGATCACGCTTTCGCGCAAGCGAGATAATTATACTTGACCACTACAGTACAAATGCGGAGCAATATCAAGTTGATTCTAAATTATTGATTGAATTGAAATATTACTTAATCACTGCCTCTAAACTCAAGCAACTGAATGTGGGATTTGATTCATCAAATACTTTCCACAAACTCTTTAAAAACCTCTTTGTGTCGCTCCAAGTCTAGGTCTGGTGATAAAGAAGCACGTACAATGTAATCCTTGTCACCTTCTTTGGTAGTACCCTGAGTTGATGTAGCAGGAACGGTCCAGTAACAGCCTTTCAACTGGCCATAACTCACGCAAAATTTACTTTCCAAAGGGATTTCATCGATCATTAAATGAATCAGTTTGAGATTGAGGGCTCTTTTATAGGTTTCTCGTTCTTCAGGCGTGGATCCTTTTGTAGGCAAATCCATAGAAAATACAGATGGCGTGAAACCTTGTGCAGCAAGTTCTTCACTAACAAAATTGATTTTAGCTTCTGGTAGTTCCTTTTGTATAAATGTCACGAACTCACGGGTGTTTTCATAAGCTGCTTTGATGCGCTCATTCATGGATGGCAATTGCTGGGCAAGAATCTCATACTGCTGTGCCGTTGCTTCGTTATCGCAAAGTTCAAGGTGTAACGCTACCTTATTCATCAAAGCCTCCGTTTTATTGTTTCCTACGCAATACCCAGCAGTACATTTCCCACCACTTGGGAATTTTGAGCCACTAGCATATGAAATAGTTCGTACTTCAGATAAAACCTTTCCTTCGCCTAGAAAGAGGTAATTGGGACAAAATGTTTGATCGAGAATAAAAACTGGATCGATCGCAGTAGAGCCGCTTGGAGTAGTTCGCTTTCGCGAAAGCGCAATTCTCAAATCCTCCAGATCAGGAACTTCCACTCGTGGATTGGTTGGAATTTCTGCAATGATAAAGGGTACGGCATCCTGTTGAGCAATCTGATCCAAGACTCGATCCACGCTACTTACCATGTCATTATCACCATCTACTGGCAAATCCACGACTTCTACATTCTCCAGACACGCCGCGACACGTCTTGCTTGATCGTTGGTACCACCATAACAATTGGGTGGCACGAGAAATTTGATGGATTTTCCAGGATGATGTTCTTGCGCGCTATCTACCATTCCCATCATGATGGCATATTGTACGGATAGACCGCTGGATCCCACTAAAGGTTGTAACTGGGTTCCAGTGATTTCATTAATGGATTTCAAGACGCTGGATTTATCTTTTTCTACATCTGGTTTGCTTTGATCAACATCTTCAGGACCAACCAAAGCTTCTAAAGCAATTAGCGAATTAGAAGGTGTCATCGCTACGGTTTCTCTGCGTCGAACATGTTGTATGCCTGAAATATATTCTGCAGATTCAGATCCATTTGCAATCAAAACACTGCCTAGATGACCATAAATATTTATATAAAAATCAACCGACTCATTCAAATCGGTTTGACCCATTTCTGATGGGTTTGACAGGAAAATATTGGTACCATCAAAAGAATCGACCTCGCTGGCAGATGCTACTTGATTCAATTCAAAGTCATACCCATAAACCTTTCTGATTTTTTCAGCATCAAAAAATTTAGGTAGATGACCACTGTAAATAATTCTAGTTTTTTTGCCGTCCAATAAATTCTTGCGTAACACAGCTAGAACTGGCACCGTTTGCGATTGAAACGAAATGATATTATCCGCTGGCAGGTTTAGTAACTGGCCAATTCCCCATTCTAGAATACAGGATAATGGATGACCTAAACGAATGTAGTCATAAGCCGTTGGCAACTCGGCTAGAGTAGATCTATCGATATTATCGGCCTTAAATAAGAGCTCAAGTTTTTCTAGAAATTCAGTTTTAGCAAACTCTTCATTGTAAACATCCAATCGATGCGTCGTGAGTCCCAACCAATCTTTGGGTTGATTCTTTAATACTTTATCAATGAATTGGAGCGCCCTATTTTCTTGCATTTGATGTTCTTAATTTTTGCAAAGGTACAATGGATACATGGCGATAGAAATAGTCTGGTGCCCCTTAGCTAAAGTTTATGATTGCGATGAGAATGGATAGACTTAACGATTATAATGCAGAGAAAAATTTGCCATTGGCACCGTTATTTTCTATAAGAACTGGTTTTAGTGCTCCAGGTAATACGGCTTCCACTGGATTATCTGCATGCTCACCGCCTAAGTCTGTTTTGAGCCATGTAGGATCAAAGTAATTCATTCGAACCGGCGTGTTTTCAAGTGCAACCGCAAGATCTTGAGACAACTTGTCCACAGCCCATTTTGAAGCACCATAAGGAGCCAATTGCGGCTGGCCAGAAATGCGTGAGGTAACATTAACTACTCGTCCAAATTCATTTTCAATCATGGCTGGAACAAACGCAGCACAAAGTTTGTACATCGCAACCACATTTACTTTATAGGTTTGCATCCATTCTTCCGTAGAATGTGTCCAGATGTCTTCATGATAATCCTTCATGATACCGGCATTATTGTATAATATATCAATAGGATTTTCAAGGTCGTTTACTTGATTGATAAGGTTTTCAATTTCCTGATCATCGGCCAGATTGCCGTAAACGCTGTAAGTCTTTACTGAATAAGAGTTGAGTAACTTTAAAGTTTCATCATTACTCGTCTTTTTACTGCCATGAACGATGATATTACAACCTAAATCTGCTAGACCTAGCGCTATTTGCTGTCCTACGCCGCGACTGGATCCCGTAATCAACGCTGTTTTTCCTTTTATATCAATCATTGTTTCGTTTTTATCTTATGGATAAAGGTAATGGATGGCGCGGTTCCTACTTCTTACAGTAATGGTAAAACCGATGGGAAAAACAGGTGAGAATTATTTACTCTCATTCTTCAGTACGGTTCCTCTTGGAGCATCTTCTTGCAGTAAAACGATTTCAGAATGCAGGAATTCTGCTGCCCGTGCAGATTCTCTAACTTTCACGGCGCTGCGTACTATCATTTCCTTCTCAAAATCCTTTAAAACAGTTTCTCGCAATCCTTTTACTTTCCAGTTGCCAGCAGATCTACAAGTGGTATAAATTTTACGTGCCAGAGCTAATGCATCGAGTAAAGCTTGATTTGCACCTTGGCCTTTGAAAGGACTCATGGGATGTGCCGCATCGCCTATGATGGTTGATGATTCCGCTTTCGCGAAAGCGTGCTCACCTAAAACTTCACGATCATAAACAGGATAACCGGTAACTAGGCTTTCTTGTGTTGCTTTAAGAATTTGCGGAATAGGAGCGTGCCAATCTAAGGTTCGTTTGATAGCTTCATTTTTCAAATCTTTTGAACCTTGAGTACTTAAATTTATAGCTTCCTTTTCGTCCATTGGGTAACTAAATTGCCACATGATGGAATTAGTGGAGTAAGGCATCATGTACATGCGCTCGTGTCCATTTGCCGTTTGAAATACCGTAGTGGAATCCAATAAATCGGTTTCTGAATTCTCAATATTTTCCAATGGGCAAATACCCAAGATCACGATACAATCAAGATAGCGCAACGGATTATTATCCTCTTCAAGAAGCATGTTCCTGACCTGACTGCGTATTCCATCAGCTCCTACAAGAAGATCAGCATGAAAGGTTTCAAGTTCATCATTTACTTTGAAATCCATTGAAATCTTGCCAGATTCGTCTTCTCGACGTTCAACAAATTGATGATCCCATTTTATAGAATCCTGGTCAGTCAATTGATCCATCAGCGCTTTTCGCAAGGCTTGTCTTGCAATATGAATATTTGTTTTTTTAGGAGAAGGTTTGTCGGATTCTTCCAGCCACTTACGCATTCCCCATTCGGCAATTTTTTCACCGCTAGGTTTGTGCACTATATGTCTTGTCGAAATGACGCCATCTATTAGTTCTTGAATTCCAAAACCTGCCATCGCTTTACTAGCTTGTTGCAGCGTCAATCCATAGCCTTGAGATCGCGCATCAAAACTCGCATCACGCTCAAATAATGTAAATGGAATCCCTCGATGCTGGCAAGCCACAGCCAATGCTACACCACCAATTCCAGCACCAACAATAGCCACATGCGGGAAGTTGTTGTTAAGAATAGGAGCGTGGTCGCTCTTGACCAACCCTGAACCATCACATGTGGAGCAGGTTTTGAGATGTCCTTTTGGTTTTTTAGGTGGTGCACCGTTATGGTCAGATCGTTCGTAGGCTTCTAGATCCTTTTGGTAATTTAGTTTAGCCTTCTTGCGTATGCGCTGGCTAGTTTTACCACGACTTTTACAAGCTGTGCAGGCATTCCAGAAAGTTTCAGGATCTTGCAAAAAATGTTATTTACTAATGTGCTGCTGCATTGTCTTTTTTAAAGAACAATTTTTTAATCACCTTATAAATGATGAGAGAAAGCGCTCCTACGACAATCCCAGTAATTACTTCGGCTAGTATAGATGGTAGTCCATGAAGGATTTCTTCAATAAAGTGAAGGTTGTGTAGAAAAATTCCACCTGCAACTAGAATCAATGCTATTGTTCCTATCACCGATAAGCTCTTGACAATCATTGGCAATGCTGCTACTAGAAATTTCCCAACGGCATTACCAAATCCCTTTCCATCGCTAGTTCTAATCAATCGCAATCCAAGATCATCCATGCGAACAATGGCCGCAACGATTCCATAAACTCCTATGGTAGCTATGATGGCAACTACTGTAACTACCATGATTTGATTGAGAATAGGTTCATTTACTACTGAGCTAAGTGCAATTATTACAATCTCAACGGATAGAATAAAATCTGTTACAATGGCCGCACGTATTTTTTCTTTCTCGTGAGCAAGGATTTCTTCCTCAGTCATTTCCTGTGGCGGTATGTCTGTGGCGGGTTGTGCATGCGGAAAGATCCACTCATAGATTTTCTCGGCTCCTTCAAAGGCGAGGTATACACCGCCAAGCAATAATATTACCGTCACTGCCCATGGTAGGAAGGCACTTAAGAGAAAAGCTACCGGTAAAATGATCAGTTTATTAAGGAAGGAACCTTTGGTTATCGCCCACAAAACAGGAATCTCTCTGGAAGAAACAAAGCCTGATGCTTTTTCTGCATTTACGGCAAGATCATCACCTAGTATTCCAGCAGTCTTTTTAGTAGCAACTTTACTCATGGCAGCCACATCGTCCATCAATACACTGATATCATCTAGTAATGCAAAAAATCCTGAAGCCATAGGTGGTAATTTCAAACAAATGTACAAATAGGCGCGTGTATAACTACATCGCTTCAATAATGTAACAAAATATTAAATCAAACATCCGCAAAAGACAGGTGTCTATTACGGATGGTTTTTAGAAGAGAGAGCGAATTTATTTTCCTTTCTTCAATTTCTTTTCTGCCTTTTTTTCCTTGGCAGTTTTTGCGGGTTCTTTTTTGACATTTTTCTTAGCGTCCTGTGACTTGGCCATGGGATATCGATTTTAAGTGAAACCTAAATCTAGTGTTTATCCTGACATTTTATCAAGATTAGATTATAAATGATTGGCATTGATAAAAACTTATTGCCACTTATTCGACTATCGTTGTAATGGTAATCGAGAACTGTGATCCAGCCGCAATGCTTTGATAGCTGCTCTTTTCTGAGATTTCCGTCGATTCATCTTCTGAATCTGGTAAACCTAGCCAAGGTTCGATACATACATAGTCAGCGCCAGGTTTTGACCAAAGCGCGAGGTTGGGATAACCTTCAAATTTTACCATCAAGCCTTTGTTTTTTCCGCTTTCCTGCCTGTCCGGCAGGCAGGCGCGTAGGCGTACCCAATCGTAATCTACGTTTACAAATATCAACGCATCGCGGTCGAACAATGTTTTGGAAAGCGGTAAGGCAGAATTCTCTATCGGAATTTTTCTTATCTCATCAGACAATAAACCAGAATCACCCAAAGTAACTGCCTTTAAAGACTTGCCGTTTGGGAACTCAATCACATAATCCTCTAGTTTTTTGCCATTTGTCAATGGGCAAGCATAAGCCGTGTGTCCACCACAAGAAAAATACATAGGCACATCGCCCTTATTCTTAATGTGATAGGTCATTTTCAATTGATTGCTGACCAATTCATAAACCACAGTAAAAGAAAACATGAACGGATATTTCACCAAGGTTTCTGGCGAACTGTTCAGTGTAAACGAGCATTTTGAATCACTATGCTGTTCAAACAGCATATCATCATTGTGCCTGATGATGCCGTGTTTGGTCATCGCATAATCCTTACCATTATAAGTAATCTTGTCGCCCTTGATTTTCCCTATGGCAGGAAATAATACCGGCGAGCTGCTTGCCCAAACCGATTCATCAATTTGCCAAATATATTCCTTATCGGTTTCCTTTTTCTTAAGCGAGCGGATCTCTGAACCGTTGGAACTGACGGAGCAGGTGAGTAGGTCGTTTTGAATGGTGTGGAGCACTGTGTTTGTTTTAGAAATCTAAGCTAAGAAATTGGCTTAACTTTTCTGCTAATTAGTGCTGTAAGTCAGAAGAATATCTGTAACCTTTTGGAGATTGTCACCTGTAATCTCAGCCTCTGGAGCAAGTGGATACTGCTGCTGCCCAGGTCGGGCAATAAATGCTGCACGCCATCCAGCCCATTGCGCACCAGCGACATCCCAACCGTGAGCAGCGATCATCATACACTCTTCTGGTTTGACGTTTTTGTGTTGAGCGGCCCAATCGTAAGCTTCTTTAAAAGGCTTGAATTTGCCAGCACTTTCTACGCTCAATAATTCGTCAAATAAATCTGTAAGCACGGCATTTTTAATTTGCTCTTTGACGCCTTCATTAGAGCCATTGGTAAATGCCACCAGTGTATATCCAGCATTCCTCAACTGGATTAGGGCCTTTTTAACTTCTGCATGCGGATTCAAATTGCGGATGGATTCAATCACAACCTTCTGAGCTTCGCTTTCAGAAATATGAATGTCGTTACTGGTAGCTACCATTTGTAAAGTTGCTGCGCCTATCTTTCCAAAATCTTCATACTGACCGCTAGCGCTGGTAACTAGAGAATATTGCAATAGTGTTGTGAACCATAGTTTGATCAAGTCATCGTTGCCATTTAGCGATTTGCTGACGTTCTCTTTCAAATTGGAAAGATCGAGCAAGGTTTCATTGACGTCAAAGAACAATACTTTTGGTCTCAATTTATATTCCATGTATTACTTATTAAGAATGTTGGTCAATCGCTTCCTGTAAGACTTGTTTGAACACATCTACTGGTTGCGCGCCGGTGACCGCGCTTTTTCTATCAAATACGATGGTAGGCACTGAATTCACACCCAATTCTTTCCAGTATTTTTCTGTGGCTTTTATTTCGTTTCTGGCTTCTTCATTATCCAATAAAGCCATTCCTTTTTCAGCATCCAACCCAACGTCCAGTAAGGCATGTTTCAATACATCCTGTTTAGAAACATCTTGACGCTCACTGAAAAAGGCAGTGGTCAGTCGCATTTTTAATTCGGTTTGTTTGTTGAATTCTTTGGCATATTCTAGCAAGACGTGCGCATCAAACGTATTGGCCATGCGCTGTTCCGCATAATAATCAAAAACGAAATCAACGCTATTGCCAGCAGCAGTCATTTGCTCTTGCATCTGACGGTATTGCTCTGGACTAGAACCGTATTTCTCTACAATATGCTCCTGTAAATTTTGACCTTCGACAGGCATGTTGGGATTGAGTTGGAACGGTTGCCATTCGATTTCGATTTGGTCTTCAACACCTAGTTCTTTGATCGCTTTTTCCAATCGTTTGTAACCTATGGTGCACCATGGGCATACTACGTCTGATACGATGTCGATTTTTAATTTTTCTTTCATGGCTTTTGATTTAATTTGCTTTCGCGAAAGCGAAATTAACCGATAGACCTAGCATAGGAGTACATTTTAAGACGTCTATAGGAAAATTGTGTGTACCTAGCAGATTAATCGTCGCCAGCACAATAGGAGGTAAGCAGAGTCGCACATTTCTAGGAAACGCCTAAGGCCTTGCGTTCAAAGCATCAGTATATCTGTAAATACCAAAGCCTTTGATATTCAAAAACTCCTTGTTAGTAATGTCAGTACTTGCCTGGTAATCGTTGCTCCATTCAACAAAGGCTTCTTCAAACTCATGATCCATAGCAGTCTCTGCAAAGTAATTCCATATTTCTGGAGCTAGCGAACTCTGATTGACGTTGAATAGAATGACTATGTTGACTTGTTGATTGAGTTCCAGACCAGCCTGAGCCAACAGATTGAGTTTATTGACTATCGAGTTTTCTTCAATTGAGCCAGATAAATTCCAAGCGTCTGTATGGTAATTAGTCAAAAAGATCTCGTCATGATTCAATACTAAGTCTTTTGCAATAGCTAAGCTAGGTGGCAAACCAGGATCTTTGATTTTTCCAATATAAAATTGCCGAGTTACACCAGGATTGAGCGGTACAGGCTGACCTGGCGGTGGCGTGAATTTCAGATCGTTCAATCGATCGATCCAAGGCTCGTAATTGTCTGTAAAATTCATGGTGCCATTCCAGAATTCGATCTCACTAACGATTCCGTCTGGCCTGCTATCTTTTCTACCATCGTGATAGCCTTCAATCTCAGAGAAGGAATCACCAAATCCTGCAGATACAAATGAAACCTTGACATAAGGATCTTCGTTATGGGCTTTGTTGACAAAGGCTCTGAGATCATCATCCAGTCCATCACCTAATGCATCACCAATGTTGTATAGATAGATATCAGTAAAATCATTCACATCTACCCAAGCGAGCAGATCATCTTCCAGCGCATCATTGCCCAAGATTCCAGCGGTATAAAAATCATTGATGTAAACACCGCGATGTTCTGCAAGTAGTCCTATGGAAATGGTGTCATCATCTTCATCGCAGGAAGCGAAAAGTAGTAGCGTAAGTATAGCTATTGAGAAGTATCTTAAAATCATGATTCATATAATTATCAGATTATAAGTAAGATATGATAATTAAGTGAAGTGGATTGTAGGAATTTGGATGGTCTAGTTGGCAATGCTGAGAAGGTAGGTTGTTAAATTTCTATTTCCTTGATCGCATTTTCGATTCGCTTATAACCTATGGTGCACCATGGGCATACTAAGTCTGATACGATGTCGATTTTTAGTTTGTTGGTTATTTTAAACTTTATTAGAATGATAATTCCCTTGATTATTCGCTAGACAATAGTCATCTCAAGAGTTATATTTTCAATTTTTTGTCAAAAGAATTTAGTCTAATAGTCGTAATTATTCCGTAATTAAGATGTGATCTAAGGCATTACTGTTCTCACACGATGGACATAGAGAAAGTCCAAGCTGTTCTAATATAGTACTATCAAACTCCAACTCTGGATTAGATGTAAATCGAAATAATTCCTGCATATATTTTTTATAGGGTTCTTTAAATTCATTGTGAAATTTTTTGAGCACTTCTAAAATCTCACTTATACTGTAATCAATATGATTGAATTCTTTAACGGTGTCCTTTTTAATCAAAAAAGAATTTTCGCCGTAGTTACTTATAATTATTTCATTCTTTCTCGAAGAATTAATTAATTCTTGAGTTTTCCTAAGTATCACTTTTATCTTTTTTCGAAGATCATCGAGATCGTAATTTGTTTTTTCAGTATATCCTGAATTATCAAACGATATTTTTTGAGGCAATTCATCAAGATTGAATTTCCATCTAATTCTCTCATTAAATAGTTCAGATTGATCTTCCAACATTTTTTTATTTTCTAAAAAAAAACTTCTGTATTCTTCAATCTTTTCAATTCCTTGTTCAATAATTGATTTCGGAATTTCAAAATTGTTGTAGGAGGCACTCAAAAGTTTACACTCTTTTGTTAAATGAAACGAAGGCTGACTTTCGTAAACATATTCATTCTTGTGACTTTTAATTTTTCGATACTGCCTTAATAACTTATTTGGATCGTTGTAGAGAAAATAGTAGGAATAGAGAACACTTCGTTCTCGAACATTCAACCATTTAAATAATTTTATAAGTTTAGCATCATCGGGATAGTAGAAATTATGTCTTAAATTAGAAACTATTCTATTTGCGTTGAAATTTGTTATAAATACTTTCATGAAATCTAATGGTATTTTGAAGCTGGATGTAAAAGGTAATCATACTTATGTGATTAATTCAATTCATCATTTTTTCAAAGTTTACATTTAGAATGGTAATAAATCAAACCTTATCCTTTCGTCAAATATATTTACTTCAACCGTTAAAACTGGATTTTCATGAGTTCTGTCGTGGAAATTCAAGTAAAATCTTTCAGAACATGGATGTTTGATTTGTTTTGTGGAACAACTCAAGAATCCTTCAGAGAATTCATCAACAGAGTGAAGCATGTATTTGAAGAAGCAGTAAAACCTTGTTTTGTTTGGCATACCCACTAAAACGTTTTTCTTCATTAAGAATGGCAAGAATGATGATGCATTTAGCTGTATACATGAGGAAATGAATTCGTTTTGGATGCGATCTATAGTGGTCATTTCGGTTCATTCTGCTCCAGATCAAGATAGAGATTATTTGGAATAAAATTCTATCAATATAAAATATTTTTCAATCTCAACAAAAAACTCCCAACCCAACAAAGGATCGAGAGTTCTACAAACATTCAATTAAACAACAAGCAGATGCTGAAATGAATTCAGCATGACATATCTGTTTAGGCTTCTACAGCTTCAGCACCAATCTCCAACTCAACTTCAACCTGATTTCTTAAGATATCATCCATCGTTTCACGCTCCCTTATCAAGTGTGCGGTGCCGTTGTGCCATAGTACCTCTGCAGGTCTGTATCGGCTGTTGTAATTACTTGCCATAGAATAGCAGTAGGCACCAGCGTTTGAGAAAGCAAGGATATCGCCTTCGCCGATCTCGCTTATTTGTCGGTTTTGTGCAAACGTGTCCGTTTCACATATGTATCCAACCACGCTGTAGAATCGGTTTTTACCTTCTGGATTGGAAATATTTTTAATGCCGTGGTAGGAACCGTACAACATAGGTCTGATCAAGTGATTGAAACCAGAATCCACACCAGCGAAAACCGTGCTCGTCGTCTGCTTGATCACATTCACTTGAGCTAAGAAATGTCCAGCCTGCGAAACCAAAAACTTACCTGGCTCAAAAGCAAGCGCAATATCTTTGCCGTACGATTTGCAGAAATCATTGAACCTACCAGACAATTGCTCGCCCAGTTCCTCAATGTCCGTCGACACATCACCTTCTTTGTAAGGTACTTTAAATCCAGAGCCAAAATCGATGAATTCCAGATCCTTAAATTTCGCTGCCGTTTCAAAAAGGATTTCCGTCGCATATAAGAATACGCCTATGTCCAGAATATCGCTACCCGTATGCATATGCACACCATTCACGGTCATCCCAGTATTTTCCACAATACGCAACAAATGCGGAATCTGATGTATGGAAATACCAAACTTAGAATCGATGTGACCTACACTAATATTAGCATTACCACCAGCCATCACGTGCGGGTTGATACGCACACAAACAGGAACCTTGGGATGCTTCGCACCAAATTGTTCCAGAATAGATAAATTGTCAATATTGATCTGCACGCCCATACCGGCGACTTTCTCAATTTCCTCGAGTGAAACACCGTTTGGTGTGTAGATAATTTTTGATGGATCCACGCCAGCAGCAAGACCCAACTGCACTTCCTGTGAACTCACGGTATCGAGTCCGGCGCCTAACTGTTTAAAAAGCTTCAAGATAGAAATGTTTGACAACGCCTTTACAGCGTAGTGAATTCTAAGGTTTTCCACTTTCGCGAAAGCGGACGTCAAACGTTCATACTGCGACACCATCGTGTCTGCATCGTAAACATAGACAGGACTACCGTGCTCCTGCGCTACATTTAATAGATCTTGTGCATTCATTAGTTATGCGATTAAATTTTAATTAAGAGATCAAAAATAGGATGGAGATGCCATATAATTGACTTTATCGCAAAACATTTTGAGTCAAGCCGTATATATCACGTTTTATTTTTACCGTTCGTTTTATTTTTAAGTAGGGCGTTTCCTTCGCTACGGCTCAGGTCGGGCTTTACGTTTCAATCTTTTATCACGCTGCTGGCGCGATAAAAGGATTTTCACTTCAATCCCTAACGCAACATTGTTTCACGATTTTGGATTTTATACTTATCACTGTCATGCTCAATTCATTTCAGTATCTGCCTGCTGCGGTTCCTGAACTAGTAATGTCTGTAAATAACTCTAGAATTCAAAACTATTAATTCTCGTTTCGAACGGCAGCGACTCACTGAGCTTGTCGAAGTGTTGAGAAAAGGAATTTGCAATGAAGTAAGATTAGAACAAGAACTATATCTCGACTAGAGTTCACATTGAGCGTAGTCGAAATGCTCGATACTGGTTTACAAAGATGAAATTAAAGCACAAAGCAAGCCGGTTCGAGCGGCAGCGCTGCCCTGAGCTTGTCGAAGTGTCGAGAACGAGCGACTCGCTAGGATTGAGATCATCTTAGGAAGCAAAGTGATTTGAGTATGGATAAATTCATGTAACCATAACAGAATTTGTAAATTCTCCATTCTCCATTCTCCATTCTCCATTCTCCATTCTCCATTCTCCATTCTCCATTCTCCATTCTCCATTCTCTATTCTCCATTCTCCATTCTCTATCTTCTAATCCCTAATCCCTAATCCCTAATCCCTAATCCCTATAAAAACCTAACGTATTATTAGGATCAATAATTTCCAAATAGCCCAATGCTTCATTATTTTTGCTGGAAACCATTTAAGTAACAAAACATACATATGAATCTTCACGAATATCAAGGAAAAGAAATTTTAGCGAGCTACGGTGTTACCATACAACGAGGTAAAATCGCAACAACTCCAGAGGAAGCTGTACAAGCTGCCAAAGAATTGACTGAAGAGACCGGAACCGGATGGCACGTTATCAAAGCACAGGTTCACGCAGGTGGACGTGGTAAAGGTGGTGGTGTAAAACTTGCCAAAAGCCTTGACGATGTGAAGAAGATCTCTGGCGAAATCATAGGAATGGATCTTGTAACGCCGCAAACTTCAGCCGAAGGAAAGCGCGTACACCAAGTTCTTATAGCAGAGGATGTATACGAACCGGGTGAAGTAGAAGTAGAGGAGTTTTATATGTCCGTACTTCTAGATAGAGCACAAGGCAAAAATATGATCATGTATTCCACAGAAGGTGGAATGGATATAGAGACCGTTGCAGAGGAGACTCCGCATTTGATTTTTACTGAAGTGATAGATCCAGCTCACGGATTGCAGGGTTTCCAAGCGAGACGTATCGCTTTTAACTTAGGCTTGAGCGGCAAGGCATTTAAAGAAATGACCAAATTCGTTTCAAAACTCTACAATGCTTACGTAGGATCTGATTCGGCACTTTTTGAAATTAACCCAGTATTGAAAGCAAGCGATGAGAGAATCATCGCGGTGGATTGTAAAATCACTTTGGACGAGAATGCGTTGTTCCGTCATAAGGATTTGGAAGCGATGAGAGACATCCGTGAAGAAAACCCAACTGAGGTGGAAGCTCGTGAAGTTAGATTGAATTACGTAGACCTTGATGGTAACGTAGGTTGTATGGTTAATGGTGCTGGGCTTGCTATGGCAACTATGGACTTGATTAAACAATCTGGTGGAGAACCAGCTAACTTCCTAGATGTAGGTGGTACCGCAGATGCCAAAAGAGTAGAAGAGGCCTTTAAAATCATCTTGAAAGACAAAGGCGTGAAAGCTATTTTGGTAAATATTTTTGGTGGTATCGTACGTTGTGACCGTGTCGCACAAGGAATCATCGATGCTAAGAAAAGCATGGGTGATGCGATGAATGTACCATTGATCGTTAGACTACAGGGAACCAATGCAGAAATTGCAAAAGAACTGATTGACAACTCTGGAATGGATGTACAAAGCGCCATCGAGTTCAAAGAAGCAGCAGATAAAGTACAGGCTGTACTTGCATAATTAATCATAATTCTCTTAATAGAATTCAAAAACCATCCTAGCGGATGGTTTTTTTGATTTATAAACTAGATAGTGAGTTCCTTCTTTATGACTGCTAGAAACAAATTGTAGGTCACATAAAAGTTTGTAAACCCGTATGGAGCATTTCAACTGTTCTCAATGCAAACACTTGTTGAGATATTTTTTTTGTAAAAAAGATTTGCGCTGAACGAATCTCTCCTTCTCGACACTTCGACAAGCTCAGTGCGGCGCTCTCGCTAGAAGCGGCTTGCAATTTAGTTTATTTATGCAGCTAATAAACCAATATCGAGCGGCAGTCGAGATATGGTTTTCCCACCAGCTTTTTTCATAACGATACGCTCCTTCTCGACACTTCGACAAGGTCAGTGTGGTACTCTCGCTAGAAGCGGCTTTCAATTTTGTGAATGTTGAGAAGCTATTAAACCAGTATCGAGCATTTCGACTTCGCTCAATGTGAATTCTAGTCGGTATATGGTTGTGGCACAGAGGATATGTATCAAACAAATGGTCTCTTATAGATTCTCGCTCGAAATTCCTACCATTAACGATGCACAAAAAAACCGCCCTAATTAGAGGACGGTTTTATAAATTAATATGGAAAACTAAGAAGTTGCAATAATTGCTAATCTTCCTCTTCGTCATCCGGTTCCTCATCTGCGATCTCTGCAGCTTCGGCGTTAGGATCCATTTCTGGTAATGCATCTGGATCGCTCATTTCTGCATCGTCATAGTCATCTACGTCAAAGGCTTCCATTTGCATCTCCAGTTTTTGGGAGATTTTTACAAGATACTTGACATCTTCCGTTTTAACCTCGACGGCATGAATGGTTTCGTTTTTATGATTTTTGAAAGTAATGACATCATCGTCACCATAACCATCTGGATAGCGATCTACTAAAAGCTGTAGAACGTCTGGAGTTAATTTTTTGTAATCTACGATGACATTTCTCATAGTCTAAAGGGTTTCAATTTTTTGGGAAAGTATAAAAATATCTCAGTATCGACAATAAAAAGGAAGGAGTTTATTTATTTGAGATACAATTTAAATCCATTACGTATTTCATCCAGGTTGACTACACAATCGGTTTGATATTGACCTATAGAATTGAGCAATACAAATCGTACCTCACCATTGACATTCTTTTTGTCATGAGCCATCAAGCCTATGATCTGATCCACGTCTTTATCAGTAAAAGAAAGTTTGAGTTCCAACTTTTTATAAAAAGACTCAATCTGATTGAAATCTGCTTGTGACAAATCTGTATTTAAGACACTTAAATAGGATTCTATCATCATACCTGCGGCAATGGCTTCACCGTGAAGTACATCCTCATGATTTTCGCTCGCCATACAGAAAGATTCTATCGCGTGACCAACAGTATGACCGTAGTTAAGAGATTTGCGGGCATCCTTTTCATAGGGATCGCTTTGTACCACATCATTCTTTATAATAATGGATTGGTAAATCAAGGATTCAAAAGTATCATCGCTAAAATCAAAGTCAATGGCCAGCATATTTTCCCAATAGATACGATCTGCAATCAATCCATGTTTGAACATTTCAAAACTACCGTTGCGCAATTGATTTTGAGGTAATGTTTCTAAGAAGTCTGGATCAACCAATGTCATCGCTGGCGGCTGAATCACACCTATCTGATTTTTTAAATTCCCTAGATCCACGCCGTTTTTACCGCCAACTGATGCATCTACCATTGCCAGTAAACTAGTAGGCACGTGTATAAAGTCAATACCTCTCTTAATAGTGCAGGCTACAAAACCGCCTAGATCAGTGACCACGCCACCACCTAAACTTATAAAAAGGCTATTGCGATCGCAACCTAATTCAATAAGCGCGCTCCACACACCAGTACAGGTATCTATATTTTTAAACTCTTCGCCAGCTTCAATTTCTATCACCTCAATAGGCGCGATTGTTTCCAGTCTCGCGATAAACCTAGCATAACAATGTTGCATGGTATTCTCATCAACCAGTACAAATATGATACTCGGCAGTTTTTGAGCAACATAGCTATTTAGTTGCTCATAACACTCTTCGCCAAAATGTATGGCATACGTCTCATTTATTATGGAGGTCATTCTCGTCATCTTACGGTTGATGTTCTCCTAGAATCAAGTTATTTACAATGGCTTTGAGATGAGTTCGCTTTCGCGAAAGCGTAACTTTTACCTACCATTCTACAACAAGTCTTAATGAGAACTTAAATAGGTGTCAAAAGTACAACTCTATGATAAATGAGCTGGGTTTCCCATTTATATTTGCGCCATGAACAAGCAATTTTTTGAGGATACAAAGACGGCTTTTGCCCTTAAGTCTGATTCAGATTTGAAGAAGTCACGGTTTATTTTTTCAATGATGGGACAGCAATGGCTGGTCAATCTAGGTTCTAAGGCGACCATGATAGGTTTGAAAATGGGCTTGCCTATCAAAGGCTTGATCAGGAATACCATTTTTGATCAGTTTTGCGGTGGTACGACGGAAGATGAGTGCATGCCAGAGGTTGAGAGAATGTATGAGAAAGGCGTGAGTTCTATCCTGGATTACTCTGTTGAAGGAAAAGAAAATGAAGCCGATTTTGATAACGTCGTAGGTAAGAAGCTGACTTTGATCCATGCAGCAGCTATTAATCAGGCATTACCATTTGAAGTGGTTAAACCAACAGGATTGGGAAGGTTTTACATTTGGCAAAAAGTGTCTGAAGGTGTAGAACTTTCCGCCCCAGAAAAATTGGAATGGGAACGCATCGTTAATAGGGTTGATTTGTTGTGTAAAACGGCAGTTGATAGTGAAGTAATGCTACTTTTTGACGGTGAGGAAAGCTGGATGCAGGATGCTGCTGATGCTCTGATTAGAGATATGATGCAGAGTTACAACAAAGAAAAAGCTTACATCTACAACACGGTGCAATGCTACCGCTGGGATCGATTACAGTACATTGAGAATTTATATCAAAACGCTAAGGCCAATAATTTTATTGCTGGTGCCAAAATTGTACGTGGTGCCTACATGGAAAAAGAACGCGATAGAGCAGCAGAAATGAATTATCCTTCACCAATTTGTAAAGATAAAGCCGCCACTGACGACATGTTCAACGATGTCATGAACTTTATTCTGGATCATCTAGATACTATTAAATTGTGTTTAGGAACACATAATGAGGAAAGTACGATGGATACTATTGAGTTCATGAAAGAAAAAGGAATTGATCCAAAAAGTGGTGATGTGTGGTTTGGTCAATTATATGGAATGAGTGATAATCTAACGTTCAATCTGGCAAAAGAAGATTATAATGTCTTCAAAATATTACCCTTTGGACCTATAAAAGATGTGATGCCTTACCTAATTAGGAGAGCACAAGAGAATACTTCTGTAGCTGGGCAGGTCGGCCGTGAATTAAATTTGATCAATAAAGAAATCGAGCGTCGCGATATTTAATTCGTTTCTATTACTAATTCTTCTACGCGAACAAAACGATCGCAGTTGGTCACAATCAAAGCAGTTTTGGCAAGTTCTTTACGACCATTAATATAGTATCGATTGCACGGAATTGTATCTGTATTTGATTTTGAGAAATCAACGTCTCCATATTTAAGAATCATTATAACGCTGGTCGTATCTATCTCACGATTGGAAAGCAGCTCTCTAAACTCTGGAGAAAATCGTACCGAGTTTTTTTTATTGATATCAGCTATGACACGATCTCCCGGAAACCAATTACATTGAGCGCGTTTACCGCTTAAAAAAAACACTAGAAAAACGAGCCCTATGGCAAAACCGCCCATGTAGAAACCTAGACGTTTAATAAAATTCATGAAGTTTGCTTAAAAGATGAGCAAATTTACATCGCTGCAAGGTAGGTTGTACCACTCACCAACAGATTTATTGGTATTTATGCCGTGATACATGTAGATTCCGTTTTTGAGTCCTTTGTCCATTCTTATAGAATGTTCAATCCCACCATCATCTGCAATGTTTAAAATGTAAGGCGTAAAAATATTGCTTAAGGAAATGGATGCCGTCTTTGAATATCTTGAAGGTAAGTTGGGTACACAATAATGAGTCACACCAAATTTTACAAAGGTTGGTTTCTCGTGAGTGGTAAGTTCGCTTGTTTCAAAACAACCACCCATATCGATACTCACATCTATGATTACAGAACCAGCTTTCATATTTTCCACCATTGTTTGAGAAACCACAACAGGAGCACGATTCTTACCGGATAATGCCGCAATGACTACGTCACAACGTCTTAGTGCTTTAGAAAGATATTTGGGTTGCAACGTACTGGTAAATACGGATTGACTTACATTGTCTTTGACTTTTCTCAAGTTGGATATTGAATTGTCAAATACTTTTACGTTTGCACCTAAACCTAATGCGGTACGAATCGCAAATTCTCCAACCGTTCCTGCGCCCATTATTACGACTTCTACCGGCGGTACACCAGTTATATTCCCGAAAAGCTGACCAGTTCTGTTAGGACCACTACTCAATAATTCTGATGCGATTAAAATGGAGGCTACTCCAGAAATTTCACTGAGAGCTGCAGTTGCGATATAATGTCCCTCATCATCCTGAATAAATTCAAATGCTAAGGCCGTAATTTTTTTCTCAGCTAGCTTTTCAAAGTATTCCTTGTTGCGAGTTTTAAGTTGTAAAGCACTGATCAGAACCGTTTGTGGCTTGATCATTTTTATTTCTTCTAAAGATGGTGGTGCTACTTTAAGTATAGTAGGACAGGAGAAAACCTTTTTAGTATCTGAGGTTAACTCTGCGCCAGCCTCAAGATATTCATTGTCAATAAAGCTACTTCCTAATCCTGCGCCCTTTTCCATGATGATGCGATGACCGTGTGCTGTAAGTGCCGCAACGGCATCTGGAGTTAAACAAATGCGTTTTTCAACGTGTTGATCTTCTTTAGGAATACCTATAAAAAGCTCTTTTTTAGTACGTTGAATCTCCAATCGCTCCTCTTGCGGGATCAACTGGTCTTTAGTAAAAGGATTGAGAACGTGACTCATAATGTAAAATATGCAGTCAGCAATATAGAATAATTACTTGAAAAATTTATCGCTCGGTTTTTTAATGAAGTTCTCAATTTCAGAGATGTCAATCCCATGAACCTTATCAAAAACCTTTGTTCTAGCGAGATATGACGCAGATAATGACGCAACTACAACGGGAACTAAGAAGCCTAATTCTTGTCCTTCATCCATGATATGGATATCATCATTTATTGCACTATACATTTGAAAAGCAAACATGGCCATTGGAATTAAGATACAATGATACCACCAATGCTTACAAGTTAGAAACCAGATTACCATTAAATAAAAAGGTATAAACTTTGCCATTATAGTCCAGATACTTACTTGAGCTCTTAGATAATATCCCGAGTGATATGTAAACAAAAAATTGTCCCAATCCGGACCGGTTGGGACAACTTCATAAGTATAAAAAAAGTATGGAGTAGTGGCCAGAATGACCGCTACAATACTACCCACGAGAAGGTATGATGATCCATCTTTTGTCGATTTTCTTTGCATTGGTTGTTTCAGGTGCAAATGATGTTGCAGCAGTTGCAGCTAAAGATACTGCAAAAAGTGAAACTAGGGCGATTGCTTTGAGTGATTTGTTGTTCATAATAATTGGTTTAAGTAAGTTAAAAAAGGGTTTAAGTAAATAAGTGATATAAAACTAGGGATCACTTGCCTTTTTTTTCTTCAAACCAAATATTTATCGACGTAAGATCTAGATTATCGTTGTAATTGTAATTATTAAGATAATATCAAGTTAATAATTTAATAAATGATAAATTAGTTTATCGACGAACTACATCATTCACGTTTAGACTTCTTAAATCTTTCCCAATAATATCTATTTTAATATGTTGGTAATCAGAAATAATTGGAATTATAAGCGATGGCCACTCAATAAGTCTTAGGGACTTTTCATCGAAATATTCTTCAACTCCTATATCGTGTAATTCATCGATTGATTCAATACGGTATAAGTCAAAATGGTATATTCTATAATTATTCCCTTGATATTGGTTAACAATATTATAAGTAGGAGATGATATATTTTCGGTTACGCCTAGTTGTTTACAGATCGCTGCAATTAGTGTGGTCTTTCCAGATCCCATGGGTGCATCGAATAATAGGTTATCACTTTTCGCGGAAGCGATAACGTAAGCTGCAGCCTTATCAATTTCTTCTAGACTATATTCCATCTATCTAGGGTTGAATACCGCAAATGGAATTAACATCTCTTCCAAGGAAACACCGCCATGTTGATAGGTGTTTCTATAATAACTCACATAATGATTGTAGTTGTTGGGATATGCGAAGAAAAGATCTCCCTTAGCAAAGATGAAACTACTGCTCATATTTATCTTAGGTAGACCTATTGTATTAGGATCTGTGGCTGCCAGAACATCTTTATCTTCATAAGACAAACTGCGGCCGGTTTTGTATCGCAGATTGAGACTTGTGTTTTTATCGCCTATCACTTTACTAGGAGTGGTCACATTTATGGTACCATGATCCGTGGTAAGAACGAGTTTCATACCAAGTTCTGCACCACGCTGGATCATCTCCAATAATGGCGAATTCTTAAACCAACTTACCGTAAGAGAACGATATGACTTATCTGTACTCGCAAGGTCCTTGATAACTTCCATTTCTGTTTTAGAATGGGAAAGCATATCCACAAAGTTGTAGACAATTACAGTCAAGTCATTATCTTTTTGAGTTTTAAAGCTCTCGGCTAGTTTGCGACCATTCTGTTCGTTTGTAATTTTGTGGTATTGATGTGTGATATTTAATCCCAGACGTTTGAGCTGCGCTTCAAGAAAATCATTCTCGTGCATGTTTTTGCCACCATCATCTGTATCATTAAGCCAGTAGTTAGGATGTCTCTTTTCCATATCTGCTGGCATTAGGCCAGAAAAAATAGCATTACGAGCATACTGTGTAGCTGTTGGCAAAATCGAACAGTACGTTTCTTCCTGCACCTTTTTGTAGGTGTTGTTCACGATGTTTTCGAACATCTTGAATTGATCATATCGCATGTTGTCTACCACTACAAATAGAACCGGTTCTTTTTCTTTTAATAGAGGAACCACTCTTTTTTTGAAAAGCTGATGACTCAAAATTGGCGCATCCTCTTCATCTTCAAACCAATCTTTATAATTCTTATCAATGAATTTGCAGAATTGCTGATTGGCTTCTGTTTTTTGAGCTGTTAGAATTTCAAACATGCCGCTATCATCTACATTCTCAAGTTCCAATTCCCAAAAAAGTAGTCTTTGATACATCTGTACCCATTCCTCATAGCTATTGATCATGGAAAGATCCATGGCAATCTTGCGGAATTCCCTTTGATAATCAGAGGTTGTTTTTGCATTAACGAGTCTCGAATGGTCCAGATTCTTTTTGAGAGATAGCAAAATCTGATTAGGGTTGACAGGCTTGATCAGATAATCTGCGATTTTTGAACCTATGGCTTCTTCCATGATATATTCTTCCTCACTCTTAGTGATCATAATCACGGGAAGATTTGCCTGCTTTTCCTTGATTTCGTGAAGGGTTTCCAGTCCAGTCAATCCAGGCATATTCTCATCGAGTAGAATTATATCATAAATTTCTTCTTCAATAGCCTCTATTGCCTCAGTTCCAGATACTCTTGTATCCACTTCATACCCCTTATTTGTAAGAAATATAATATGTGGTTTTAAGAGGTCCACTTCATCATCTACCCATAGTATTTTGATCGTCGTCATATCTGTATATTTGTTGAAACGCTTGCATCTATTGAAACAGCAGAACAAACTTAAAATATTAAACGATCCTATCTATGGATTTATTTCCGTCCCCAGCAACGAGATATTTGAGTTAATAGAACATCCTTACTTTCAAAGGTTGCGTCGCATCACCCAGATGGGATTGAGTTATTTAGTCTATCCAGGTGCAAATCACACTAGATTTCATCACGCGATTGGTTGCATGCATCTCATGCAAAAAGCTGTTCAAGTCCTTAGATCAAAGTCGGTTAGCATTAGTGATGTTGAAGAAGATGCTCTTTATAAAGCGATTTTATTACATGATTTAGGGCATGGACCATTTTCTCACGCACTGGAAAATTTGATCATTCCAGGACTACATCACGAGCAAATTTCATTGCTTTTCATGGAGGATTTGAACGACCAGTTTAACGGAAGTTTAACCACAGCCATTCAAATATTCAAAGGAGAATACGACCGGCCGTTTATGCTTGAGTTAGTTTCTAGCCAATTGGATATGGATCGTCTGGATTACTTGAGAAGAGACAGTTTTTACACCGGCGTTGCAGAAGGTAACATCAATAGCCAGCGGCTTATTGCCATGCTCAATGTTAAGAACGACCGGCTAGTGGTAGAAGAAAAGGCACTATACAGTGTGGAAAGCTTCTTATCGAATCGCCGTTTGATGTATTGGCAAGTTTATTTACATAAAACGGGAATAGGAGCAGAGCATCTACTGCAGAGTGTTTTCAAGCGCATCGAGGAGTTAATTCAACGTGGTAAGACTGTAAAAATTCCTGAAACCCTTCAGTATTTTTTGATTGACAAGAGCAATATCCCAAAGGTTTTTTTACCTGCATTTGCTAGGATTGACGACAGCGATGTAATACAGCTTTTAAAAATCAATATGACAGCAGACGATTTTGTTCTGAGTGAGCTCTGCAAAATGATTATTAATAGACAATTATTGAAAATCAAAATCTCTGACAAACCTGTATCTAAAACCAGACTGACAAAGAAGATCGAAAAACTGAAAAAGTCCTATAATCTTTCTGATGAAGAAGCATCCTATTTTATTTTCAATGGGACTATTAGTAATTCCGCTTACGCGAAAGCGAATCCTATTTTAATATTGAACAAAAAAGGGACGTTGGAAGAATTGACAGACGCCACAAACGAGCAAAGTTTTGAAGCACTAACCAAAGTTGTTACTAAATATTACTATTGCTATCCTAAGATTCAAGATTGATGTTAAATTAGTATTTTTGCTAGAATGAAATTTAAAGTGCAACAGATTGCAGATATTTTAGAGGGAACCGTGGTGGGCGATCCCAATATTGAAGTCAACAAACTGTCTAAAATTGAAGAAGGATCAACAGGCAGTCTTAGTTTTTTATCAAATCCTAAGTATACTTCCTATTTGTACTCCACAAAGGCTTCTGCAGTTATTGTAAATGAAAATTTTGTTGCAGAAAACGAGGTGTCATCGACACTTATCAAGGTGAAAGATTCTTATAAAGCATTCTCTAAATTGCTTGAATTCTATCAAGCTGCAAAACTTAATAAGAATGGTGTCGAACAACCTAGTTTTATTCATGACAGCGTCAATTATAAAGACGATTTATATTTAGGTGCATTTAGTTATGTTGCAGAAAATGTAAAAATTGGAAATAACGTCAAGATATTTTCTAACGTTCATATTTCTGAGAATGTCACGATTGGTGATAATTGCGTGATTTATTCTGGTGCTAAGATTATGTCAGAATCTGTAATTGGCAATCATGTGATTATCAATTCTGGTTGTGTCATAGGTGCAGATGGTTTTGGCTTTTCACCCAATGATGATGGTAGTTATTCTAAAGTTCCGCAAATAGGAAATGTAATTATAGAAGACTACGTAGATATAGGTGCTTTAACAACAATCGATAGAGCCACATTAGGAAGTACGATAATTAGAAAAGGAGTGAAGCTTGACAATCAGATTCAAGTCGCTCACAATGTAGAAATAGGAGAAAATACAGTTATCGCCTCGCAAACTGGAATTGCAGGTAGTACAAAAATAGGTAAGAATTGTAGGATTGGTGGTCAGGTTGGTGTAGCGGGACATCTTACAATAGGTGATAATGTTGGAATACAAGCGCAATCAGGAATTGGACGAAATATTAAATCCAACTCTAATATTCAAGGTTCTCCAGCATTTGATTATGGCGATTGGAATAGATCTTATGTGAATTTCAAAAACCTTCCGAAAATTGAAAAAAGAATAACACAGTTAGAGAAAAATCACGCATAAATGACGGCAACAGAGTTTAAGCAAACAACCATTGAAAATGCCGTATCACTAAGCGGTGTAGGTTTACATACTGGAAAATCTGTAAATCTAAATTTTAAACCAGCACCAGCAGATCACGGTTATGCCTTTCAAAGAATTGATCTTGAAGGTGAGCCGGTTATTGAAGCTTTGGCGCAATATGTGACCGATACCAAAAGAGGTACAACTCTTGACAAAAATGGTGTGCAAATCAATACTTGCGAGCATGTGTTAGCTGCCTTAGTAGGTTTAGAAATAGATAACTGTTTGATAGAAATAAACAGTAGTGAACCACCTATAATGGATGGGTCTTCTAAGTTTTTTGTAGAAGCATTAGAAAAAGCCGGTAAAGTTGAGCTTGAAGCACAACGTAAGGAATTTGTTGTGAATGAAGTTATTTCCTATAAAGATGAAGAAACAGGCAGCGAGATTCTTCTCATGCCCGCAGACTCCTATCAGATAACAACGATGGTGGATTTTGGAACGAAAGTTCTGGGAACGCAAAACGCCACTTTACAAAAGCTTTCAAACTTCAAGGATGATATAGCGAGCTCTAGAACCTTTAGTTTTTTGCATGAGATTGAAATGTTATTGGAGCATGGTCTTATTCAAGGTGGCGATCTCAACAATGCGATCGTATATGTAGACAAAGAATTGTCTGAAAAGACAATGTCTAATTTAAAGAAAGCTTTCAACAAGGAAAACATTTCGGTTAAGCCTAATGGTATTCTTGATAATTTGACGTTGCATCATCCTAACGAGGCCGCTAGACACAAACTGCTTGATGTTATAGGTGACCTAGCATTAGTAGGTTACAGAATTCGAGGAAAAGTAATAGCAACAAAACCAGGGCATTTTATAAATACCCAATTTGCTAAAAAGCTTTCAAAACATATAAAGAAGGAGATCAGGGATAACGTTCCGCAGGTGGATATTCATCAGGAGCCTTTAATGGATACGGTCAAAATCATGGAGGTTTTACCACATAGACCACCATTTCTTTTGGTAGATAAAATTTTTAAACTTACAGACACCCAGGTTATTGGTTTGAAGAATGTTACCATGAACGAACCGTTCTTTGTGGGTCACTTTCCAGGACAACCAGTTATGCCAGGTGTTTTAATAGTAGAGGCAATGGCGCAGAATGGTGGTATCCTAGTGTTGAGTACCGTACCTGATCCTGAAAATTATCTTACGTTTTTTATGAAAATGGATAATGTAAAATTCAAGCGCAAAGTTTCTCCGGGAGATACGCTTATCTTTAAGGCAGAACTGATTAGCCCTATACGTAGAGGAATTGCCCATATGCAGGCTTATGCTTATGCAAATGGCGTTCTTTGCGCAGAAGCCGAACTCATGGCTCAAATTTCTAAAGTCAAATAATGAACCAACCACTAGCATACGTACATCCAGGAGCTAAAATCGCCAAGAATGTCGTTATTGAACCGTTTACTACTATTCATAATGATGTTATCATTGGTGAAGGATCATGGATAGGTTCAAATGTGACCATCATGGAAGGTGCACGTATCGGTAAGAATGTGAGCATTTTTCCTGGCGCAGTGATATCTGCCATTCCACAAGATAAAAAATTCGATGATGAGGATACACAAACCATTATAGGTGACGGCACAACGATTAGAGAGTGCGTTACTATAAATAGAGGAACTACTGACAGGATGAAAACCATCATCGGGAAGAATTGTTGGATAATGGCTTATTGTCACATAGCTCATGACTGTGTTGTGGGTGACAATTGCATATTTTCAAATAACAGCACGTTAGCTGGACATATTACTGTTGGAGATCACGTGGTTTTGGCTGGTATGGCTGCCGTTCAGCAATTTTGCCAGGTAGGTAGTCACGCATTTGTAACTGGTGGGTCACTTGTCCGTAAAGATGTACCGCCATTTGTAAAGGCAGGTCGTGAGCCACTTAGCTATGTTGGAATCAACAGTGTAGGTTTGAGACGTCGTGGTTTCGAGTTAGAGAAGATCAGAGAAATCCAGGATATATTTAGAATCCTTTATCAAAAGAATTACAATGTGAGCCAAGCAGTGGAAATCATTGAAGCAGAAATGAGTGCAACTACAGAGCGCGACGAAATTTTAGAATTTATTAAAAACTCAAAACGAGGTATCATGAGAGGATACGTCGGTAGTAATTAACATATGGCATCAACAAGCGACATTAGAAAAGGATTGTGCATTAGGTACAACAACGATATTTATAAGATCATAGAATTCTTGCACGTTAAGCCTGGTAAAGGTCCAGCGTTTGTGAGAACTAAACTCAAAAGTGTAACGACTGGTAAAGTGCTGGACAATACATTTTCTGCAGGTCACAAGATTGAGGATATTAGAGTAGAAAGTCAGAAATTCCAGTATTTATATAACGATGGTGAATGGTTTCACTTTATGAATACAGATGATTATTCACAAATCCGTTTGTTGGAAAACTCATTGGACACGCCAGACTTGTTGAAAGAAGGTGAGAATGTAACCATCCAGATCAATACCGAGGATAATTCACCATTATCTGTTGACATGCCGCAGTATGTCGTACTTGAAGTCACAGCAACTGAGCCTGGACTTAAGGGAAATACAGCTACAAACGCTACAAAACCTGCTACTGTAGAAACTGGAGCATCTGTGAATGTTCCTTTATTTATAAATGAAGGAGATATTATCCGCATTGATACAGAGAAAGGATCGTATCAAGAACGCATGAAGCAATAATTGAAGTTTCCATCCACATACAAGCTAAGTGAGATAGCAACTATTTTAGGTTGTGAGTTTGTTGGTGAACCAGATTTTCCCGTGACTGGTATGAACGAGATTCATGTTGTCACTCCTGGGGATATCGTTTTTGTGGATCACCCTAAATATTACGATAAAGCTTTGGCTAGTGCAGCCACGACTGTTTTAATCAACAAAAAGGTAGATTGTCCAGAAGGTAAAGCGTTGTTAATTTCAGACGATCCATTTCGGGATTTTAATGTATTGACAAAGAAGTTTAAACCGTTCACCGCTTTCGCGAAAGCGGAACAAACCTCATACAAAGTTGGTAAAAACAGCATCATCCAGCCCAACACCTTTATTTCAAAAGATGTGGTAATTGGTGATAACTGCATAATTCATAGTAACGTATCCATCAATAACGACTGTATCATAGGCGATAATGTTATTATCCATTCTGGAACCGTAATAGGTGCTGATGCTTTTTATTACAAAAAACGAGAATCTGGATATGACAAATTATTGAGTAATGGACGTGTAGTGATTGAGGACAATGTAGAAATAGGAGCTCTTTGTTCGATTGATCGCGGTGTTACTGGAGATACTACTATAGGTTATGGGTCAAAACTAGACAATCAAGTCCAGATAGGTCATGATACAGTTTTGGGTAAACATGTGCTTATTGCTAGCCAGGTTGGGATTGCAGGCTGTGTTGTTATTGAAGATGAAGTGATTATTTGGGGTCAGGTTGGAATTACTAGCGGGATTACAATTGGCAAAAAAGCTGTCATATCTGGAAAAGCTGGCGTTAGCAAGTCATTAGAGCCCAACAAAAGCTATTTTGGTATTCCTGCAGATGATTTTAGATCAAAGTATAAGGAGATAGCAGCGATTCGCCAGATTCCAGAATTGAAAAAAGAAATAGAAGAGTTAAAATCGAAAGCTAATCGGGACTTAAAGTCCTCTCAAATATAGAGGTCCCTTGAAATGAGCTTCTTAATATTGTAAATTGAATAAATAAGATGTCAGCAGCGGCAAAAAAATTAGTACAATCATTCTTTGAATCAGATTCCTTTTCTAAAAAAGAGGTTTACGAACAGTTTGTTCATCCTGATTTGGAGGTGTATTGGCATTCTAGTACTGGTTATAACGTATATGATTTTGCTAGTTATTGGGAATTAATTGAATCTGCATCGTTATCTTATGAAAGTATTAGATATGATGTAAGTCACATTCTTAGTGAAAAGGACGAAGTAGCTGTTAGATATACATTATACTCTAGAACTATTGAAAACCCAGGTGAAGAGGTTCCTATAGGCTACTTCATAAGTATTTGGGAAGTCAAAGATGGAAAGCTGGCAACGTGTCATCAGACGAGTTATCCAGCAATTTAAAATTTAATAATACTCAACTTAAAATTATATAAATGAGCGTTTTAGTAAACAAGGATTCTAAAATTATTGTTCAAGGATTCACAGGTAGTGAAGGAACATTCCATGCAGGTCAAATGATCGAGTATGGAACTAATGTTGTTGGTGGCGTGACGCCAGGAAAAGGTGGACAAAGCCATTTAGACAAGCCTGTTTTCAATACGGTTAAAGAAGCTGTAGATAGGGTAAGTGCAGACGTAACTATCATTTTCGTACCACCAGCTTTTGCTGCAGATGCAATTATGGAAGCTGCAGATGCAGGAATAAAGGTAATTATTACAATTACAGAAGGTATTCCTGTGGCAGATATGGTTAAAGCTGCAGACTATATCAAAAATAAAGATTGTAGACTAGTAGGTCCTAACTGTCCAGGTGTGATCACTCCAGGTGAAGCAAAGGTTGGTATCATGCCAGGATTTGTTTTCAAAAAAGGAAAAGTTGGAATCGTCTCCAAATCAGGAACTCTAACTTATGAAGCTTCTGACCAGGTAGTAAAGCAAGGTTTCGGAATTTCTACAGCGATTGGAATTGGTGGTGACCCAATTATTGGAACCACTACTAAAGATGCCATTGAGCTTTTCATGAATGATCCAGAAACGGAAGCTATCGTTATGATAGGTGAGATAGGTGGTCAATTGGAAGCAGACGCTGCTAAATGGATCAAAGAAAATGGTAATAAAAAACCAGTGATAGGATTTATTGCAGGAGAAACAGCACCTGCTGGTAGAACTATGGGACATGCTGGAGCTATCGTAGGTGGATCTGAAGATACTGCCCAGGCCAAAAAGAAAATAATGAGAGAATCTGGTATTCACGTAGTAGACTCTCCAGCCGAAATAGGTAAAAAAGTGGCAGAGGTACTTTCAAAATAGTTTGAAAGTAACCTGTAGTCATAAATATTAAAATTTCCCCTTTATGTCGAACTACAAAATAAGTGATGAAATTGCGGTAAAGATGAAACTTCATTACCAACAAGAGTATTCACAAACATTGAAGAAGCTTGGAGAGCTGAAAGCTGTTCTCGATGAATTGTCTAATGTGGACACTGGTATTCCTGAATCACAATCTGTGGTGAGCGCTGAGAATATATCACCGCAAAATGATCGCGGTAATCAGGTAACTCCATCAGAGAAGCCTAAGCGCAAGTACAAAAAGAAACCTGGTAGGAAATCTATCTGGGGAAAGTTCATTTTGTCTCGACTCAAAGCCACTCGCACTCCCTTATCTTACGATGACATGACAAGTCATGCCATTGCAATAAAAAATCTAGAACCAACAGAGTTTGATAAAATTCGTAAGAAAATAATAGCTTCTGCATTTGTGCTGCGAACCAAACAAGACAAGATTGATAATTTTGCCATTAAAGGTTCCAGAACAAAATACATGGGTCTTAAAGAATGGTACGAAAGAGAAGGTTTGCTTAAAGAGGAATATCGAACTAAAATAGTTACAAACTAGATGAAATTACTGGAAGGAAAAAATGCAATTATAACCGGTGCAAGCCGCGGAATAGGTAGTGGTATAGCAAAAGTTTTTGCAGAAAATGGAGCCAACGTTGCCTTTACTTACAGCAGTTCTGAAGGTCCAGCAAAGGAGTTGGAAAAAGAGTTGCAGGAAATGGGAGTTACTGCCAAAGCCTACAAAAGTAACGCTGCAGATTTCAAGGAGTCACAAGAGCTAATCGATCAAGTAACAAAGGATTTTGAATCTATTGATATCCTTATTAATAATGCAGGTATCACTAAGGATAACCTATTGATGCGTATTAGTGAAGAAGATTTTGATAAGGTTATTGAAGTAAATTTGAAATCGGTATTTAATATGACTAAGGCCGTACAACGTACCATGCTCAAACAGCGTCACGGTAGTATCATAAATATGAGTAGTGTGGTAGGAGTTAAGGGAAATGCAGGTCAAACCAATTATGCAGCTAGTAAAGCAGGTATCATTGGGTTTACAAAGTCTGTTGCTCTTGAACTAGGTTCTAGAAACATTAGATGTAATGCCATAGCTCCAGGATTTATCGAGACTGAAATGACTGGTGCACTCAATGAAGAAACAGTACAGAGTTGGAGAGAAGCAATACCACTCAAACGTGGCGGTACGCCAGAAGATGTTGCAAATGCTTGTGTCTTTCTTGCGAGTGACTTGAGTTCCTATGTGACTGGACAGACACTCCATGTGGATGGTGGCATGTTGACATAACATATATGATGGTCTGGATCTGGTTGTTTATTGCAGTGATTGCTGCAATTGTAGTTGCACTGATTCAGTATGATTACTTATTTTCCAGCAGTAAAAAGAATAGAAAACCGTGGTTTGCCGTTTTAAGAGCGATCACGGTTTTTTGCGTTTTGCTCCTTTTTATTAGTCCTAAATTTGAGAGTCAATCCTACAAAACAATAAGACCGCAATTGGTCCTAATGACTGACAACAGTCAATCGATTGAGAATCTAGAAGCGAGTAACCCATTAGAAATTGATCTGGAACAGATACGAACAGATCCAGATCTCAATGAAAGATTTGAAATAGTCACTTATCAATTTGCAGAGGATATTTCATTATCAGACAGCCTCAATTTCAATGGAACAGCTACCAATATTGCAAATGCCATTGATCAACCTCAAGAATTGTTGAGAGGTAGAAATAAGGCTATTGTTTTGATGACAGATGGCAATCAAACCTTAGGCAAGAACTATCGCTACACCAGTTTAGATCGCAATTCTCATCTCTATCCCATCGTTTATGGAGATACAACCAGATATCCAGACCTCAGGATCAATCAAGTGAATGTGAATAGGTATAGTTATCTCAATAATGAATATCCAGTTGAAGTCTTTGTTAGCTATACCGGTCAAGCTGCCGTCAGTACAAATTTCAAGATTACAAATGGGAATGCGGTTTTGCATCAGCAACGTTTGGAGTTTGATGCTGACAAAACATCTGCTGTCATCAATGTCCAGCTTAAGAGTAACTCCATTGGATTGCAGATAATGGTGGCTCAAGTAGACCCAATCACCAGCGAGAAAAATATCACTAATAACCGTAGAGATTTTGCCGTCGAGGTGATCGATCAACAATCAAAAATATTGATCCTAAGCAACATCGTACATCCTGATATTGCCGCTTTAAAGAAAGCTATTGAGTCCAATAGGCAGCGCAGCGTTGACATCATGAAAACCACAGATGCTTATGATATTAATGACTATAATCTAGTAATAATGTTTGGTTTGGATTCCGCTTTCGCGAAAGCGTACTCAACCATAAAAACTTTGCAAAAAAACACTTGGCTCATTTTAGGGCCTAAGCCGGATTTAGGATTTTTAAATCGCACTACAGCAGCTTTTCAGATTGAGAATTATCCGCAGCGAGATGACGTGCAGCCTATCTTGAATGATGCCTATCCAAACTTCAACCTTGAATCTTTTGACTTTGAAGATTATCCACCGGTGACAGCGCCTTTCGGTCAAATAACAGCTCGTGAGTCTTTATCTGTTTTAATGTATAAGCAAATTGGTTCTGTAACTACAGATCAGCCCTTGTGGTTTACCTATGAAGATGGAACCAGTAAACACGCAGTTTTTACAGGAAGTGGTTTGTGGCGCTGGAGATCGCAAAGCTACTTACAAGAAAAAGACTTTAGAAACTTTGATGATCTGATCAATTCCCAGATACAGTTTTTGGCAAGTAATAAAAAGAGGGATCGGTTGGATGTTGATTCTAGGACTTTTTATTTTGAGAATGATCGCATTTTGATTTCTGCACAGTATTTGAACCAAAACTATGAATTCATCTCAGATGGCGTGTTGAACATGCAGCTATCAAACGATGAAACCAATGAGCAGTTAGTCAGACCTTTTGTTCTTTCTAATAATACCTATCAAGTAGACTTGAGCGGTCTACCTGCTGGAGATTACTCTTATACGGTAGAGGCTGCCAATGAAAATTTACGTAGATCTGGTGCGTTTTCCATATTAGAATTCAATATAGAAAAGCAATTTGTAAATGCTGACTATCAGTCTCTTCAATCAATCGCTACTGATCGACAGATATTTTACGGAAAGGAAACCGAAAAACTTAAGACCAAGTTATTAAGTGATACCTTGCTACAAGATGTGGAAAGAAGCGAAACGACTTATGAATCGCTGATTGATTGGAAGGTTTTGTTAGCTATCATTTTACTACTACTTTCTGCGGAATGGTTCCTGAGAAAGTATAACGGATTAATTTAAAATATATATTATGGAGAGATTACCTAGAGCAGCCATTTTTGCAATTATTGGCGTTGTTTTATTTATCATTATTGTCATCAAAAGTTCTGTGGTCATCGATGCTGGTCAAGCTGGAGTTTTGTTTAGACCTTTTAGCGACGGTGTTGATACTGAAAACACATATGGTGAAGGTTTTCACATTATTGCACCATGGAACGATATGATCATCTATCCCGTGAGACAACTGTCTGTAAGCGATAAAATGAAAGTGTTATCTGTGAATGGATTGGAAGTTCAGGTGGACGGTACAGTTTGGTATCAACCACAGTATGATAAGCTTCCTTATTTACACCAGGAAAAAGGACGTAATTATGAAACCGAGATTCTTGAACCTGCTATAAGCGCAGCAGCAAGAAGCGTGGTAGGTCGATATACACCAGAACAATTATATTCTAGTAAACGCGACGTCATTCAAACCGAAATTCTGGATGAAGTTCGTAGAGAATTGAAAACTCAATATGTACAGGTAAACCGTGTTCTTGTTGAAGATGTAACATTACCACCTAAAATTAAAGAGGCTATTGAACGCAAGCTGCGACAGGAGCAAGAGTCATTGGAATATGAATTCCGTTTAACTAAGGCAACAAAAGAAGCAGAGCGTCAAAAGATTGATGCTGAAGGTAAAGCAGTAGCAAATACAATTCTAAGTGCATCCTTAACTGATAAGATTCTAACTGAAAAAGGAATTGAAGCTACTTTGCAGTTAGCACAATCACCAAATGCCAAAGTTGTAGTTGTAGGTTCTGGAGACAGTGGATTACCAATCATTCTAGGTAATCAATAACAAGCTTAGTTGAATATTTTTGAATCAGGCATGAAAGCCATCTAGCTTTTATGCCTGATTTTCTTTTGCTGATAATTGTTGTGCTTGCCCTTTCCAATCATCTCTTTGGATTCTGCCAGGAAAGAAATCAATCAAAGCTGTTATAGCTTCCATATCTTTTTCAGTCATATTTGCTAGTTGGCTAAAATTGTAAATACCAATAGAATTCAATTTCTCTTCAATGAATGGGCCTATTCCAACAATCTTTTGAAAGTCATCCTTATTGTGGCGATCACCACGACCTAATGATTGGAAGTCCAATCTATCTTCTGCAATAGTCAATTTAGCATCATTGCTCAAGGAACCAGAACGTTCCCTAGTTTTTAACGCTCGAATAGGACCTGGCCTACTTAATTCATCAATTTCAATGCGTTTGCTGGTATCGCCTTTTTCTATAGCCGAATTTTCATTGTCTTTTTCAGGAGTTGACGATGCAAGTGGTACTGCCACTTTCTCTGTCTTAACGACAATAGTTTTATTGGATGAGTTCCCAAAGAAATAACCAATCACAAAGGCACCAAACAACATCATCACTAGAATAGCATAGAAAGTCCAATTGGCCAGAATATCTTCCATATCTATTATTTGATTACAAGTATTACACTTAAATTATTTCCAGAGCCACCAGCATTTTGCTCACCACGAGCTACTGATTGAATTCTATTTGATGATATACCACTTTGTAGAAGAATTTTTCTTACTGTACCAGCGTTATCCCTAGAGATTGCATAATTATCATTAGCATCACCTTCATTATCAGTGTAGCTGTAAGCATAAACTTTACTTCCAGGATTTTCACTCAATAATTTCTTTATCGTGGTGGAGTAGGACGTAAACTTTTGATCTCCATAAAAATACTTCCCTTGAAATCCAGATGTGAACTTCCTAGAAGCAAGAACTGCTTTTGTCTCTGTAGCTCCATCAGTAGAAGAAGGCGTTGAATTCTCAGTAAGATCTGTTGAGGATGAATTGGTGGATATGCGCCCATTGATTTCCATAGCAACACCGCCGTTAGCAGAACCAGAACTAAAATTAAGATTATTTACCGCAGAGGTAGCAATAATTCTATCTGCAGGAATTCCTGTATTGGTCAATAAGTTTTTTAAATAATCTGCTCTACCAGTCCCAGTGTTTGGCGACTCGATGGGATCCGTATATCCGGTAATCTTTAAAGTTGAACCAGGGTTTTTGTCCAAAAACGATTTAATACTAATTCCATACTCTCTACAGGAATAAGGGATTTTTACACGACCCTGATTTTGAAAAACCACTGAGAATGCACTGCAATCAATCAGTTTGGAATTATCAGGTAAAGAGATATTAAATGGTACTGCTGGGCGATTTATATTTTCAGCATTCAAATCATCACTTTGCTGGTTAATGCCGTTTAAGTCATCTAGTTCAAGTCCTGAAGAATTATCTGTAGAATTATTTAAGGAATCAGTCGACTCTAATTGGATATCACTCATATCCTCAGTGCTTGTTGCTCCTAAATTAGTAGAATCTTCAAAAGATAAATCTGTAGCAATTCCTACATCACTTAATTCTTCATTTGATTGGTTCAAAGCGTCACTTCCAAAGGTATAAGTATCGCCCATCGTGTAGGAAAGAAGTCCTATACACAAAACGGCATAAAAAATAAAAACCAAGAGGCCTACAAAAAAACTCTTCACTTCAAAAGATTTTGATAAAGATAACTGCTTAAGTCATAAGTTCACCAACATGTTAACTATAAGTTAATGCTGATCCAAAAATTTAGATTTTAAATCAGTTGTAGGAATCATGCAATTGTCTTTTTTACCGAACCAATCATACCTATTTCTAGCTATAAAATCGTAAACCGTGTTTGTAATGAATTTAGGTAAAATGACAAAAATGTAAACTAAAGAAATAGGGCCTTTCAAGTCCTTAGCGATGCGCAAAGCAGCACTAGCTTTTATGTAAGCCTTGTTTTCTTTGATCAAGATAATGCTATCGATTTTTGAACGATCAATGTTATGTTTTGCTAAGAGTTCTTCACCTATGTCACTTTGTAATGCGGCAAATCTGAATTCATCTTTAGGATCATGTTCAATAATAAAAGTGACCGCCTTATTGCAGAGATTACAAACGCCATCAAAAAGTACAATCTTCTTTTCCATTATTTCTTTACGGGTTCTAGTTGCTCCAGGCTAACTAAAGTAGTAAACATTCCATAGTTCACGGTTGCCTTACCTTTTTCAATATTATCAATGGTTCCTATGGATTTTGAATCGATTAACCGTACGCGCTCATTGAGCTTAAAAGTATGTTTTGGTTTCTCTTCAACCACAACTTTCGGCTTTTCTGCCTGCCGTTCTTTGCGTATTTTGGTGACTTTTTGGATCACTTCATTTTCCACTTGTTTTTGCTTGCCTTGTGCCTTTTTAGCCTCAGATTTTTTTGCTGGTTTTGGTTGTCGTTTTACATTTTCAGTAATAACCAACTTCATAAGCTCATCCAGTAAAAGGCGCTTCTTTTTATTATTTGAAAAATCCTTAGCAAGCTGGTCAAACTTTTTACCCAGTTGAATGTGCCTTTGATAGGTATCGTATAATTCTTGAAAATCCTCCAGCTTTTGTTTGACTCTATCTTGAGTATCTTCTAATTTGTTCGCAGTTTGCGTTGCGCGCACTTCCTTATCACGCAGGGAAGCATTGTTTTTTCTTAAATCAGATCGCTCTTTTTGCAATGCAGCAATAGATTTATCAAAACGTATTTTACCACGTTCCACTTTCTTTTTGGCCTTGTTAATTAAAGAAAACGGTATCCCATTCTTTTGGGCAACCTCAAAGGTGAAGGAACTACCAGCCTCGCCTAATTGTAATTGATAAATGGGCTCCAGCGATTGAGCATCAAACAGCATATTTGCGTTTGTCATTTCCTCCAGCTCATTTGCAAGCATCTTGAGGTTGGTGTAGTGCGTGGTTATAATTCCGTACGATTTTCTGGCGTATAGTTCTTCCAGCATACTTTCTGCAAGGGCGCCACCTAATTCTGGATCTGAACCAGTTCCAAATTCATCTATAAGAAAAAGTGTTTTATCATCTGCCTTACGCAAAAAACCTCGCATATTCTTCAACCGGTAGCTATAGGTACTCAATTGATTGTCGATACTTTGATTATCTCCTATGTCAGTTAGAATCGTATGGAAAAAACAAACCCTACTTTTCTCATGTACAGGTAGCAGCATACCAGATTGAAGCATCACCTGTAGTAAACCGATTGTTTTTAAGGTGATGGATTTACCACCGGCATTAGGTCCAGAGATTACGATAATTCTGTTTTCTGGCGCTAGTCGTATACTTTGTGGATACGTTTTTTGGTCTCTTTCTTTATTGGCAACCATCAGTAATGGATGGTAAGCATCTACAAGATCTAATTCTAGATGTTCCACGACCATTGGTAATAAACCATTGATTTTACGAGCATATTTAGCTTTTGCAGCAATCACATCCGTCTGTGTGAGATAAGCACGTTGCTCTTCAAAATCTTCAATGAAATACCTCATAAAATCGGTCAGCTCCTTTAGAATGCGCTGTATTTCCTCATGTTCCTCAATCTCTAATTCTGACAGCTTTCGCGAAAGCGTCAAAACACGCTCCGGTTCGATATACGTGATGCTACCCGTTTTTGAGCTGCCCATGATCTTACCTTTTACTCTGCGGCGGTGCATGGAACGTACTGCTAGAACACGCCGATTGTCCACAACACTTTCACGGATCTCATCCAGATATTCCAGTTTGAGATAATGTGTCAAAGCTGCACCAAAGCTGCCGTTGAGCTGTCCACGCACGCTATTCATTTCCCGGCGTAAATCTTTGAGCACGGGTGATGCATCATCCTTTATCTCACCGAATCGATCCAAAATCTCATCCACCTTATCAGGGATTTGAGTGTTGTACTCGATATCTTCTGTTCTAGAAGATAGAACTGGAAATAATTCTGCTGTTTTCTTGAAAAACTTAATGTGTTCATTGACAGATCTAGGCAATATCACTAGCCTGCGAATGCTTTCTTTTTCCAGCACACTATTCTCGATTCCCAGCAGTTGTAACTCGCGATCAATGGGATCAAAACCATGATTGGGAATGGCATAATCAGAATTGAAAGAAGCAAAATATTCACTGGTGTGAGAAAGAGCTTCCATGATGGCGGCTCTATTATCAAGTGGCCTCACTTTTGAAAGTGCGGTTTTGCCGTCATCTGTGCTGCAATAAATGATGGCTTGTTCAACTACTTTGTCAAACTCTATATCCTGTAATGTCTTTCTGGAAATTTTCCTCATATGATTTGACAAAAATAGGGTAGTAGTGCCGTTCCCGTGAGTTGGTTGGTGGTTTTTTAACGGTACTCAATGGTTATAAAGGAAGTTGTGAATAGATTATAGTAGATGATTCTATCATAAATATTATGAGATTGTAACTTTACGGGAAAAGATTATCATGCCCGTGAAAATTGATCCCAGTTGGAAGGAAGTATTGAGAGAAGAATTCAATAAAGAATACTTTGAAAACCTTATCACCTTTGTCAAACAGGAATATGAAACCAAGACCTGTTATCCACCAGGAAATAAAATTTTTGCGGCTTTTGATCGCACGCCTTTTGAAGATGTGAAAGTTGTGATTTTGGGTCAAGATCCCTACCATGGTGCTGGACAAGCTAATGGTCTTTGCTTTTCTGTGGCAGATGGTATTACTCACCCGCCATCCTTGATTAATATATTTAAGGAACAACAACGAGATATCGATTTGAGAAAGCCATACCCTAAATCTGGAAACTTAGAACACTGGGCAGATCAAGGCGTTTTACTTTTGAATGCCACACTAACTGTAGAAGCTGGTAAGGCTGGAAGCCACCAGAAAAAAGGTTGGGAGCAGTTTACAGATCAAGTTATCAAGACACTTGCGGAAGAGCGTGAAAAGCTGGTGTTTATGCTTTGGGGCAGTTTTGCAAAAAGTAAACTAAAATTGATTGATGAGAAAAAGCATTTTGTCCTGACCTCTGGACATCCATCACCTTTGAGTGCCAACCGAGGTTACTGGTTTGACAACAAACATTTCTCAAGATGCAATCGCTATTTAAAGGAACAGGGCAAGAAACCTATTGACTGGTAAACTACTCTTCCTCGTCTGGAAAAGGTAAATTATAAAGAAGATCATCTAATTGAATAGGCTCCTTGGAGATACCTACATTCAAGAATTGTTCACTGATTTTAGCAACTGTTTTTGCATCCAACTGTTGATCTGTAAACTCAGTTCTCAATAGCCATTGTTGTACGTCACCAACCTGCAAATCATAATGTGAAGCTATAGTACGGTCAATGCTCGGTATCTCTTTAAAATCAGCAGAATACTTATTAATTATTTGCAGCATTTTAATCAACGCTTCTTCCTTTTCTGCAATGCATTTGTCTGTTGCAGCAATCACAAAACTGGGCCATGGCGTTGCTATTGTTTCCAGTCTTTTGAAGATACCTTGATCCACATAAGGCTGTGTCATATAGCGTTCCCATAGGAATAATTGTGCCTGGTCTGTACTCAATGATTTAACAGCGCCATCAAGAGTATTCACAAGATCAAATTTTAGCTCATCTGGATTCCAATCATGCCTTTTGGCAAGCAGGAAGCTCATCAAATGAGAACCGCTACCAAAACGACTTATGGCAATCACTGGATCATCAAGTTGAGCAGTATCTTCAATAATTAGGCTTGCTGGAGCGTGTACACCCCACAATAAAGGTGATTCAACATACACCTGTAGAATTTTAGATGGATTGCCAGCTGTTATATCCTTAATGATTCCGTCGGTCAAAATACAGGCCACATCCAACTCGCCATCTCTTAATGCTTGGCACATTCTACCGGTACCTTCTGGTATGTCCTGCCAGTTTAAATCTATGTTCGCTTTCGCGAAAGCGTCATCCTCTATAGCTAGATGCCATGGTAGATTGAAATGTTCTGGAACGCCACCTATATTGATTTTAGTTCTCATTCTATGCGTTGTGTTTTTTCTTCAGATAATTATAAATTACTTGTTGGGAGCGTACTGGATTATCCTTATCAGTCTCTACAAAAGGATTATTTTCTTGAGGTGTATGGATTCGAGCCTTGATATTATCATTCAATTGAACCTCAAGAATCTCATCGAGTTCCTGAAAAATATCTTCGTCATAAATAGGAGCGAGTACCTCTATACGTCTATCAAGATTGCGAGACATCCAGTCTGCACTGCCCATAAACATTAATGGTTCTCCATTATTGTGGAACTTGTAAATACGGCCGTGTTCCAAATAGCGATCCACTATAGACGTCATATGGATGTTGTCGCTTATTTGATCCAGTTGTGGGATCAAGCTTGAAAAACCTCTCACGATCAAACGTATCTTGACTCCAGCCTGGCTTGCCTTATACAACAGCTTTATCATTCCAGGATCTTCCAGCTGATTCATTTTTGCCGTGATACTTGCTGGCTTACCATCTTTGGCAGAGTCTGTTTCTTTGCGAATGAGATCCTCAAAAGTGCTGCGCGTAGTAAATGGCGAAATCAGTAAATGTTTTGCTCTAGGAATAATAAGCTTGCCTTCCAATACTTTGAAAACCCTAGATAAATCTTTGGTAATTTGCTTGTTAGCAGTGAATAAGCCATGATCACAATAGATTTTGGAAGTTTTCGCATTGAAATTTCCTGTTCCTATATAAGCATATCGTTTGGTCTTGTTCTTTTCCTTGCGCAGTACGAGCAGCACCTTGCTATGAACTTTAATTCGCGGATAACTATAAATAACCTGCGCGCCATGTTCCTCAAATATGCGACCCCATTTGATATTGTTTTCTTCGTCAAATCTAGCTTTAGCTTCTACAAAAACGGTTACTTTCTTACCGTTTTTAAGAGCAGTCAATAAAGAATCTGTCAGATCACTCTCGTCTGCAACGCGATACAAACTAATCTTAATCTCCTCAACCTGATCGTCTGTAGAGCTTTGATCAATAAATTTTTGCACGTAATCAAAAGACATAAACGGAAAATGAACCAATTGGTCTTTCTCCTTTATAACATCAAAATAGTTATTGCCATGTAAACCTGAATGCTCTAAAACCTCTAGATCTGGAGCGTGAAGTTCAGGATTATTGGTTGGATCTGGAAAACCAAAAAAGTCGTCAAAATTGTGATAAGCGCCACCAGCTACCATATCAATTTTACCTAACCCAAGACTTTTTCTGATGTTTTTGCGAACGACCTTTGGCATGCCTTCATCGTACAGAAAACGTGTAGGTTGACCATCAGTTCGTTGTTCTAATGACTCGTAAATTTTATCGGCTAATTCTCCTTCTAGTTCTTGGTCAAGGTAAAGTTCTGCATCTCGAGATAGCTTTACAGCATAACATCCTGTTAGCGTTTCCTCCTGAAATAGATGTGGTAATTTCAACTTAATTATATCATCCAGGAAGCAGATGTAGTGTTTTCCATCATTCTGAGCAATTTCAACAAATCTCTGATCCTCATTAGACGGAATGTTTACAATACCATATTTAGATTCATCTTCAAAAGTCACCAACAAAAACAGCCTTTGATTCTCAAGGAATATATCACTGTGCTTGCTGGCTTCAACTAATTGAGATTGGACAATGTCTTTTAAATTCTTGTCAAAATAGGAGAGTGCTTCCTTTTTGAATTGTTGTTTTAATTCGTCTTTTTTTAAAATTACAATTTTGTTGCTTGCGAGTTCTGGAACGATTTGCTCAAAGAATATTTCACCTAAGAGCATTTGTTGATCATGCACTTTGCGTAGTAATTGCTTCACAAATTTTGAAGGTCGCAGCGCTAGTTTTTTACGTAGACTCTTATCAACCCGTTTTAATTGTCGCAATTGAGAAACCCTAACTCTAAAATACTCATCAAGATTAGAAGAGAAGATGGCGATGAACTTTAGCCGTTCATATAAAGGATTGCTAGTGTCAGCAGCCTCTTGAAGCACTCGATCATTGAAGCTAAGCCAATTGATATCTCTATGCTGATACGGGTAATCCTTTAGTTTTTCCACAAGTGCGTTATATGAACTCAAATATTTAAATTGTTGCAATACGATCCAGCGTGAACTGAATCAATTTATCAACCGTTTCATTAGGCTGTTTTGAAAACGCTCCTGTTGCTCGGTTAGCTAGAACGGCGTTCAATGATACAGCTCTATGCCCCAGAAGGGCTGCCATAGCATAGATGCCAGAGGTTTCCATCTCTAAATTTGTAATCTGATGCCCATCATAAGAAAAATTGGTGATGAGTTGTTTCAATTCTTTATTTGACGGTGCTAATCGCAATCGGCGTGATTGTGGTCCGTAGAATCCAACGTTTGTAATAGTTGTTCCGTTCAACATTTCAATAGTTTGAAAATGCTTGGATAGTTCTTTGTTACATTGTACGATGTATGGAGTTGCCATATCATCAGATAGTTGCAACTCTTTGACTAGAGCTGCAGCAAATTTTTTATCCTCGATATCATTATCATACCAATGCAATAAACTGTCAAAGCCGATTCCACGTTGCGATAGCAAGAATGAATCCACCGCAATTTTAGGCTGTACAGCTCCAGTAGTGCCAATTCTAATAATGTCAAGCGTAGTGAGTTGATCCTTCACCTCACGTGATTCAAAATCTATATTTACCAAAGCATCCAGCTCATTGAAAACGATGTCAATATTATCGGTTCCTATACCTGTGGAAATAACACTAATTTCTTTGCCTTTGTAAGTCCCAGTGTGGGTATGAAATTCACGTTTAGCAATCTTATGCTTAATCGTGTCAAAATATTTCGATACCTCTGGAACACGCTCTGGATCACCTACTGTAATGATAGTATGCGCAAGTTGCTCTGGTTTCAAATTCAAATGATAGATACTTCCATCACTATTAAGAATCAGCTCAGAATCAGAAAAGACAGATTTATCCATTGATAGCTATAGCTGAAATTTCTACATTGACGTATTTAGGAAGGTTAGCAACCTCAACAGTTTCTCTTGCTGGTGCGGTATCCTCATTGAAATAACTCCCATAAATCTTATTCACGGTGGTGAAATTTTTCATGTCACTCAAAAATATACTGGTCTTAATCACATGATCAAAACTCATTCCCGCAGCTTTCAAAACCTCTTGCAGGTTTTTCATTACCAGATGGGTTTCTTTTTCAAGGTCTTTAGTCTCTATATTTCCTGTTGTGGGATCAATAGCAATCTGGCCACTGGTATAAAGTGTATGTTGGTGTAAACCTCTCCATAGCACGGCTTGATTATAGGGGCCTATGGGATTAGGAGCTGTTTTTGTATAAATGATTTCCTTCATAATTATAAATATAATGGTTTATGGATGAGCAAAAAAAAACGCACCATTTTCAGGTCCGTTTTTACAATAGATTTAGCTTTTGAGGCTATTGATCGTTTTCCATCAGTTCCATTTCAAAGATCAAATTTGAGTTGGGTGGTATAGGGCCATTTCCAGCTTCACCATAAGCGAATTCTGACGGAATGAAAGCCACAATCTTATCACCATAATTCATTGAAAGTAATGCATCTCTAAATCCTGGAATCGCTGCTGCTTGATTGCTGTATTGTACAGGTATAGGGCGATACATGTTAGCTCTTTCCTTATTAGGATTAAGTGCATCAAATTCTTGAGCCGTTTCAATATCACTACTGTCAAAAAGGTTCCCATTTTCAAGAAAGCCAGAATATTCAAGCAACACTCTCGTTCCTTCTTCTGGTTTTGCACCGGTTCCTTTTGAAACAGTGTAAATCATAACATTGCTGTTGGGAAGTTTACTAGCTTTACTTTTAAGGTCAGCAAATTCTACTGCTTTTGCTTGTCGTTTTGCAGGTGCTGCGGCACGACGGTCTTCAGCTAGTTTTTCTGCTGCTAACCTTTCTTGTTCTGCTAATTCTTGACCTTCTTTAAAAGTTTTTACAGCATCCCATTTTTGAGCATCCTTTCCTTTTCTAATGATTTTGACAGATTTCATTACAACGCTATCTAATGGGCGATTGTCTCTAGGATTAGTCGCAACCGTAGAAATAGAATCGATCACGGCAAGACCTTCAATCACTTTACCAAAAACGTTATAACCTCCATCAAGGTTAGCATTAGGCTCGTCCATGATAAAGAACTGGCTACCATTTGTATTAGGACCCGCATTTGCCATGGAGAGAATTCCTTTCTCGTCATGCTTCAATGTATCAACAATTTCTTGTGCAAATTGATATCCTACTTGTCCAGAACCAGTACCTGTATAATCGCCACCTTGAATCATGAAACTATCGATAACTCTGTGAAATACAAGACCATCATAGTATGGTTTTCCTTTCAAACTATCCAGTACAAACTCGTGGTTACCTTCAGTAAGCGCCACAAAGTTAGCTACGGTGGTAGGTGTTGCTTTGTAGTACAACTCGGCGAGCATGGTTCCTTTGGTTGTTTTGAATTCTGCATAGATGCCATCTTCAATATCAGGATATTCATTTTTACAAGATGCTGCAGTTAAAATAATGGCTAGAATCAATAGTAAGCCGTGAATCTTCTTCATGTTAGAAATTTTAATTTTTATTATAGGGTTTGTGGTTGAGTCCGCTTTCGCGAAAGCGGAACAAATTTAATATTATTTACTCTTATCAATCTTAAGCAATTTCACCGTGCTTTTGATAGGTGTGTGCAGGCCTATGCGTTTCTCGTCACCATAAAAACCGTACGCCGTATAGGAAGGAAAGTAGAAAATCACCTCGTCGTTTACCTGCATAAGTTTCAATCCTTCACGTAATCCCTTGAAAATACCGTATTCCTGCTCCAGGCTCTTTGTTACGGGAGATAGCTCTTCTTCACTGTATATAGTCTCTCCATCTAGCGTCTCCATGTTGTAATTAAACGTGACGCGATCGCCAAATTCGGGACGGTCACCTGCGATGCTGTCCTGGACGATAAAGCGGTAATAGAATCCATTGGGAGAACGGGAAAATTCTGCTGAATCTGCCTCAATCAACTTCTCGATGTAAGCTTCCTCTGCAGCATTTCTTTGCTTGTTGAGTTCTATGGAAAAGTCAGTAGTTGTGCTGGTCTTGCGTTCAATAGGTTCACGTGGCTCCAGATTCTTACAGCCTACCATAACACTGACAAACAGCGCAATCATGATACTATATTTGTGTGCCCTGAAGTGCTTTTTCATAGTCGCGCAATATAAGGATTAATTTGGCTTTAGTCTCTTCCATATTCAGTTCTGACCTGCCGCCAGCGGCATTTTTGTGTCCGCCACCATTCCAGTGTTCACGAGCCATTTGATTGACATCAAAATCACCTTTGGATCGCAGGGAAGTCTTGATAATGCTTTCGTCCTTTTTCTCGATGAAAATCTGAGCAAATACAATGTCATTGAGACTCAAAGCATAGTTCACAAAACCTTCTGTATCGCCTTTCTGGAAATTGTTGTCGTCCAGCTCTTCTTGCGTCAACGTGATAAAAGCGGTACGTAATTCTGGTAAAACTGTCAGATTGTTCAAGGCTACTCCTAAAAGCTTCATGCGGGATGGCGTGTTCACATCATAAATCTTACGGTTGATGGCCTCACTTTCTGCACCTTTATCCACTAGATCTGCAGCTACTCTCAATGTGGTAGATGTTGTAGATCTATATTTGAAACTGCCTGTATCAGTTAAAATACCGGTATAGAGGCTGGTCGCCATAGCGGGATCGATCGTATCAAGTGCTTTCATTTTATCAAGAAAATGATACATCATCTCACACGTACTACTCATGCTGGTATCGCTATACATATAGGTAGCAAAGTCATCTGGCTGCTGATGATGGTCAATCATTACAAAGGTCGCATTTGCCGCAGAAAGCGGTTTCTCCATATCACCGGCACGATGGAAGGCATTATGATCCAGAATAAATATAAAATCTGCTGTTGCAATCAATTTATCAGATTCATCGCGAGTCTGTTCATAGTTGAGGATGTCCTCACTATAAGTCAACCAGGATAGAAATGATGGAAAATCATTAGGTGAGATCATGGATACTTGATGATTCCCCTTTTTAAGATAACCATACAAAGCCGTTATGGAGCCCACAGCATCACCATCCGGACTTTTGTGGGGAACAATAACTATCTTTTTAGGTGAGGACAATTCAGCTTTGAGCTTTTGTATTTCTTGATCTTGCATAGACTGCAAAAATAGGATTTCTAGTACTCAGATACAGATCCTATAGTCCTTAAGTGAAATGATGAATAGCCAAAAAATCCCAAATGAATTGTCCTAAGCCTTTTATATACCGTATTTTTGCACCGCAATTTTAAAAACAGTAAATGGCAACGAATAGAACTTTTACAATGATCAAACCTGATGCTGTCGAGGATGGACACATTGGAGCTATATTAGAAAAAATAACTAGCAGCGGCTTTAAGATCGTCGCTTTGAAACTAACGCAAATGACTGTTGCAGATGCACAGGAATTTTATGCGGTTCACAGCGAGCGCCCATTCTATGGAGAGTTGGTTGAATTTATGTCTCGCGGCCCTATAGTGGCAGCTGTATTAGAGAAGGAAAACGCAGTAGCAGATTTCCGTACACTAATAGGAGCAACAAACCCTTCAGAAGCAGCTGATGGTACCATCAGAAAATTATTTGCAAAGAGTGTAGGCGAGAATGCTGTTCACGGTAGTGATAGCGATGAGAATGCGGCGATTGAAGCAGCATTCCATTTTGCTGGAAGAGAGATGTTCTAGAGAACATTTTATATCATATTGAAAAACCCATCTCGATTTGAGATGGGTTTTTTGTTTAGTTTGCTTTCGCGAAAGCGAATTTATTCAGCCTTTGTGATTTTTAAGATCTTTCAATTTATACCTACTTCGCCACAAATAATAAATGGCCATGACAATCAAAGGTGCAATGGTTTGTAAAAATAGCCATGCAAAATGTTTCCAGTTAAAATATTCATACTGGAAATTTATATCCGAACTATAGAACAGCAGTGATAGAACAGCCGCTGCAATACTTCCAGCTATAAAACCTTTGTAAATATTACCCATCTATCCGTATCATTTCAAATTCTTCTGGACCATCTGGTGTGTAGGAAACGCATTTGTATCCATAATCCATAACATCTGTGATGACCACTCTCAGGACACTAGACACTACCGCCATGTTATCTAGATTGTCTGTATCTGTAATATGTAGTTCGTATTCACAGTCTGTGATCCATACGACATCACTATAAATCTTGAGATCATCGGTTTCGCTTATTTCAATACTGGTAGTTTCATTGCGATCAATGATCCATTCGCCATAAGCAGGATTGGCATATTTAAATTTACCAGTCTTCACCGATGAACAATCCAAAACTTCAACAAGCTCATCCTCTTCAACCGATTCTTTATCGGTTTTACAACTCATAGCTAAGCTCAACATCAAAGCTAGTAGAGTAGTAGTTGCTATTTTTTTCATTCTTGGAAATTGTTTGAAAGCCATTGATAGACTTTAGGTAAAGGTAATCCCATCACGTTATAATAGCAACCATCCAATTTTTCAATGGCAGTATAACCTATCCAATCCTGAATACCGTAAGCACCAGCGCGATCCATAGGTTTATAGGTTTCTACGTAGTAAGAGATTTCAGCGTCTGTGAGGTTTTTAAAGTACACTTTTGTGGAATCTGTGATAGTATCTTGACTGGTGCTTGTCGTGAAGGTAACTGATGTGAAGACCTCATGCATCTTTCCGCTCATGGATGCTAACATTTCTTTGGCGTGGCTTAGGTCTTTTGGTTTTTCCAGCGCAGCATCTTCCAGCCATACGATGGTATCGCTGGTAATGATTAATTGGTTGTCTTTGATGTTGTTTTGAAAGGCTTTCGCTTTAAGCTCAGAAAGAAAGGCTGTGATTTCTCCTGCTTTAAGCTCTTTGCTATAAACTTCGTCAACGGGTCTTGTCTCAATTCTGAAATCAATATCCAATTCCTTCAACAATTCCTGTCTTCGCGGCGATTGTGAGGCAAGAATAATATCTAGGTGCTGTAATTTTTTCTGTAACATTTAAAATTTTATAATGGCGATGCCTATGATTCCTGTCAGCAAAACTAATTTACAAACAAGGGATAAGATTGCAAGCTCTTTAGTGGATACTGAACTCCACAGCCGTATTCCCAGATACATTAGCGGAGCCATAATCAGAAATACTGTATAATAAACGCTGATACGGTCTACATAAAGTACGGTAGTCAAGAAGTAACCCATGATAAGTAATAAGATAATAGTATAAACCGCCAATACTTTCAAGGCTCTGTCACGACCCAATAAAATTGCGAGACTATTACGTCCTGTAGCATGATCGCCTTTTATATCCTGACAATCCTTGATACTTTCCCGCAATAGATTGACGACGACAGCAAATAGGGCAAAAATTAAAAGATGCTGAAATACTGCCAATTGTTCCGCTCTGTTGAATTCCGTTATGGATGGAACCAATTCAAAAACAGCGGTTATAACAACCACAAAACCAACTAAAACCGATATTAGCAGGTTACCTAACAATAGTACCTTTTTTAAATACGTTGCATAGAAGTATAACAAAAAAGAAACGATTATAAATACCGCCGCAAGACTTGCCAGACCTACCGAATTTGCCAAAATAAATCCAGCAACAACAGCAAGTATCGTCAATATTATGTAAAAGTTGAAAGCCTTCTTTTCTGTGATTTTTTTACCTACCAGTACCTTATCGGGTTTGTTCAGTATGTCCGTCTGCACATCATAAATGTCATTGATCACATTACCGCTAGCGGTTAATAGAGCAGTGGAGATCATCAATAGAGCAACCTGCCAAAGCTCCAAAGCTAGATCTGCACCCGTTTGAGGCAGATAACCATAAATGATAACCAGTTGCGTGAGCGCGGTCATCAATACGTTGGGCCAGCGAGAAAGTTTAAGATAGATCAACTGCTGGCAGCGGTTTTACCGTGTTCAACATTCCATTTACCATGAACTTTCATAACCTGCTCAATAACGTCACGCACGCAGGCATCGCCTCCAGTTTTATGCGAGATGTAGTCACTCACTGCCTTGACCTCTGGAATAGCATCTTGCGGGCAAGTGGCAAGACCTACGTATTCTAACACAGGAACATCTGGCATATCATCGCCCATGTATAGAATTTGATCAACTGTAAGATTGTGTTTTCCCATGTATTCTTCAAGCTGAATCATTTTGTCACTCGCATTGAGAAACACATCATCAACGCCTAAACCTAGCAGTCTGGATTTCACACCTTCGTTTTTTCCACCTGTTATGATACATACTAGATAGCCATTGTTAAGCGCTGTTTTCATGGCATAACCATCTTTGGCATTCATGGTACGTAGTAATTCACCACTTTCTGAGATCAGTAGTCGGCCGTCAGTTAGTACACCGTCTACGTCAAATATAAAAGCCTTGATATGGGTGAGCAATTTCTTATAATTAGTCTTCATAGGTTCGTTTAATGGATTCACTTATAGCCAGATACATGGCTTGATCTGATTCTTTGAGTTGTTCTAAATGCCTATTTATGGTTGCACTATCACCGCGTCGCGCTGGACCGGTTTGAGCATCATGAGGTTTTGATTGCTTGGCATTTTCCAACGTTTCTGTTTGCAAACCTTCCAACAATTTTGGATCTAAATCTGCTGCTTTCAGGATTTCAGCAGACTTGTAATAACAGTGATTCACAAAATTGTTCATATACACCGCAGCAAGATGAAGCTGTTGTCGTTGCGTGGAGTTGATGTGAGTTCGCTTTCGCGAAAGCGAGCCAGCCACCATCCATAATTTTTCTTTCATTTCCATTGAACCTGATTCCAGACAAATCGTGATTTCTTCCAGATCTGCCTGACGGTATTTATTGAACGTTTGAGGTATATACAAAACGCCATATTCATCATGACTATCTAAAACACTCATAGGAACGCTGCCGCTCATGTGTGCTACTGGCTGATTTGCTGGAATTGATGCGCTTACTTTTTCAATGGAATCGTCAGGAACTGCAAGTAAGTACAAATCACATTTAGGAAATTTTTCCTTAAATAAAGGAGCCTTGATTTGCGGAATATCATTCAAGCTATGGTTGGTGTAACCCATCAGTTTGATTTGAGAATCTTGATCAGATTCCAACGCAACGCATAATTGCTTTCCCAGATTACCAGTACCTATGACAAAAACAGTGATCATACTGTAAAAATAGGAAGTAACAAGCGACAGACAAGGTATGGCAGTGCGGCTTTTGTAAAGTATCTTTGCACACTCTTAAAAACACCTATGAAAGACAGGATAATAGCGATTCTTTTCTCCACTAGAACCATGTCTGTTTTACTTCTCGTTTTTGCAATAAGCATGGCGGTTGGAACATTTATTGAAAATTCATACGACACACCTACATCTAAGCTTTGGGTCTACAATACCTGGTGGTTTTCATTGCTAATACTATGGTTGATGCTCAATTTTATTGGGAATATCAAACGCTACCAATTATGGCAGTGGAAAAAATGGGCTACACTCACCATGCACCTATCATGGATCTTGATCATTATAGGCGCTGGAATTACTAGATACATTTCTTATGAAGGAATGATGTTAATACGTGAAGGCCAGACTGAGGATACTTTTTTAAGTGATGAAACTTATTATAGCGTTTTGATCCAAGGCGAAGATTCTGATGGTAACCCCATGCAACGTGAGGTCAAGGAGAAAATATTGTTAAGTCGGTATGATTATGACGATGTAGAAACCTTTAGCTTTTATGATGAGGATGTCAGCTTACAAATAGATACACTTATCTATGATGCGGTTGAAGGTTTAAAACCTAGTGAAAGCGGTGATAGATATTTAAAGATCGTTGAAGCTGGTGGCGGTACGCGACATGATCACCTTATCAAAGATGGAGAAGAAGCTAGTATACACGGTGTTTTATTTGCGGTAAACAAAGATCCTCAAGAGGCTGCAGATAAAGGGATGATCAACATCATAGAGAACTGGAATGGTTACTCGATCCAGACACCTTTCGAAGGCGATTATCTACGTATGGCAGATCAGCAAAAAGGAGATGTCTATCCAGATTCTCTCCAACCTTTACAGCTGCGATCGTTGTACAACATGGCTGGAATGCAGTTTGTAATTCCAGAACCCATCCAGCAAGGTGAGGTTGGTATCGTGGCCAGCCCAGAGCCTACGGCAGCAAAAGCGTACGGATTAATAGGAACCCTACGCAGCGGTGGAGAAGAGCAAAAAATTGAGATACTAGGTGGAAAAGGTATTCTCACTGACTTTTCCAGTACAGACATTAACGGTATGAAGTTTTATATCAAATATGGATCGATTGAGCGTGAGCTGCCTTTTAGTATTACACTTAATGATTTTATAGCTAACAAATATCCAGGTACAGAAAAAGCTTATTCTTCTTACGAAAGTAAAGTGGTTGTCACCAATCCTGATAGCACTAAGACAGACGAGCATATTTACATGAATCACGTTTTAGATAAAGCTGGCTACAGATTCTTTCAGTCTGGTTTTGATCCAGACGAGTTGGGAACGCATCTTTCTGTCAACCATGATTTCTGGGGAAAGGCCGTTACATATACAGGTTACATTTTGCTGTATATCGCCATGATGGCGTTGATTTTTGATCCTAATACAAGATTCGGCGAGTTGCGCAGATTGATCAATAGAGTGGAGAAGCGCAAAGCAAAACAAACCTTGATGATCGCGGTTTTGATGATGGGAAGTTTCGCTTTCGCGGAAGCGAACTTTCAACCGCCACCTGTGCAAGCAGATAGTTTGCAAGTAGATCACACCGGTCATAACCACGCCATCCAGCAACCGGCAGCTGCAGGTCACGTAGGTCATAACCATGAGACCACTGACAGTGACACATCCATGGAAAGTCGAGAAGGTGTGAGCACCAACATGCCTGCTGATGCCATGAAGTCAGAGCAAACAGCGCTAGTGCAGCCACAGGTATTACCAGAAATACCACTGCGTGTTCTGGACAGTATTATCGTGGCAAACATGGTTCCCAAGGCTCAAGCAGACCGTTTTGGTAGAGTAGTGGTGCAGGACAATGGTCGCATGAAACCCATAGCGACGCTAGCTTCTGAAGTACTGCGTCGTATGTCAGAGCGTGATTACTATGAAGCTAAGGTTGGTGATTCTACGGTTAGACTTTCACCAGAACAAACGCTTATTAGCATGATGCAAATGGGGCAGCTTTGGTTTGAGGTTCCCATTATCAAAATGAATTACAAGAACGATTCATTAAGATCTGTTATTGATGTGGATAAGAGCCGCTCTTTTGCCAGCGGTATGGATTTCTTCAGAAAACCAAACGGAGAAGTTGGCGGTTATAAACTAAGTCCATTCCTAGACGATGCTAACCGCGCCGATGTTAAGACCAACATCCAAAACGAATTTATTGATATCAACTTTAGCGTTGGTTTGTTGGATCAAGTGATTAGTGGTTCCATTCTAAAGATTTTCCCTAATCCAAATGCCGAGAATAACACGTGGTTCTCCTCATTGGAACGCGACGATGCCGGCTTTGAAAGAGAAGGCGATTATAATTTTGTTCGAGACTTTATACCTGCTTACACTACTTTACTGAATGAAGGCAATCAGACTGGAGATTATTTAAGAGCCAACACTGCACTCAACAGTCTCTTTGAATTCCAGCGCGCTTATGGCGCAGAAGTGATGCCATCAGAAGATAAAATTGAGGCAGAGATCCTTTACAATAAGTATGATGTTTTCAAGAGCTTGTACAAATGGTACGTATGGTTTGGAATCATCATGTTAATCCTTTTGATTGTGGAGATTGTTAGGCCTATGAAAGAAATACGCTGGACGATTATCTTTCATAAGTATGCGATTTTCGGAATATTCTTAGTTCATACATTATCCTTGGGAGTTCGTTGGTATTTAAGTGGTCACGCACCATGGTCGGATGCTTATGAATCCTTGATTTATGTAGCATGGGCAACGATGGCGTTTGGACTCATGTTTGGTCGCAAGAGTGAGATGACGATCGCCAGTACGGCGTTTGTGGTGGCCATCATTTTATGGGTCGCGCAGTTGAATTGGTTGGATCCTTCCATTGCCAACTTACAACCGGTATTGGATTCCTATTGGCTTATGATCCACGTAGCTGTAATTGTAGGTAGTTATGGCCCTTTTGCGTTGGGAATGATATTAGGATTAGTATCTCTGATCCTGATGATCTTTTCTACCACTAAGAACAAAAAGAAAATGGATCTCAATATCAAGGAGCTGACTTATATCAACGAAGTTTCCCTGACCGTAGGTTTGATCATGTTGACGATTGGAAACTTCTTGGGCGCCATGTGGGCAAACGAAAGTTGGGGACGTTATTGGGGTTGGGACCCAAAAGAGACTTGGGCACTCATCACCATATTTGTATACGCATTTGTTTTGCACTTACGATTGGTTCCAGGCTTGAAAGGCCGCTGGACGTTTAACTTATGGTCTGTCCTCGCTTTTTACAGTGTGATGATGACCTATTTTGGGGTAAACTTTTACTTAACTGGACTGCATAGTTATGCTAGCGGTGATCAGATTATATCCTACAATGCGATATTTGGATCATTAGCTTTTGTAGCCTTGCTCGCAGGATTTGCCAGATGGCGTGAGAAGAAGGTTTATGGGAAGAAATTAAAACACGGCAAAGGCATTAATAATCAAGACTAATCGTCAAAAGAGTATTCATAAAAAAACGCAAACCTTAGGTTTGCGTTTTTTCTTAATACGGTAAACGTAATCAGTAATTCTTAGTAAAGATTTACCTACATATCTTTATCAAGTTGAATGTTCATTTTGTCAAAGATTTCATTGACTCTTTTACGTATTGCTTCCCTGTCTTCTTTGTTTTCCACTTCTTTGAGTGCATCCTGTAAATTTTCCAATGCATCTTCTAGATCATCAGCAGCGTCACCTATATCATCAGAAGCATCTTCCAGATCGTCTGAACGTTGCTCTAGTTTGTCTTCTAAATTGTCAAATTTAGTATCCTCTTTACAAGAAATGGCACCCGTAGAAAGTAAGGCTACAGCCGCAATGGTTAAAATGTACTTTTTCATAATCAAATTGGTTTATATATGTAATAAGAGCACAAAGTATTGCCTTTAAACCTTTAGACACTAAGGTTTATAATAATGTTGTGTTTTTTTATTCGCCTTCAAATTCACTCAACTGTAGTTATCTAAGCAAAAAAAAGCTCAACCTGCAGGTTGAGCTTTTATATCTGGTTCAGAAACAAATTATCTCTTCCCAACCATGTCCTCAGGCTTGACCCATTCGTCAAACTCATCTGCAGTTAGATAGCCAGTAGCTACTGCTGCTTCTTTTAAAGTAGTTCCTTCTTCGTGTGCTTTGTTAGCTATTTCGGCGGCTTTGTAGTAGCCTATTTTAGTATTTAAGGCCGTTACCAGCATCAACGAATTATTCACCAACTCGTTTATTCTAGAATGGTTGGGTTCAATCCCTGCGGCGCAGTGCTCTTCAAAACTTTTACAGGCATCACCTATCAAGCGGGCGCTTTGCAATACTGCTGCCGCCATAACCGGTTTGAATACATTGAGTTCATACTGGCCTTGCATACCACCAACACTTACAGTTACATCATTACCCATAACTTGAGCACTTACCATAGTCAATGCTTCGCATTGGGTTGGATTCACTTTTCCTGGCATAATTGAGCTACCAGGTTCGTTTGCTGGAATGATGATTTCACCAATTCCGCTACGTGGTCCGCTGGCGAGCATTCTTATATCATTAGCAATTTTATTTAAAGAAACTGCGACTTGCTTTAAGGCTCCATGAGTTTCTACTAGAGCATCGTGTGCTGCCAAAGCCTCAAATTTGTTCTCTGCCGTTTTAAACGGAAGACCCGTAAATTCTGCTATGTAGCGAGCAACGGTTGTATCATAACCGTCTGGAGTATTTAGTCCAGTACCAACTGCCGTTCCTCCTAATGCTAATTCGCTTAGGTGATTCAGCGTATTTTCCAAAGCGATGATACCGTGATCGAGCTGAGAAACGTATCCAGAAAATTCCTGACCCAGCGTTAATGGTGTTGCATCCATGAGATGAGTGCGACCAATTTTTACGACATCGCTAAATGCCTGGCTTTTCTCGTGCAGCGTGTTGCGCAACTGGATAATTCCTGGGATGGTGTCTTCTACAATGCGTTTATAGCAGGCAATGTGCATACCCGTAGGGAATGTATCGTTACTACTTTGTGATTTATTCACGTCGTCATTAGGCTGGATGGTTTTGTCGCCTTCACCTATTTTTTTTCCTGCAATCTGGTGCGCACGATTGGCAATCACCTCGTTGACATTCATGTTAGATTGTGTTCCAGAACCTGTTTGCCAGATCACTAGCGGGAATTGATCGTCATGTTTACCTTCTAGAATCTCATCACAAACCTGTGCGATAAGATCACGTTTTTCGGCAGCAAGTACGCCTAACTCTTCATTGGTGTAAGCAGCAGCTTTTTTCAAATAGGCAAATCCATAAACGATTTCCAACGGCATACTGCCAGATGGCCCTATTTTAAAATTCTCTCTGGAACGCTGCGTTTGCGCGCCCCATAGTTTATCTGCCGGGACCTCAATTGGTCCCATCGTGTCTTTTTCTATACGGTATTCCATGGAGTTGATTTTAAACAAATATAGCAGTCATAGCGCTTATGGCTGGAACATCGGCAATAAATTGTTCTAAAGATTTGCAGTGGTGTAGGTGGTTTATCTCGCTTTCGCGAAAGCGGACTAACTTTCAATCTTATCCACAACAAGTCAGACATTTTTGTTAATAAAGTATTGTTGCAGGTTTTATTTTATACGCGCAGCCCTTATCTTTGCAGTATCTAAATAAAAATTATGTTTGAATTTGATCAATATTTAGGCTTTCTAGCATTTGCGGCCATTCTTACAATAGGATTCTGGTTGATGATTTTCCTCACGGCTTTTGCCATTCCTTACTGGATCACGGGAACCATGCTTGAAAAAAGAAAGATGAAGAAAGAAGCAAAAAAACTGGAGCAGGAAAAGGCAGCCAGGTCTTAAACAGCTTTTACAATAAATAGTAAGCCATAAAGAATTTTTCTTTATGGCTTTTTCTTTGAGATAATCTGAAAACATGGCTTGCTATTTAAAGATAACGCAGCTCTCTTAAGCATCCCAAAAAGTTATATTTGAACCTTCAAAATAGTTGCAATTACAATGGCAGAAACTCCCAAAAAAATTGAAGCAATTAGCGTGTTTGACATGCTTAAAATAGGCGTTGGTCCATCGAGTTCCCATACTCTGGGACCGTGGCGTGCGGCTCGTAATTTTTTAGGAAAACTGCGCGACAAAAATCTTTTGGGAAATGTATCGTCCATTGAAGTTGATCTTTATGGCTCACTGTCGTTGACAGGAAAAGGACATGCGACAGACATCGCTGTGATTTTGGGACTGACAAATTCAGATCCTCAAACCTGTGATATTTCTGAAATTCCAGAAACGATAGATTATGTCACCAATCAAAAATTGCTTCAACTGGATGGTGTTTATCTGATTACTTTCAATCCGCAGACTGCTATTCGTTTCAATAGAAACTTTTTACCGTTTCATCCCAATGGTATACGTTTCAAAGCTATTATAGATACGGGTAAGGTTATTTTTGAAACATATTACAGCATAGGCGGTGGTTTTTTTGTTCAGAAGGAGCGAAAGAGAGCCGCTAGACAACGTGCTATTTTTGAATGCTTTCCCAGACCTGTTTCCAACGCCGTTGAATTATTAGCTTATTGCGAGCGAGAGAATAAACCGGTTTCCCAGATTGTTCTAGAGAATGAGGAATATCTCAATGAGCCAGAAGAAATAGACTCGAGATTGCAAGATATTTGGGATGTGATGCTGGATTCTATGTATACCGGTTGTCATACAGAAGGTATTCTGCCTGGTGGCTTGAATGTACGACGTAGAGCCTTTGATACGCACCAGCGTTTGCAGAAAGGCGAAGGATACACCAACAAGGAAGAATGGATAGAAGCCATACGATCCACAGAGGTAAAATTCAGGGAAATCCTTAAATGGGTTTCTTGTTTTGCACTTGCAGTCAACGAGGTAAACGCTTCTTTAGGTCGCGTAGTTACAGCGCCTACTAATGGAAGCGCTGGAGTCATTCCAGCAGTAATGATGTATTATCTAGTCATTGAAAACCATCAAGCCGATTTCAAACACATCAAAAAGTTTTTATTGGTCGCGGGTGAGATCGGATCGCTTTTCAAAAAAGGAGCTACTATAAGTGCAGCAATGGGCGGTTGTCAAGCAGAAATAGGTGTAAGCAGCGCTATGGCTGCCGGCGCATTAACTGAATTAATGGGCGGCACGCCTGCACAAGTTTTAATGGCCAGCGAGATTGCCATGGAACACCATTTAGGACTTACTTGCGATCCAATAGGCGGATTGGTTCAGGTTCCATGTATTGAGCGCAACGCTATGGGCTCCATAAAAGCGATTAACGCTTGCGAGATGGCACTAGATACTGATGCAAAAAATGCTAAGGTACCTCTAGATAAAGTGATTGAAACTATGTGGCAAACCGCTCAGGATATGAATTCCAAATACAAAGAAACAAGTGAAGGCGGCCTTGCCGTTAATGTAGCGCTGTCTGATTGTTAATAAGGTACTTTTTCTGTGTGAAGATTGAGGAATTACGCTTTCGCGAAAGCGAAATATTCCAGATCTTATAAGTAAAAGATGGTGACATTAACCGCCAACGCGCTTTACCTTAAATCCTTTTTCTTTAAGCATTTCCATAATGCGGTCTCTGTAATCTCCCTGGATGATGATGGTATCGTTTTTGAAACTGCCACCAACTCCTAATGAGGTTTTGATGTCTTTTGCCAAGATTTTGAAGTCCTCTGTAGCTCCAGTATAACCGGCTATGATGGTGTTGACTTTCCCTTTACGCTTTTCAAAGCGGCATTCCAATGGATCATCTTGTAACCAAATGTCACTTTTTTCAGCTTCGGGCTCTTGAGGCACTTCGTGTTCTGGGAATAGGTTTTTAAGTTGGTCTTTTAAGTCCATGGTAAATTTAATTATCTGGCGGTAGGATCGGTTTCTGCGTGTTTGTCAATATCAAAGATAGACTCCTCACGATTGTACAATATACTAACTCCTTTTTGAAGCAGCAGGTTATTGGGGTAGGTGATAAGTTCACCTTCGGCAGTTCTAAGAATTGTATAGAAACCTTTGATGTCTTCAATAACTGCGGTTACTGGTAAATCCTTATCATGAATTCTTACGCGATCGCCTATTTTATAGGGAAACGTAAAGTACAAAATGAAACTGGCAGTGACATTACTCAAAATGCTCCAGTTGGCAAATAATGCCACACCTACCACGGCAAATGTGGAACCCAGCGCCACCCAAAAAGTTTCACCGCGACTCAATCCCCAAACAAAAACAATTGCTATTACAGTAAGACTCCATATCACATAGCCTACATAGCGGTTCAAGTATTGCTTGCGTAATTTAGACCGCTCTACTTTCTTGCTCAACTTACCAGCACTCCAGATAACACTTCTGTGAATGATAAAGGCGATGAACAATATGATCAAGGTCGCTATGACCTCTGGTTGTATTAAGATTTCTTTCATAAGCCTAAACTATCTCTTAATACCGAATATTTGTTGCTGTTTTGATTCCAGTACGGTGTTCTTAAAGATTTTTTCAAACTGGCAGTGGATGTTGATATACTGCCACGTTGTGGATACTCTTCGTACCACGATAAAATCTTATAAGGACTTGTGGATTCTAATGTATAGGAAATCTTTCTGCCATTATTATATATAACACTATATATGAATTGGTCATCCTGCATCTCTAAACTTGCAGTTGCCATTAGTGCTTCCGTGGGATTGTGAGTCAATCTCAAGTATTCTGTAGATGGAATGATTTTGATATCGCCCGTAGGCATAAGCTTGGGATCGATGCGCAGCTGATTTGGGATTTGATTTTCCAACATGACATTTTCAACGGTAAACTCTGTATTTCCTTCACTTTGGAAATAACTATAAAGGACACCATCATATTTGTCACCTTTATTATTGAGTTGCATGTAGGTATGACCACACCATTCTTGAATGGACGTTGCTACTTTGATCGCATTTTCTTCTTTGTCCAGCGGCAAAAAAGTACTACTCATAATTTTATAGGGATAGATTCCTGTGTAAAAATCTCGGGTAGCGTTCAATTTCAGTACAGATCTGTTAGTCTCCTTGTCTTTATCAGCTTTGATTTGGTCTAAAGCGTCAAAAGGCTCGGTAACAAAAATAAGAACTGCATTTCCATCACGCTCCTCGCCATATCTAGTGATCTTGAGATCATAATTACTGATCTCTGCAACTCCAGCATACCAGTAATCTTTAAATTCTGGGCTTAGACTTCGATTTGCTGCGTCTGGCACATCGTTCCTTAATGCATTTGGTTGATTACTTGCTGCTATTGTTTCATTTCCTGTTGAATCACAACCGATTAGCATAAAAAAACAAACGAAAATCAATAATGTCTTCATGTCTTTTTTTGCAAAGATAGGAATACCGCGCAGGGCTGCGTATGAAGTAAAGATTCTCTTGTTTTACTTAATATGCTTTTAACTATTCCTAGTTAAACATCGTTAATCTTTGGAATCTGTGGCTACAACTCTTATAATTTCGGGTCAAATTTTAAACCAATGAAAAAATATATTCTTTTTAGTGCGATTACTGCACTTTTACTAGTAGGCTGTGGTGGTACTCAAAACGCCATCAAACAAACTGAAAGAACTGTTAGAGGTAACTGGGTCGTTGATTCGGTAACTTATACAGGTAATGGCCAGTTTAAGTCAACCTTATTACAAGACGTAAGTGCTCAGTGCTTTGAAGGAAGTCAGTGGTATTTTGTAGCTAACAATAATCGTGGTAGCTATTCCATCGAATCTCCGTCATGTAATACAGGAACGAGAAACTTTGTATGGGTAATACCTGGATCTAAAGATATCATCGAAGGCGATCTTTTGTTGAAACCAACTGGTGATAATTACAAAAGTGAAACCGATGCTGGTTTTAGATTGAACGTAAACAACCTTACTGAAACTAGTATGGTATGGAGTCAAAGTGTTCTTGTAGGCGGTAACACCGTTAAAGTAAATATGAACTTCAGAAAATTAGCTGAATAACAACAATCAACCCTAATAAATTAAATTAAAACTATGAAAACTAGAATTTTAAGTATAGTGACCGCATTATTACTAATCGTAAGCTGTCAATCATTACAAAATACCAATAAACAACAACGTGGTACCGCAATAGGTGCTGCTGCAGGTGGAATCCTTGGAGCTATTATCGGAAATAACGTAGGTGATGGAGATAACCAAACTGAAGGTGTTGTTGCTGGTGCTGCCTTAGGTGGTGTTATTGGTAACGTGATAGGACGTAGAATGGACAAGCAGGCACAAGAAATTTCTCAAGAAATTCCTGGTGCGCAAGTAGAACGAGTAGGTGAAGGAATTGTAGTAACTTTTGATGAAGGTAGTGGAGTAAAATTTGCAACTAATCAGGCTAGTCTCAACGCATCCTCAAAAGCAACTTTGGATAAATTGGTAAATGTAATGAATGATTATCCAGGAACAGAAATACTTGTTTCAGGTTATACTGATAGCCAAGGAGAAGCTGCTTACAACATGGATCTTTCTAAAAGAAGAGCATTTGCAGTTCGTGATTACCTAATTACTGATGGGATAGCTACAGATCGCATGGTAGTAACTTACCATGGTGAAGAGCAGCCTATTGCTACAAACGACACAGCAGAAGGTCGTGCACAAAACCGTCGCGTTGAAGTTGGTATTGTTGCCGGTGAAGAAATGCGTCGTGATGCAGAACAAGAAGTGAAAGGTTAAGAAACAGCTTTCATTTTGAAGAACCGCTTTGCCTTGAGCAAGGCGGTTTTTTTATGAGATAATTTAGAGGTTACTCACAGTAGCTACAATAATTTAGTGCTAATAAATAATAACCAACCCCATGGACTACACAGTATTAAAAGTTTTAGAAATAATAATTAAACTAGCGATAGGGCTTAGCATTTTAAATGTGTGGCTACTCAATAGAAAAAAAGCAACTCCTTGGAGAGCTCAAAACGCTACGACCATGAGAGAAGAGTTTGCGGTATATGGACTTTCAAAAAGCATGATGGTCATTGTGGGAACTTTGAAATGCTTTTTCGCCGTTTTATTACTCATTTCGATATTCTATCCTTCAAACCTATTTCCTAGCATAGAATGGATTGGAGCGGCAGGAATTGCTTTAATGATGGCCGTTGCTATATCAATGCATTTTAAGGTAGGTGATCCTCCTAAAAAATCATTGCCAGCTGCCATATTTATGATTCTTTCAATAATCGTAATCTTTATTTAAATCAAGATCCACAGCTTATAAGCAATGATCCCATTAAGGATCATAAAAATAAATGCGGGCGAGGATTCATAGACAGAATCCTTGATCCGCATTCTTGTAATAAAGCCTAAAAGCATAAGAATTGAAAGACCTGCTGCAGATATCGCGGCAATCAATAGACTGTAGGTGAATAGTAATAAACCTATGGAACCCGCGATTTGCAGAACTCCAGTGATCTGGCGTTGAATTGTAGAAAGACCAAATCTGGTAAACTCGAGCTTCATCCTCGGTGTAAGAAGACAGGTTACACCAAAAAACAGAAATGCAATACCACTAAAATAGATCAACAAACTCAGTACGGACATAGGTGGTTTTTATGGTTCTCGCTTTCGCGAAAGCGAAATTCAAGTTAAACTTAAACCAATCTGGACTAGCCATTCCATTTACTTCAATCTTTAACTACAACTTAACCGAGTAGTCCTGGAACACCTATTATTTTTAAAAGAATTGATAATTAGACAAAATAAAAAATGAGTACAGAAATAAAAGCTTACGGCGCACAAGATTCAAAGGCAGATTTAAAACAGATGACCATTGAGCGTCGCGATTTGAATGCAAATGATGTCAAAATTGACATTTTATACTGTGGTGTTTGTCACAGTGATATACATACAGTTCGTAATGATTGGGGAAATGCAAAATATCCTTCCGTTCCAGGACATGAGATTGTAGGAAAAGTAGTTGAAGTAGGAGCAGATGTCTCCAATTTTAGCGAAGGTGATCTTGTTGGAGTTGGATGTATGGTAGATTCCTGTTTGAGTTGTAGTGCCTGTGAAGAGGATCTTGAACAATTCTGTGAAGAAGGTATGGTAGGTACGTATAATGGAAAAGATAAGCACTTAGGCGGTCATACTTATGGTGGATATTCTACTAGTATTACTGTTAGGGAACACTTTGTACTTAAAGTACCAACAAACCTCGATACTAAGGCCGTTGCGCCATTGCTTTGTGCAGGTATAACCACCTTCTCTCCATTAAGTCACTGGAACATTAAGAAAGGTGATAAGGTTGGAGTAGTTGGTCTAGGTGGATTAGGACACATGGGAATCAAATTTGCTGCTGCTATGGGAGCAGAAACGATCATGATTACTACATCACCAGATAAGGCAGAAGATGCCAAAAGATTAGGCGCAGACGGCGTTTTGGTTTCAAAGGATGAGGACGCTATGAAAGAACACCGTGGATCTTTTGATTTTATACTAAATACAGTTCCTGTAAAGCATGACGTCAATCCATACCTACAATTATTGAAAAGAGATTCTACCATGGTGATGGTAGGTGCCATTGAACCACTTGAACCTATGAATGGTGGAAATATCATTATGGGTCGCAAGAGTATTGCAGGTTCTTTAATTGGTGGTATTAAAGAGACTCAGGAAATGTTGGACTTTTGTGGTGAAAACGACATCGTTTGTGACGTTGAAATGATCAACATGGATGAAATCAATACGGCTTATGATCGCGTTACTGACGGTGATGTGAAATATCGTTTTGTAATTGATATGCAGTCATTGAAGAACTAAGAAGAACAGAATTAAATTTTAATAAAATCGGATATGGCGCCTTTATGGTTCCCTATCCGATTTTCATCTTTGAATATTTATGAAATATACTATCATAGTGTTAATGATATTAGGCTTTTATGCTGCAGCTCAAGATCAGAGTACGAGTGGCTTTAAAGAATATTATCCTATATCTGTACGTCCTGAATTGTCTGCAGGTTTGGGAAATAATCCTTATGAACAGATATTACTTGAAGCAAAGCCAACGGTTTATTATGGTATTTATAACGATTTAAGATCTGCATTGAATAAGGACACCATCACTAGTGGTGATGCGATTTACTTAACTTTTCAACCAGAATTTAGAATTTATAATGAAGAGTCTAAACCGGTAAAAACACCTAGTTATAAGTTACTGATAGGATGGCAAAAGATCATTAAAACCGATAGTGATAACTTTTTAACCGCGGCCATCGAGTCGGGACATTACAGTAACGGACAATCACGCAGTGCCTTCAGTACTGAATTTGAAGATGACTCTGAAGAAAGCAGAGCATTGTACGATGAATTTACAGATGACACTAATCTAGCCGCTTTACTTAATAGACAAACTGGTAATTTTTCTACCAATTTGACACGATTTAGCATCAATTACAGGCTAAACAAATTTGATTCTCAAAATGTCCCAGAGAAAATACATTCCATGACTGCAACCTATCAATTGTATCACAATAAGTTTTTGGGAGTGGCAGATTTTGGTGGGTATAATCCAGAAGACATTGAAATCTATGGAAGGCACCGCATAGAATTGGGCTATGAATACACAGGTTACTATAAAGACATCAGGTATGTAATCAGCGAACAGGCTTTATTACATTTAGGCTCACATCCATCTAGTGTTCCCTATAGATCTGAAACGAGATTTATGATCTACCCATTTAGCAATGACTTTGGGTTTATGACTCAGTTATCTATTGGTAGAGATGATTACAACTATAGGTTCTTGGAGGATTTTACAAGATTTTCTGTGGGAATCACTTGGGATTGGTTTACTCCATTTGTCATCAAACCCACCAGACAGCAATTACCTGATGTTCCTGATTCACAGTTGTAATCAACCGAATCTTACTGTTTAAGAAATTTTGGAAGGAAAATGGTAATGTTGGTTCCTTTACCAACTTCAGATTGTATGTCAAAAGTACCATCTAGATGGCCCAACAATTTTTTCACAGTTGCTAGACCTATCCCGGTTCCTTTATTTCCATGTCGATCTTCTTCATCTGCCGTGTAGAAAAGATTGAATACGTGATCTATTTTTTCTTGAGGAATACCGCGACCATTGTCTGATACAGAAATGCTGTAGTATTCATCTTGATCAAACAGGTCTATTGACACCCTAGTGGTTTTCTTATCACCGTACTTGATGCTATTATTAACAAAGTTCAATAAGATTTGATGTAGAGCGGCTTTGCTTGATTTAATAATCGTTGGCTCCTTAGGAGAATAGGATATCTTGACCGCTGCATCTTTACCAGTCATAGCTATGATATCCTCGACAAGTTCTGTGAAGTTTACATCATCAAGTTCATCAGAGACTAGTTCGTCACTTTGATAGAATAGCAACATACCGTCTATATACCTGCTCAAATTGAATCCAGCATTTTCTAGTAATTCCAAATACTCCATGGAATCCTTTGTAAACTTATCCTTATTGTCAGCTGCAAGCAGCTGTGATATCATGGATATGTGCGCTAACGGTGTTTTGAGATCGTGAGTAACAATACCAGCAAAATCCTTCAATTCCTGATTACGAACCTCTAACTCTTCCTGAATTTTTTTAAGTTCAAAATTTTGTAAACGCTCATCAAAAAGTAACATAACATGCTTTGCCATGCTTTTTAATGAGTCTATTTGCGTCTCATTTAATTCTCTGGGTTTGCCATCAAACACACAAAGAGTTCCAAGCTTGAAACCTTCTTTATCTATCAAGGGAACACCTGCATAGAAAATAGTGTTTTGCTCTTCTATGGCTGGATTGCCTACAAAGCGATCATCTTTTCTAGCATCATTAACCATCATTATATCATCATCACTGATGATGGTATGAGAACAAAAGGATAAATCTCGTGGTGATTCTGTTAAGTCAATACCATGTCTCGATTTAAAGAAATTGGTTTCATTGCCTATAAGAGAGATAAGAGCAATAGGTGTATCACAGATAGCAGCAATAATTCTTGTAATATTGTTGTAGCTATCTTCTGGTAAACTATTGAGAATTTGATATTTCTCAAGTGCCTGCTGTCTTAGTATTTCATTAGAAGGTCTTGGGGCAATCTTCATAATTGTACAAATGTATCTTTGACTAGGTTTAAGGGTGAAGTCGGCTTAAAAATAAGCAGCGCAACTTACGAATATTCGAATACAAAACAATATTTGTTCCAATACCTAATGAACATATGTGTATTATGATCGTTTAATCGATTATGTAGGAAGCGCCTAACAAACGATCTTTTCTAATTTAACGTTTGACACCATTATACATAACTATTGACTAAACCTAAGCCAATTGGATTTTCATAAACATCATTAACCTCATGTCCTGCCTATTTTTGTCAAAATTGGGAGAACAAAATGAACTACAAACTTATATTTATTCTAGCAGCAACTATTATAATTTCTAGTTGCGAAATGACCGAAAAGGAAAAAGTCCCACAATCAGTTGTGGCAACTTTTTTAAACAAATATCCTGATGAAGATGATGCCAATTGGGTAAAAGACGATTCTGGATTGTGGGAAGCACAATTTGATAGGAACGGTGAGGATTACCGTGCTGGTTTTAAGGAAAATGGCTTATGGGTTGAAACCGAATTAACTTTAGCTCAAAATGATATTCCAAAATCGGTTAACGATGCAGTAACCAGAGATTTTAAAAATCAAAAGATAAAAGAAGTAGAACTAGTCAATCATTTTAGCAAAGGAGTTTTCTACAAAGTAGAATTCATGAATGATAATTCAACGGAGCAGGTCAATTATAAAGAAGACGGCACGAGGCTTTAATACAACGCTTCAAAACAAAAAAAAACCACGCCATTAGCGTGGTTTTTTTTATGTAATACAGTCTATGGGAAGTACAATAAATAATGTGGTTCCTTCCTCTTTAGAAGAAATGAACGAAATATTACCACCGTGGAAACCTGCAATCATTTTAGCGATGTAAGTTCCTAATCCGGTACCACGATCCTTCCCAGATGTGGTGTATTTTTCAAAAAATGTTTCCTGGATATCTTCTGGGATCATTCCCATATTAGAAAACGAGATTCTCAGCTCATCATCGCAGGCAAGGTCGATCGTTATTTCTTCATTATCTGGTGAAGCTTCGATGGCATTTCCCAGTATATTTTGAAACATGTGCTCCAGATAGAATTCGTCACCCTTGAACATTAACTCGTCAGTACTTGGCTCGAGGTCTTTCCCATCGCGCACTAAATGAATCATTAGGTTCTTTTCTTCAATCGTATCAATATAATCTTTGGTAACATTGGCAAGTGACGCTACAAGATCAAATTCTGTAATCTCTGGTTCATACTCACCACGTTCCATTCTGGCAAAATCTCTGGCAGACGATAATAAGAGCAAAGTGTCTTTTCCTATACGCTTGATGGTGTCAATCCATTTACGTTGCTTTTCATCAACCTTACTGTTGGATAAAATATCTGCTACAGATACTATAGAGCTCAAACGGTTGCGCAAATCATGTTCAGCAAGTCTATTCGCTATGTCTTGCGTTTCTAGTTTTCTTTCTAGAATTGCAATGGTGGTCTCAAGGCGTTTTACAGTGTCCTCAAGTTCTTCGGCTTTGACAACCAGCGTCATTTTGCGGCTGTCATTCTCTTCCGTTTTTAAATAAGCAGCATTAGCAATTATATCAAACTGCTCGTTGCTTTTGTTTTGAACGGTCCAGCGGCCTTGCAACTCATATTGTCTTTGCATGAACTCCTCATGGTAGTCCAAGAGTTTTTCTTTTTGTTCCTCTGGTACGACATAAGTAAAGGAATTACCTATCAACTCATCCTTAGTGTATCCATAGATATCACAATAAGTGGCATTAACATCTGTAAAAATACCTTTAGAGTCAGTAATGCATATACCAATAGGCATGTGCTGAAAAAGATTGAACGAAAGCGCCTTTTGATCCTCAAAGATACCTTTGATGGATTTCAGTTGCCTCTCTGCATTACTATCGCTTAACATACTCATATATACCTGGTGGTCAGAAATTGGGAGTTACAAATATAGGAACCGCCCTACAAATATCATTATACTTTTTTTTGCATTTCTTATTCAGTGTTGTTAAAGTATTATTAATACGCTTTCGCGAAAGCGAACTAAAAACCACCCAATTACAACCTACTTAATTCATAATTTGACACCATTTGTTGCAGAATCTTACAGAAGTATGTAAATTTAAACTATGATTCAAAATAGAACTATAGGATTTCTACCCAGTTTGCGCCGCCGCTAATGCGATGCGCAACTATCTCTAATTAAACAAACTATTTTGAATATCTACTTTTCTTTTTTTCTATTTACACGAGCTATATCCTTTAGGACAATGCTTTGTTATCCTCGTCGCCCGTAAGGGCTATCTAGACTTTGGAATCAGGTGAGTCCGTTTCCGCATCATCTCAAATAACATTTTACTCATTTAAACCGCTCGCAATGTATATAGGAATTGCAGACACTTCACATTACAAATTTGCAGATATAATCTGTGAGACCATCAATAAGTCAGCTGTGGAACGTGATACTGGAATCGCAAAACGAACTCCAGAATATATCAAAACCAAAATGGATAACGGTAACGCCATCATCGCGTTAGATGACGATAAATTTGTCGGTTTTTGTTACATAGAACGTTGGGATCATGGTAAATATGTGGCTAACTCTGGATTGATTGTGCACCACGATTATAGAAGTTTAGGCTACGCCAAAAAGATTAAAGAGAAAGTCTTTGAACTTTCTCGCACTAAATTTCCAGAAGCCAAGATTTTTGGTATTACTACAGGTCTTGCCGTGATGAAAATCAACTATGAGTTGGGCTATCAACCCGTAACTTTTTCAGAACTGACAACTGATGAGGCTTTCTGGAACGGTTGTCAGACCTGTAAAAACTTTGACGTTTTGACCAGAACTAACCGCAAGATGTGCCTTTGTACTGGGATGCTTTATGATCCTAATAAAAAGATAAAAGAACCAGAAAAAAAGGTGGTTTCCAAAACACTCCACGACCGACTTCAAAATATTAAAAAATCCATTCTCTTTAAAAAAGACGAAACTAAAGATCCAAGCAAATGAAAAAATTAGTTCTCGCCTACAGCGGCGGTCTCGATACATCTTATTGTGCTGTTCACCTTTCTAAAGATTTAGGCTACGAGGTTCACGCTGTTAGTGTAAATACAGGCGGTTTCACGTCAGAAGAAATTAGCCATATTGAAAGCAACGCCTACAAAATGGGCGTTTCCACTTATAAGAACATAGATGCCATAAAGACGTTCTACGACAAGATCGTGAGGTATCTCATCTTCGGGAACGTGTTGAAGAATAATACCTATCCATTATCAGTAAGTTCTGAGCGTATTATTCAAGCTATTGAAATTATCAATTATGCTAATAAAATAGGAGCGACCGCTATCGCGCATGGTAGTACTGGCGCAGGAAATGATCAGGTACGATTTGATATGATATTTCAAACATTTGCTCCAGATATTGAGATTATCACACCAATTAGAGATAAAAAACTCTCACGTCAGGAAGAAATAGAATATCTCAAATCCAATGGTGTGGATATGAATTGGGAAAAGTCCCAATATTCAGTAAACAAGGGATTATGGGGAACCAGTGTTGGTGGTGCAGAAACCTTAACTTCTAGTAAAGCATTACCAGAATCTGCTTATCCATCTCAACTAGAATCTAAAGAACCTAAACAAATCTCTTTAGGATTCACTAATGGTGAATTGACATCGATAAATGGAGATTCTGACGAGTCGTACGTGCTTATTGATAAACTAAATGACATAGCCTCGGCTTATGCTATAGGACGTGATATTCACGTAGGTGATACGATCGTAGGAATTAAGGGGCGTGTTGGTTTTGAAGCAGCCGCTTCATTGATATTAGTGAAAGCTCATCACTTGCTTGAGAAACATACCTTAAGCAAATGGCAGTTACAGCACAAAGAATATTTATCTAGTTTTTACGGTATGCATTTACATGAAGGTTTGTACCTAGATCCAGTAATGCGTAACATCGAGTCTTTCCTTCAAAGCAGTCAGAAAAGCGTCACTGGGAAAGTGTTTGTCACATTAAAACCATATCAATTCCTACTTGATGGTATTGAATCCGAATTTGATCTTATGAATGCTGGATTCGGGACATATGGTGAAGAAAATAAAGCCTGGACTGCAGACGATGCTAAAGGCTTCATCAAGATCTACAGCAACGCGCAGAAGATTTACCAACAAGTAAATAAAGACTCATGATCAAAGCAGGAATAATAGGAGGTAGCGGCTTCACAGCAGGCGAACTCATCAGAATCCTGCTGAATCATCCAGCAGTCGAGATAGATTTTGTATTTACCACATCAAAGGCAGGCCAGCCAGTAAGCGATATACATCAAGATCTATATGGAGTAACAGATATAAAGTTTACAGATCAGGTAAATCTTGAAGTTGATGTGGTTTTCCTTTGTTTAGGACACGGCAACAGCAGCAAGTTTTTAGAGGTAAATGACTTCAGCGATAATACCAAGATCATTGATTTAAGCAATGACTTTAGACTCACGGCAGATTCGCTTTTCCAAGGCAAACAATTTGTCTATGGTTTACCAGAATTGAATCTTGATGAGATTGAAAAAGCAGATTACATCGCAAATCCAGGTTGCTTTGCAACTGCGATCCAGCAAGCCATCTTGCCACTTGCGGCGAACGAATCCATAACATCTGATATTCACGTCAATGCCGTTACAGGTGCGACAGGTGCCGGTACAAGCCTGTCTGACACCACAAACTTTGTGTGGCGCGATAATAACTTCAGCCATTACAAGGCTTTCAATCATCAACACTTAGGAGAGATCAATCAATCGACTAGGCAATTACAGAAAGATTTTGATCAGGAAATTCACTTTATTCCCAATCGCGGGAATTTCTCTCGTGGGATTTTTGCAACGGTTTACACACAGTTCGATGGCAGTCTAGAAGATGCACAGTCGATGTATAAGAAGTTTTACATACATGCAGCTTTCACGCATGTCACAGAACGACCTATTCATATGAAACAGGTTGTGAATACCAACAATTGCTTGATCCAGCTAGAAAAACATGGTACTCAACTATTGGTGACCAGTGCCATTGACAATCTTTTAAAAGGAGCTTCTGGACAAGCGGTGCATAATATGAATCTGATTTACGGCCTTGAAGAAACCTTAGGTCTTAACCTTAAAGCCAGCTATTTCTAATGGGACTTTTCAATGTATATCCGTTGTTTGACATCACTCCGGTAAGGGCGCAAGATGTTTTTATTTATGACGAGAATGATGTGGAATACCTCGATTTATATGGAGGTCACGCTGTAATTTCTGTAGGACATTCCCATCCAGAATATGTGGCTCGCATCGCAGATCAGTTAAGTAAGATTGCATTTTATAGCAATTCCATACAGAATCCACTGCAGACACAAATGGCGGAAAAGCTAAAAAGACTTTCTGGCTGCAAGGATTACAATTTGTTCCTGTGTAATTCAGGTGCAGAGGCCAATGAGAACGCGTTAAAGGTAGCTTCTTTTGCCACTGGGAAACGTAAAGTGATTGCGTTCAAAAATAGTTTTCACGGTCGTACATCTGCAGCTGTTGCCGCAACTGACAATCCTAAAATAGTGGCGCCCATCAACGCCCAGCAGGAAGTGATATTCTGTGAGTTGGGTGATACTCATGCGGTTGAAAAAGCCTTGGAAACCGGCGACGTCTGTGCGATTATCGTAGAAACCATTCAAGGAGTTGGTGGACTGGATGAAGCTGAAACTAGTTTTTTCTCAGATATATATTCGCTTTCGCGAAAGCATAATTGTCTCATCATTGCAGACGAGGTTCAATCTGGGTTTGGTAGGACAGGCGATTTCTTTGCCTTTCAAAAACATGACTGGACACCAGATTTGATCCCAATTGCTAAAGGAATGGGTAATGGTTTTCCAGTTGGAGGCGTCTTGATTCATTCAGATATTCAGGCGAGTTTTGGAATGTTGGGAACCACATTTGGCGGGAACCACCTGGCTTGTGCCGCGGTTAATGCGGTTTTGGATATCATTGAGAAGGAAAAGTTAATGCAGGCGGCAAGCGACATGTCCGCTTACTTTTTAAATCAAATCAAGGATATTCCAGAAATCACAAGAATTAAAGGTCGTGGTCTCATGTTAGGTCTTGAGTTCGATTTCCCAATAGCCGATTTGCGCAAGGATCTTATATTGAATCATAAGATTTTTACCGGTAATAGCAAGAATCCAAATCTCATCAGGATCCTGCCATCGTTGACGGTTCAAAAATCACACTTGGATACATTTGTTAGCGCTCTCAAAACTGCGCTGAAAACAGCAACAAAATGAAACATTACAGCAACCTAGATAGCTTAACCGATTTTCAGGGAACCGTTGATCTTGCATTGCAGCTTAAGGCAGATCCCTATGCTTTTGAAGACTTGGGAAAGCGTAAAACTATCGCTTTAGTCTTTTTCAATAGCAGTCTGCGTACACGCTTGAGCACAGAGAAAGCTGCGCGCAACTTAGGGATGGATGTGATGGTATTGAATGTATCAGATTCTTGGAATTTGGAATTTGGTGATGGAACCGTAATGAATATGGATACGGCAGAGCATATCAAAGAAGCTACAAAAGTGATTGCTCAATACGCTGATATTATTGCCGTACGAGCCTTTGCAGGATTAAAAGACAAGGATTTAGATTATACTGAAAAGGTGTTAAACGCCTTTATTAAACATGCCGGTGTTCCCATAGTGAATATGGAAAGTGCATTATTTCATCCATTACAAGGATTGACAGATGCCGTCACCATCAAAGAATTGGTCAAGAAGAAAAGGCCTAAAGTGGTTTTGTCATGGGCGCCTCATCCACGTGCTTTGCCTCATGCTGTTCCCAATAGTTTTGTGGAAGCTATGAAGCTGACTGATGTAGATTTAGTAATCACAAATCCCGAAGGGTATGATCTAGACCCAAACATCACAAAAGGAGTCACCATCAATCATAATCAAAAGGAAGCCCTAAAAGATGCCGATGTCGTTTACGTAAAGAATTGGAGCAGTTTCGAAGATTATGGCGAAGTAAAAAACACAGATGCCAACTGGATGATGACCAAAGAGAAACTAGGCAAAGCGATATTCATGCATTGCTTACCTGTGCGACGTAATGTCGTGGTAGTAGATGCAGTTTTAGATAGCGATCAATCGGTTGTAATCACACAGGCAGGGAATAGGACGTATGCTGCGCAGGCGGTTTTAAAGTTGTTATTAGATTCCCATGAATAATGATTTCAAAACTCGTTTTTAGAAAAACAGATTGAATGAAAATTTTTGAAACAGATCGGCTGGAAGTAAGGAGAATAACAGAGTTTGATAAAGATAATTTTGCAGAGTTAATTACGAATCCAGTGATTCTTGAAAAAATTCCTGTAAAACCAGCTTCAAAAGAAATAGTTGCTGATCGTTATGCAAAAGCTATGAAGATTGAGTTGAGTGATATAGGGATGAAGAAATGCTTTTTTGGGATTATTGAAAAAGGAAAAGATGAAGTCATCGGTCTGGCGTTATTTCTTATAAATGACATAAAAAGACAAGAATTAGGTTATCGCTTTAGACCAGAATACTGGGGCAATGGATATGGAACCGAAATCGCTAAAGGAATGCTTAATTATTATTTCGACGTTCTCGAGGCAACAAAAGTTACGGCTGGTGCAAACGCTACGAATGAAGCTTCAGTTAAGATTTTAAGTAAATTCATGAAGCCGATTGAAGAGGTCTATAATGAAGAGCAAAATTATACAGATATAAGGTTTGAAATTTCCAAAAACGATTGGATGAATAGAAAAGGAATAATCTAAACAAATAGTAGACTCAGTCGATTTTAAATAATTGAAAATGAAAACTTTAAAAGTTATTAAAATAGGAGGTAAGCTCATCGATGATTCCGTTGCGATGGAATCGTTTATGCAAGATTTTAAAGCCATTAAAGAAGCTAAAATATTGATTCATGGTGGCGGTAATCTTGCTAGTTCCATGGCTCGAGATCTGAATATTCCCGTGAAACAAATCGATGGTAGGCGTATTACAGATGATGCCACGCTGGACATTATTACGATGGCTTATGCTGGAAAAATTAATAAGAATTTGGTGGCACAATTACAGGCCTTGGGCTGCAACGCATTGGGTTTGACTGGCGCTGATGGGAATAGTATTAAATCTAAAATCCGTGATAAAAACCCGATTGATTTTGGTCACGTGGGCGATCCTGAAAATGTGAATACAGATTTCATCCAATTGTTGCTCGATAATGGAATAACTCCTGTTTTTTGCGCGATCACGCACGATGGTATTGGTCAATTACTCAATACCAATGCAGATACCGTTGCGGCTGATGTATGTTCCGCTTTCGCGAAAGCGTACTCAACCCAGCTATACTACTGCTTTGAGAAGCAAGGTGTTTTAAGAGATGTCAATGATTCCGATAGCCTAGTAAAAAGTATAGACAAGAACGAATACGAGAAATTAAAGTCAGAAAAAGTCATCGCTGACGGTATGTTACCAAAAATGCAGAATAGCATCAGAGCACTAGATAATGGCGTTTCCAGTGTCCATATAGGTCTTGCAAGCATGATATCAAATAGCGACGATCACCATACAACCCTTACATTATGAGCGAATTAACCTCTCAAGCCATTGACTTATTAAAACAGTTGATAGAAACGCAATCATTCTCTAGCGAGGAAGACCAAACGGCGCAGCTCATCAAAACCTGGCTGGAAAATCATGATGTAGAAACAAAACAGACCGATTACAATGTCTGGGCGATCAATAAGTATTTTAATGAAAGTAAACCCACTATCCTACTTAATTCTCACCATGATACGGTAAAACCCAACAAAGCCTACACTAGAGATCCATTCAAAGCAACTGTTGAAGGCGATAAATTGTATGGTCTGGGCAGTAATGACGCAGGTGGTTGTCTCGTTAGCTTGCTCGCCACTTTTGTTCATTTTTATGACCATAAAGATTTAAAATACAATCTAGTAATTGTTGCAAGTGCAGAAGAGGAGAGTAGTGGTGACAAAGGTCTCGTAAGCATGAAAACCGTGATACCTCATATTGATGTGGCCATTGTAGGAGAACCTACTCAAATGAATCTAGCTGTATCAGAAAAAGGATTAGTGGTTTTTGACGCTATCGTTAAGGGAACTGCGAGCCACGCCGCACATCCCAATGAGAATAATGCTATTTACAATTGTATCAAGGTATTGGATTGGTTCAAAAATTATAAGTTTGAAAAAACCAGTAAGTCGTTAGGAGATGTAAAAATGACGGTGACCCAGATTAAAGCTGGTGTGCAGCACAACGCCGTTCCTGCTCAAGTTGAACTGGTAGTTGATGTTAGAGTTAATGATGCGTACAGCAACGAAGAAATAGCAGACTTACTACAAAAAGAGTCACCATGTGACAGCATCACACCTCGCGGACTCAAATTGAATTCTTCCAGCATTCCCATGGATCACGATATAGTGAAAGCTGGAATTGCGATAGGAAGAGGCACTTACGGATCACCTACACTTTCAGATCAATCTGTATTAACTTGCCCATCAGTGAAGTTGGGTCCAGGATTGAGCCAACGGTCTCACACGGCAGATGAGTTTATTTACGTTTCTGAAATAGAGGAAGGAATAGAGATTTATAGAGAAATATTAGAGAGAATTTTATAGAAAGCATATGAAACTTTGGGATAAAGGAATTGAAATTGATGACCGCATTGAGCAATTTACCGTTGGTAATGATCGGGAAATTGACTTGCATATAGCAGGATACGATGTTCAAGCATCGCTCGCGCATGCTCAAATGTTAGAGAAAATAGGCATCATCAATTCTACTGAGCTAAAACAACTAACGCAAGGATTAGCCATTCTCAACCAACAAATAGAGAATGGAGAATTTGTTATAGAAGATGAGTTTGAAGACGTGCATTCTAAAATAGAGAGCGAACTCACTAAACGCTACGGTGAGGTTGGTAAAAAGATCCACACGGCAAGATCAAGGAACGACCAAGTAATTACGGCATTACAGCTATTTTACAAGGAACAGTTATCTGCAATTCAATCACAATCGCACGAACTTTTCTCAACACTCCTTGATCTAGCAGAAACACATAAAGATTCATTATTACCAGGTTACACGCACTTGCAAGTCGCTATGCCATCATCATTTGGTTTGTGGTTTTCCGCTTATGCAGAGTTGCTTGTGGACGATAACTATTTGCTACAGGCAGCTTTCAAGACCGTGGATCAGAACCCGCTAGGAAGTGCTGCTGGTTATGGAAGTTCTTTCCCTATCGATCGTTCTTTCACCACTGAAAAAATGGGGTTTTCAACGCTCAAATACAATGTTGTTGCAGCACAAATGGCGCGTGGTAAAAGTGAGCGCACCATTAGTTATGCACTAGGTAGTCTGGCCAATACACTTTCCAGATTTGCGATGGATATCTGTTTGTATATGAGTCAGAATTTTGGCTTTGTCAGCTTTCCAGATGAACTCACAACCGGCAGTAGCATTATGCCTCACAAAAAGAATCCAGATGTCTTTGAACTAATCAGAGGAAAATGCAACCGGATTCAAGCGCTACAAACCGAGATGGTTTTGCTTACCAACAATCTACCTAGTGGTTATCATCGTGATTATCAACTTATGAAGGAATCCATGATCAGAGCGATTGTGGACATGCAGGATTGTCTAGAGATCTTGAATTATGCGATCAAACAGGTTATTGTGAAGGATGTTGATCTTAACGACCCTAAATACCAATATCTCTTCACCGTGGACAGCATCAATAACCTAGTTGTTGAAGGAGCTAGTTTTAGAGATGCTTACAAAACAATTGGCGGTCAAGTGCAAAACGGAACCTACGAGCCAGATTACTCTAAAAAGCATTCCCATGAAGGTAGTATCCACAACTTGAATCTGGAAGAAATCAGGAATAAGTGGAATTAGTCCAATAGTTAATTTTACATAGGAATTAACCAATTGCCTGTAGTTGGAACGCGCAGTATTGTCCTAGTTTTGCAAGCTGAATTCCAGCAGCAAAATTAGCTTATGAGCCTTTCCAAAAAAACATGGTTACTGATCCTTGCATTTTTTTGCATCTACGTGTTTTGGGGCAGCACCTTTTTGTGGAATAAAATGGCGGTGCTGGAATTAGAACCTTTCTTTTTAGCATCTATTCGGTTCACATTTGCGAGTATCATCATCTTCATCATTGCAAAATCATTAGGATACAGCCTTGCTATTACTAGAAAGCAGCTGCTCAATTGTGTTTTGGCTGGATTTCTTTTCCTAGCCTATGGAAACGGTGTATTTGTTTGGGCGCTCAAATGGGTGGATTCAGGATTTGCTTCACTGCTTGCAGCTTTACAACCATTGATCATATTACTAATGATGAGAATAATTCAGCGTAAAAAGCTGCAATGGAAATCCATGGTTGGCGTGGCTCTAGGATTTGTTGGGATGTATTTGTTAGTCAGTCAGAACGATATTATCGCTAAGGAAGGTATGGTCATAGGAATAGTCATGATTTTTAGCTGTTTGATTGCGTGGTGTAGCGGTAGTTTATTTGTGGCCGCTGCAGATTTACCTTCCAACTTTTTTGTCACGACCGCTTATCAGATGCTTACCGCAGGATTCATATTGATTTTAGGTAGTCTGGCTTTTGGAGAGACTTGGAAATCGCCCTTGAATTGGGAAACACAAACCCAGATTTCGCTGATCTGTTTGATACTCTTCGGTAGTATCGCGGCATTCACCTCTTTCAATTATTTGTTGAAGAACGTCTCGCCAGAAAAAGTTTCCACTTCAAGTTTTGTAAATCCAGTGATCGCCATTTTGCTGGGCTGGCATTTTCTTAATGAAGAACTGAGTATACAAACGGGAATCGCTGCCCTGCTTTTACTGACAGGAGTTTACTTTATCAATAGCAGAAAACGAACAAAGGACGACGTTGTACCACCTAAGCGCGCATAAAAAAAGCCTTCTGATTAGAAGGCATTTTTAAATATTGTGGATCAATTTCTTAATTGTAAGAGAACGATCTAAGTTTCCAGAGATAAATATCAACACTTGCCTTCACATCAATCAATAAATCTTGCGTGACTACATCAGATTCTCCAGTGATCTCGATCTGGTCAGATAGGAATTTAGAAAGTTGCTGTGTTTTATTGGTGATATCCTTTACGACATTATAGTCCTTTTGAAAACCTGTAGATGTAGTACCAAGCGTATTGTTTTGAGCAACCTGTCCAGGTCTACCATCTGCAGCACTTCCTAGAACTATTTGACGCTCTGCAACACGATCAATATCAGCACCTAAGGAGCCATAAAAATCACCTAACAAACCGTGTAGACTTTCAAATTGAGGTCCTTGAACATTCCAATGTGCTTGCTGTACACCATGATAGTGAGCAATCATTTGATACAAGCTTGATTGTAAACTAGAAGTAGTTGTCGCATTGTCAGAAGTGTCTGGAATACTTTGATTGACATTAAGGTCAAAATTTGATTGGGAATTTGCAATCCCACTAATGGATATGGCAACCGCCATAAATAGTATCTTTTTCATCTTTCTATTTTATTTAAAAATACGTGGTCATAGATGCTGCTTTAGTTAAAGTGGATTGAAAATTCTTACAAAGTCGAGTTAACGATAATGAAAATTACTTGATGAAATGTTGATTTATATTCCGCTTTCGCGAAAGCGAAATAACCTTCCAACTTCAAATCATATTTAGGGTTAAGGTATTTCCAAAAACTTAAAGGTTATTAAGGCTTAATTATTTTTAATTCTTGCGGACTGTCTTAATTTTGAAGCCACAGAAATAATGCAAAAATACCATGGGAAGAAAAACATCCAATAAAGTAAGAATGTATCACCGCTATCTAGGTTTTTTCCTGGCTGGTATCATGGCAGTGTACGCTATTAGTGGTATCACACTAATTTATAGGGATACTGATGTTTTCAAGAAAAAAACGAACATTGAAAAATCATTGGAACCTAATCTCACGGCAGATCAGGTAGGACAACAATTGAAAATAAGAAAGTTCAAGGCGACATCAGAATCTCCCACAACGATCACCTTTAAAAATGGGACTTATGAAAAGAGTACTGGTGAAGCCAACTATACCAAAATAGAAACGCCATACATACTCAACAAATTGCAAAACTTTCATAAGGCAGAAACCGGCGATCCATTATATTTCTTAAATATTTTCTTTGGAGTGAGCTTGCTATTCTTTGTGGTATCAGCGTTTTGGATGTTTTTACCTTCCACACCTATTTTCAAAAAAGGAATGCTATTTGCCGCAGCCGGTCTTGTATTGGCATTGGTACTTTTGTTTGTTTAATGGTGCTAACTGTTATCTTTTATTTGACAGAATTTATATCATAAAAAAGCCATTCTATTTTTAGAATGGCTTTTTTGTTTAAACAAATACTAGACTACATTCCGCCTAGTCTTGTGGGTGATCTTGGCTCTGGCCATTCTCTAGGCTCACCAGTTCTGCTATCCATAGGTAGCACTGCTTTCTCTCTAGAGGTTTTATCAGGATCCTCGCTGGCTTTGTACGCTAGGATTGCCGTTAGAATCGCGTTATTTCGCACATCATCAAAAACAATTTTATCATAGGTATCACGGTTGGTATGCCATGTGTAATTCCAGTAATCCCAACTAATCGAACTCAAACTAAAGGCTGGCGCACCAGCAGCTTGAAAGGAAGCGTAATCAGATCCACCACGAGCTGGTGATCCAGGAAAACTTGTTTCAATATGCTTAGTGATATCATTTGGAACGGCATCGAGCCAGCTGCTCAAGTAATCGTAAGAATAAAGAAAACCGCCGCCAGAAAGATTGACCACGCGACCAGTTCCATTATCCTGATTAAATACTGCTTGAACACCTTCCACTATCTCTGGATGGTCTTCCACAAAAGCTCTGGAACCATTCAGACCTTGTTCCTCGCTACCCCAAAGACCTACGATGATCGTTCTTTTTGGATTTGGGTAATGTTTCTTGAGCAATCTCGCTGCTTCCATCATGGTGATGGTTCCCGTACCATTGTCTGTAGCACCGGTACCGCCATCCCAAGAATCAAAATGCGCTGATAGTACGATGTATTCTTCTGGCTTTTCTGTTCCTTTAATTTCAGCTAGTGTGTTGAATGTAGGTTGCTTGCCTAGCTCTTTGGATTCTGCAACGATGTTGACCTCTGGTTTATGACCAGATTCTGCAAGTCTCCATAGCATACCGTAATCTTCTAATTCAAGGTCAATTTCTGGAATCTTCTCTGTACTTGTACTGAAAATTTTATTAACCCCAAATCCTCTAGACCAATTGGAAGAAATAACTGCAATGGCACCTGCTTTTTCAAGCGTAGCATCCAGTTCGCGGGAACCTATTCCCATATTGCGCATATTGTTTCTAAAGGTGCTGTTCATGGTGTCACGCATCTCTTTCATCTTTTCAAATGACTCTGGCGTCGCAAATTCTTCCCAATTCTCATCAGGTCTGCCGGTAGGCTGTGGCATGGAAGTCAATACGATTTTACCTTTAATGGTTTTGAGCCAGTTTTGAAATTCACCTTCATTGGCTACCGTTGGCAAAGCAACCACCTCACCGCGTACGCCTTTTTTCCCTGTGCTTGGGCTCCAGGCTAGTTGCATTCCTTGCAATGTTTGCACTCGAGGCTCTACCATATCTATATGAGTGATGCCGCGTTCCCAGCCGCGCCAGTCGCCATACTTTTCGGTTTTGGCGTCGATTCCCCAGGATTTATATTTATTGACTGCCCAGTCGCCAGCTGCTTTCATTTGAGGTGAACCCACCAGTCGTGGACCTACGACATCCATCAATTCATGAGCGAGATTCTCCAGTTGTGAATTTTCGGTAGCATCTTTTACGATGGCTTCCACGACTGGATCGTTTTGCTGTGCCGTCACGATACATCCAGCCAGTAAGAGGCTTGATAAGAATAGTTTGGTTTTTTTCATTGGTTTTTAGTTTAGTGAATGAGTATTTTATGTAATCGCTTTCGCGAAAGCGAACTTATCAAAACCTTCAAATTTAAGAAAGGTGTTTCTTGAAAAAATCAATCGTTCTGCTCCAGGCTAGATCTGCGGCAGCTTTGTCATATCTAGGCGTTGAATAGTTATGGAACCCATGGTTTGCACCTTCATAAAAATAGGCGGTATGCTCAATATTATTGGAATCCAATACTTCTTTATACTCTGGCCATCCAGCATTGACGCGCTCGTCCAGTCCTGCATATTGTAGTAGGAGCGGAGCTTGAACCTCGGCAGCTTGTTCCTTATCAGGTTGTCTACCATAAAACGGTACGGCAGCACCAAGACCTGGTAGCTGTACCGCCATCATATTTGCTACCCAACCACCAAAACAGAATCCCACAACACCTACGTTACCATTACAATTCTCATGATTCTTGACGTAATTATACGCAGCGATAAAATCTTCAAGCATTTCAAGACGGTCTCGTTTGCCCTGCATCTCGCGACCTTCATCGTCATTTCCAGGATAACCACCTAGCGGTGTGAGTGCATCAGGAGCTAGCGTGATGAATCCATCAATCGCACCTTGGCGGCCTACATCTTCTACATAAGGATTTAATCCACGATTTTCATGAACGACAACGATACCTGGAACTTTTCCAGAAAGATTTGCAGGTTTTGACAATAGGCCGCGTATCTCGCCGCCACCTTTTGGAGAATCATATATAATGAATTCGCTTTGGAACCTATCATCATCGACGGCAACCGTTGGGTCGTCATAATTGGGCTGGACAAAACTTAGCAGCGATGGCAACGTTAGAGCACCAACCGCAAAAACCGATAAGCGTTCTAAAAAAATACGCCTATCTATCTTGTTATGAGCGTAGTCGTCATACAGGTCAAAAACCTCTTGTGAAATATCTTCTCTTTTTATAATTGCCATTAGTTGCGTTTTAGAGGTTTATACTTTCTAAAAATACTCGATTGTTAGTCAGCATCCTATAATCCTGACTAATCAGGTCATAAAAAGGAATATTTGTCAAAAACAAAACATGCGGCAAGTCCTACTAACACTAAGTTGTTGATTTTCAAAAGCCTTTTATACAAATTAAAGTGTGAATTATAGCTGTTACTAGCTAGAATAAGTCCATCTTTGCAGCTTAATTATTATAACATTTACAATGAGTACAGGAACAGTAAAATTTTTCAATGAAACTAAAGGTTTCGGATTCATCACTGAAGAAGGTGTTGACAAGGACCACTTCGTACATATCTCAGGATTGATCGATGAAATTCGCGAAGGCGATGAAGTATCTTTTGATCTTAAAGAAGGAAACAAAGGATTGAACGCAGTAAACGTAAAAGTTCTCTAGTTAGAATTTAAACAAACTGCTCTTCCGGTTTTCTTTTAGAAATAAGGAATTGAATTTAAAAACCCATCGCGCAAGTGATGGGTTTTTTGTTGTTCGTACTTTTTAGAACTCAATGATCATATTGTATAACGATGATCAGGCGCTTGAATAATTTCTATCTTTACTACAAACCTAACCAGAGATGAACAAAATAATCTACCTGATTTCAATTCTTGCGCTTTCAGCTTCTTGTAAGAGCGACACATCTACAGACCCAACTCCATTTCCAGAAAAAGATAGAACCGTCGTCTTTGACGGCATCAATGATTCCATTGCGCCTGGTGATAATTTCTATGACCACGTAAATAAGACGTGGTATGAAAATACACCCATTGCAGACGATCATGTTGGAGTAGGAGCTTATCGATTCCTAAACATCCCACAACAGGAGTTGCTACTAGGTATTCTTCAGGATGTAGCAAAAGAAGATTTTGAAAAAGGTACCGTTGAGCAACAAGTAGGTGTATTTTATGCGTCTGGAATGGATACGACTCGCATTAACCAGCGTGGATCAAAACCTATTGAGCCTCTCTTGAAGCAAATCGATGGTATTAAGGATAATGGTGAACTCTTGGATTATGTGATCCAACAATTGAAAGTTTCAGACAATTCCATCATTGGTCCATACATCTCTCCAGATCAAAAAAATAGTGAATTAAACATCCTGCATTTTGCGCAAACAGGCTTGGGTTTGCCAGATCGTGACTATTATTTTGCAGAAGATCCGTCCGTAGCTCAAATCCAGGAAGCGTATCAAACATATTTGACAACGTTGTTTGAATTGGTGGGTGAAGATGACGCTTTCGCGAAAGCGGAAAAAGTCTACAGCATCGAAAAACAACTAGCCCAATCGCATAAAACGAGAGTGGAACGACGTGTGGTATCTAAAAATTACCACATGACAGCGGTAACAGACTTGCAAAAACAGCAACCCAACATAGGTTGGAATTCCATGCTGGAAAAGCTAGGAACCAAAGTAGATTCCGTAGATATCGCTCAAACGGAGTATTACACCAAACTCAATTCACTTCTCGCAAAAATCCCTATAGAGGATTGGAAGTTGTACGTCAAAGCCAATACAATCAGTGCGCACGCAGACTTGCTGAGTAAGCCATTTCAAGATGCAGAGTTCGCCTATTCCAAAGTTCTATCTGGACAATCGCAACAGCAACCTAGAGAAAAGCTAATGACTAGACGTGTGGACAATCAGTTAGGCTTTGCGCTAGGTCAATTATACGTAAAGCGCCATTTTAACGAAGACGCAAAAGCGAGAGCTTTAGATCTGGTCAATAATTTCCAGAAAACGCTGGAGAAAAGAATAAATGCACTGGACTGGATGAGTGATAGTACCAAAGTCAAAGCGGTGGACAAACTATATGCGATCAATAAAAAGATAGGATATCCAGATGCGTGGAGAACTTATGATGTAACCATGGATCGTGAGAAGTTTTTTGAAAATGTAGTTGCCTTACGTCTTGATGAATATGAGTACGAACTTGCTAAACTGAACAAAGCACCTAATCGTGATGAATGGTACACGACTCCATCTACCGTTACGGCGTACTACAATCCATCAGCTAACGAGATTGTGTTTCCAGCTGGAATATTACAGGCGCCCTACTTTGATCTTTATGCAGACGATGCGGTAAATTATGGAGGTATAGGCATGGTGATAGGTCATGAATTCACGCATGCTTTTGATGATCAAGGCGCACAATACGATAAAGATGGAAATGTATCCAACTGGTGGACAGAAGATGATTATACCAAGTTCAAAGCCAAAACCCAACAAATCATTGATCAATACGGAGAATTTACAGTGCTTGATAGTTTACATCTCAATGGTGCACTTACCGTGGGCGAGAATACTGCAGATAATGGTGGTATCGCGATAGCTTATGATGCTTTTCAATTAACAGATCAAGGAAAAGGAGATGAACAAATAGGCGGTTATACTCCAGAGCAGCGCTTCTTTTTGAGTATTGCCAGAATCTGGCGAGTCAAAATGCGTGACGAATTTCTGCGCAATTATGTTACCACAGATCCGCATTCACCACCGCAATGGCGTGTAAATGGACCTTTAATGAACTTTACACCGTTCTATGAGGCTTTTGACGTAAAAGAAGGTGAAGCCAATTATAAGACAGAAGAAGAACGAATTAAGATTTGGTAACCTGATCAAGGTTCTGAAAACTATAAATGAATCCCGATGCAGGTCGGGATTTTTTTTAAGCGTAAGTATCGATTGGGATTTTTATAGGAGTACATGGTGTTTAGCTAACTCATGTTTTATTCTTTTACCAAATTGTTATAGCGATTAAGTCTAGTTGTCAGGTTGGGTATCGTGGTATAGGATTTGAATCTTAATCTGTATGAAAGAGAAAGAAACAAGTTATTCCATACTTGATCTTGCTTTGGTATCGCAGGATCAATCAACTCAACAGACCTACCACAATACATTAGCGATTGCCCAAAATGCAGAGGAGAATGGCTACAAGCGTTACTGGCTAGCAGAACATCATAATGCACCCAACATTGGAAGTAGCGCCACATCCATTTTGATGGGTTACCTCGCCGAAAACACAAAAACGATAAGAATAGGTTCAGGCGGTATTATGCTGCCCAATCATTCACCACTAATTATAGCAGAGCAGTTCGGGACATTGGGAGCTTTGTATCCCAATAGAATTGACTTAGGTCTAGGACGCGCGCCAGGAACTGATCGTGAAACCGCGCAAGCCATTCGTTCTGATTTTATGCAGGCGGCACAATCATTCCCATCAGAACTAGATAAACTAGAGCGATATTTCACTAAAGAAAATGCAGCCTCTAGAGTTCGTGCAACGGTAGCAGAAGGTGTTGATGTACCACTTTACATTTTAGGATCCAGTACGGACAGCGCCCATCTGGCTGCAGCAAAAGGGTTGCCTTATGCTTTTGCAAGTCATTTTGCAACCACGCACTTGTTTGATGCCCTTAGAATCTATCGAGAAGAGTTCCAGCCTTCAAATGTTTTGGATCAACCTTATGTAATGGCAGGAGTGAACATTATCATCGCAGATACAGATGAGGAAGCCCAAGCATTGTCTACTTCTTTAATCAAGATGATTTTAGGAATCTTCACTGGTAAAAGAGATTTTGTACAACGACCAGTTGCCATGAACGAAGAAATGGAACAAGTTCTACAACATCCTCAAATTCATCAAATGCTAAAGTATTCCTTCATAGGCAGTAAGGAAACGGTGAAGAAGCAAGTAAGAGAATTCTTGGATAAAACCCAAGCAGATGAATTAATTGCTGTTTGTAATATCTATGATGTAAAGGACAAGATTAAATCTTATAGTCTATTTGCTGAGATCATGAAAGAGTTGGCTGTAGAGAAAGATACAGTTAGTGTGGGATAAAGACTGATTTATAACGCTTTCGCGAAAGCGAGATAAACAATCACTTCACTATAATTATCGAGTAGTTGCGTGGTCTCTATGGATTGGTAATCACGCCTTCCAAAACGTCCCAAACATTTTGCGCCACGATTTTGTGACCTTCTACCGTTGGATGTATGCCATCATTCTGATTGAGTGATGGAATACCACCAACATCTTCTAAAATGAACGGAATGAGTTCAATATCGTTTTCATCAGCTAGATCTGTGAAAATGGATTTGAATTCGCTCGTGTAATCTTGTCCCATATTAGGTGGTAATTGCATTCCTGCAAGTATGATTTTAATATCGGCATCCTTTTCTTGAACGGCATCGATGATCGCTTGTAAATTGTTTCTGGTTTCAGAGAGTGCAACGCCTCGCAATCCATCATTAGCACCCAACTCCAAAACAAAAACATCGATTTCTTGATTTAAAATCCATTCAATACGACTACGCCCACCAGCGGTAGTTTCACCACTAACGCCAGAATTCACTACTTGATAATCCAATTCCAGCGAATCAATTTTAGTTTGAATCACACCAGGAAAAGCATCGTTGGTATCATCTAGACCATATCCAGCGGTAATACTATCGCCAAAAAACAGAATCGTTTTATCACCAGAATTGGAGGTTTCTTCAGTTTCCTCTATTGTGGTTTGAACTTTATTTGTTGCTTCAGTAGGAGTGTCATTCTTACAAGAGAAGAGCGACAAAGCAAATAGAAAATAACAAAAGTTTAATAGGTTGCGTCGGCTATAAATTGCTCTGTTTAAAAGGGTTTCCATAGATTTAGATTTGAGCATAAGATTAGCGGTAAATATTAAAAATTTTTCATGTCAAAGATATTAAGCCTATCCTAGATCCTTTCCATTAGAAAGTACTTTTCTAATCCTATGAAATTAGATTTGGCTTTAAATTTTAATTAATTCAACTGAAACATAAAACCTTTGCTCTGAAATTCAAATTATAATATGAGTATCATTTTAAAAATAAATAACCTAGAGAAAACATATACTAGTGGTTCCAAGCAATTGACGGTATTAAAAGATGTTTCCTTTGAGGTAGAAAAAGGTCAGACTTTTTCCATCGTCGGTCCGTCGGGTAGTGGTAAGACTACGTTATTGGGATTATGTGCAGGACTTGACCAACCTAACGCGGGAACGGTAGAACTTTGTGGCCATAATCTTAATGAATTGAACCAGGACGAGCGCGCGCAATTACGCAATAAAGAAGTTGGCTTCATTTTTCAGAATTTTCAATTGCTGCCAACACTTACCGCATTAGAAAATGTGAGCGTTCCTTTGGAATTGCAAGGTGACAAGAAAGCGAGTTCTAGAGCTAGCGAACTTTTGCAAAAAGTAGGTTTGGGAGATCGATTGGATCATTACCCATCACAATTATCTGGTGGCGAGCAACAGCGTGTGGCACTCGCACGAGCCTTTTCAAATAGGCCATCCATCTTGTTTGCAGATGAACCTACAGGTAATCTGGATGAAGAAACTGGAGAGAAAGTAATCAAACTGCTTTTTGATTTGAATAAAGATGCTGGTACTACGCTCGTGATTATTTCGCACGATCTGGATCTTGCCGCAAGAACCCAACAAATCTTGAGACTGAAAGGTGGCCAAATATTAACCAACGAACCTACTGCAGTAATTTGAGTACTTCTAAACTTACATCAACCTTGAGATTAGGTTGGCTATTTAAAATGGCATGGCGTGATGCTAAAGCTAGTAAAGCAAGGCTTTTCTTGTTCATGGCGTCCATTATTCTGGGTATCGCAGCGGTGGTTTCCATCCAGCTGTTCTCGCAAAACCTAACGGATAACATCCAGCGCCAATCCAAATCCCTCATGGGAGCAGATTTCATTATCGATAGCGATGATATTCCCAACGAGCGAGCGCAAACGATTATCGACTCGTTACAACCAGACGCTAAGGAAGTCACTTTCGTTTCCATGATTGCCTTCCCAAAAAACGGCGGCACAAAATTAGTCGACGTTCGCGGTATTGAAGGAAAGTTTCCCTTCTACGGTACGATAGAAACGATCCCGTCAACTGCAGGCGATGTTTACCAAACCAGCGGCGGAGCGTTAGTAGATGCCACACTCATGCTGCAGTATAATATCAAGCCAGGCGATTCCATCAAGATTGGAGAATTGACCTTGCCTATTGCAGGTTCATTAAAATCAATTCCAGGAAGTGAAGGAATTTCTACATCTGTGGCGCCACCAGTGGTGATTCCGTTCGAATATATTGAAGCGACAGAATTGCTACAATTTGGTAGCCGTAAGGAATATCAATTCTTTTTCAATCAGCCGGATGCTGATTTGAATACATTGGAAAATATCATCGAGCCTAAACTCGACATAGAAGATGCAGATCTTGACACACATACCAGTACCAGTAGAAGGTTGGGCAGGCGTTATGAGAATGTCGGTTCCTATCTCAATCTGGCAGCCTTTATCGCGCTGTTATTGGGATGTGTTGGTATTGCGAGTTCAGTCAATATTTATATTAAAGAAAAATTGAGCGCTGTTGCAGTATTAAAATGCATGGGCGCATCTAGAAAGCAGAGTTTCTTAATATATCTCATTCAGATTGCTGGAATAGGGATTTTGGGTGGTTTGATAGGTACGGCGATAGGAGTTGGATTACAATACGCTTTCCCGTTTATCTTGAGTGAATTTCTGCCTTTTGAACTCGAGATTAGCATAACCGCGCAACCCTTGATTATGGGTGTTTCGTTGGGACTTTTTATGTCGGTATTGTTTGCCTTGTTACCATTAATGCGCACTTGGTTTGTATCGCCGTTGGAAGTATTGCGAGTAACCGATAAATCCTCACAGCAATCCAATACGGCGCGCATCGCAGTAGCAGGATTAATTGTCCTGTCGCTATATTTATTCTCGTTTTGGTTATTGAAAGACTGGTTATTTGCACTAGCCTTTGTCGGCGGTGTGTTGGTGACGTTTGCGATTTTGGCGGGAATCGCAATAGGAGCCATGCGATTGGTAAAAACCTATTTCCCCAAAGGCGCTGGATTTACCACCAGACAAAGTCTGCTTAATCTGTTCCGTCCCAACAACCAAACCCTGGTTTTATTAGTTGCCATAGGTTTAGGAACATTCTTGGTCAGCACGTTGTATTTTACTAAAGACATTCTTCTAGGTAAAACCGACATAGGGCAAACCTCTCAAAGAGCAAACATTATTGCGCTTGACGTACAACCAGATCAACTGGATGATGTGGTAGCCACGTTTGATCAGAACGAGTTGCCAGTGCTGGATAACATACCACTAGTGACGATGCGCATGCATAAGATTAAGGATAAATTAGTCAGTGAGTTGCGTGTGGACACGACAAGACAAATACGTGGTTGGATTCTCAACCATGAGTTTAGAACGACCTATCGTGACAGCTTGATACCGTCAGAAGAAATTATTGCTGGACAATGGATGCCGCAACAAAATCCTGGTGAGCGTATCAACATTTCGATATCTGACAATTTAGCGGCAGATGCTGCGATTACCGTAGGTGATCCAGTCACACTCAACGTACAAGGCGTGCTGATGGAAACTGTTGTGGGAAGTATAAGAAAAGTGGATTGGGCTAATCTCCAGATCAATTTCTCAATTGTTTTCCCAAGCGGTGTGTTGGAAGATGCACCACAATTCAATGTGTTGACCAGCTATGCACCAACTGAAGAGGAATCTGCAGGATTGCAACGGGAACTGGTCAGGAAATTCCCTAATATTTCAATCATTGATCTTAGACAAGTATTTACGGTGGTAGAGGACATTCTGGACAAAGTATCGTGGGTCATCAACTTCATGGCATTCTTCAGCATCCTGACGGGAATCATCGTTTTAATAGGATCTGTGCGCACCAGTAAATACCAGCGCATCAAGGAAAGTGTGTTGCTGCGCACCTTAGGCGCAAAAAACAAGCAAATTCTCAAAATCACGGCACTGGAATACCTGTTTCTGGGAATTTTAGGAAGTCTGGTAGGAATTCTATTGGCATTAGTCAGCAGTTTACTGCTCGCATTGTTGGTATTCAAAGAACCGTTTATTCCGTCTGCGGTACCATTTATAGTGTTTCTGCCAGTGATATCAATTTTGGTATTGGCTATAGGATTAAGCAACATACGCAGCGTATTGAGCAGTTCGCCGTTGGAAGTATTGCGCAAGGCCGCTTAATAGAAATTGAATTTTTGATATGAAGTTAGAAAAGAGTAGAAAAGTTGAAAGTTATATCGCTTTCGCGAAAGCGAGAACGTTTACAATCCTTGCTTTATTCTTCATTTTCATGGCGCCGCTACAAAGCTGCAACAGCCAGAAAAAAGAAGCAGAAAGTGTTGAAAACAACGAAGTGTACACCTATAAATCAGGTGATTACAATGGAATAGGGAAGTGGTACCTAGGACGCGAGATCGCCCACGTCATGGGATTTCAAGGCATGGAATGGTTGAACCGACCTGAACGTGAGCAGGAAGAAAACGTGAGTACTTTGTTGGAAAACATGGAAATCGAGAGCGACGACGTGATTGCCGACATAGGCGCAGGATCTGGCTACCACGTGTTCAAAATGGCGCCTAAAGCCAGTAAGGGAAAAGTCTATGCGGTGGACATTCAAGAAGAAATGCTGGCAGAAATGAAAAGACAAAAAGAGCTAAGAAAAACCACAAATGTGGAACTGATAAAAGGCAGCGAGCAAAGCGTGAACTTGCCAGAAGACACCATTGATAAAGTCTTGATGGTTGATGTGTATCACGAGTTTAATTATCCATTAGAGATGATGTTGTCGATCAAGAAGTCTTTAAAACCCGATGGAAAAGTCTATTTGATTGAATACCGTGGCGAGGATCCTGCCATTCCCATCAAAACCATTCACAAAATGACCGAAGCTCAATCTGTTAAGGAAATGGAAGCTGCTGGGTTCAGTCTCGTTGAAAACATCGACAACTTGCCCTGGCAACATTGTATGGTGTTTAGTTTAAAATAATATATCTAATATCACCCGTTTACCCCATTGAAGTTTTAAAATTCCGTTTAAAGGTATTTAAAAGGCGTAAAAACGTGATTTACTGTGAAGTTGTGACTAATTTTTTTTTTATTCATTATTGCGATGTTACCTTGCAGACAACAGCAATAAATACAAATGAAAATTAATATAGTTTTTTTCCTTTCGCTAGCTTCATGTTACCTCACTTTTGCCCAAGTAGGTGTAGGTACAATTAATCCTAAAAGTGACCTGCATATATCCAAAACAGAAGCTGACGGCGGTTCTATACAAATCGATGGAGGAATAAGATTAGGAGGTGATTCAACAACACAAGGGAGCAAAGGGACCCTAGGTCAAGTGCTTGTTAGTAAAGGCCCTTTGAGTGGTGCCGAATGGATTTCTTTAGGGAAAGCAGGAGAATATTTTACAGATTGTGAGGTACCTAATCAGATTGCTTCCATAAATGTAAATATTCCAGATGGCAGTAATAGAAATGTAGTAAATGTTCAAAGTAACCAGATTGCAACAGCTTTAAATAGCTTGCCAGATGGTGGTATTATTGTTTTAAGGACTAATGCATCAACAGTGTATAATAATGTAACGACATTCATTACCGTTGAGCTTCCAGTAGCGACCAACTTTTTAAATAAACCATTTGTTCTTGCTTTTGACGGTCCTGTAAACACAAATAATTTTGTCAATGATAATAAAAATCTTCAAATTGTTGTGAAAGCTACAGAAGCTGACTCGATGATGTATGAATTTGACTTAGGCTCTACGATACCTAAAGTATTTATCAAGGAATTTGATACAGATAATATTCATGATTTATCAGAGTTAAATAATGACTCTGGAATTAGACAAAATATTCTCATCTATAATTCAGCTACCATTAAGGCCGTTAATACAAAAACTTGGGCCTTTATTACTCCTGAATGCTATGTTCAAAATCCAACCTACAACTAGAAAGACTAGAATAGAACGCGCACCAATTTATTTTACCGTAAATTCCATAGGTGAATTGAAACAATAAATTGTTTGCTCGCTTTTGCGAAAGAATGCAACTTTAATATAGTTGCTTTAAAGAACTATTAACTGATAAATTAGAAGGACTACCGCAATTCTTGAACTAAGGAAACATGGGGTAGTTGTCACTCGTTAGTTAATTTGAAACTGGCATTCATTTCTCGCGATGTGATGATTCCTAGGATACTGGCATCCAAAAATTTATCACATCTCTTGAAGTAAGGCAGGCATAATCTAACAGAAGATTGTACACACCCCTTCCAAACTATAATACTTTACAAGAAGCCGATTCCTGTAGGTTTAATAATCAACAACGATCATTATAATCCAGAAGGAGTGAAATCTACTTGGGGTGTTAAGTTGAGGACAAATCCTATTAATTTGTGATCAGTAATCAATCTACCGCCGCAAGAGAATCTTCCATTTCTAGAACTTCATCGGTTTCATTAGAAACTCGTTTAGAATCCCTAAGGGCTGTAAAGTTTTTTAAACGTTCTACATCTTCTTCTTCACCAGTAAAGTATGGGAAAACATCCATTATGGGTGACTCTGCAATAGATGGGATGGAATATTCACCCATCGTGTCTGCCATAGCACTTACTGTATTTTCATAAGCTTCTTTCACATCGTTTGCTTGTACCAGAAAATAGATATTGGTCTTGCGTTTCTTGCCACTTTCCTCATCCACAGCGATAAGCGAAATCTTTGATTTAAACCAGCGGTCTGAGTTTTCAAAAGGATGGATCTCGGCATAATTAGCGATTTTGATGTTAGTAATTTTGATCTCTTCGCTATCGCTTAAATAAGCCGCCATTTCCTCTGTAATTCTGCTTTCGGCTTCTGTATAAGATATCGCATCTACCAGAAAAGGCTCTGTTTTCATTTTATGACTCGCCGTGGCCTCATCAAATTTTTTATATTTTACTTTACACTCGTACCAGATTGCGCTCATCTATTATTTTTTAGGACGGCAAATATAGAGTGGTGGACAAGCTTAGGCTTGTGAATTTGTAGCTAGATATTCACAATGGCTAACGGTAATTCGTAGTTACTTTAAGCTGAAAGGATTAGAAGATGGATGGTTTTTTTCGCTTTCGCGAAAGGGAGTATAGAAGAGTTTTATGCGGTACTTTAAAGAGTCGGAAATTTAGATTTTGATGATGGCTGTTTACTTCATATTATGGGAAACCATAACGGAAGTTCTTTGCGTTATAATAATTTTAAAATACAGGTGTCGATACATATTATAAAGACTTTAAAAACCACAATTATGAAAGTAGAAGCTATTAAACTAGGTCCAAAACCTAAGAAACCAGATGTAACCCCAGACAGGAGAAGACGAGTAAATGCACCAAATAAGCCAAAACATCCTGATCTTAAACCTCATAAGCATGAGCCTGGTGATTAAACATTTCCATTAATTAGTCAAAAGTAGTTTCTTTATCACGATGATCCATTTGAAGCTGATTTGATATTATTTACTCGGATTAATGGGTTTTTTGTTTTTTCTGCAAATGTTGTGGTGGATGGTGAAGCTTTGTTTATTTCTTAGGTTTGAGTGCTATAAGATGTTAATGGGATATATTTTTTATCAAGACAATTAATGATTACCGTCAACTCATTGAAGCTATAATTATTAATTTACTCTATCTTGTTTCATTTCAACAATAATTAAATAATAGTCAGAATTAAATGACGAATACTACCATACCAAAAGCTTTATTAGACCAAATTAAGGAAGGAAAATGTGTACTCTTTTTAGGAGCTGGAGCTTCCTTCGATGCAAAGCATCCTGATGGAGAAAATCCACCTAGTGGTCAACAATTATCTGATTTAATCGCGTTAAAATTTTTAGGAAAAGAATATTTAGGGAGTGATTTACAATATGTTTCAGAGTTAGCTATAAGCGAAACAGATCTAGGAACAGTTCAAAAATTTATTGCAGACATTTTCAAAAAATTCACTCCTGGAAAGCATCATTTAAGATTACCTCTTTATAATTGGCATTCAATTTTCACGACTAATTATGACCTAATTATTGAAAGTGCCTATGATAAAGTGCCTTCACGGCAACAAGTGTTGGCTACATTTATTAAGAACGGAGAAAAAGTTCAAGATAAAATGAGCATCACCAATTCAGTAATGTATAGTAAACTTCACGGTTCGATTACTGACCTAAACGATATTGAATTACCTTTAATTCTGACTGCGGATCAGTACATTGACCATAGAAAAAATAGGGATAGACTATTCGATAGATTAAAGGAGGCATCCTACGAATATCCAATTTTGTTTGTCGGATTCAGTTTTGCAGATCATGATATCAGATACACTTTAAAAGAATTGAACAATCTCGGTATGGCAAGACCGAGATCATATATGATCGGTCCCCATATAACCGATGCGGAGGCAAGATTTTGGGATTCAAAAAAAATCTCATCGATCAAATGCTCTTTTGCAGAATTTATCAAGAATCTAGATGATAATATCACTGAAAATGAACGCCTATTAAGCACATTAGTAAAGGAAGATTTTGGTCATCCAATCACGAGAAAATTTCAATCTGATGCTCAAGAACCGTCCGACCGACTTATTGAGTTTTTAGAACGTGACTCTGAGTATGTGCATAAAAACTTAGCAGCAAAAGATACTGATCCAAAAGTTTTTTACAAGGGATACTTTGAAAACTGGGATCCGATCATCAAAAATTTTGATGTCGAAAGAAAACTCACCGATTCAATATTATTAGAAATATTCTTAGTGGAGGAAGAAGATAGATTTACTAATGAAGAATTTTTCTTACTTAAAGGTAATGCAGGATCTGGCAAGACTATATTGATGCATAGATTGGCTTGGGAAGCGGCAATTGCTTATGACAAGCTTTGTATTTTTTATAAGTCAGATATCTCTCTTGAGTATAATCGAATTTCTGAATTATATCAACTATCAAAAGAACGAATTTTTCTTTTTGTAGATGGCATCGCTGATAGAGTAGATGAGATTGAATATATCTTGAAAAAATCTAAAAAAGACGAAATAAAGCTAACTCTGATTTGTTCTGAAAGGACTAATGTTTGGAATGTTGAAGGAGATCGTTTATACCCGTTCGTTGTTAGGGAATATGAACTAGAATACCTAAATGACTCTGAGATCGATGGTCTCTTAAAACTTTTACAAAAACATAAATCATTAGGGTATTTATCAGGCAAACCGATTGATGAACAAAGAGAGGCTTTATCGCATAGATCCGGTCGTGAGTTATTAGTAGCACTTTACGAAGCTACTGCCGGAAAGCCTTTTGCTGACATCGTAATGAATGAATATAAGTCAATACCAAGTGAAGAAGCAAAACTATTGTACTTGTCTATATGTGTTTTTCATAGAATTGGTGCTTATGCTAGAGCAGGAATAATATCACGCTTACATGAAATTAGTTTTTCTTATTTTAAAGAAAAATTATTTGATCCGCTGGAATCTGTTGTCTATAATCACCGAAATTATGTCATAAACGACTATGTATTCACCACAAGACATCAGCACATCGCTGAATTAGTTTTTGAACAAGTTCTTGTTGATCAAGAATCACGATATGAAACTTATCTAAAAATAATATCTAAGCTTGATGTAGATTATGAAAGTGATCGTCAGGTTTTCATAGCTCTAACCAATGCAAAAAAACTAATGGACTCCTTTAAGGATCCTGAAAAAATTAGAGATATCTATTCTGTAGCATACAACAATGTGGGAGAGCAAGCACCATTGCTACAACAAGAATCCATTTTTGAAATGAATGCGCATTCAGGTAATCTAGATAAGGCAGAATCCTTACTGAAAAAAGCCCATGAAATTGAGCCTAAAAACGGATTTATTGCCCATTCAAAAGCAGAATTTCTATTAAGAAAAGCAGAAAAATCTTCTCAAAAACTAATCATTAAAAATAATCTTGCAATGGCTCGTGAGATATGTAAAGAAATTATAAGTAATAGAAGAAATAAAAATATATCACATGGATATCACACATTACTAAAAATCAATATTTACGAACTTAAAAAGCTATTAGAAGAAGAGGATGACAACTCATTGTTAATAGATGACAAAATAAAGGAGTTCGAAAAAATCTTAACTAAATCCACTTCTTTATATCCAAATGAAAGTTTCTTATTTGATGCGGAAGCAAGTTTCAATAATTTAGTTGAAAATATACCAAAGGCATTAGCATCTCTGACCACCGCATTTGAAAAGAATAAAAGAAGTCCTTATTTAGCCAAACGTTTAGCTAAGTATCACATCGATAATGAAAATGATTTAAACTCTGCAATTGTGGTTATTAAAGAGTCGTTAGATCTTAATGTGAACAATAAAGATTTAAATTTTCAATATGCCAAACTAATAATGAAGTTAGATCCTGAAAATTATGTGGAACATAAACACTATTTGCGTAAATCATTTACTAAACATGATAAAATGTATGTTGCTCAGTTCTGGTATGCTAGAACTTTATATTTATTGAAGGATAGTGAAAATTCAGAATACTTTGATTTTTTGAGATTAGCACCGATTGATAATAGAATTAAAAAGCAAATAAGCGGTATTGTCACCGAAGGATTAGAAGATGTAATATTTGAGGGGACTATAATTAAACTAGAGAATTATTTTGGTTTTATAAAGCAGGATTTTAACGGCGAAAGAATATATTTTGCTAGAGATAAAAAACATTTACACTTACGTTTTAATATGCGTGTAAAATTTAAAAAAGGATTTACTTATAATGGACCTGTTGCTTTGCTAGAAATAGAGAATGAAACTGATACTTGATTTTATGAGTACTGTGGATTAAAAAATTCGATTATTTAATAGAGAATACTGTAAAACATGACTTCCAAAAAACTTGAGTTTTCTGGAAGTCATGTTTTAATTTTTACTTTAGGTGTTGCTTAAGTATTGAATATTAGCAATCTTTTAAAAATTTGATTTCCCGACTCAATTCTCTTTATCTTCTCACCTTATTATTACCATTTCAAAATAGGCTATGACTATTTCATCATCGGTTTTTTGTTTCTACAACTGTGATCAGAGATTTGTCGACTAAACCATAAATCATGATGAGTACAATAAAATAATTTACAATTTCTAAAAACTATGTCTCATCTCCTGAGTAGAAGAGGCATTCAACAATTGGTGGTAGGTCTTGATCAAATTGAAATCGGCAGTGAGTTCTTGTGAAAGGGCAAGTCCAGAAATACCAGTTGAGATAATGTTTTTTACATCGTTGGTAGTAATGCTGCCAGAACCTATCAAAGGTGTTTCGGTTTGTAACGCTTCCGCAATAGCGGTATAGCCATTAAGTCCCAAAGCTTTATTTAGTGAAGTATCAGAAGTTTTAAAAGGGCCTAAAACAATGTAATCCACTTCGTTTGCAATCAGTTGCTCGCAATCTTGCAGCGTGTGTGCGCCAGCTCCAATAGTCTGCCATGGGAATAATTGTTTTCTCACTAGAGTAGGAGCAGCATCTGTTTTATCTAGAAAGACGCCATCTGCTTTGATGGTTTTGGCAAGTTGATAATGGCTATTGATAATAAGCCTCGTTTGAAAATGTGAGGTGATCTCCAGCACATCTGCGGCCAAGGTTGCCAGAGCTGCTTTTTTGATATGACGCATGTCTAACTGTACCAGTTCAATCCCAGCACTACAGGCTTTTTGGATATTTTCCAGATGCTCTTGAGGGGTTTTGGCGTTTGATACGTAATGAAGTTTGGGGATCATAAATTTTAATCTAAGTAACACAGCGGCGTCATTAATTGGACCTCGCTTATAAATAGTGAATCAACAAAGTTACCGAATCGCTAGGCGTCCTGATTTAAATAGCTGCCGCCGTTTTAGGTGTATTGAAAACAATGAACAAAATGGTAGTGATAAATAGTAACAGTAAATACCAAGTGTTGGAGACCAAATCAAGGTAGTTGATCTTCTCATTAGACAAACTTAAAATCATCAACACCTGAGCACCGTAAGGAAGTAATCCTTGAAAAATACAAGCAAAAATATCCAGAATAGAAGCTGTTTTCTTGTTATCCAAATGGTACTCATCATTTATAGTTTTGGCAATAGGACCTGTGATAATAATAGATACCGTATTATTTGCAATGGCTAGATTGACAGTGCTCACAAGAGATGCAATTCCCAATTGCGCCGATTTTTGACTGGAAATGAGCTTTTTGATTTTGATCAGAATAAATTCGATTCCGCCATTTGCAGCTACTAAGGCAGCTAGACCACCAGTGAGCAACGAGAGTAAAAAGATCTCGGTCATTCCTGTAAAGCCTTCATAAGCGATTTTGGTAGATTCAAGTATGGTAAAATCACCATAAGCAATGCCTAGAATAGCTGCACTAATAAAGCCTAAAAGCAGTGTGATAAATACATTGACTCCAAGCACCGATAGTGCGATCACCAAAATATAGGGAAGAATCTTAAGTATCGAATATTCGTAAACGATGGCTTCTGCAGTTGCAGACTCCAGATCCAAACCTTGAACGACTAAAATGGCAATCGTTACCAACGCGGCAGGAAGCGCTATTTTAATGTTCTCTTTAAACTTGTCACTCATCTTACAACCCAATGATTGCGTGGCAGCAATCGTAGTGTCTGAAATCACAGAAAGGTTATCTCCAAACATACTGCCACCTAGCAAAGCGCCACAAAGAATTGCAAGGTCTGCGCTGCTCTTATCTGCAAAGCCAACCACGATAGGTGCTAGCGCTACAATAGCACCAACAGATGTTCCGGTAGAAACCGATAGGAATGCAGCAATTACAAATATGCCGACATAGATATATTGAACGGCGATAAAATCGAGTCCTATATTGACGATGGCATCCACGCTGCCAGTAGCATTAGTGATAGCTGCGAACGCACCAGCCAATAGATAAATAAGACACATAGTCAAAATTTTATCATCGCCACAACCCCTTAATAAGGTTTGAATTTTTGATTCAATCGTCTGGCGGAACATCAGGAACGCCACGATGATACCGGCAATTACAGCAATTGGTGCCGGTAGTGCGTAAAAATCGTTTTGATATATTCCAACGCCTAGAAAAGTGAAAACGAAAACGAAAAGCGGTATAAGCGCTGAAAATTTAGGGGTAACTATAGTTTTTTGATCCATATCTTATATTCAGATAAGGGAAACAGCAACCTAGCAATAGAAGTATGAGTTAACATTTTTTCCAAAAACTTGGCTTATCTATTCAGCACCTTGCTTGTTATTGCAGGTTGCTATCTCCCTTTTGAGATTCTTGATAATTAATTTGCGGCGGCAAAACTAAGCCATAAGCTTTTCAAAAGGAGATCTGAAAAGCTTAAAAAATGTTAAGTATTGGTTTGTTGAAATAAGGGCGATATTTCATGAGAGCGAGCAATTATCAATCTAATAAAAGCAATGGCTTTAAATCCCATAGAATCACTGATTTGAAAAAAGTAGAGTAGTGGTCTTAGAAAATAATCGCTATAGATCTTTGAGTTACCTTTCATTTAATTTTGAAAAGCTACTTATGAAATACACTTTCTTATTCGTGATGTTTTGCATGGCTAGTTTTGGTCATGCCCAAGAATCATCAGCCGATATTTCTGGAAGCTATCATATACCAAGCAATGATCCTCAAGGCGGTTCAAGTATCATAATTTCGGCAGACCATCACTTTGCAATCGCTTATTTTGGTGGAATTCAAAAAGGAACTTGGGAACAGAATGGATCCATAATTCAGTTTACATTCCATAAAGAACCTCGAGCCGTGTTGTATGCTAAAAAAAATTCTACTGTAAATGATTCGGTAGGTGTGAGAGTGAGTATGAACGATTTTAATGAAGTTGCGTTACGATTCAACGCTTATGATGATGAGCCATTTATCCCGTTATTTAATGAAAAGGCCAATTGTTTTACCTATCCATACATTTACAAACAGCCCGAAGCTTTGAACCAGATTGATGTTTATTTCAAAGATGAAAGAGAATATTATGAAGGCGAGATTCAAGCGCCACCTGCAGATGTCTATCGTTTTAACAGTCTTGGAAAGTACAACGATTTTATACTGGTAGGTTTATCATCAGATTATTCTCAAGGCGGCTCTTTTACGGCAACATTTGAAAATAACACATTGACCATGTCAGGTCAAAGCTCCCTTAAAAAACGCTCTGAATATGCCGATATCAATTCTGAGGATCTTGCATACTTTGATAAGATATTCAACAATGAATTATTCCCAGAAACTTTAAATGCACAAGATCAGTTTTTCCCTTATCATGAAAACCCAACCGATGATGATTTAAAAAGCTTTGTTAGAATCCATCCAGAATATATTTCATCTGATCATATCATAGTTGTTTCTGGGAGTTTGTTTTATGCCGTTTGTGAGGATTGAATGTTTTAAGATGCTTTGATCCTTGGTACTTTTTTCAATATTGTGTCTGAGATGATCTTAATGTTGTTTAACTATCAATTACATTTAAACTTATATTGAACCATAATGTATATTATGTCAAATAGAATATTTAGGATACCACAACAATAGTTCCCTTTAATGATTACTCGGTGTCAGAAGTTGATACCACTCTGCCGTCGTAACGTATGACTGTTCTAGCGCTGCTTCTTACATAAACCGTTGCGCTACCGTTTGCGAAAACCACCACATTGACATCAAAGTTTTCCGTTTTATTGTTGGCTTCAAAATCTACGTCGTATTGCAAGTCAGATTCATTGGCTGCAAATTGGTAATCTTCTGGAGCTTGCTCAAAGAAAATTCCGCTGTCTTGAGTGTTGTTATAACCACCACCTTGACGACGCTCTCCAAAAAACGGTAAATCAGCGCTCACCGTATCGGCACTAAATTCTAGGAACGCACCATCACCAGTTAGATCTATGCGGTTTGCAGTATCGCCCGTATTGCGCATGATCTGATTAATGACTTGCTGTGAGGCAAACGTATTAAGTGGATATGCCGCATTCATCTCAATTCTAATCGTTTCACCATTATTCATTAAATTGGAAAGATTAGCAAACTCTGCCGGCGTACCAGATTTCTTCACGCCACACGCTGTTATCATTACCAGCACGACAACAGCCACGGCACATCTAGTATATATATTGGAAAGCATTTTCATAGTCATTTATTTTCATATCAAATTACCAAAACTATGCCATGCGATTTGGTAAAATCCTACTAAAAAACCAGTTAGCACTTTATTATAATGGTTTCGGCTGCTGTTCTGCATTATTCACAACTTGATTGCACGAACCGTGTCACTCACAAGAATGTCCTTATATGCAATGATGATGATGTTGAGTCCGCTTTCGCGAAAGCGTAACTACTCTTCTATCATTCCAACAATTATTCCAGCTAGCTAGATTGACAAAACTTAATTTTTTAACAGAATGTACCGTTCGTCGATTAATCCTAACGATAAATACCTAATTTATCAGATTAAAGTGATAGGCTACCGCTATTCTTATATATTTAGCCACATCTAACAACTAACTTAAACCTCTTCTTTTACCCTTCTTGATCCACATCCACCTTATTTAGGCTTTTATTTTATGAAGAAAAATTACGTAAACAACACATTGCAAGCGAAATGGCTGCTGTTCCTGCTCCTATTTCTACCAATGCTGCAAATGCAGGCGCAATGTCCAATGGTTCCCGTATCACCACAAGTGATATGTGATGGTGCCGGACTCACCTTTGCAGATTTGAATGCATTTGCAACCGCAGGACCCAATCCCATTAGATGGTATAGAAATCCCACCGGTGGCCAGGCACTGGCTCCATCACAACTGGTACGTCAAGGCACTTACTATGCTGGCGATACTACTGGTAATTGCGGTACTCGTGATGAACTGGTAGTAGATTTTACCGTTGATCCCAGCGGTCAAAGCCTCGAGGCGATCTTTTGTGATAATGAGAACCCAACGATACAATCCTATATTGATCAGGCACTGGCACCCAACACGCCACCTGGTGGATCTGTAGAAGTTTATTCTGATTTCCAGTTGACCGATCAGCGACAACCAAATGAAGTCTTACCGGACAATGCAAATTATTTTATCGTTTTTATCGATGCTGCGGGATGTACCAGCCAGATAGAATCTGGAAGTATTGCGGTCTTTGATTCTCCAGCAAGTCCTACTCCACCTACAACTCAGGAATTTTGTTCTGATACGGCACCAACGGTTGCAGATTTGAATCCAGGAACTACTGATAACTTCAATTGGTACATGACCGTTGACAACAACAATGATCCCATACCGCCAGCACTTATGGATTCTACCTTATTAGTAGATGGCGAGACCTATTATGTACAAGCGGACAACTTCTTTTGTGAAAGCGAGGTTGTTGCCGTAACTGTTTCCATAGCAGAGCCGCCGGTTCCTGGTCAAGGAACAACGGTAGAATACTGTGAGGACGACATACCTCAAGCAGATTTTGATCTTTTTCCATTATTAGTGGGTAATCCTGATACAAATGGTACCTGGACTGGTCCTACTACAATAACCAATGGAAATACAGGAACTACAAATATTAGCAGTCTAGGCATAGGCGCTTACAGTTACGTTTATACCGTTCCAGGAACAGCTCCTTGTCCTGATCAAACTGCTACGGTTGTGATCGTGATCAACGAGATACTGACCTCTGGAATACCATCCGCATTAAATCCTTTGAGCTTTTGTGTTTCTGATGCTTCGGCGGCTTATGATTTATTTCAGTTGATCGATAACGAAGATGCTGGCGGGATCTGGACGCAGGGAACAACGAGTTCTGATCCAGTGGTATCCTCTACTTTTGACTTTACAGCTTTGGCGGCTGGAACTTATAACTTTACCTACAGCCAAAACGTGGATCCCAATCCATGTCCAGAAGAAAACACTACAGTACAAGTCAACATACTAGAAGATCCCAATGCGGGAACAGCAATACCAGCTGAATTCTGTGAAAACGAAACCGCAGACAATTCTCCGTTTAATTTATTTAACGCATTGGACGGCTCACAAGATGACAATAATGGCATCTGGACAGATGCTGATGGCAACACGGTTTCAAACACCGTTGACATTAGTGGTTTCACAGTAGCTGATAGTCCTTATACGTTTACATACATCATCGACAATGGATCGTGTACCGATAGCGAAACTATTACAATTACAATTTTACCAGCTCCAGAGTCTGGTGAATATGTGGGAACTCCGTTTGAGGTTTGTGAGGATGAAGCAGCTGCAAACTCGCCTTATGATTTATTCTCATTACTAGATGGCACACAAGACACTAACGGATCCTGGTTTGCAGGTTCTGACGCTACTGGAACTTCAGTTGCCAATCCAATCGATCTAGCGACACTGGGAACTGGTAGTTTTAACTTTACCTATACCGTACCACCTATAGGCGGTTGTACCGATAAAGAAGTTACGGTAACCATTATCATTACAGAACTTCCAGAAGCTGGAACTCCTACTCCATTCGAAGTTTGTGAAACCGATACTGCTATTTTCTCACCCTTTGATTTATTTAATCAGTTGGCTGGTGAAGATGCTGGTGGTGAATGGGCAGACGATAATACTACAGGAGCTTTGAACGGCAGCATTGTAGATCTTACCCAATTGGCAGTTGGCTCTTACAATTTTACCTATACGGTAACTGATGCAAGTTGTACAGCGATGTCAACGGTGACAGTTACGGTTACAGATCCGCCAGAAGCTGGCGTGGGAACTGATTTTGAAATCTGTTTGGAAGACGTCACTGCAGGACAGCAATTGGATTTGTTCAATCAGCTTGCAGGTAATGATGCTGGTGGGGCATGGAATGATGATAACGCCACTGGAGCTTTGACCAACAATATCGTTGACCTAAGCCAGCTCGCACAAGGTGCATACAATTTCACCTATACTGTAACAGGAACTGGCAGCTGCGTCGATGATTCAGAAACCATCACGATAACCATCAATGATATTGTAGCGCCAGCTGCGCCAGCATCACAAGCATTTTGTGATGAAGCGACTGTAGCAGATTTAAGCGCGACTGGAAACAATATCCAATGGTACAGTGATATGGAACTGACCAACCTACTGGCATCGACTGATGCTCTTGTAGATGGTGCTGATTATTATGCAACACAGACAGATGCGACTACGGGTTGTGAATCTTCTACAGCTACTGCGGTAACGATTACTATTAATGAAACGCCAAATACTGGACTTGCGTCACCAATAACAGAATGTAGCGATGCGAGCATGATTGATTTGTTTACAGCTTTGGATGGCTCTCAAGACGCTGGAGGAACTTGGGTCGATACAGATAATACAGGAGCCTTAAGTGGATCTACCTTTAATGGTAGTGCCGTACTTCCTGGAACCTACAACTTTGAATATAGAATTGATGGCATCGCACCTTGTGCTGATAGCACTACCATTACTACAGTTACCATACAAGATCAAGTGAGTGCTGGAACCAGTACTAGTATTGATTTATGCTCTGATAATGGAACGATTGACTTGTTCACCTTATTAGGATCAGCTGATGCTGGCGGTACCTGGTCACCAGCTCTTGCAAGTAATACTGGAGTTCTTGATCCATTAGTCGATCCAGCGGGAACTTATACCTATACTGTAATGAATGGTTGTAATACGTCAACAGCAACTGTAGATGTTACCATTACCACTGCTCCTGATGCAGGAACAGATGCAACTATTATGGTTTGTTTTATTGATGAAGCTTTTGACCTGACCACAAGATTAGGTGGAACTCCAGATACGAATGGAACATGGTCACCATTGCTAGCCAGTGGCACCAATATATTTGATCCTGGTGTAGATACGGCTGGAGTTTATACCTACACGGTTGCAGCAACTGGACCATGTGATACTAACGCGGTTTCACAGATCGATGTGATGATAGAAGATACTGCTGCACCTACAGTGACCTCTCCTAGTCTAACATTTTGTGCTAGTGAAGCTCCAGTAGTTATGAATCTTGATGCTGCCCTTTCTGGAACAGACATTACTTGGTACGATTCGGTTGATTCGACCACGCCACTTGCTGATGATACTGCACTTGTAAATGGAACGACTTATTTCGCTACTCAAACGAGCGCTACAGGATGTGAATCTGATGAACGAGTTTCAGTCGATGTGATTGTCAATGATGCTCCTACTCCAACCTTAGCGGTTGACGGAGACTTATTCTGTTTCAATGACAGTCCAACCTTATTGGAACTTACTCAAAACATTAATGAGTATGATGCAAATAATAACAATGTAATCTGGTATGCAGAAGAGAATAGCACTTCGCCTCTATCGCTTTCTGCTTTATTGACTGCAAATACTACGTATTACGCTGTATTGGTGGATTCTGCTACCAATTGCGAAAGTAGTGTTCGACTCGCAGTCACACCAGATCTAACTGATTGCGACGATGTGGTTGTACCTGATGGATTCTCGCCTAATGGTGACGGAGTCAATGACACATTTGATGTTGATGGCTTAGGTTTCCTCTACCCGAATTTTGAAATAGAAATTTTCAATAGAAACGGAATCGTTGTCTATAAAGGTGATGACAGCACGCCAAGATTTGATGGCTTCTCCAATCAAGAAGTTCTATTAAGCGATGGCCAGTTGCCAGTAGGTGTGTATTTCTACATACTACGATTCAATGACGGTACCACAAAGCCAAGACAAGGACGTTTATACATAAGCAGATAGAAGCCAGAAAGATGACACACATGAAAAACAAAACTACGACTTGTCTATTCCTAGCTTTTGCCTTCGGGTTGATATGGAATGTTACTGCGCAACAGGATCCACAGTTCACGCAGTATATGTACAATCAAAAGATTATAAATCCCGCCTATGCTACTGGCAACCAGCAGGAAATAAATGTAGGTGCCTTATACCGTTCCCAATGGGTTGGTATTGAAGGAGCACCTAGTACCGCTTCCCTATTTGTCCATTATCCGGTAAGTGAGCGCATAGAATTGGGACTTTCATTTACAAACGATGACATAGGAAATGTTGTTACTGAAAATAACATCTATGCAGATTTTGCATACATACTTCCTGTTTCAGAACAAGGCAAGTTGTCGCTTGGTTTAAAAGCTGGAGTTACCTTATTCGATGCCAACTTTGATGGATTTACGTTGCAATCTGGTGGTAACGATACTGATGCTGCCTTCAGGGACAACATCAACCAGACCTTCCCAAATCTTGGTGCTGGTGCATTCTATTACACAGATAGATTTTATGCAGGCCTTTCTGCACCAAATCTCCTGACGACACAGCACCTTGAGAATGAAAACGGTGTGCAAACTACCGGTGTGGAGAATGTTCACCTGTTCTTGACCAGTGGATATGTTTTAGATGTAAATGATGCTATCAAACTAAAGCCTGCCTTCTTACTTAGAGGTGTGCAAGGTGCGCCGCTAACACTGGATGTGACTGCAAATGTGCTATTTAATGACAAGTTTGAAGCTGGACTGGCTTATCGTGTAGGCGACGCTGTTTCTGGATTGGTTAATTATAGAATAGCTCCTAACCTACGTGTGGGTTACGCCTATGATTATACCTTGAGTAACCTTGGGAATTACAATACTGGCTCCCATGAAGTTATGATTCTGTTCAATATAAAATCTAAAGCATGGGATCGTGGGTTTGACCGTTCTCCTAGATTCTTTTAATAAGATACCATCATTATGAGATTAAATATATACTTAATACTTACCGTGCTAGGCTGTTCTATTGTCGGGCAAGCACAAGATTTGAGCTTAAAGCAAACCAATAGGCTTTTTCAAAAACAAGCTTATTATGAGGCCGTAAAAAATTACGAGAATCAAAAGCCAACAACAGAAGTTCTGAAGAAACTTGGAGATAGTTATTACTACACAGGTGATATGGCCAAAGCCGCTTTTACCTATTCCAAAATTGAGGATAATGGTGATGCTATTGAAGATTTTGATCGCATTTATAGATATGCACAATCACTTATGGCTATAGAAGACTATGATAAAGCAGATAACTACATGCTCTATTATCAAGGTCAATCGTGGAATACCAAAAAGTTTTTGAAGGAACTTGAATTGACCACACCGCACGTTTTCAGCGTGAGACCAATGTCTAACAGTGGATCCAGTAGCGATTTTGGAATGACATTTATGAATGCAGACAAAGTTGTTTTTGCTTCGTCGAGAAATACAAATAGGCCTATTTACGCCTGGAATGGCTTGCCGTATTTGGATTTATATCAAGCCAAGCTGGATCAAGACGGCTCGCTTAAATCCATTGAACCTTTCAATCAGATTAATACAGACCTGCATGAGAGCAACGCTGTTTTTAATGAAACTGGAACCGTCATGTATTTCAATAGAAATAATGAGCAACGCGTTAAAGTAGATGGAGTGCCAATATCCAATATGCATCTCTATCGAGCCGACTTGGTCGATGGCCAGTGGAGTAACATCCAGTCGCTACCGTTCAATGATGAAACCTATAGCAATCAACATCCGTCTTTGAGTAGGGATGGTTCGACGCTATACTTCTCAAGCAACAAGCCTGGTGGTTACGGTGAGTTTGATATTTATAAAGTGTCCATAAATCCAGACGGCTCTTATGGTGAGCCAGAAAATTTAGGTGATGTAATCAATACGCAGCATTTGGATCAATTCCCTTATATCAGTGATACAAATACTCTGTATTATGCTACTAATGGAATGCCTGGATTAGGTGGCCTTGATATCCATAGAACTGATATGGTGAACGGAGCTTTTGAAGAACCAATTAATTTGGGACAATCCATCAATAGTTCTAGAGATGATTTTGCCTACATCGTTGATGAACAAAATGACAAGGCATATTTCTCATCAAATCGTAGTGGTATCGATGTTTTATATGCATCCTACCGTGAGGAAAATATGCTGGACAAATATGCTGTTGGCGGCGTTGTTAAAGATAGTATCACCAATAAGCTCCTACCAGAATCATTGGTTTCATTACTAGATGAAAGTGGTACCGTGATTGACGATGCCATAGTTGGAGATGATGCAACTTACTTTTTCAAGATCAGACCTAACAGAAGGTACACCGTAAGAGGAACACGCAAATTGTACATACCGCAGAATATTAATTTTTCAACAGATCAAAATGGTAAAATCAGCCATGATATAAAGCTTTCTTTATTGTCCTATGACGATGCTGAAGAAATGATCAAGCCAGATCGTAAAGGTGATGTTCAGGTAGAATTGGATCAGATATTCTTTGATTTTGACCAGTCCACCATCAAGCCACAGGCTGCTTCTACCCTAGATAATCTAGTGATGATTATGAACAAATATCCTGAAATGGAAATCGAGATTTCATCGCATACAGACGTGCGTGGTCCAGCGGACTACAATCTGGACTTATCCAACAGACGTGCTGCCGCTACACTAGAGTACATTGTAAGTAAAGGTATTGACAGAAACCGCTTGAGAAGCATTGGTTACGGTGAAATGCAACCGCTTAACAAATGTGTAAATGAAGGTCTTTGTACGGAAGAAGAATACCGCAAAAATAGAAGAAGCGAGTTCAAGATACTTAATTAGACTACTCTATAAGTTGCAAGAAATCCAGACGGTTCGAACTGTCTGGATTTTTTATTTGAAGTCCTTTGAGCAAACCTACTTTCCTAATATGATGATGTGCTTAAGGTTCTTGTTTTGTTACGCTTTCGCGAAAGCGAACTAATTCAAAAGCAATTAAACAATTAGTAGTTAACGTTTCAAAGAGAAATGCCCTTTTATTTCTACGTCCTCATAAGTAACCCGGTACCAATAATCGCTACTAGGTAAAGGTTCATTGTTGAAGATTCCATTCCAGTTGGGATCTGCTTCATCCATTACCTTTAATAGCTTACCGTAACGATCATACAATTCCACTCGTGCGCCAGGAAAGGCCGCTAGATTACCAACTTCCCAAACATCGTTGAACCCATCGCCATTAGGTGTGAAAAATTGTGTGATTCCCAGCCGATTGAATGTTTCAGTAACCGTGGTGCAATTCTCCAGGTCAGTGACTTCAACCACAGCCTGTAAGATCCCGTTTATGTCAAGTCTATTGCTCAATTGATAATCACCACCATTGATTCGGTATTGAAAATTGCCATCGTTGGTTATCACCGTAAGAACATCTGCATTTTCTTGTAACTCTATGATTAATGGTGCATCGATGGTGCTCACATTAAATGAGGTAGTCGCACTACATCCATCTGTGTTGGTGACAACACACGTATAGGTTCCAGCGGTGTTTACCTCAATTGTTGGTGTCATCTCGCCTGTACTCCATTCATAGCTAAACGTATCACTCGCTTGTGGATCCAACAATACATTTTCATTTGGGCAGATTACAAAATCCTGACCATTTAATAACGGTGGATCACTTACTGTAAACTCTATTGCGACTCGATCAGCACTAGTGCAACCAGAGTCGGTATCACGTGTTTCTGCATAGTAAGTTCCTGATTGAGTTACCTGTATCGAGTTGCTAGCCGTCACAAGCGCATTACCACCAGTAGGTGCATCAAACCAATCAATAACAAAACCGTTAGCAACACGAACTTCTAACGTCCCTTGTTCTCCAGTACAAACGCTAACATCATCGTCAACTGCTGTTGCTGCTGGTGCGTCCACTACTCTATACTCAAAAATACCCGAGAAGTTAGCACATTCAGATCCAGATAAATTCACCGCATCCTCGGCAATTTTGACTCGGTAAAAAGTAGTATTAGTAATTGTAGGCGATGTAAAAGAATTTCCGTTTTCACCAGTGATATCTGTAAAGTTGGTACCGTCAGTACTGGATTGCCATTGATATTCTGGAGTATCATAAATAGATTCACTTGTATTGACAGTCAACGTGATGGATTCACTAGCATCATTAACGCATCTAGAGGCTTCTACATCATTATTGCTATCCTCCAATTGTACCACATCTCCACAGGTGCGGAATACAATATCATCTATTGCAAGATCATTTCCACAGCCGCCATCACCTTCATTAATCATTTTGAGAATACAGCCATTTTGACCTGCGGCAGTTGTAAATGTGAGTGCGTACTGTATCCATGTGGGCTGATTTTCACCAAATCTGGGGTTCATAATTCCATCAGCAAGACGGTTAGTGTCTGTCGCATCCCATATTTCAAAACGTACCTGAATGGGAATTTCGCGACCTGAACAAAAGCCACTACTAGGATTATATAAATTAATGATCCACGCACTAAACTCGTAATTTGTATTCTCACATAAATTATTAATTGAAGTTTGATAAAATTGATCCGCTGCGAATGAAGCGTTAATAATCAAAGCCTTCCCATTGACGTCTCCAGTATGATCAGGAGTATTATGAAATGTGCCAACAAATTGTTCTAAATTATTAGAAATTGTATACTGACCATCCTGCGTGCCTGAATTCACAAAGGTGTAATTGGTTTGCATAGCGTTCAAAGGAGGTCCACTATTGATTCCACGACCAAATGTTTCTGTAAAAATGGCTTCACCGGATGCACCAGAGCAGAATCCTAATTGCGCTTTCGCGAAAGCGAAACTTGCAACCATCACAACAACAAACAATAACTTTTTCATTTCACGAATATACTTAGAACAAGAAGTTTTTTCGTTATAGTACTATCTGGATCAAAAGGGTTGTTGAAAGAAAATCCTTCGAAAGGTTGTTTTAGTAACAACTGGATAAAACATAGGTAACCTTTACTAGTCATCGATAACCTTAAAGAATATGTAAATCAATGCTAAGAATTGATTAAATTAGGGAAGAGAACTTCCATCACCACTTATCTTTATTTAAAAACATACATATATGTCCATAAACTTCAACTACCAACACGTTACAGGAAGCCAGGAACTAGAGGCTTATACAACCGAAAAACTTCAACCCATTTTTGACCGATATAACTGGGTAACAAGAGCAGATGTATTCTTTAGAAAAGAAAACACATCGAGCCGCGAGACTGGAATGATTGCAGAAATACGTCTAAGCGCTCCAGGACCAAGATTATTTGCAGAAGAATCTCACGATACATTTAAAGAGTCTGTAAAGAAAGTTGTTTCTCAACTCAAAACGCAATGTGAGAAGCGTAAGGCAGACATGATAAATCATTAAGATGGTATCCATAGCAACCGACGAACACGAAATCGTTCTACTATATAATAGCGACATTAAAAATCACAGAGAAGTCTACGCTTATGCAGAATCTGCAGAAGTCAAATTACGTGCGATAGACGTGACTAAAGAAAAAGTCACAGGAACACTTTATACAGAGCTCGCAGATCTTTTAGGAATGGAGGTCAAAGATATCATTCCAACAGATCACAGTTCTTTTGTTGAAAAGCATGGCGAGAAGGTTTCCCTTGACAACGATGGTGCGATAAAGATCTTACAGAAAGAACCTGACATGTTGATCTATCCTATTGCAGTGCGTGGTAAAAAAGCCATCATCACAAAGCTATATGGCGATATTACACAATTATTTAATTCAGATACAGCAGCGGTAGACATACCGTAACACTTGTATCTTTGACGATTACTAAGGCTGTAAGAGAAAATGCTTCTTTTACGGCCTTATTTTAAATTCACCTCTTTATGATTGTATGGGTATCCTTTATTATTCTAGTGACCATCTTCTTGGCGCTAGATTTATTTGTCTTTAACCGCAATGCTCATGTCATTGATACCAAAGAAGCTTCTAAATACACAGCGCTTTGGGTAGGAATAGCTCTAGCCTTTACTGGTGCCGTTTATCTTATTTATCAAAATGAATGGATTGCAAATCCTGATGGATTAACCGCTTCAAATGCTGCTCTTAAATACGTTACCGGGTACCTCATTGAACTATCGCTTAGTATAGATAACATCTTTGTGATTGCCGTTATTTTCAAATCGTTCTCGATACCGCTTAAGTACCAACATAGAGTGCTTTTTTGGGGAATCGTAGGTGCACTGGTATTTAGAGCATTGATGATCCTGTTTGGTGTGGCTTTGATTAATGAGATAAGCTGGATGACTTATGTGTTTGGTGCATTCTTATTATATACGGCTTACAGTATGCTCACATCACACGATGAAGAGTTTGATCCAGAGAAATCTTATATCTATAAGCTAGCACGCAAACTGTTCCCTGTGACCAATACATTGGACGGCCAGAAGATGTTTGTTCAGAGAATGGGGAAACGTATTGCGACACCTTTGTTTCTTGCATTAATAGTTATTGAGCTTACTGATATCCTGTTTGCTTTGGACTCGATTCCTGCAATTCTTGCCATCACTTCAGATCCTTTTCTAGTATTCTCTAGTAACATTCTGGCGATAATGGGTTTACGTAGTATGTATTTCTTCTTGTCCAATCTGCTGGACAAATTTCAATATATACATTATAGCCTGGTTGCGATCCTCGCTTTTGTAGGGATAAAACTAATATTAGTTCATCATGTCGAGTTTCCAGAGTGGCTTTCTCTAGCCGTTATTATCCTAGCATTAGGATTGGGAATGCTGTTTTCTAGCATGAAAAAGACCGATGAAAAAGATCGACAAAACGTTAAAGAGTCATTGAACACCGATAAAAAGCCATAAATACTGTTAATATTCCCTTTAGTCGATCAATAAGTGTTTTTAGTCGGTATATTAGTACCAAATTAATTACATATGGTACACTTCAACTATAACCACCTAACTAGAAGTAAAAAATTAGAAGAGTTTATCACAGATTCTCTGGAAGAACTAATGGGAGATGAATCCCATATTTCGACTATTTATTGCTTCTTAAGTAGAACATTTGACAATCGAGATAAACTAATTAGCACCCTTAAAATGCAAATTCGTTTAAAAAGTAACGATAGTGTTGTCATAGAACAATCTGGAAACAATTTCAAAAACGCGTTTAAAACCTTAAAGCCTGAATTAGCCTTTATGTTTAATGAGGAACAACGACAGATTGTGGCATCTGCATAATTTTAAATAGTAGGTTTTTCCCCTGAAACCTAGCTATTTTAAATTGAATAGATCGCTTAAAAATTTAATACCAAAATGTATTACTACTTTACATTGTAATGAAGCTTACCACTACTCTACTTTAGGTAAGCTTTAATAGAATTCAATTACTTCCCTAAAAATTGAGAAAGAAAAAAGCCACGGTTTTGAAAACCATGGCTTTTTCTATTGCAATAAATCAAGATTTCTAGAGAGGTCTATTCGTTACCATTTCAATCATAGTTTTTACGCTCAGGCTGCCAGGTTAATGCATTTATGAGCAAGATATAGAATGCTATGGCATGAATAATCTGTGAAGGCAACGCCGCCCAATTTTCAATTAAACAAGTACCTATCATTAAAATACCCATTAGTAAAATACCACTGGTCAGTGCATATCTACTCACCTTCCATCCTATCAAAATTCCAATTCCAACAAGTACTTCTGCTATAGGTACAAAAAAACCTGCAGCTAATGATGGTATTCCTTGCAATAGCGTACCATCAAAATCAGAACTAATTCCTTCTGCCACTTTAAGCAACTTGGGAATTCTCACCGCACCATGAATCAGTATGCTGATTCCCATCGCAAGTCTAAAGCTGTGATATGCTAGTTTGTTGTTGGTCATGATATCAAATTATGAGATTTATTTATCCTCACTCACATCTGCGCGATCTACGTAGTTTCCATTAAAAACAAATTCATCCTGCTTTTTACGCTGACGGTCTTTCTTTTCTTCCTTTTTAAGATCACCGGAGAGATCATCCATTTCTCCACCGTAATATCCAACTGCGATTGCAGTAGCCATGTGATGATCTTCTGGAAATTTGAATGTTTTGTGTGCTTTTTCATGGTCAAAACCAGCCATTTGGTGCATGGCTATTCCCATACTTTGGGCTTGTATCGTCATGTTTGCGGCAAACATTCCCAGATCGTGTAGCGCGTGGAAATTATCTTTCCCATCTGGTGTCTTCTTATCGTAAGCTCCTAACAATAGAACTGGCGCATTATCTGCCCAGCCCTGATTGAATTCTGCTAAAGTTTCATAGATACGATCATAAGTCTCGCTTCCTTTTTTACCCCAAACAATTTTCCAAGGTTGGAAATTGTTACTACTCGCTGCCCATCTGCCTGCCTCAAATAAAGACTGTAAATCTGTATCACTTACCGGAGTATCTGCAAATTTGCGTGGACTCCATCTGTTTTTGATAAGATCATGAATTTTATGATCTGTTGGAGTTTCTTTTAGTAATTCATTCTTCTTATCGCTCATAGCTTTGTATTGTTAAGTTTAGTTTCTTAAAAATACGATCTAGTACAAGCAACAATGCACGTTTAAGAATACTTAAACATGCATTTTGATTGATTTAACGCTATGTGTTTTTAGGCGCTATTTCGGCTAGCGTTGATATTCCCGTATAAGGATCGCGTGACGAGTCTTTCGTAAACTTTCCGGTCAGCGGAATCCTCATCACCCATTTCTTGTATGCGTTTTAATGCAAATTGTTGAATAGTCAATAGTGGGAGAACTATATTTTCTCTAGCAAGGATACTCGCTTTTCCAGCAGGTTCATTTTCCATTAATTCCTTCATTCCAGAAAGTTCTAGCATCAATGATTTTGTGCGTTCATATTCATCGTGAATGAGCGTCCAGAATGCTCCATACTCAGGATCATCCTGCATGTAAGCAGTTAAACCAAAGAATGACTTGGTTAAACTCATCATACTATTATCCAGAAGTGTACGGAAAAACTTAGAGTGCTCATATAGATCCTGAACATCACTCCATTTACCATCGTTCTTCATTTTCTCTAAAGCCGTTCCAACTCCATAAAATCCAGGAACATTTTGTTTCAATTGACTCCAGGATCCCACAAACGGAATTGCTCTTAGGTCTTTAAATTTAAGCTCATTACTCGTCCCGCGTTTGCTGGGTCGACTACCTATATTCGTCATCGCATAATACTTGAGCGTACTCATATTTTCCAGATAAGGAAGGAATTTAGGATGTTGTTTAAATGCAGTGTAGGTTTCATAACTGTATTCTGCCAGAGCATCCATTGTTTTGGATTCTGATTTGGTAAAATCGTTAACCTCACTGTCATAGATCGCATTTGATACACCACTACTAAGCAGTTGCTCTAGGTTATATTGACAACTATCTAGCGTCCCAAATTTTGAACTAATCGTTTGACCTTGAACGGTAAGTTGTATTTGTTTAGATTCAATCTTACTTCCCATGGAAGCATAAAATTGGTGTGTTTGTCCACCACCGCGAGCTGGCGGTCCACCACGACCATCAAAAAAGATCACCTCAATGCCATGTTCACGACTTACTGAGGTTAGTGCTTCCTTGGCTTTATAGATACTCCAATTAGCCATCAAATAGCCGCCATCTTTAGTACCATCGCTAAAGCCCAACATAATATGCTGCTGGTTGCCACGACGTTTTAAGTGTTCGCGGTACTCGTTATTGCCGTAGAGTTTACGCATCACATCTGGCGCATGAACAAGATCTGGAACCGTTTCAAATAGCGGCACCACATCTACTGCTGGTTCATGCATGCCGCACAATTTAAGCATCGCATAAGCCTCCATAATATGAAGGATCGTCTGGGTATTAGAAATAATATAACGATGACAAGCACGCTCACCGTTGCGTTCTTGGATCGTTTTGATCGCCCTGATGCTACCTATTGTTCTCTTGGTGTAATCGTCTTCAACATCATCAGATGTCAAATCTCCAGTAATAGTTGCAAGAGCTTCAATTTGCTCTGATTCTGATAAGTCCTGATAGTTTTTGGGGAATCTCGCTTTCGCGAAAGCGTACAATTCATCAAACACCTGATCATGAATGCTACTGTCTTGACGTATATCAAGCGCAGAAAAATGAATCCCGAACAGCTGAATCTTGTTGATAAGCGACTGAACATCTGCAGCAAAAAGACCGTTGTGACGATCGATTACTGTTTGTCTGATTTTTTCTAGTTCGGTTTTCAAGTGATCTGCAGTGAAATCCAAGACTCCTTCTACAGTGATAGCTTCATAACACTGGAGTTCCAGTTTTTTAAGAGGCTGTTCGACTCCTTTAAACGTCAATCGCCTACCTAGCTTTCTTAAATCGCGGTAGTAATTCTTGAATATGGTGGATCGTAGTTTTTGCGCTACATTCAGTGTAATATCAGTTGTTACAAATGGGTTCCCATCACGGTCACCACCTGGCCAGAAGCCTACTTCTATGAGCGCATTTTCAAAATCTTCTGTATTGGGGAAGTTGGACTTTATATAATCGTAGATATTCCCCATCGCATGATAGAAAACATTTTCAAGGTACCAAACTAAGCTTGTTGCCTCATCAAATGGTGTAGGCTTCTCCTTATTAAAAAAAGGAGTCTTACCTAATTGAGCCAATAATAGCTTTACTTCCTGAATATCGTTGTGCAATACGGCAGCGCTCAAATCATTGATAATTCCTAAAACAGATCCAGGATAAAATTGAGTTGGGTGAGCCGTCAAAACTGGTTTGATCTTCATTTCTTTGAGATACTCGACTAACTCTGCTTCCTTCTTGTTCTCTGTTGCTTCTTCTTTAATACCTCTCAAAGTACCGCGGCCATCTAGGTTTTGAACGGTAGCAAAGGCAGCATCTTCAATAGCATCAAACAAAACCACCTGGCGTTCTATGTACTGAATAAAACTAAAGAGTAATTGCTCTTTTTCTTCCTTATTAGTATCACGCATGTAGCGATCATAGAAATATTCTACAATTTCTGTTGGGTTCTTCTTGAGTTCAAAACCCTGCTTGCAAATGGTATGGAATAATGGTAGTAAACCACCAGTATTGGAAATATTATCAAAAGGTAACGTCATGAAAATACCATTGAATATGTGGTATTTTGAAGCTACTTCATTCTCGAATCGCTGTAATTTAGGTAGTCGTGCCATAGAACGCTAAGGTACTACAGGACACCTTCAATGCCGAATTTATACTAGAAGATTAGGTTAAATCTTAAGGATAAATGTATTCTTTCAGGTATTCTTAATCAATAGTTCTGAATTTTATGAGAACTTCATTATTTATATAAATAATTATGAAATTCGTAAAGAGGTGTAGTGACTACTCACTTTGAAATTTATCACAAAATTTAGGCAGTTTTTCTCTCTACTATGGAGACAGCATCATTGACCGTTTGCATAGCTTCCATGTCTTTTTCATCCAGAGTTATATCAAAGGCATCCTCTACATCAAGGGCCACATCCACTAAATGAGCACTGTTGATATTCAAGTCATTCATTAAATGACTGTCGGGCTTTATGGCGCTCGCATCCACATCTTGAGGTAAATAAATCTTGACGATGCTATAAAGCTTTTCTTGTATTTCGGTTGTGGTCATTACTAATAATGTTATTTGGGATGGAAAAGGTAATTGGAAAAGTTCGTTGAATGAGTAATATTTAAAAATTATTATTCCACAAAACGCTTTAAAACCACACAGGCATTCACATCTCCAAAACCAAAACTTGCTTTAAGTAAAACATCTATTTGAGCCTCCATAGTTTCCGTTGGAATCTTTGAGGGATCAACTATACTGGATATTTCTGGATGCAGTTGTTCTAGATTATTGTTTTTGTGGATCTGTTGATGATGAATTTGCAGGATACTACCCACGAGTTCAATGCTACCGGCAGCTGCCAGACAATGGCCTATTGTTGATTTAAAGGAATTCATCATTGGGAAATTGATACCTTTTCTATTTAATGCTTGTGACCAGTTCATCACTTCATAGGCATCCTTTCCTGTTGCTGTCACGTGGCCATTGATAGCATCAACCTCTTGGGAGGATATGTTAGCATCTTTCAATGACATTTTTATGACTTGTTGTACAGCTGCGCCATTAGGCGCCGTCATGCTACCATCACCTCGATGCCCACCAGCGTTTACTGCACCGCCAATTATTTCACAGTAAATCGTTGCATCACGAGCTAATGCAGATTCAAGGCTTTCCAGCATTATGGCTCCAGCACCAGATCCTGGTACAAATCCAGCAGCATCTGCAGCAAATGGTCTACTAGCGCTTGATGGGTTATCGTTGTATTGAGTTGGCAGTATACGCATCGCGTCAAAACCACCCCAAATATAGGGTCCAGAATCGCTGGTAGAGCCCACTAACATCTGCGTTGCCTTTCCAGCAGAAATCCGTTCGTATCCTAAAATCATTGCTTCAGTGCCAGTTGAGCATGCGCTGGAATTACTAGTCACCATATTTCCTGCTCCCAACTCACCAGCCAGCCATGCACTGATGCCACTGCTCATGGTTTGAATCACGCTGGTGCTTCCCAGTCGTCGCACTTTACCATCATCGATCAAATGAATCGCCTCGCGGAATTTCTCACCACCACTTTGACCAGTCCCAAAAATGATCCCGAATTCTTCTAAAGCACTTTCCTTAGGTGCTACGTTCAATCCAGCATCCTCAAAAGCTTGTTTACCTGCTATTATGCCATAGAGCATGCCGCTAGCTTTAAAGCCTCGCTGTTGTAAAGGTGTGAGGTATTTGTCAATTTGTTCTTGAGTTACCTGAGGCGTTCCAGCCACCTGACACCCGAAATTCAAATCGGCTAGTTGTTGCTCAAATCTGATACCACTGATTCCATTTTGTAACGCTTTCGCGAAAGCGGAAACCCCAACAGCATTAGGTGCTACAACACCTAATCCAGTCACCACTACTCTACCCGATTTCTTATTCATGGTCGCTAAGCTAGAAACAAATTTGCGGAAAACCATCACGGGATCGCAGGGAAAAATGGTTAAGGAATCGGAATCATTCTGTGAAGATTTGATAAACTATCGTTTGTATTATTGCGCCATGGATAAACGATTTTGCCTGACTTGGATATTTTTCATGATTATGATATGTGCATTTTCACAGAACATCACGTCAGTAGAATTCAAAGGGTTGAAGCGCACCAGATCATCATTTCTAGAACGTATCCTAAAGGCGCAGGTCAACGCCGCAGCAGACTCATCCATCATTGCACTGGACGTGGAACGATTAAACCGATTGCCAGGAATCGCAAAGGCTACAGTGAGTCAAACTAAAAAAAATAATGGTGACATCAATGTGACCTATACCATTGATGAAAACTTTACCATCATTCCTGGATTGCGAGTTTCAACAGCTGCCAATGGCGATTTTGCTTTCAGGATCTCGCTTTTTGAATTTAATGCTTTAGGAGCGAACCATTTGATAGGTGGTTATTACCAAAATGAGGTTTTTTCGTCTTACGGTGCATTCATTGAGTCACGTTATCTATTTAGTAACAAAGCCGGATTAGGCGTGAATTTTCAAAATAATAATACGTTTGAACCCATCTATTTTGACAATCAAACCGAAACTAATTATCGCTATCTAAATCAGCTTTTTGAATCGTATTTGATGTATGAGTTTGACTTTAGAAATCGAGCCGAGCTAGGTTTTTCCATTGCCAGCGATGATTATACTTATGAGGATGGTGAGCTCAACACTTCAATTCCAAGCGAACTTGATGCAGACCGGATCAATTTCAGAACCCAATACGAGTATATCAATCTAGACATTGATTACCAGTATGTTTCAGGATGGCGCAGTCAAACCGATATTCAAGTTTTGACTGGCGGCAATCAAATACTAGCAGATAATCTCATCATTAATAATGATCTCGAATACCTTACCAGAGTTGGAACAAAAGGTAATTGGGCCAGCCGATTAAGATTGGGGTATGCGAGCAATAATGATTCACCCTTTGCTCCATTTATAGTCGATAACCAGGTCAACATTCGTGGTGGTGGCAATGTGGTTGCACGCGGTACAGCAACAGCCACGATCAACACAGAATATCGTCACACGCTATACGAAAAAGGCTGGTTTGTATTACAGGGAAACAGTTTTTTGGACCTAAATACACAACGCCAAGTCAATGAAAGGTTTGATAGTTCATTCAATAGCGATAACATTAGAGTCTCTCCAGGTTTAGGCGTACGCTTTATTCACAAGCGAATCTTCAATGCGGTTTTTAGATTGGATTACGGGATAGGAATAGGCGCTGATGCCAGTAATGGGTTGGTGTTTGGGATTGGGCAATATTTTTAGAGATTTAAATTTAAATTTGAAGCTCTAATTAGATCGCTGGCTTTTAGGTCAATAAAAAATTTTGATCAATTTTCGATTTTCGATATTCAATTTTCTTTTTCTTTTTCTTTTTCTAGTCTCTATTTTAAGTTTCGGTTTAAATTTATTCTTCTTTAAGCATCATCCCACTCATCCAGCCTTCGGCAATTTTGTTTTCGTTCTCATCGAGCATTTGAACGACCACTTTAAGTTTCCCGAATCTAAAATATTCCTTTTTAGCGGTAACGATAACCGTAGTTTCTGGCAAGACCTGACCTCTAAACGTGACATGCGCCTCAGTGAAAACCACTCGCGGATTTGTCTTGGTATCCCTTATGAGATATGCTCCCAAACAAACCAACCCTATTTGAGCCATGCATTCCTGTAGAATAACACCTGGCGTTAGTGGCCTATCTGCAAAATGATGTTTGTAAAAATACTCGCTTTCGCGAAAGCGAAAATGATAACTAAATCAGATGGTATTACATCAAAAGATCTTAGTGATACATTAATGATCTGATTTCAAATAAGTTGTAACTTAAATATATTCAAAATACCCCTTATGGGGTATTTCGTCGAAGACCAAATCGATATACTTTTACTAAAATTAACTTAAACTACTTATCATGAATAAAAAATTACACATTTTACTATTATCAATATTATGTTACTGGGCCAGTAGCGCTCAGGTACCCGTTAATGATTTAATAGAAAACGCGATTATAGTTCCTAATGAGAACTTTACAGACTCTAATGTACGTCTTGATTTAGCAACCAATACGGGAGTTGGTGGTTCTAACTGTGGTGTAGAAGCTTTTGCCCGTGTCTATTATAAATTCACGGCAGCGACAGATAATTCTATAGATATTAGAGTTCTTAATTCCACTGGGCAAGTTGCTAGTTCTTCTTTTGCGATCGCTTATAACGCGCCTGATTTAAATCAAACAGACGAATCGCAACTTACTGTGCTACCAAACAATTGTGCGTTTTCAGGAATGAGATCGATTAATGTGATATCTGGTCAAAGCTATTATGTTCAAGTTCATAGAGCAGGTGCGGAATCTCAAGAATCAAGCATCCAGTTTGAAATACCTGAGGATGGCTCACAAATCGATCGGACTGCGTTGATAGAGTTCTATAATGAAAACGGAGGTTCTAGCTGGACTAATAATTTCAATTGGTTATCTAACTTACCGTTAGGTTCATGGCAAGGAGTAACCGTGAAAGATGGAAGAGTCACTCAATTAAATCTTCAAAGCAGTAATGTCGAAGGTAATAGTTTGAGCATGTTACTAGACCTTGACGCTATAGAATCTATATCATTACAAAATAATATGATTAGCGGTTTGGTACCAGATTTTGCTTCTTTAACAAACCTAGCAACAATAAATTTAAATGGTAACTTTATTTCCTTTGCAGATCTAGAGGCTAACTACTCCTCAAATACCACTTTGGATGAATTTGTTTATCAAAACCAAAATTCTGTTGATATGGAGCAGAATATTGAAGGCATTGTAGGTAGTGATTATGCTCTTACTATGACTCCCATAGCAGGAACAGATATAAAATATCAATGGTATAGAGCTAACCGATTTTCTCCAAGTGTAACAAAAAATCCAGTAGATGGAGCTACTAGCTCTGTCCTTACATTTTCGAATATACAATTAGTTGATTTTGATTCTTATGTATGCTGGGCAACTAGTCAAATTATAACAGATTTAATTATAAAACGACCTCGAGTTGACATATCTGCAGAGGTCAGTCAAGTAGAGAGAGAGGCCTTGATGGTGCTTTATAATGCGCTTGATGGTGACAATTGGAATGATAATACTAACTGGGGAACAGAAGAACCAGTAAAAGAATGGTCACATGTTTTCACAGCTGGAAATCGCGTAATCGGTTTAGATTTTTTTGGTTCTGGAGGCATGACAGGACAGATTCCTACAGAGATCCAAAATCTAACCAATTTAGAATATTTAGGTATAGGAATTGAACCAGGAGTTTCTGGGACACTTCCAGAAAGTATTGGGAATCTAACCAACTTAAAAAGATTACGTCTTCAAGGTACATCTAATTCAGGGTCATTGCCTGCCACAATTGGTAATCTTGTAAATTTAGAAGAGCTGCGGTTGATAGGTAATAATTTCAGTGGAGATTTACCTACAACTTTTAATAATCTTGTAAGCTTGAAAAATTTCTATGTTATTGGAAGTGAATTTGTATTCGCTGGTAATTCCAACCTTTTTACTGGCTCATTACCTGATTTTGCTAATTCTCCAGATTTAAATTTGATTCAGGTATCAGGTAATGATTTTACTGGAGAGCTGCCAGATTACAGTGGTTTAGCAAATATGAATACTTTGGTAATTGATAATAATTTGTACACGTTTGATGATCTCGCCAAAAACCAGGAGAATAACTTAACTATTAATAACTATTTCTTCTCACCACAGCGAAACAATAGTACAGAAGAAAGTATTGTAATCACACCAGGGCAAAGTGTAACATTTGATGCAAATTCTAACAGTACTGAAGGGAAAACGTTCTGGGAAGTTTTGGCGACAAATCAATATCAATGGTTTAAAGATGAGACCGAAATAGAGGGAGCGACCTCATCGACGTATTCGATTGCAGATCCACAAACATCAGACAGTGGTGTTTATTACTGTGAAATCACTAATACTGATGTGCTAGATCTAATAGTAAGGCGAGCTAACATTACATTGAACGTAGATAACACAGCAAGCAACGAAACAGTACAATTATCTAACTTTAGATTGTACCCAAATCCAGCTACAGATTGGATCAATATTTCTGCAGATAATTTACAGAATTCTAGGTCAGAGATTTATGATTTAAGTGGAAGATTGGTTCGAGAATTTGATCTGTTATCAAACACAACCAATCTTAATATTGAGGATTTAAATTCTGGAATATATCTTTTGAAGATAACGACGGCAAATGGTAAAACAGCCACAAAAAGATTTATCAAAAAATAGATTTATAGAATTTTTTAAATAATAGCCGAATTCTCCTTGAGTATTCGGCTATTTATGTTAATAGTGACTAAGTTTTCATATATATAGAGTGAATTTTTTACAAAATGAAGAATTAATTTCTTGTTATATCATTAAGTTTGAGGTACCAAATTAGAACCTATACCCTATCTCCTTCATGCAATTTAATACTGTTAAGCATCATCCCACTCATCCAGCCTTCGGCAATTTTGTTTTCGTTCTCATCGAGCATTTGAACGACCACTTTAAGTTTCCCGAATCTAAAATATTCCTTTTTAGCGGTAACGATAACCGTAGTTTCTGGCAAGACCTGACCTCTAAACGTGACATGCGCCTCAGTGAAAACCACTCGCGGATTTGTATTGGTATCCCTAATAAGATAGGCTCCCAAACAAACCAATCCTATTTGGGCCATGCATTCCTGCAGGATGACACCTGGCGTTAGTGGACTATCTGCAAAATGATGTTTGTAGAAATACTCGCTTTCGCGAAAGCGATATATACCAATCACATGATCATCAGTGAGTTCCAAGAGTTGATCTACAAACTTGAAACCATCGCCGTATGGTAAGTTGGCAACAATTTTTTCCTTTTCTGAAAGTAGCATAGTAGTTTAAGTTAAAGATTCGCCACCATCCACCTTGATCACATTACTATTGATGAATGAGGCTTCTGGGCGACACATTAGATAAACAACATTTGCCACATCCTCCGGCAAAGTCATCCTTTTCATGGGATTTCTGCTTAAGCTATTTGCCTTCAATTCCTCATACATGGGAATACGCTGTAGGCTCTCTGTATCTGTGACTCCAGCCTGAATGCAGTTTGCTGTTATTCCTAATGAAGCATATTCTAGCGCCATGTTTCTTGTAATGGCTTCTAGCGTAGCTTTTGCAGCACTTACTGCTGCATATCCTTTCATAGGTTTATGATTTCCTTCACTTGTAAAGCTCAAGAACCGCGCTGGATTATCTATCAAATTGTGCTCAATCAGTTGTTGAGTCCAGCTGTAATAATTGATTCCCATGGAATGGATGGTCTGCGCAAAATCTGCTGGTACGAGTGGTTGTTCTCCTGTTAACGGCTTCAAATTTCCTTTGGAAATACTGTGTAGAAACAGGAATAATTTCTGACCATCTAAATAGGATTTGACACTTTCAATTAATTCTGGAATTTTCAAATCATTGGTAGCATCTGCATTAATAAATAGGTGATCGCTGGAGTTTTCTAACTCATCAAATCGCTGATTAATAACATCTTGCTGAGCGCGACCTGAACGATAGATGATGATAAGTTTCATGCCGTGTTGAGCACACTTTATAGCTGTAGCATAACCTAAACCACTACTACCACCCAAGATTAATCCATACTTATTATCGAGATCCTTTACCATTCCAGCAATATTCTCTGTGCAGTGAAACCAGGTCCAAAACTGAGCATCAGTCCATACTCTCCAATAACCATGTCTGGTCTATTCATAAATCGCTCCAATACAAAAAGAACGGTTGCACTACTCATGTTTCCATAAAGTCGTAACACTTCTTTTGTATCGTCAATGTTTTTCCCAAGATCGTTGAACAAAGCCTCAACGGTTTGCACAATTTTCTTACCACCTGGATGAAAAATCAAGTGATTAATATCATCGATTTTTAAATCAAATTTCTTCAAAAACGGATGTATAATAGCTGGAAAATGAGAAGCTATGGTTTCAGGCACCTCTTTGTCTAGCACCATTTGTAAACCACTATTGACAAGATCAAACCCCATCATTCTGGTAGCATCTGGAAAGTGATACATTTCATGACCTTTGATCGTAGGACCGGTAGCATCTTCACAAGAAGAAAGTAGCACACAGGCACAACCATCTCCAAAAATCGCTGCGCTCACCATATTTGCCATGGAGAAATCATCGAGCTGAAAAGTCGCCGTAGGCGCCTCAACTGCTATAACGGCGGCTTTTTTATTAGGATTAGCACGTAAAAAATTATCGGCATAAATTAAACCTGATATTCCGGCCACGCAACCCATTTCCGTTACTGGTAATCTTACAATATCCTGACGCATGTCCAACTGATTAATCAAATAAGCATCAATCGACGGTATCATAATTCCCGTACAACTCACGGTGATGATATAGTCTAGATCCTGCGCTTTCCAGTCTGCTTTTTCAAGTGCTTTTTCGACAGCAGTTTTGGCTAGTGGAACAACTTCACGTTTGTAGATCTGATTGCGATCCTCAAACGAAGTTTTTGTAAATACCTCAATAGGATCCATAATGGAATAGCGCTTGTCAACAGCGGCACCTTCAAAAATCTTGATGGTTTTACGCCGCAGGCGTTCATCTTGATCTGCTAACCAATTCTCTACAAACGGCAAGATCTCTGCGGTTTCCTTATAATATTTTGGGGTTACCGTAGCAACAGTTTTAATTTTTACGCTCATGTGATGGTAGGATCCATATATAACGGAACGACCACTTCCATTTCAACCGGTCATTATTTAATTCAAGCGCTCGTGCGTATCTATTGAAATCTGCACGTCTAAAACCTGAAGCAATCGAGATGAGTCCATCGTGGATGGAAATCTCATTACGTATAAAAATAGGGCTTAAAAACTTAAAGAAACCATAAGCTATAGGATGCCTGTGCAAGTCGTTTATAATGACGGCTTTGTCTGCCATCTCCATAAATCGCCTTAAAAAATCAAGAATCACATCTTCGTCAAAATGGTGCAACGTCAATGTTACAAGAACAATATCGCATTTCAATTCTCGTAAGGGCGTTTTGAAAATATCGCTTTCGCGAAAGCGAACTCCTTCCAATCCTCTACTCTTTTCACTAGCTTTTTCAATAGAACGACTACTCAAATCAATCCCAGTGAGTTCTAGATCGTGATCAGGTAACTCTTTCTTCAAATACCGAAGCATCGCACCATCACTGCAACCTACATCGATAATTCTGTATCTCTTTTGAGGGTTTTGATTGATGATGTTTAGAATGGCCTTTTTGGTAAAACCATAGCCGCCTAGATAGGTATTACATTTATTGATATCTGCAACAGCTGTATCCAACACTTGTGGATCTAGCGCAGGATCATCCATCCATTCAGGATCTGTATTGCGTTTGCTGTAGTTAAACTTCAAGGCTGGACAGATTTTCCATGGGTTTTTCTAATAATAACGGGTAGTAGGAAAGGCATTCTAGAAATCAATTGGTACATCACTCTTGTCCATCGTTTGTGAATCAATATTTTCTGTATCCAACTACCGTATCTCATTCTCGATTTGAACGCTTTGTTCCATTCCTTGGTATAGGATTGAATCATAGTCGGCCGGTCTGTTTTTCCTTGCAAAAATCTAGATACTTGTTTAGTTGCTAGATGGGCGCTGTGAATTGCCATTGCCATACCATTACCACATAGCGGATGAATCAATCCAGCGCTATCGCCTATGAATAAAAAATCGGTATTGTTGATCTGTTTAGATCCAAATGCAATTTGAGAAATCGCAATAGGCTTTTCCCACAAAGGTTTTGCGGCAGCAAAAAATTGCTGCAGTTTTATATTTTGACATAAAACCTCACGCTGAAACGCATCGATATCCTTGTATTTTTTAAAAGATTCATAACTAGTCAAATAGCAAAGGTTTACAGCACCAGTTTCTAGTCTTGATAAACCTGCATAACCACCTTCAAAATTGTGAAGCTCTACCTTATCATCAGGCATGTCATACTCATAATGCATTTTGACTGCCAGCCATTCTGATTTGGTTTTTATAAAATCACGACCCAACTTTTTATCAAGTAAGGAACGTTTGCCTGTTGCCAAAATAACTTGTTTGCAAGTAAAGGAGTTGTTCGCGGTAGTTACCGTTTGGATATTGTTGTTAGACTTAAGATCTACCACTCTATCTTTAACAAACTCACATCGTTTGAGGGCTTCTTGATAAAGCGCGTTATCTAAATGATATCTGGATATACCAAAGCCTCCAAGAGGTAATTGGGCAGATATAGTACTGTCTTCAAGTGTGCTGATCTCAAACTGAGAAATGCATACTGAAGTTAGATTTTTTAAATTGATGTTTTGATTTGTTAGAAGTTCTTGAACTTCTGCACTTAGGTATTCTCCACACATTTTGTGACGTGGATAGTCATCTGTATCAATGACCAAAACCTTATAATGATGGGATAATGTAACGGCAGCAAAGAGTCCTGAAAGACCGCCGCCGCCTATAATAATATCGTAGCTAGCACTCACATCTCAAAGATAGATGTGCTTTGGTAATTCGTAGAATGAGAAATTGTTAAGATTGAATTTCTTCTCTTTCCTCGTTTGAATAGTATTTACGCTGTATTAATTTGAGAATCAAATAAATAACTAGAAGGCTTGCAAAAAGTCCTAATAACAATCTTCCTGTCCTTCCCAAAGTCCCTTCACTAGGACCAAAGAAAACTAAAATAGAAAAGAGAATCGTCAGGAACCAAAGGACATATCTAAAATTGTCCGCTTCATCCATGAATTTCATAATCGTTGAGTTTGGTTTAGTATAGTTTGTAAGGGGAATTAATTCAAATTTAGATAAATTTTAGAAAGTAAGATTAGTACTCCAACAAAGATTTAATAGAATTTTGTATCTTTTTAACAGGTAGATAATTTGATTCCAAGTCCTTATGAAAAGGAATAGGTGTATCAATACTTCCCAATCGCATAACTGGAGCGTCAAGATATTTAAAGCAAACTTCTCCTATCATTGCAGCAATATCGCTACAAACGCTTCCTGTAAGATTATCTTCAGAGATCAATAAAACGCGTCCCGTTTTTTGGACGCTCTTTGTAATACAATCCTTATCAAGAGGTGATAACGTTCTCAAATCAATAAGGTCAAAAACGTTATTATACTCCTCGATTAACGGCAATACCCAGTTTACAGCGGCACCATAAGCTATTACCGTTGCTTGATTTCCCTCACAAATCAGGTTTGCCTTACCTAGTTCGATTTCATAATCCTCTATGGGAACTTCTCCATAAACAGATCGATACAGCGCTTTGTGTTCAAAATACAATACAGGATTGGGATCATTTATAGATGCTAACAAAAGTCCTTTAGCATCGGCTGGGTTTGAGGGATAAACTATTTTCAAACCTGGTATCGTATAAAACCAGGATTCGTTAGTCTGAGAATGAAATGGTCCAGCTCCTACTCCTGCGCCGCAGGGCATTCTAATGACCACATCGGCATTCTGATTCCAGCGATAATATGATTTTGCCAAGTAATTCACGATTGGATTGAAGCCGCTGCTCACAAAATCTGCAAACTGCATTTCTACCACCGCTTTCATTCCAGCAATGGATAATCCCATAGCAACCTCTACAATGGCACTTTCACAGATAGGTGTGTTGCGCACTCGATCTGCGCCAAATTCCTCTAAAAATCCTTCGGTTATTTTGAAAACGCCACCATAGTCTGCGATATCCTGTCCCATGATGACAAGATCTTCATGTTGTCGCATGGCAGATTTCAAACCGTAATGAATGGCATCCACAAACCTAATATTTTCGGTTTCTCCTTTAGGAACTGTGATGTTTTGCACTGCTGGTTGGTAGACATCTGCCAGTTCTTGCTCGATGTTTGTATTGGGTTCCGCTTTCGCGAAAGCGATACCTAAACCATCTTCAATACTAACCTTGATCTCATCACTCCATTCAGAAATCTCTGCAGGTTTGATCCATTGCTTTTCCAGAAGTTCGTGCTCGAGTAAATGCAATGGGTCTCGCTGTTCCCAATGTTCCATGAGCTCATCTGGGACATATTTGGTACCACTGGCTTCTTCATGTCCTCGTCTTCTAAAAGTCTTGAATTCAATCAACACCGGCCGTGGATTCCTTCTCATCTCTTCCAGAATCTGAGTCGTTTTTTGGTAAACTTCTATGATGTTGTTCCCATCGATGATATGCGATTCCATACCATAGCCAGCACCACGATCGGCTAGATTTTCACAGCGATATTGCTCTGAGGTTGGTGTACTTAATCCATAACCATTGTTTTCAATACAGAACAAGACTGGCAAATCCCAGACGCTAGCCACATTGAGTGCCTCGTGAAAATCACCTTCACTGGTGCCACCTTCACCGGTAAAAACAACGGTTGCTCTTTTGGTTTGATTGAGTTTTTGAGCTAGTGCAATTCCATCTGCGACACCCAATTGCGGGCCCAAATGAGAAATCATTCCTATGATTTTATAATCTTGAGTCCCAAAATGGAAACTACGATCTCGTCCCTTGGTAAAACCTTCCGTCTTGCCTTGCCACTGCGCAAATAACTTCCACAGCGGAATGTTTCTAGATGTAAAAACGCCCAGATTTCTGTGCATGGGCAAAATGTACTCTTCAGACTGCATTGCCATGGTCACACCTACAGCTATGGCTTCTTGACCTATACCAGAGAACCATTTTGAAATCCTGCCCTGTCGCAATAAGATGAGCATCTTCTCTTCCACCAATCTAGGTAACAGCATACCCTTATACAGAGCGATCGTGGTTTCCTTAGAAATATCATTCAAGTTTAGTTGCGTATTATCTGTAGTCATTTGAGTAAGAAGATCTGCTCAAATGTAAAATTTATAACGAATGAATCCATCAAATTCATAGGACATAATTTTACTTCACACCAAAGATTAGTATCTTTATGCTACTAGGATTAGGGCTATTTAGTAACCGTAAGATCCTTTTAATAAATAGAGAAAATGACAAATATACCCAGCGTAGATCTCGCCGATTTCCTAAGCGATGATCCAGAGAGAAAAAAGAAATTTATTGATGAAATTGGAAAGGCCTATGAGGAAATAGGTTTTGTGGCGCTTAAGAACCACTTCCTTTCTGACGAATTAGTTGAAAAATTATATACTCAGGTAGAAAAATTCTTCCAGCTACCTGTGGAGACAAAAGAATCGTATGAGCGCCCAGAATTAGGCGGTCAGCGTGGTTATGTATCTTTTGGAAAGGAACATGCCAAAGGAAAAAAAGAAGGTGACTTGAAAGAATTCTGGCATTTTGGGCAAGTGCCTAGCGATGATGCAGATCTAACCGAAACCTATCCGGACAACGTCAAGGTGAAAGAACTTCCAGAATTTAATGACACTGGAATGGAGGCTTACAGAATGCTTGAAAAAACAGGGATTTATGTTTTGAGAGCACTTGCATTACATATTGGTTTACAGGAAAACTACTTTGACCATTGGGCAAGTAATGGTAATTCCATTTTAAGACCTATTCACTATCCACCTATTACAAGCGAGCCTGATAATGCGGTAAGAGCTGGAGCGCATGGCGATATCAATTTAATTACTTTATTGATGGGTGCCAGTGCACCAGGATTACAGGTACAACGCCGTGATGGCGAGTGGCTGGATGCTATTGCACAAGAAGATGAACTGGTTATTAATGTAGGTGATATGTTGCAGAGACATACCAACAATAAACTACGATCAACAATTCACAGAGTTGTGAATCCGCCACGTGATCAGTGGCATACGCATCGTTATTCTATTCCTTTTTTCTTGCATCCACGTAGTGATATGAAACTGGACTGTTTAGATGAATGTGTTGATGAAGATCACCCAAAACAATATGAAGACATCACCGCAGGTGATTTCTTGCATCAGCGATTGGTGGAAATAGGATTGATAAAAAAATAACTATTCAACCGTGAGTTCATGAGTTCAAATAAAAAAATCCAGAGTAGCATGATTGCTTTCTCTGGATTTTTTATTTCTTATATTCTCTATTCTCTAAATACTATCCAACAACCACTTTACCTTCAATTTTATCGATTACAGCCTGAGCGGCTGCTTTACCGTTTAACATCGCCGCGTTGAGTGAACCATTACTTAACTGATCGCCTGCAAGATATACGTTTTCAGTTAGTTGAGTTTCGGTTGGATTCATTGAGTAATTAATATTTTTCAGGTCTGGCAAGGCTTTTTTGATGATTTTGGAATGTATCATTTCACCTAAACCAATATCGCAATGCTCTTTCATTTCCATGCGCACACGGTCTGATAACTCAGTGATTTTATAATCGTATTCTTTGACAACAGATACACTTACTACTTTTTCATGACCTTCAAAAACATCCTGTAAAAAATGAAAGTTATTACACAAGGTATTCTCTGCACTAACTAAACCGATGATTGGTTTTTTGAAACCACTATTGGCAGTGTTGAAATATAGAACAGTCACCTCATGCCACTTCATGTTTGATATAGGCAGATTAGGTACAAGTCGGTCAGCCTGTGCGGCGATGATGGAGTAGTCAGATTCCAGTTTTGAACCGTCAGCCATTGTAATTTGTGAACCTGCCACTCTAGAAACCGATTGATCTAGGTGTATTTGATCTTCTGATACGTGGCTGGCTAGTTGTTTAGGAATCGCTGCGATTCCGTTTTTAGGTAAGGTCGCGCTGCCTTCTGCAAACATTTTAAATACAAATTCAAACATTCGGCTGCTGGTTTGTAACTCGTCTTCCAAGAATATACCGGCGTAGAAAGGTTTGAAGAAATTGGATATCATCTTTTCAGAGAATCCAGCTTCTTGCAGGTAAGAAAGTGTGGTTTGTTCCTTAGCTTCAAATATTTCCTGTAGGGATTTTTGTTTCAGCTTTCGCGAAAGCGTAAATATTTTAAACTTATCTTTTATAGATCCAACCTTAGAAAATGCAACGGTCAACAGGAAACTAGGATCTCTTGTGGGGTCACCAACGGTTGATTTCTTACCATCGCAAAATATGTAGGCACCTGGTGAAAATTTAACCAAATCCAAAGCCTTCAGATCCAAAAATTCCTGAGCTGCTGGGTAAGCATCCAACAGTACCTGAAAGCCATGATCGAGGATCATGTCGTTGAGGAAATCTGTAGCAACACGGCCACCTACATGATTATGAGCTTCATAAATCTGTGCCGTAAAACCTGAATTTTTTAAGTGTATCGCGGCGCAAAGGCCACTGACGCCTGCTCCTATAATGGTAATGGTTGGGGAATTTTGCATGCCACAAAAATAAACCAGCATGGTATACCGCCGCGACTTTTGACTAAGCTTAACATTTATGGCACTATGGCAGCTTATTTTTACATAAATACTCCATCATGCTTTTTTTACAAGCCATTCAATCTCAAACTTTCACTGAACAAATATCTGTCGCTTTAGAAGGTTACTACGATCGTTTTGTTGAATTACTTCCCAGAATAGGTTTAGGGCTTTTGATCGTCATCTTAGGATTTTTAATTGCTGGAGCCTTGGGGCGTTTTGCTACCAAGCGTGTCAAAATGAAAACGGAAGATCCTCTAATGAGCCGATTCCTAGGTCAAGCCATACGGTTGATTCTCATAGTACTATTTATAGTTCTCGCTCTGGAAGCCGCTGGGTTAGGCAATATTAGTGCAGGAATTTTTGCTACAGCTGGTGCCAGTGCTGTGATTTTAGGTTTTGCTTTTAAGGATATAGGTCAAAATTTCATCGCAGGAGTCATTTTGAGTTTTAATAGGCCGTTTGATATTAATGATACTGTAGAAATAGGTCCTAATTTTGGAAAGGTAAAAGCGCTTGAGTTTAGATACACGAAGCTGAAAACATTTGACGGTAAGGATGTTTATATACCTAACAGTGACGTGATTACACAGCCGGTAACCAACTATACGGAAGATGGGTTTTTCCGTTGGGATTTTATGGTAGGTCTGGATTATGAAGATGACATCAACCTCGCTAAAGCCACGATTCTTAGAACATTAGAAGCAGATCCAAAAGTGGTGACTGATGAGGAACACCAAAGTTACGTAGCCGAGGATGAACTTGCCACAAGTACGGTCAATGTCAAAGTGATGTTTTGGGTAGATACCACAGATTATGGCAGAGTTGCCACACAAACTAAAGGCCGAGTCATAGGTAACGTAAAAATTGCATTGATGAATGAAGGCTTCTACTTACCAGCAGATATTCAGGAAATCAAATTGTATGGTCGCGAGTCTGAACTAAATTTGTCCATGAAAGAAATGAGAAAAGCTGATGATTAAATTTTTTAGATACCTCGCCATTGCAGAAGGTTACTCCTTCTTGCTAATACTTTTTTTAACCATGCCATTGAAATACCTAGGCGGTATAGGTTTGCCCAACAAAATCATAGGAATGGCTCATGGTTTTCTCTTCTTGGGTTATGTGGTTATGGCCATTGTTGTGGCGCAAATCCTGAAATGGAAATTCAAAGACACGATTATTGTGATATTGATGTCTGTAGTGCCATTTGGAACTTTCTGGATGAAGGATAAATACTTGAACAGCCGTGATGAAGCAAGCTTGAAGACTGCGTAACAAGAGCGTGCGCTGCGTGTTCATGAATTCTAAAAGTCAAGATTAGACAATTATAGCAAGGAGTTTAATATTTAATGGCAATTTCTCTTCAACCTAATGTTGTAATGAGGTTTTAATTTTCAAACTTCTCTATTCTCTATTCTCTATTCTCTATTCTCTATTCTCTCTCCATTCTCCGTTGTCATTTTAATTGTTAAATGAATTTTGGATGATAAGGACCAAATTGATCGCTTATAAATCATTCATCAATTCCACGACGCTTCATCCTTTCAGATTGGTATTCGGTTTTAGTTTTGCCGTGCGGTGCTGGCTTACCATCCTCGTCCAGATTGACTAGGACTATTGTTTTGATGGTAATGATCGTTTCATAAGTCATCTTATTGCGCACGACGCAATTCAGGTTGATAGAACTAATACCAAAAGAATTGACCTCCAACCCTATTTCAATAATATCACCTGTTCTTGCACTCGCCTTAAAGTTGATATCACTCATATATTTGGTGACCACTCGGGAATTTTCTAGCTGAATGATGGTATAAAGTGCAGCCTCTTCATCAATCCAGTCCAACAATCTACCACCAAATAAGGTTCCGTTAGGGTTGAGATCTTCTGGTTTGATCCATTTGCGAGTGTGAAAATTCATAGCGTTAGTTTTTCCAAAATTACGCAAACCAACTTTCAACTACATATTGCCTTAACTTTGTTTCAACAACCGCATCCAGTGAAATACATTTCAAGCCCACATAATGCCGTCATACGCCATGCAGAACAGCTGCAACGCAAAAGCAAAACCCGTAGAAAAGAAGGTCTTTTTCTAATTGAAGGAAAGCGTGAAATAGGACTGGCCATCGCAGGAGGTTTTAAATTGGAAAAAATCCTCGTTTGCGGCGATATATTCTACGGCGGAAATGAGTTTACCAGAGAGCAAGTCGTTTCAGATCTTGGTTTAAACGGCGACGAAGAACTTGTAGCGGTATCCATCGAGGTATATGAAAAGCTTGCCTATCGCAGTGGTACGGAAGGATGTATCGCTTTCGCGAAAGCGAAAAAAACAACCATCACTGATCTACTATTATCAGCCAACCCATTAATTCTAATCGCAGAATCACCCGAAAAACCGGGAAACGTAGGCGCATTATTGAGAACCGCAGATGCCGCCGGAATCGACGCTGTAATTATTGTAGATCCTATATCAGATTTGTTCAACCCCAATGTCATACGTTCCAGTGTAGGTTGCATTTTTACAGTGCCAACCGCGACGGCAACAGCCGCGGAATGTGTGAGTTTTTTAAAGAGTAAATCCATTGATTTATATGCAGCGACACTGCAAACCAGCGAGCGATATGATTTGATCGATTTTAAAAAGTCTACGGCCATCGCAGTAGGAACGGAAGCCACAGGTCTGTCCCAAACCTTGCGAGATACCGCAACGGCAAACATCATAATTCCCATGAGCGGTGCGATTGACAGCATGAACGTGAGCGTGAGTGCAGCGATCCTGCTATTTGAAGCAAAACGCCAGCGCGGTTTTTGATAACGAATCGTGTATAACTCTTAGGTTTTTGACAGCATCAAATAGGTTGATCCAGCTACATTTGCAATATGGATGCGCAAACTCTTTTCTTCATCATTATAGGGATTCTAACTTTTGAATTCGTTCTGGAACGCACCTTGAGTTATCTTAATTATACCTGGTATTCCAAACCAATTCCAACAGTGGTAGATGATGTTTATGACGCTGCAGAATATGAGCGCTCGCAGGAATATAAAAAGACCAATTTCAGGTTTGGTACCATATCCTCAAGTGTATCGTTTGTCGCTACCGTATTATTTCTGTTTTTGGATGGCTTTGCCATTGTAGATACATGGGCGCGCTCCATTGCAGATAATGAGATTCTTATCGCTATTGTATTCTTTGGGATCATTGCTATAGCTGGTGAGTTGATCTCGTTACCTTTTTCCTATTTCGGTACTTTTGTGATCGAGGAGCGATTTGGATTTAATAAAACGACCAAAAAAACCTTCATCTTAGATAAGTTGAAAGGCTGGTTGTTGACAGCTCTATTGGGCGGTGGTCTGCTTGCAGTGGTTGTACTTTGCTATCAATGGGCAGGCGATAATTTCTGGTGGTATGTCTGGATTCTTGTTTTCTTGATTTCTGTATTGATGAACATGTTTTATGCACGGCTGTTTGTGCCATTATTCAATAAACAAGTTCCGCTGGAAGAAGGTGAACTCAAGCACAAGATTAGTGCTTATGCAGCAACCGTTGGCTTTCAATTGGATAAGATTTTTGTGATTGATGGCAGCAAGAGATCAACTAAGGCTAATGCGTATTTTAGCGGTTTTGGAAGTGAAAAGCGAGTGACATTATACGACACGCTTATTGAAAAGTTGACTCAGGAAGAAATCGTAGCCGTTCTTGCTCATGAAGTAGGTCACTACAAAAAGAAACACATCATCTATAATTTGATCGCCAGTACATTGACTACAGGCTTGACCTTATGGCTGTTCTCTTTATTCGTAGATAGCGATTTGCTGGCGCAGGCTTTGGGAGTTGGGTCAGCGTCATTTCATATAGGATTGGTAGCCTTTGGGTTGCTCTACGCTCCTATTTCAAGAATTACTGGGCTTGTAATGAGTTCGCTTTCGCGAAAGTTTGAATACCAAGCAGACCATTACGCTGAACAAACCTATGAAGGATTACCTTTAATCAACGCGCTGAAGAAGTTATCCAGTTCAAGCTTGAGTAACCTCACACCACATCCAGCTTATGTGTTTTTCCATTACTCTCATCCTAGCTTACAGCAGCGTATCAAGGTGATGCAGGCATAAATAGAATTAGCAACTTGTCAAAAATTCGCGTATCAAAATAGCCTGACATTTGATGACAAACAGATTTGTCGCACATAAATCATTTTAAAAACGCTTATAATTTTTAGATGATCATTAGCTTTATTTCCGATAAATCTAGAATATGAATTTGATTGCCAAAAGAATTGTAGAGGCTAGGAAGACTAGAGGTCTATCTCAGGAAGAGCTCGCTGAAAAAGCGAATCTGAATCTAAGAACCGTTCAAAGAATTGAAAATTCAGAAAATGAACCTAGAGGAAAAACGCTGAATCTTATCTGTGATGTTTTAGAGATTAATTCTACAGAACTAGTTGAAGGTAAAACGGCTTGGTCTGCAAAAAGGATAGCAAACATCATTGTCACAGGTTTATTTCTAATTGCCCTCAATATGATATTGATGGGAATCATCGGTTATCTTACGTTGGATTCTAATGCAAATTTGAATAGTAGAGTTGGTGGAGTTTTAGTAAGTATTCTTCTACCCTTTTCTATTGTAGTATTTACGAGAAAAATGAGCTCCATAGAACGTGTATTGTATTTCGGTTCTGGGTACGTTGTGTACTTTTTGATGACCGTAATTAAGTTAGGATTTCCCAGAGGATTTGTCGTAGGGCTAATTCCATGTTTACTTATAAGCGTTACCGTGCTTTACTTTGGGAATGCGGTCTTTAAAAAGAAATAAACGTTTTCAAATATGAGCTTGCTTAGTAATTAACAAAGCTTAGCTTTTCTTTCTGCGGTTTTTACGTCGCTCTTTTTTCGCCTTCTTTTCAAGGTATTCCTTGCGGCGTTCTGCACGCTCGGCAAGATTTACCTTATCGTAGTTGGGTGGTAAATTAGATTCAAAGTTTTTCCACAAGTTGCGTCCAGCAAAATAATCGATGGGAATCGCTGGCTCTTGAGGTTCCAGAACATCTCTTTTGAACTGCTGCTGTAAAATATCTTCCACATAAAAATCTTCAACCACAGTCATGGGTTGGTATTCCTCTTTGAGTGAAATGTCAAAAAAACTTGCGGTATTGTTGAACCAGAACGCACTCCAGCCACTACGCAATCGCTTGATCAATTCAAAAGCTGTATCGCCGGTTTGACGGTGAATCAGTTTGATCAGGATCTGACCTTCTGTACGGGTTAGCTTCTTAAGTTCTTCCTTAAATTCGTCCTCAATGTAATTCTCCACCATTTTTGCATAGCGACGCTGGTCACCTTTGTTTTCAATGGTTGCAAGTCTTCTATCCAATTCCGTGAGACGTTCTGCTGCTAGTTTTGCGTATGGCCACACGCGTTTTACCTTGCGTTGTAAAATTAGGTATCGTACACGTTCGTATCGGCTGGTGAATTTGAGATCTTGAATCAGCAATATCTCCTGCAATTCCACAGCACTCACGCTGTCGCCATCTATGTAGTAGTAATCTGCATCTGCGGTCTTGGTGCTGTCAGTAGGTTGTTGTGATGATGGTGTGGTTTGCGCTTTCGCGAAAGCGGAACACATCAAAATCAATATCACAAAATAATGTCTATGGGTCATGCGGTAATGGTGCTAAAAAGCGTTCCAAAGTTAAGAATATACCTCACAAACAAACGGTTTCTAACGACCGATTATTATCTTCACGGGAAAATCCAAAATAATGGCAGACAAGAGTATACTGAACGATAAATCGATGAAATTTCTTGAGAAATATCTCAATACGGCATCGCCTACCGGTTATGAATGGAATGGGCAGCAAGTATGGATGGATTATCTCAAACCTTATGTGGACGAATTTATAACCGATAATTATGGAACTGCGGTTGGAGTTATAAATCCAGATGCTAAATACAAGGTGGTTATTGAAGGCCATGCAGATGAAATTTCTTGGTACGTCAATTATATTACAGATAACGGATTGATCTATGTCGTGCGCAACGGTGGATCTGATCACCAGATCGCACCGTCTAAACGTGTAAACATTCATACGGCCAAAGGAATCGTTATGGGCGTTTTTGGCTGGCCAGCAATTCACACCAGAGACAAATCTGATGAAAAAGCTCCAAAACTTGATAACATCTTTATCGACGTAGGTGCAGAAAATAAAAAAGAAGTACTAGAAATGGGTGTTGATGTAGGTTGCGTCATCACTTACCCAGATACATTCATGGTCTTGAACAAAAACAAGTTTGTTTGTCGTGCTCTTGATAACCGCATGGGCGGATTCATGATTGCAGAGGTCGCTCGTTTGTTGAAGGAGAACAAAAAGGAATTAGATTTTGGCCTTTATGTGACCAATAGTGTTCAAGAAGAAATAGGATTACGTGGTGCAGAAATGATTACCCAAACCATCAAACCTAACGTTGCCATAGTGACTGACGTAACTCACGACACCACTACTCCAATGATCGAGAAGAAAACTAATGGTGATGCTGCGATAGGGAAAGGACCAGTTCTGGCTTATGCACCGGCGATTCAAAATAAGCTGCGCAATATCATCATGGAAACGGCTAATAAAAATAAGATTCCGTTTCAGAGACGTGCCACGAGTCGTTCCACAGGAACTGATACAGATGCTTTTGCCTACAGTAACGGCGGCGTGCCTAGTGCACTGATATCGCTACCATTGCGATACATGCACACCACGGTAGAAATGGTTCACAGAGAAGACGTGGAAAATGTTATCAAAATGATTTATGAAACTCTTTTGGTCTTAAAAGCAGACCAAAGCTTTAGTTACTTTGACAACCGCAGTGAAAAGCTGATTTAATTTCAATTTAAAAGTCAATTCAAAAGCCAGCCAATTTCAATTTGATCTTGCTGGCTTTTTTGCGATTAAATTCCATCATTAATAAAGAACAATTATGTTTTCCTCAACTGACTGGATAGGTACTATAGGAGTATTCTTGATCTTATTAGCTTACTTCCTCACCGTGATCAAAAAGATCAAAACGGAAGACCTTTTGTTCATCCTTCTGAATTTTGTGGGTGCTTCATTAGCTTGTCTCGCATCGATCCTACTCGAATATTGGCCATTTATCATTCTTGAGGCGTGTTGGAGTTTGATATCTTTATATTCGTTGATTCGGTATTTTAATAGAAAAACTGCGACTGCTAACGCTTAATAACCTTCATTGAATTCTAGATTTACAAATTGGCTTAACATCATCCTGCTTATTCTAGCTGGTGAAGCCGTTTTTATTTTGCCTTTTGTATTGCCTAGAATCTTTAGGCCTACGGTGCTGGAAGTTTTTAATTTGACTAATGTGGAATTGGGTGCTCTGTTTTCTACTTATGGGATTGTGGCGTTCTTTTCCTATCTATTTGGTGGTTCCATAGCAGATAAATACCCGCCTAAATATTTGATTAGTGTAGCATTAATGCTTACCGCTGCTGGTGGTCTAGTTCTCGCCTCCTATCCTAGTTTCTGGACCTTGCAATTGCTTTATGGCTACTGGGGTTTTACCACTATATTTCTGTTTTGGGCGGCGATGCTGAAGGCGACAAGAGTCACTGGTGGTGCAAATCGACAAGGTCTGGCTTTTGGATTATTGGATGGTGGACGTGGTTTGGTCGCAGCAGGATTTGGATCACTTGGAATATTTGTGCTGTCTATATTTATGGCAGATAACGTCACACTCGACCCACAAAATCAAGCCGATTCCTTTCAAAAAGTCATCATCGTATTTTCTGCAGTGATTGCATCTGTAGGAATTCTCGTGGCACTACTTCTAAAATCTACCAATCGAGCCGAAAAACTCCAAGTAACTCACTGGAAGGATCTGATCACCAATTTTAAAATAGTTATCAAAATCAGGTCTGTATGGTTATTGATGATCATCATATTATGTGCCTACGTAGGTTATAAAATCACAGATGTTTTCTCACTCTACGCCAATGATGTCATGGGATATGACGAGATTGAGTCGGCTGGTGTTGGAACTTTTATGCTTTATATTCGTCCGTTTGTGGGCGTTGGCGTCGGGTTACTGGCTGATAAGACCAAAACCTCTCTCATGATGATTATCGGGTTTATGCTATCGATTGTGGGATGCATCTTATTTGCCAGCGGCATCATCAATGAAAATCTGGGAACCTTATTTATCGTTTCTATATTGATCACTGCGACTGGAGTTTACGCTTTTAGGACCTTATATTTTGCCGCCATGCAGGAAGGTCATATCCCATTGGTAATGACGGGTACCGCAATCGGTCTTATCTCGCTGGTAGGTTATACTCCAGATATTTTTATGGGACCAGCTATTGGTTATTTTCTTGATGGCTGGCCTGGTGAGTTGGGTCATCAATATGTTTTTGCGATGTGTGCGGCGTTTATGGTTGTCGGACTTTGTGCAGCCATAGTTTTTAATAGAACCACTAAGATTTCTCTAGGGAAGTAGATTTTTAAGTGTTCCGCTTTCGCGAAAGCGGAATATTTCTATCCACACGGTAACATCGGTACCAATTATAAGATTACTTTACAGCAAACATTCTAATGAATAAAAATATAACGCTTGACATTGACGAGAAGGTTGCGATCAAAGCGTTGGACTATGCTGCGGCCAATGACATTAGCCTTTCCAAAATTTTTGAAGCTTATCTAGTGGAGCTGGTAAAGCCTCAAAAAAAGTTTTAAGACATACCCAAGTTAAACCCGGTCCAGGTTTATAAGCGACTCTCTGTAAGGTATCTTTGCGGTTATGGCGCGACCAAAATTACAATCCATTACAGAGAAGAAAAAAACCTCTGTTTTCTCCCTTGATTCACTATCTGCTATTCCGCGGTTTTTTGGTGAAATATGGCGAGTTAGTCCCAAGCTTTTCACGCTCAATTCCATAGCTAGATTGTTGACTGCATTGTCACCAGTCGTGACTTTATGGATTGGGAAAATCATTATCGATGAAATCATCACACAAATCGCACTTGATAAGCAGGATCTAACAAGACTATGGACCTATGTAGGCATCGAGTTAGGTGTGGTCGTTGTAACAGAATTACTTAATCGAGTCGTCTCTTTAACAGATGGTTTAATAGGCGACCTCTACTCCAACGCTTCATCAGAAAAAATCATACGTAAGACCAATGAACTGACTCTGGAACAATTAGAAGATCCTGAGTTTTATGACAAACTGGAACGTGCCAGACAGCAAACCAATGGCCGTGTGAATTTGATGAGTGATGCATTGGGTCAGGTTCAGGCGCTTATCTCCATTGTCTCGCTGATTGCAGCATTGATTTACTTCGAACCTTGGTTGATTGTATTGTTGATTTTGAGCATTATCCCGTCATTTATCAATGAGGCAAAATACAGCTCGCACCGCTACTCGCTGGCACGCAGCTGGACTGCTGAGCGTCGTGAACTGGATTACTTAAGATTTGTTGGAGCGAATAATACCACTGCCAAAGAGGTCAAACTCTTCGGGCTTACTGACTATATCGCACTGCGTTTCAAGAATCTATCTCACAAATACTATAACATCAATAAGAGTCTTTCCATCAAGCAAAGCATTTATGGATCGTTGTTCAATATTCTGGGAACACTATCCTATTACGGCGCCTATTTGTTCATTATCATTGAGGTTATTGCAGGCGTACTTACAATAGGTGAACTCACGTTCCTTTCTGGATCCTTCAATAGATTGCGCAACAACCTGCAGCAATTCTTCTCACGATTCACACGTATTTCAGAAAGCGCTTTGTACTTGAGAGATTACTTTGACTTTCTTGACATACCGCTGGAACAGCATACGGTTGATCCTGTCGGGTTACCTGAAACTATTGAGCGTGGTTTTGAGCTCAAGAATGTACATTTTAGTTATCCTGGTAGTGACAAACCAGTATTAGAAGGCGTAAATTTTCACATCAAAGCAGGTGAAAAGATTGCATTTGTAGGTGAAAATGGCGCGGGAAAAACTACTCTGATCAAGTTGATCCTCAGGTTTTACGAGCCTACCAGTGGTGAAATTTTGCTGGATGGCATCAATATCAATAAATTTTCAAAGGAAGAATATCGAGCGCGATTCGGTGTGATATTTCAGGATTTCTTTAAGTATGAATTTCGCTTACGCGAAAACATAGCCGTTGGAGATATTGCTCAAATTGATAATGACTCCATGATTAATGACGCTGCAGAACGTAGTCTAGCCAGTCAGGTCATCACAGAAATGACTGATGGTATCGACCAGCAGTTAGGCCGCCGTTTTGCCAAAGGTCAAGAACTCAGTGGCGGTCAATGGCAAAAGGTAGCACTCGCAAGAGCCTATATGAAAAATGCAGATATCATGGTGCTGGACGAACCTACCAGCGCTCTAGATGCACAAGCAGAGTTTGACGTATTTGAACGATTCATAGGATTAACCGAAGGAAAAACCAGCATCATCATTTCCCACCGCTTCTCAACCGTTCGTATGGCAGATCGTATTCTCGTACTCAAACATGGAAAGATTGAAGAAATAGGAACTCATGAAGAACTCATGGAAAATCCGCAAACGTATTCTCGATTATTTAATTTACAGGCTGCTGGGTATCAATAGATTTCAATGAAACTATCCTTCAACCACCGATTCAAATTTACCATTCAGGCAATAAAATCAAATGGCGGAGTTCTAGCGATATTATCTCTTTTCGTAATCGTTGGCAGCGTGTTGATCTTTATAGGTTTGCAGACTGAATCAAGCGAAGCCTATTGGTTTTTAATCATTTTTGGAGGTGTATTCATTACGGTCAGCCTTGTGGTTTTCGTAACAACCATGCCATCGAGCTTCCTTCATTATTTTGAAAAGGAACTGATTCAAAAATATGGGAAGTATACTGTGGCAAAAGTCACTAGCAAAGAAAAACAGGACTATAGTTATGACAACTCAAACATATTTGATTCGAGAAAAATCAAAGTAGCAGAATTCCATAACTACATCACTTATGAATTCAGCTCAACAAATAGAGTTTATAATGGGACTGACATCATAGATGATAATGAAATCTTTGAATCCTTAGAGGTAGGTTCCTCTATTCCTGTAAAGTTTTTGTCCATTGATCCCAACCAGTCACAAATAAGAATACGCAAACTTAAAAACGAATTGAAAAGAAACTAGTTTTTCTCCAACCACTCCACAACATTCTCTTCAATCCGATCCAGAATGTTATTGGTATCTGCTTTGTCGAATTCCTCGCCAGTGATTTTCTCGTAGAGCTCAATGTATCGCTCACTAACAGATAAGATGTATTCGTCTGTCATTGTAGGAACTTTTTGACCTTCCAAGCCTTGAAAATCATTGGAGATCAACCACTGTCGTACAAACTCTTTGCTTAATTGTTTTTGGGGCTCTCCTTTTTCCTGGCGTTTCTCATAGCCATCTGCATAAAAATATCTGGAAGAATCTGGTGTGTGGATCTCATCGATTAGAACAATAGTGCCATCTGCAGTTTTGCCAAATTCATATTTGGTATCCACCAAGATCAAACCACGATCTGCAGCGAGTTGCGTTCCTCTTTCAAACAATGCGCGTGTGTATTTTTCAAGAACCTCATAATCTTCTTTGGAAACGATACCGCGAGATAAGATGTTCTCTTTTGAAATATCCTCGTCGTGATCACCCATTTCTGCTTTGGTAGCTGGAGTGATTATAGGTTGTGGGAACTTATCGTTTTCCTTCATACCTTCTGGCATAGGAACGCCGCACAGTTCGCGTTTTCCTGTTTTGTATTCGCGTGCCGCATGACCACTCATGTAGCCACGAATCACCATCTCCACTTTGAAGGGCTCGCAATTATGTCCTATCGCAACATTAGGATCTGGTGTCGCGATCAACCAATTAGGAACAATATCCTCAGTAGCGGCCATCATTTTAGTCGCTATTTGGTTTAATATTTGTCCTTTGAATGGAATGCCTCGCGGCATCACTACATCAAATGCACTTAACCTATCACTAGCGATCATGACAAGCGTGTCATTCTTCAGCGTGTACACCTCACGAACTTTCCCTTTGTAAACAGATTTTTGTCCTGGGAAGTTAAAATTGGTATCAGTTATGGTATCAAATAAGAACATTGTGGTACGTTTTAATCTTAGTGTAAAATTGCAAAATCCCACGTGCAATACAGCAAATGGGATTCTTTTTTATTCAGTAGTTATTGACGATGTTTGGGAAGAGCACGCTTTCGCGAAAGCGAACTCATTTCAACCCTGCTCAACTACCACACTTTTTTAATTGCGATTCTCAATCTCTTTGTAGGCTGCAATCACTTTTTTGACCAGTCTGTGACGCACCACATCGCTGTCGTCTAGATACATCATGCCTACACCTTCAACTTCTTTCAAAATCAAGAGAGCCTCTTTGAGACCAGAAATAGTCCTGCGTGGCAAGTCAATTTGCCCTGGATCACCAGTGATGAAGAATTTTGCATCTTTTCCCATGCGGGTCAGAAACATCTTCATCTGTGCATGTGTGGTGTTTTGGGACTCATCCAAAATCACATAGGCATGATCGAGCGTTCTACCACGCATAAATGCCAGTGGCGCAATCTGAATTGTTCCTTTTTCAATGTATGTCGCAAGTCGCTCAGCAGGTACCATGTCGCGTAAGGCGTCATAGATGGGCTGCATGTAAGGATCCAATTTTTCCTTGAGATCACCTGGTAAAAACCCTAGATTCTCGCCAGCCTCAACTGCCGGACGTGTAATAATAATGCGTTTGACCTCGCGGTTTTTAAGTGCCTGCACAGCAAGTGCAACTCCTATATATGTTTTACCCGTTCCTGCTGGTCCTATGGCAAACACCATGTCATTTTGCTTACAAAGTGCTACCAACTTGCGCTGGTTGGGAGTTTTGGGGCGAATCAAAGCGCCGTTATTTCCATGAACAAGCACGTCGCCAGTTCCTTTTGATTCGTAATTTTCAGTATCATTTGCGGTTAACAAACGTTCAATCACATTTTCATCAATCTTGTTATATTTTGTAAAGTGCTTGAGTAACATTTCAAGCCTCTTGTCAAATTCCGCTAGCTGTTCTTCATCGCCATATACTTTCATGGTGGAACCACGAGCGACGATTTTTAGTTTGGGATAGTGTTGTTTTAAGAAGGCAAGATTCTTGTTCTTGACGCCAAAAAATTCTCTAGGATTTGCGTCTGCAAGGTCGATGACAAGTTCGTTCAAAAGCGGTAAATTAAGTGACTGATTGCGTCTATTATTTTTTAGTTTTGTTCTGGGTAATTCAATGGCTTATGAAATTAGTAAATTCTAGTCTAGACCATCCATTTAGAAGCCAATTTTAATTATTATTTAATCAACAACGACCTACGATTTATATGGCCATAATTACATTGACGACAGATTTTGGCTGGAAAGATCCATATGTAGGCGCGGTTAAGGGCGCCATTCACAAAGAGTTAGATGCCGTCACTATTGTTGATATTTCTCACGACATCTCTCCTTTTCACATTGCCGAGGCTGCTTACATCATTCAAAAAGCATACGATTCCTTTCCAGATGGAACCATTCATATTATAGGCGTTGATGCAGAACACACGCCAGAAAATAAGCACGTCGCTATTTTACTAAACGGCCATTATTTTATTTGTGCTGATAATGGGTCGCTTTGCCTAATCATGAGCAAACTGAAGGCAGAAAAAATGGTCGAGATTAATATTCACGATCGTATATCGTCCAACTTTACAACACTGGACGTATTTGTACAAACAGCCTGTCACATTGCTCGTGGTGGTACGTTGGAAGTGATTGGGAAGCCTATCCATTCCTTAAAATCAATCACAGGCATTCACCCACAGGTATCTGATAGTGGCAATTATATCAACGGTCAGGTTATTTACATTGATAATTATGGGAACAGCGTCACAAACATAAGCCGAGAATTGTTCAAGGAAGTAGGTCGTGGACGTACGTTTGAACTTTCCGCACGTAGTGAGCGGCACAAAAAGATTTATGACCGCTACTCTGATATCGTAAACTTTGAAACCGCACCAGAAAAGCGCGATGTAGATGGTAAAGGTCTCGTGATCTTCAACACCGCTGGGTTGATTGAAATAGCGACCTACAGATCAAATCCCTTGACAGTTGGTAGTGCCAGTACACTTTTTGGTTTGCAACTGGATGCGCCGGTAATCATTAATTTTGAAAACAAATGATTGTAAGAATCGTACAGATGCATTTTACAGCTGATAAAGTTGAGGGATTCAAGCAGATGTTTGATGAGATTAAAGAAGGCATACGCCATCAACCCGGTTGCACATTTCTAGAGTTGTATCAAGGAACTGATGATCCACAGACCTTTTTTACTTATAGCTATTGGAATTCTACAGCAGATTTAAATAACTACAGAAATTCTGCGTTGTTTCAAGAGATCTGGCCGAAGACTAAAGCCATGTTTGATCAAAAACCTATCGCCACATCTGTAGAGAAAATCCATAGCCTTTCATGAAAGCCATTTATCTAAAGGAAATACGCGGATTTTTCAGTAGCCTGAGTGGTTATCTGGTGCTTTGTATATTCTTGCTTGTAAGTGGTTTGTTTGTATTCGTTTTTGATGGTGAATTCAATGTGCTCAACTACGGTTTTGCAGATTTGACTCCGTTTTTTCTTTTGATTCCGTGGTTGTTCATGTTTTTGATTCCGGCGGTTTGTATGCGCAGTTTTACCGTGGAACGAGACTTGGGAACTTTGGAGATATTATTGACTCGACCTATCTCCATCCGCGCACTAATAGGTGGGAAATTTGCTGCGGCATTTACCATTACTCTATTGGCATTGATTCCTACCGTTATATATGTAATTACCATTGGTATATTGGGCCAGACGGCTTATAATCTTGATTTGGGCAGCACGGTTGGTAGTTATTTAGGGACATTATTGCTGTCGCTTTGTTATGTGAGTATCTCAATATTATGCTCTACCATTACTAAGAACCAAATCATTGCATTTCTCATTGGTGCATTGTCCTGCTTTGTGATGTATTTCGGTTTTGAAGGTGCAGCAGGCTACCTCGCGACAGATAATTTTGTGGCATCGCTAGGGATGAAATACCACTACGAAAGTATGGCTCGCGGCGTTATCGATACTCGTGACGTCGTGTATTTTTTGAGCGTAGCTGTTTTCTTTTTCGCTTTAAGCGAAATTTCACTCAAAACAAGCCTTGACAGGAATTCATGATCAAAATTGTTAGAAATATAGCCTTGTTAATTGTTGCACTTGTTGCGATTAATTACGTGTCCGGTAAATTTCATAGGCGTTTTGATCTGACCGAAAATAATCGGTATACCATCGCTCCAGAAACTAAAAAGCTATTGGATGAAGCAGAGCTTCCTATTTTTGTTGATGTATTTCTGGATGGTGAATTACCAGCAGAATTTCTCAAGCTTAAACAGGAAACCAGACAATTGCTGGAAGAGCTATCTGCACTGCATCCAAACCTGAAATATGATTTTCTTGATCCCATAGAGAATCTGAGCCAAGAGGAATCCAATCAAGTCGTTCAACAACTCGCTCGTGAAGGTGTCCAGCCTGCCATGGCTAATATAATTGAAAAAGGGAAACAAACTAATGTTACCATTTTCCCTTATGCAATCATTGCCTATGATGGCAAACGTACGGCTATTCCTTTGCTGAAATCTGTAGCTCGATCTACTACAGAGCAACGTGTGAATTCTTCCATCAATCAGTTAGAATACCAATTAGCAGATGGTTTGCGTAAAGTCTCTAAACCCAAAGACAAAACTATTGCCATCCTGCGCGACAGTGGAGAGTTGGCTAACCTTCAAATAGCTGATTTCATCAGGTCACTTCAGGCCTACTATCGTATTGCACCGTTTGGAATTGAGTTCGTTACTTCAAGCGATAGCGTTACACCTGTAAAAGTGCTGAACGAATTAAAGAAATACGATCTAGTTATAGAGCCTAAACCTACAGTAGCATTTTCTGAAACCAAAAAGTATATTCTAGATCAATACTTAATGAATGGTGGAAAATTCTTGATGGCAGTTGATCCCATCATTATGGAGAACGACAGTTTAGCCAATCCAGATCAAAAGGCCTATGCCCTTTCTCGAGATCTCAATCTTGACGATATGCTATTTAGATATGGTTTAAGATTAAACCGTGGATTAATTAAAGATGTACAGAGTGGTGCACTTGCGCTCGCTACTGGCCAAGGAAGAAATACCCAATACGAAGCTTTTCAATGGCCCTACTACCCTATGGCTAGTGGCGATAGCACCAGCAACATTACCCGAAACGTTGAAGAGATCAAGTTTGAATATACAGGTAGCTTAGATACATTAAAAAGCCCTAGCAAAAAACAAATATTACTTTCTTCAAGCGATCAAACAGCAGTAGTCACGCTACCATCGGCAATCTCACTATCAGAACTTGATGATGACATTGAAGCTCAATTCTATCAGTCAGGAAGTCAGCCGCTAGCGGCTATTGCTCAAGGTGAATTTACCAGCGCATACAAAAACCGCGTCAAACCTTTTGAGCTCAGTGATCACAGAGATGAAACGAGAAACGCGTCTCTATTTTTAGCCGCAGATGGTGATATAATGAAGAACCAAGTAGATCGTGGGCAACCGCAAGATTTGGGTTATGATATGCGCACCGGTCAATATTATGGTAATAAAGAATTTTTAATGAATGTGGTCAACTATATGTTGGATGATGACAACTTGATTGCATTGAGAAACAAGGAGATTGAAATTCCGTTTTTGGATATTAAACGTAGTTACGATAACAGGTTTATGTGGCAAGCTATCAATATCGTCCTGCCTTTACTGCTCGTTCTTGGATTTGGAGGTTTATTCCTTTGGTTGCGTAAGAGAAAATACGCTGTTTAAGACTTTTTCACGTACTGCGTCAAGATCACAATGTGCTGCCCATTGACTTTTCCTTCAATGTGATTTTCATTCTCGTGATCCACCGAAATATTGCGTACTGCTGTGCCTCGTTTAGCGGTGAAGTTGGCTCCTTTCACATCTAAGTCTTTGATCAAAACAACACTGTCGCCTTTAGCTAATACATGACCATTAGAATCTCGGTGTACTATTTCATTACCAGTTTGAATACCAGCTTTTGCCCATTCCTTCACATCGTCTTCTAGATACATCATATCTAATAAGTCAGCTGGCCAGCCTTCCGATTTTAATTGATATAGCATTCTGTAGGCTACCACTTGAACGGCTGGAATTTGACTCCACATAGTGTCGTTCAAACAACGCCAGTGATTGACATCCACTTGATCTTTGTCAGTTAGTTGAGTCACGCAAGTGGAACAAGTTAGTATACTCGTGTCTTTTACATCACTTGGAGAATCTGGAATTTCATATACTACTAATGCTTCCTTGGAACCACAAAGTTCGCATGCGTTACCACTGCGTTCTTCCAGTTCTTTTTGTAAATCTGACATAAAAGTTGTTTGAGAAAGTAAAGGTAAAGAGAATAAAAAAAGGATTACTTGCCTTAATAGCGAATACTATAATTAATGCAAGGCATTCCCTTACTACTGCTGGATGGTAAGGCTTGCTCTATCCATGGCTGTTTTCTCAAAATTGAGATCAAGATTTGGATTTTTGATTTTACCGCTGGTATCTATAGAAATCACTCTTGGTAATAACTCAAGACCTAAATCCTTCTTGAATTGAAATGCATTTCTAGGACTACCTTTTACGTTGAGTCCAGCGATCTGACTCGAGAATTGCAACTTTTTCCAAACCTCGAGTTGAGAAGTTGCATCAATAGCATAAGCAATATTATAGGTGTTGGATTCCTGTTCTACTGCAAACCTGTTCCATTTACTAATATTTCTACCCAGATATGGATCTGCAAAACTATAAATGAAAAAGTTCACATTTTTGCCTTTGAATTTAGAAAAGTCTAATAAAGAGTTGTCAACCGTTGCAGCCTCTGGATATTCAAATTCACTGCCTACACCATTCTTTTGACTATTCTTATAAAATCGGCGTTCTCTTGAACTATGTGGATTGAATTGAGGCTTTGATATATCGTATAAAAATTCCGCGCGAGGATGATGTTCTGTAGAAAGCAAATAAGCTTTTGTCTTCAAATGATTCTCTAGATAAAAGGAATTGAGCCTATTAATATATCTGCGACCATACCTAACTTTTTCCAATTCAAGAATCTTCTTGAAATGATATTCTTGTGCCATAACTTTGTATGGAGCAATGGTAGTATAGTACCGTTCGCTTTGGAAATCAATGTTGGGAAAATCAGCGAACGCTGCATTGCTTAAAGACGTCAATTGATCTGATTCTGATAGTTTAAAAATCATTTGCAGATAACCTTGGTAGCTTTTATAAAACATGGTTTCGTCCGCCTTGAAGATTGGTGAGAATGGCATAGATTCCAACTTGTCGGTCCAGACACCTATTAAACTATCTAAAGAAACTACGGTGCTATCACTAGGTTGCGTAAACAAATTATCTTTCTTAGTAAACTCAGTAAATGCTTTATTACGGCTGGAAAGGAATTCATTCTTCAAGGCGCCTTGTGCTCCAGAATAAACTATAGTTGCAATACTATCATTTTTAAACGCCGCGATGTTGAAATCATCATAGTCTTCTAAATGGATAGGAAACACATCGTTTCCAACAATCAAATTATTGAAGCCACCATAACCGTATCGGTAAACGGTATCAGTTCTTGTATATCTAAAATCAACTCCAGGATTGGTTACGATTCTCATTTCGAGATCAGAATCAGCCGAGGTCGTAGTTACATAAATCGGAATCTCATATTGCCCAAAACAAAACCAAGCTCCACTTAAGAAAAGTGTGGCAAGTAGGTTTATTTTAAATTTTGTAAAATCCATTCTACGCGTTGGTCTTTGTTATTATTGGAATTATAGGACTTACATATATGGGTAATAGGTTTTGCTAATCCTACTTCTTCTAATCTTTTAACTGATGATAAGTACTCTAGGGAACATTTACCCATCAACAATGATTCCATGTCCTCGCCAGATTGATAACGGTTGTAGATTTTTTGCAATCCAGAAAGATATAGAGCATCCTTAGTAAAACCACCGCCACGGTGTACTCTCAATGTAATATTAAAGGCTTTCTCTCGATCAAGTCCGTATTGATTATGAATAAGATTGAAGGTTTCCGTGAAATCATTTCCTTTGATCAAACTGTCGGTAGCGATTACACGGTAGGCTAATTCTCTTAAACGGGTAACATTCAAATTACCGCTCATGTATTCAGCAAAAACGGCAAGACCTTCTTGAGTTTCCACATTATTAGGAAATCCATTGCCAAAAATCTTCAGCTGTTGTTCTATAGCATTAAAGGTGGTCACAAGGTGAACTCCTATTTCGTGGTGTGCCAGTACATTGAGTTGGTGCTGTGAAAACAGGTGGTTCTTTTTGAGAATGAGTGCACGATCATTATTGGAAACCATTGCCGCGGCGCTCATGGCGTTGCTGGTTTTTATTGCAAAATCAAACTCATACTCTTTTTTGTAATCCTCAAAAAATGCAATCGCTTGTTCTGTGGATAGTTCAGAGTCCGCTTTCGCGAAAGTGGAATTGTCATCCTCTTTATGGTGCAAAATGAACTTTGCATTTTCCACCATCTTATCAGTTGGTGTGCCGTAAAACCGGAGACTGTTGAAGTAAAATCGATTGTCTGGCTGGCTGATGGTCTCGATGCATTGCACCATGCCGCTGTAGGTATAGACCACATCCTTATACAAATCGCGAATGACCTTATCATCGATATCCTTGAGCCGCTGGCTAAAAAATAAGCGGTGCAATTTATAGGTGTCAAACCTAACCTTGCGATACTTGAACTGTGGATTGTACTTGAACTTCTCCTTAAAAAATCGCTTACGCTCCTGAGCAATATTCAGCGGATTAATAAACGCCAACAATTCCAAATTACCGACCAACCTATGAATATTTTCATCAATCTCCAGCACTTCCTGAAACTCATTTGTAGACTTCAATACTTTCATGAATTTTTATTGATCGTAGGTGTGATGACGGTCATAATAACGATAAGCGTGCGATTGAATATAATACTTAAGCTTATCCTTTAACGCATGAACAACTTCTGGAAAAATAACGCCAGTTTCTTCATCGCAATAAACTTTAGAAATCTCTGTCGCGAGAACAAGTGTATTTTGAGAATTTGCGGTTACGTATTTCAAGAAGAATCCATTTCCCTGAAAAACGTCATTGACCTCACAAGATACTTTCTCCTTGATAGGTAAATCAATTTTACCTAATATTTCCTGCCATTGTTCAATGTCCATTTTGTACTTGACCTGATCAACGTTTGACGTTCCCAAATTAAACACAGGAATCTGACGATCCCATCGCTTGCGATTGTAAGAATGTAAATCGTAGAAAATAGTGGTGCCAAAAAGTTCTTCCAATTTCACGATCAATTGAAGAATGACTTTATAAAAATTTTCATGCTTTTCAAGGGCGCGATTTTTTTCGTCTTCTGTCAATGGCGATTTCCAGAGATTTTTTCCCCATGCTGTTTCATATATAGCATTCTTGGGATCTCTGTTTAAATCATACTCAAACCTACTGTCGTGAGCAATGATGGTGATAGGAAGCATAGAGATCATGGTTCCTGTAGCAGGATCTTCTTCATACCAGCGATCATATTCCGTATGGAGGCACTTAGCCCATAATCGCTTGTCAAAATGATGTCCATCGTGAACAGCTGCGCATACGTAAGGAACGTAGTCATCTATTTTGATAGAGAACGAATAGTCGTCAGCAACAGCATGGAAAGTTTCTTCATGCTCGATCTTACTCAAGATCTGACGTATGGACATTTTATTCATTTAGTAGGGTATTCTTTAATTTCTGAGTTCTGTCTAATGCTTTTTTTCTGATGCTTGTCTCCTCTTCAAAGTAATCGATGATTTTCTCTTGAACCTTTGTTTTTGAAGATTTGTTAATCTGTGCGATACCGCCAGGTGACATCACGTTGACTTCAACCAGCATGCCGTTTATGACATCAATCCCAACAAAGTAGAGACCGTCATTTACCAATTTAGGGCCGATTTTTTTACAGAGTAATTTCTCTGCTTTGGTTAGTACGTGCTTTTCAAAAGTACCACCAGCACTAATATTTGATCTATGGTCATCGCCGCCAGGCACACGTCTCACGGCTCCTATAGGCTTCCCTTTAAGTAATAATATTCTACTGTCTCCTTGATCTGCACCTTCAATATAGTCTTGCAGTATCACATAGTTGGTAGTTCCATCTTTATTATCAATGTAGAAATCCAATAACGAGTTCACATTGAACATCGCGCTTTTTTCTATCATGATCACACCGCTACCACCATAGCCATTCAATGGCTTCATGATCATACGATCTCTGGGATTTTCCTTGATCACAGATTTAAGATATTCCTTGTTTTTAGAAACATGCGTACGTGGAATGATGGTATTATCTGGATCATCAAAACAAGCTGTATAAAGCTTGTTGTTTGCCTCTCGCAATCCTTCAATATCATTAACGATAAACACATCTTCTTTAACTGAATCCAAAAAGTTTAAGGCAATGGGATCCAGCGGCGGGTTTGCTCGCATCATGATCACATCAAAACCTGCAAGAGGTAACATTTTTTCCTTGAATTCTGCTCTCTTGTAAAAGGACTTCATCTGCGCTGGCACCTTATCCATCTTGCGCACCACGCGTGAGAATGCATAAGCAATACTATCGCGTATCGTCAGATTTGCCGGCGTTGCCATAGCCACCGTATGGCCACGTTTTATACACTCGTGAATCAGGACTAGAGTGGAATCACTCTCGGGATTGACTTCATCCCATGGATACATAATAAAGCAGACATTCATATAGTTGTGGTTTTGGTTGGTAGCCCGCAAACTAGGAATAAAAAGGAAAGAATGCTGTTAAGTAAATGCAATAGTTGTAGGAGAATGTGGTGTGACTATATCGCTTTCGCGAAAGCGTAAAACCTAAAGAATTATGCATCAAAAAAGGCATGAGAGAATTTCATGCCTTTTTGTATTAAAATCTTATTGAAAACTTAGGAACTAACCTCGTCCAGGTGGTCATCCCAATCTTGAACATCTGGCTCACCAAATTTACCCAAGGACTTAGCAACGATAGACGCCACAGTCGCATCACCCGTAACGTTAACGGTTGTGCGCAGCATGTCCAGCGGTCGATCTACGGCAAAAATTAGGGCTAGTGCCACAGGTAACAATTCGCTAGGGAAATTGATAGATTCCAAAACAATAACCAGCATCACCATTCCAGCACCTGGCACCGCGGCAGAGCCAATGGAGGCCAATAATGCCGTCAATACGATGGTCAACTGCGCAGACAAAGCCAACTCAATTCCCAAAGCTTGACAGACAAAAACGGCGGCAACCGCTTGGTATAAGCTGGTTCCATCCATATTTATCGTAGCTCCTACAGGTAGAACAAAACTGGCGACCTCCTTCTCGACTCCCATGTGTTCTTCCACTCGCTCCATCGTGACTGGTAATGTTGCCGCACTTGAACTGGTAGAAAAGGCCAGTAGCTGTGCTGGTGCAATCTTATTGAGAAACCAAAGTGGTGATTTTTTCACGTACAAACTAAAAATCAAACAGTACACTCCTATCATCAATATCAATCCTAGAACTACAGTTCCCGCATAGAATAACAAGGCTAGTAATATATCTGGATCATCTGCACTTACAACCACATTTGCCAATAAGGCAAATACAGCAAATGGAGCTGTCAACATGATGAGGTCCACCATCTTAAGAACAACATCATTTAGTGAATCGAAGAAATTCTTTAACGGCTCTGCTGCTTTCTCGCCTATCAATAGCATAGAAATCCCTAAGAAAATCGCAAAGAAAATAACCTGAAGCATCAAGCTGTTGTTAGCCATCGCAGCGACCGCATTTTCTGGAACCATATCTACTAAAGCCTGTAACGGTCCTGCATCTTTTTGCATCGCAGCTGTAGTTAGCTTCCCAGCAATATCTGAGTTTCCTTCATAAGTCGCACTCAAATTATCAATGGTTTCTTGTGAGATTCCAGCACCAGGATTCAGCGTATTTACTAATACTAATCCTAATGTGATAGCGATAATCGTGGTAAGAATGTAAATGATGATGGTGCGGAGTCCCATCTTGCGGAATTTGGCTATATCCTTAAGGTCAGAGATACCTTTGATCAATGACGCAAGGATGAGCGGTACCGCAATCAGCTTCAATAGGTTTACAAATATCGTCCCGAATGGGTTGATCCAGTCCTCTACAAAGCCTCGACCCCAGTAGAATTGTACCATCAAAAATCCGAAAAGGATTCCCAGAACCATTCCAATTAATATTTGCCAGTGAAGTGCTAATTTTTTCATGTGTTCAATTGTATTAGAAAACTAAATTAATTTCAGGATAAGATGCCTGAATTTTTTGGATATTAAATCCTTGATGTTTTATTTCTCAAAAAATGATCTGCTATCACGAGTGCTGCCATGGCTTCCACAATGGGAACAGCTCTGGGAACGACACATGGATCGTGACGTCCTTTTCCTTGCATTTCGGTCGCGTTACCTTCTTTATCTATAGTTGGTTGGGACTGCATTATGGTCGCGACAGGTTTGAATGCTACATTGAAGTAAATGTCCATACCGTTGGAAATGCCGCCTTGGATGCCACCGCTGTGATTTGTTTTTGTACTACCATCTGCATTGTACAGATCGTTGTGCTCGCTACCCAGCATTTCACTACCGGCAAAACCGCTACCATATTCAAAACCCTTTACAGCATTAATGGAGAGCATTGCTTTCCCAAGGTCTGCATGTAGTTTATCAAATACGGGTTCGCCCAATGAGGCTGGAACATTTTGTATCACGCAACTCACTACACCACCAATGGTATCGCCAGCCTTGCGTACTTCCATGATTTTTTCTTCACACGCTTTCGCGAAAGCAGAATCAGCACATCTTACTGCATTATTCTCTATTTCTGCAAAGTCAAGCTCTTTATAGGGCTTGTTCATTTTGAGATCTCCTACGCTGCTGGTAAAGGCATTGAATTGAAGTGCAGATAGCATTTGCTTTGCAACGGCTCCAGCCACTACCCTACAAGCTGTTTCTCGAGCGCTGCTGCGGCCACCACCACGATAATCACGTGTGCCGTATTTGTCCGTGTATGTTTTATCTGCATGACTAGGCCTGAAGCTGTCTGCAATGTGTGAGTAATCCTTTGATTTTTGGTTCTCGTTGACAATCTGAAACCCTATAGGTGTTCCCGTAGTTTTTCCCTCAAATATCCCTGATAAGAACTCAACGGTATCAGATTCCTTACGCTGTGTAACGATCTTGCTTTGACCAGGTTTACGCCTATCAAGATCTCGCTGTACGGCAGCAAAGTCAATTTCGATTCCAGCAGGACATCCGTCTATGATTCCGCCAATTGCTATTCCGTGTGATTCTCCAAAGGTGGTCAGTCTAAACGCCTGACCAAAAGTATTTCCCGCCATAGTAGACAAATATAAGGTTTGAGAACATTAAAATTAACGCAGATTTTAGTTTTGATATGGCTGTTCTAAGTAGTTATATTTGGATATATGAGATATATTTTTCTTCTATTATTTGCTCTATTTAATCATTGGACTATTGATGCCCAATCAACTGCAATTGATTCCAAATTGATTCAAAGGTCTAAAAAGGCCTATGGCAAACTTGATTTTGACAAAGCTGAACGTCTTTGCTTTAAAGCAATGAAGAAGGATAGCCTAGAGAATGACGTCGATGTGCAGATCTTACTCTCGAATATATTCTTTGCAAACAAGGAATTTGATAAATCAAGAAAGCTTTATTACAAGATACTGAGCGACCTTGATGTGAATGATGAGCGAAGAACATTTTTACAAAGTGGTATCGCTAGATCTCAAAGCCATATAAGAAATGAAGTAGCTCTTAAACAGCCTAAAATAAAGTTTGAAGAAGAAATAGAAAACGGTCTAGTAACGTTGGATAGTTTCGAAAAAATTTCAAGCCTGGATCAAATGGTCACCTATCCTGGCTGCGAGAATAAGTCAGATCAAAAAGCAACCGACAGTTGTTTACATTATTACATTATTGACTTAATTACTTATAACTTTGACAAGGCAATTTTAAAAGATTTAGGCTTACCGGAATTTCTCGTACTTTATTTGTATTTCAAAGTTATGCCAGATGGGACTTTAGAAAACGTAGAGGTCTATTCGATTCATCCACTTATCGAATTAGAAGGAATAAGAATATTACGAGGAATGCCTATACTGGAGCCTGCAATTGTTAATGGACAACCCATAGCAGTAAAGGAGTACCTACATGTTCATCTTTAATTATAGTTTGAATTTCTTTCTATAGAATCTCTAAATTTATTTTTAAGTTTCCCTGTCGATTATAAATTTGGTCCATTAGTCTAATAATAATTCCATTTCATATTTAGCGTTATAAACCTTACCCTATGCAAAAGTTTTTAGTTTTATTCTTGCTCTCCATGTTCCTATGTTCACCTGTTACCGCTCAAAACAGTTCTGGATTGAGCCAAAAGAATGAAAGGTTACTAAATAAAGCGTTTAAGTCCTACAGCAACAAAAAATTCAAAAAGGCTTTGAATTTTATGGAAGATGCTATGCAGTCTGATGAGGTCCAGCAGTTATCAGGAGCATCGCTACTGCAAGCCAATATCTATTTTGCTCTAAAAGATCACGAAGAAGCAAAAAATTACTATTTGAAGGCCATCCAAACGGCCAAACCTAGCGAATACTCCAACGAAGTCGCACAGATTGGACTCGCCCGTAGCATGGCGAAAATCAATAAAGAAAAGGAGTCTGAAAAAATCAAAAGAGAGAAAGACTCTATAGCTAGTTCTTCTAATCCCAATGATAAAACGTCCAAAGAAATCGCTCCATTTGCTCTTATTGAACAGGTTCCAATTTACCCAGGTTGTGAAATGGAGAAATCCAATAAAGCCCACAAAAACTGTATGCAGCAAAAAATTACCGCTCATGTGGCTGATAATTTTAAAACTGGTATATCAGGCTCTATTGGCATAAAAGGAAAAATTTATATTAATGTTCAGTTCAAAATCAGTAAAGATGGCGAGGTCACTGACATTTATGCAAATGCCCTAAATCCTTTATTAGAGGAAGAAGCCATACGCGTTATAGAACGTTTACCAGAAATGCAACCGGGTACCCAGCAAGGAAAGCCTGTAGGAGTAATTTATGGGTTACCTATTATTTTTGAGGTTAATTGAATAAGACACCCTTTATTTACAAGTTTTACCGCTTAGAGCAGGTGAAAATTTCGAAGAAATTTATGCGTGATTTGCAATTAAAATCTACATTTACATCTGGTTTATCTTATTGAACCTAAAGTAATTATGAAAGGTTTTTTTACCTTTGGCTTACTGCTCTTTACAGTATTACCTGCTATTGCTCAAGAAATTGAGACACCCAATAATAAGACCGCCGATTCACTTTTTGTGGTTCAGCATGAAGCCTATGCTCATCACAGTTTTGAAACCGCCAGAGAATTGCTTAAAACAGCATTGCTCAATAAGCGAATGGCTAGAAGCTACGAGCCACATTATGAATTAGGTGATGCAGAATTTGCTCTAGAAAACTTTGAAGCTGCTGCAAAAGCTTACGCTAAAGCAATACAGCTAGCTGAAAATCAGGTTAAAACAATCAATGGTCCCAAGCAAGGTCTGGAACGTAGTCTCGCACGCATAGAATATATCAAAGAAGAAAAGGAACGCGAGTCACAAATAGATACGGCGCTACTCAAAGGACTAAAGAAAGATGTTCCATATTCTAATGAAGCAGAAGAATTGACCCAATTCCCGATATATGAAGGTTGCGAAATAGGATCTTACGTCGACATGAAACGATGTATGAATCAAGCCCTGGCTTTATTTATAGTGAGAAATTTTAAATCAAACCTCGCAAATAGGGTCAATCTGTATGGTCGTCTGCCTATAGAAGTTAATTTCACAGTAGATCCAACTGGTGCTTTGACCAATGTCAAGGCAAAATCATTGAATCCGCAGTTGGAACATGAAGCGTTACTTTTAATTAGTCTAGTGCCGCAAATGAAACCAGGATTGGTAGGTGATAAAACGGTGAGCGTTAATTATCTACAGCGCATCCTATTTGTCATCGAGTAAAGTCAGGACAACTTATATTCTGGATAGGTTTGTTCCAGGTAATACTGCGCGTGTTTAGGAATTTCAATGGTCATGATGTAGAGAAATAAGTACATGCTGCAGACCAATATGCTAATAACGATAAGCCAGAACATACTCACAGAAGAGATTCCTGCGGTCCCATTCAAAATGTTGAACACATGAAGCGGAATGAGGGCAATGCCACCCATCGCACCTTGATTGAACAGCATGTCTTGAAACATCCAGCGTTTTTCTTCCTTCTTCCTTTTTAATTTTTTTCTCATTATCATCAAAGCCAAAATATACACAGCCATTACAGAAACTATAGATCCCAGAAACAGGCTTTCAGAAAAAGAAACAATCTTAAGTAGATAAGCAAACAATCCAATTACAGTCAAGAACCCGATGATTCTTGGCACCTGCATATATTGCAGAAAGTGCGACCACACGATCTTCATGTACTTCTTACTCAATGCTTTTTGCCGTTCCTCAACAACATCCATAAAACCAAAAACGCCGAACTTCTTAAACTCACGATCCCGCGCCTGCTCAAAAGAAAGGTTGGGATGATCGCTCCATTGCTGTTCAATACCATGCGCCATATGATCTACAAGCTCTGTCTGTAGGTCATAATGTTCTACAAAATGTTGTCTTGTAAACTTGTAAAGTGATTCTATTTGTTGGTCATCAAGTTGGGTCATTAGTAACTCCATTTAGGATTGAACAATTGTTCCATAGTGGTCATATATTCTCGCAGCGCCTCCAGTTGACTCACACGTTCCTGTTCGCCAGCTTCCGTAATTTTATAGTATTTACGTATACGATTATCTACTTTTTCAGCTTCAACGGTTAGGAAATTCTGAGCCTCAAGTTTATGCAGTATAGGATACAATGCGCCTTCCTTTATCTCCAACGAGCCATTGGTTTTCTCTTTGACTTTCTGAGTGATTTCATATCCATACATCCGACCTTCGGTGTCCAAAAGCTGGAGAACAATCGCTGTAAGATTGCCACGATAAAGAGATGTATTTGACATACCTATGTAACTTAGGTATAAAACTAAGAATTATTTTGAAATATGCAATTGGTGAGAATAATTATCTCGCTTTCGCGAAAGCGTAACTCTGATAAACCACAAGTAGAAACCATATCTCGACTGCCGCTCGATACTGGTTTGTAAGTTTCAATAGTAAATAAAAAAGAAATTTGAAGCGACAGTCAAAAGACAGCTACGCTTATTGAAATCTTAAAATGAAAGCCATTTCGAGCGAAAGTCGAGAAACGTTTGGTTTCAAGACCTCTATAGCTTTATACAGAAAAATATCCCGACTCTCGCTGGATATTGGTTACAAATATTACGGTGTAGATTGAAAAGCCATTTCGAGCGAAAGTCGAGAAACGGCTGGTTACTAGACCTCTAAAGATTGATATAGAACCATATCTCGACTGCCGCTCGATACTGGTTTGTAAATTTCAATAGTAATTAAAAAAGAAATTTGAAGCGACAGTCGAAAGACGGATACGCATATTGAAATCTTAAAATGAAAGCCATTTCGAGCGAAAGTCGAGAAACGGCGGTTATATGTTCAAAGTTTCTACAAAACTTGCACACGCACGATCCCATCTTCGTCAATCTCAACTAATTGAACCGTTTGCAATTCATTGACCAATTCTGGATTGTAATACGTTTTGACTTTTACATAATTCTCAGTAAAACCATGTATGAATCCTTCTTTGTTTTCGGCTTCCCAAAGGACAGTTTTGGTGTTACCCAATTGGCTTTCATAGAACGCACGGCGCTTTTTGACGGATAATCCGCGCAACATTTTAGAACGTTTTTTACGCACATTCATTGGGACAACGCCGTCCATGACAGCGGCTTCTGTATTCTCACGTTCTGAATAGGTAAACACATGCAGATAGGAAATGTCTAAATCACTCAGGAACTTGTATGTGTCCATAAAATGATCATCGGTCTCGCCTGGGAAACCCACGATTACATCAACGCCTATGCAGCAATCTGGCATGGTTTCTTTGATGCGAGCCACGCGATCCACATATAACTCTCTATTGTAGCGGCGTTTCATTTTACCTAACAACTCATTACTACCAGATTGCAGCGGTATGTGAAAATGCGGGACAAAAGCTCTGGATCTGGAAACCAATTCAATGGTCTCGTTTTTCAATAGATTGGGTTCAATCGATGAAATACGCAAGCGTTCAATTCCTTCTACTTGATCCAACTCTTTCACTAAATCAAGAAATGTATGTTCATGACGCTTGTTACCAAATTCGCCTTTTCCATAGTCACCTATATTGACACCCGTCAAAACGATTTCTTTAATATCCTGCGCTGCGATGTCTCGAGCATTTTGCAATACATTTTCCATCGTATCGCTACGTGAAATGCCTCGTGCCAACGGTATGGTACAATAGGTACACTTATAATCACAACCATCCTGAACCTTGAGAAAGGCTCTCGTTCTATCGCCTATAGAATAGGAACCCACATAAAAATCGGCCTCATCGATTTCACAGGAATGGATCTGTGCCGGCTGATCCTTAGATAGCTGATTGATATAATCGGTAATCTTGAATTTTTCCGTTGCTCCCAACACTAGGTCTACTCCATCTACCGCGGCCAATTCTTCTGGCTTTAATTGCGCATAACAACCTACAGCTATAGTAAAAGCATCCTTGTTTTGCTTTTGGGCTTTTTTTACAATCGTTTTAAACCGCTTATCAGCATTTTCAGTAACGCTACAGGTGTTAATCACATAGATATCTGCAGGCTCATCAAACTCCTTGCGATCATAACCTTGCTTGTCAAAATCACGCGCTATGGTTGATGTCTCGCTAAAGTTTAGCTTACATCCCAACGTATAAAAAGCCACTGATTTTTTGTCTGCTACGGCGTTCATGATCCTGTTCAAATAGTCTGCAAAGATACTGGCATTTAAAGACAGTAAAAAGTTTCAAAACCCATTTTGCAATGCCTTTGAAATGCTATCAACAAGTCTCACAAACCAGTATCTTTGCGACCATGAATAAATGGTGGTCACTCCTACTTTTCACGATCATTTTTTACAGCTGTTCTAGCGATACAAATCAGATCGATCCTACAACGGTTTTCCGTTATAATGAGCATGCAAACATCACAAGTCTAGATCCAGCATTCTCAAAAGATCAACGAAATATCTGGGCTTGTAATTTGATCTACAACGGTCTAGTGAAGCTTGACAATGAACTTCAAGTAGTTTCCGATATTGCTGATAATTGGGAAGTTAGCATCGATGGACGTACCTATAACTTTAAGTTGAAAGATAGCATCTATTTTCATGAGAATTCCGCTTTCGCGAAAGCGAACTCATCTCAAACTATATTACAAAAAGTTACTGCTTCAGATTTTAAATATTCATTAGAACGCCTCACAGATCCTAGAGTCGCATCTCCTGGCGCATGGGTCATGAGCAATGTGAAAAGCATTTCAGCTCCTGCAGACAATGAATTGATCATTGAATTAAACCAGCCGTTTCCAGCCTTTTTGGGATTGTTGACCATGAAATATTGTTCAGTCATTCCAGAAGCTAGCCGACTCAAACCTGATTATGACCAGCGATCCAATCCTATAGGAACTGGCCCATTTTACATGAAACGCTGGGAAGAAAATGTAAAACTAGTATTGCGAAAGAATGAGCATTACTTTGAAACAGATGAAAAAGGCGAGCCACTTCCCTATCTAGAAGCCGTTGCCATTACTTTCAAAAATGACAAGCAGTCAGAATTTCTGGAATTTGCTCAAGGAAATCTTGATTTTATCAACGCCTTAGATCCTAGCTATAAGGACGAGCTGCTGACCACGCAAGGTGAACTCAAACCTGCCTACGTATCTAGTGTGAATATGATTAAAGCTCCATTTCTTAATACAGAATATCTGGGATTACAGCTAGACAGTGAAACACCAGAATTGCAAAGCTTGAAATTACGACGCGCAATTAATCTAGGTTTTGATAGAGTTCAAATGATCAAATACCTACGCAATAATATTGGAACACCAGCTACCAGCGGTTTTATACCTGCAGGCCTACCTGCCGGTGGACAGATCAAGGGTTTCGAATATGATCCTATGGAAGCAAGAATTCTGGTGAATGAATATATAAGAGAAACCGGCGATGAAAATCCGCAGGTGGTGATAAGCACAAATGCTAATTACCTTGATCTATGCGAGTATATCCAAAAGGAATTGGAAAAGGCTGGAATCGATGTAGCGGTTGAAGTGATGCCACCATCCACATTACGCCAGGCGCGCAGCGCTGGTCAATTGGACGCTTTTAGATCCAGTTGGATCGCAGATTATCCTGATGCCGAAAATTACTTGTCATTGTTTTATTCTGAAAACTTTGCTCCAAACGGACCTAATTACACGCATTTCTCAAACGAGAAATATGATGAATTGTATGAGCAAGCTCTAGCAATTCCAGATCCAAAGCAACGTGAAGAGTTATATATAAAAATGGATTCACTCATTATTGAAAATGCTGCGATCGTTCCATTGTATTACGATCAAAGCGTCCGTTTTATCAGTAAGAATGTACATGGTCTAGAAACTAACGGAATCAATATTCTGGATCTTACCAGAGTTTATAAAACAGCCGATTAATGCGCGATTTCCAACTACTTTCCTCGCCATTGCAAGGCTTTACCGACTTTAGATTCCGCAATGCGTTTCATGAGTTTTATGGTGGGATTGATACCTTTTATGCGCCTTACATTCGATTTAACGGTAAACTGGAGATCAAAGCTTCCTACCAGCGGGATCTGGATCCTGAAAATAATCAAGTACCAGAATTGATTCCGCAAGTGATGACCGCAGATGCAGATGAATTTTTGCTGGCTGCGAATTACATCAAATCCTTGGGCTATAATGAACTCAACTGGAATCTAGGTTGTCCCTATCCCATGGTTACCAAACGCGGCATGGGTTCTGGATTGATCTGTAACCACATTGGAATTGATCACATACTAGAAAGAGTCCACGCCGAAACGGACGTGACCATCTCCATGAAAATGCGATTGGGCTATCACGAGACTACCGAGATTTTAGAATCTTTTGAAACTCTCAAGAAATATCCTTTGAAAAGCATTGCCGTTCATGCTCGTACGGGAAAACAATTGTACAAAGGTGGCGTACACCTAGACGCATTTGAAAAGTGCATTGAGCAATCACCGCATCTACTCTATTACAATGGCGATATAACGAGCGTAGATATTTTCCAAGAGCGCCTGGAGCGCTTTTCCACTATTGAACATTTCATGATAGGCCGCGGTCTGATTGCAGATCCCTATTTACCGCTAATGATCAAACAAGATCTAAAAGATTATCCCGCAGACCGTTGGGAACGATTTAAAGCGTTTCATGATCAAATTTTTACTCATTACGATGAGTTTCTTCAAGGACCAACGCCTATCAAGATGAAGATGCAAGGCTTCTGGGGTTATTTTGCTGAACAATTTGAAAACCCACAAAAAACATTCAAAAAAATAAAGAAAGCTGGAAACACTAGAAATTACCAGATCGCGGTCAATGAAATATTGAATTCGGTTAAGTAGTTTAAAAATGACGCATAAAAAAAGAGCGGTCTCCACCGCTCTTTCACTAGCGATCTCCACCGCTATATTTTAATAAACAACAAATTTTCAGATGATTGCTTATTTACTTAAACCGTGTTAAATGTAATACGTCGGCTTTGTTTTTGTGTTTTATATCTTATTTATTTAGCATTCTAACGATGAAAATAATTTATTTTATTGATTTTCAATAACTTAACATAAGTTCATTATATGCAGTTCGTCGATAGTTTATTTTCTCTTTAGTTCAAATCGGCTTATGTGGTTGCTTCCGGCTAGCAATCCGGTTGCATCGTTTGACATGGCGATGGTATAAAATCCTGTAGTTGAAAGCTGTTTCCAATCCTTTCCTTGATTGCCGCTCCACCAAATGCCGGGACTTCCAACCGCTAGGAGTTCGTTTCCATCTGTGTTGGGAACAAAAGTAATATCACTGCAATAACCTGGACCATTGCCATCTGCTATAAGTTCCCAGGTAGCTCCACCATCATAGGTAATGGCCTTATTAGCAACTTTATTCTCCTTACTATTCCAGTCGCCACCTATTATAACTCCCAACTTTTCATCATAAAAATCAACTGCATAAATTCCCGTCATCTCACCGCCATTTGTTATGGGTGTTTCCTGAATTTCCCAGGTCTTACCGTGGTCAGGACTGTGTAGAATTCTTGAAGCCATGCCACCTGTCGCAATCCAGATGTGGTCGCCTTGTAATGCAATGTTGGAATTACTGGCAGCATAGGCAGCCTCACCTTCCACAATTTTAGGCAATTGATCGCAGTCTATTTTTGACCAGCTATCACCACCATCGTATGTGGTCAATACTGTAAAGCAGTCGGTTTGTGGGTCGCCCATGGCAATTCCATCGGTATCGTTCCAGAATTTCATACTGTCGTAAAATACCTTCTCACCAGATTCCTCATAAACCAATGCCAGTGAGTCATTCTCGTGTGAAATGCGATAGATCAACGCTGGATTTCCCGCTGTTAGGATAAAAGTATAATCTGTCGTGATCGCGATGGATCTAAATTCCAATTGGTCGTTTCCGTTATACAGGACACGTCCTTTATGTATTCCTGGCAAGCTATCGTGACATGAGCCATAGGTACTGCGGTTTCCTGCAAACCAAAATGTATCGTCCTTCACGTCCAGAGCCCGCACACTTAAGGAATCTGTTGATAGGGATTCCAACTCTATAGAGACTTCTTGCGGTATTTGATAAGATGATTGGTTTTCCTTTTTACAGGATAACAAAAGAAAAGGAATGACGAACAGAATGATTTTATTCATGAGGAAGTTTGAAATATGTGGTAAAGTTGAGGAATAGTTCGCTTTCGCGAAAGCGAATACAAAAACAACCTTTTAATAACTTCTAGAGCGATGAGATAAATGTATTTTTGCAGCATGAGATTTCACCACAATTTACTACAGGCCACCGTGGATGCCCTGCACAATATATTTAACGACGGCAAATATGCAGATCAAGCGATCCAACGCATCTTAAAAAAAGATACTCGTTGGGGTTCCAGGGATCGCGGTTTCATTGCCGAAACCACGTATGACATCGTTCGTTATAAAAGACTTTATGCAGCGATCGCAAATGTAAAAGAACCTTTCAAACCAGCCGATTTATGGCGCATGACAGCCGTATGGATTGTGCTAAAAGGACATGATGTTCCTGCCTGGGAAGAATATTATAACACGCCGGTACGACGCATCAAAGGAAAGTTTGATGAGCTATCTGCCACAACAAAATACAAAGAATCCATTCCAGACTGGATGGATGAATTGGGTAAAAAAGAACTGGGCGAGGAACTCTGGAATAAGGAAATTCATGCTCTTAATGAGCAGGCAGATGTGGTATTGCGCGCCAATACATTACATACTGATGTTCAAACTTTAAAGGAAAAACTAACGGCCTTAGAAATTTCAACTAAAACCGACGAGCGTTTTCCAGATGCCTTGATTCTTGATGAAAGAGCCAACGTTTTTCAAACGGAATTGTTTCAAAATGGCCTCTTTGAAGTACAGGATGCCGGTTCCCAAACCATAGCACCTTTTGCTCAAGTGGAGCCTGGTATGCGAGTGATGGACTCTTGTGCTGGAGCTGGTGGGAAATCCCTGCACCTCGCGGCACTAATGGAAAATAAAGGTCAAATCATATCTACTGACATTTATAACGGTAAACTCAATGAACTGAAACGTCGCGCTCGTCGCGCTGGAGCTCATAACATTGAAACACGCCTTATTGATTCTACCAAAGTGATTAAGAAACTGGACGGTAAAATGGACAGGCTCGTGATTGATGCGCCTTGTAGTGGTTTAGGTGTTTTGCGACGCAATCCAGATGCAAAGTGGAAACTAGAGCCAGAATTTCTGGATAACATTAAAAAGACACAGCAAGAAATCTTGCAATCCTACAGTCGTGTGGTAAAACCAGAAGGAATGATGGTTTATGCTACCTGCTCCATTTTACCTTCAGAAAATGAAAGGCAAGTGGAAACATTCCTAAATTCTGAGGCTGGAGCCAACTTTGAATTGGAAGATTCACAATCTCTTTTAGCTCATCGTGATGGTTTTGATGGGTTTTATATGGCTCGATTAAAAAAGAACTCCTAATATATTTCCCCTATGAGCAGATTTCTACTCACTTCTCTATTCTTCAGTTTTTTCCTCGCTACCGCACAGCCACCACAAGGTTATTATAGCAGCACGCAAGGGTTATCAGGCTATGAACTTAAAACGGAATTAAAAGAAATAATCACCAATGGCTTTGATGGTCAATCTTATGGTGACCTGATAGATTTATACCAAACATCTGACAATGATGATTATTATGATGCCAACCAATCGTTTACGATTCTTGACATGTATTCAGAAAATCCAGATGGTGCAGATCCTTATTCCTACGCATTCAACGAGAATTGCGGAAATGTAAGTTCCAACGAAGGTTTCTGCTATAATCGGGAACACCTATATCCGCAAGGATTTTTTAATGGAGAGGATATCATGCGTAATGATGCGCACCACGTTGTACCAACAGATGGTCAGGTGAATGGAAGACGTAGCAACTTCCCTTTTGGTGAAGTAAACAACCCAACATTTACTTCACGTAACGGTAGTAAAGTCGGACCATCAGTAACTCTTGGATTTTCACAAACTGTTTTTGAACCACTTGATGAATTCAAAGGAGACATAGCGCGTAGTCTGTTATATTTTGCGACTCGGTATGAGGATAATTGGGATGACAACTCCTGGGACGATAAGGATGCCAATGTAAGCGATCCACGTGGTGGACCTAACAAGAATCAATGGTATGAGCAATGGTTCATCGATTTATTGGTACAATGGCACGATCAAGATCCTGTAGGCCAGCGTGAGATCGATCGCAATAATGACGTATTTGATTATCAAAATAACCGCAATCCATTCATAGATAATCCTGAATGGGTGAATATGATTTGGTCCACTACGGCTTCATTAAACGATCAAGATTTAGCGGGAATCTCCTTATATCCAAATCCTTCCACTGGCGTTTTCCAAATTTCAAATCTAAATGAACCAGCTTCTGTGACGGTTTATGATGTTTCTGGGAGAATGATATTTATGGATCAAATGACGGTTGATAACCGATTTAGTATCGATGGTAATGGAATGTATCTCGTGAAATTGGATACTGATTTGTCAAGCAAAACCTTTAAGGTGATAGTTAAATAAACTTATGATTAAATCATTCATTAATTGTTTCTGTTTATTGTGTGCCTCATTGATTTTTGGTCAGGCAAAATTAGAATTCGGATTTAAATATCAAGCTGAATCAGTTGATTGTACAAGTTTTGATTTTTCAAAATATGGAGTAATGCATCATTTCTTGACCCTTGTTCAAGGTGAGGAAAATTACAATACTATGGTCGATGCTCAACATGATTGCGTCAAAACAAAAAATGATACATATCATACCATGTATTATATTATAAGAGTTCCAGATATATTGAACAATGAAACCGAGTTTATCGATTTTACAAAACATACGATTCAAGTTATCAAAGACGCTAGCGGAGATAATCCTTCGCATCGATTTATAGCTCTCTCAGGCGATAATGTTCAGTTACTTAATGCAGCAGAAGAGATGGAAAAATCTGCTGGATTGAATACGCGTTTCTTCTTTTACGGAGATATAGATGAACAAAATTGGTGCAGTGTTGTGGATAAAAATGCAATGAAGGATTTGAAGAAGTCAACTAAAAAAATAAAAAAAGCAGAGAAACGATTCTCTCGCAAAGCTAAAAATTAAGAAAGCCCTAAGATTTTATAATCTTGGGGCTTTTGCTTAAAATTAATTTTACCTACAAACTCATATTGAGTACCGCTCTAAAACGAGTCTCGTTATTCATCATCTTCTCAAAAGCTTCATTAGCATCTTTCAAAGCAAATTCTTCAATCATGGGCTTTGTCCCAGTCATCGCGCTAAAGTTGAGCGTGTCCTCACTATCTGGCGCTGTACCACTAGGCCATCCTTTCAAACTCTTGCGGGCTTGTAGCAATTGCATAGGTGAAACTTCTACATTATCAGGTGTGGCTGCGATTAGTAACATAGTACCGTCCATGGCTAGACCATCTATTACGCTTGAAATTGCATCTGCATGTGGTGCTGTGGCAACAATTAAATCTGCGCCGCCCATTTCTTGTAGTTTTTCAACGGCATCTACATTATCTGTAGCTATAAATTCATGAGCCCCTAATTCCATGGCAAGCTTTTTCTTGTCTTCGCTGGTAGAAATAGCAATCGTACGCATTCCCATTTTATTGGCATATTGAATGGCAAGGTGACCCAAACCACCAATTCCTTGAACAGCTACCGTATCTCCAGCTCTCAATCCAGCATTACGCATACCATTATAAACTGTGATACCTGCGCATAATAAAGGTGCCGCTTCCGTACTTTTTAGTTCTTCTGGAATGGCTGCTGCAGCTTCATAAGGTGCTGTCATATATTCTGCATAACCGCCATCATAGGATATTCCAGAAACTTTTGCGTTCTCGCAATTGATAAATTTACCACGTCTGCAGGGATCACAGGTAAAGCAGTGACCACCATGCCAGCCTATTCCTACTCGTTGTCCTTTTTTGAGACTGGTCACATCACTACCTAATTCCTCAATAATTCCAACAACTTCATGCCCTGGAGTTCTAGGAAATTCATTTCCCATCGCGCCTTGTTTTACAAAGACATCGCTGTGACAAACACCACAGGCTTCTACTTTTATTAAAATCTCATTATTCTTGGGCGTTGGTTTGTCCATATCGACAATTTCCAGATCGCCGCCTTGTTTCATAAATCGTGCTGCTTTCATAATTTTTTTGGTTTTTATATAAGATACATAGAGATAACCGAGAAGCTTTCGGCATTTGAATAATCTTAACTTATAGAAATGTTTATGGATTTGTTTCGCTTTCGCGAAAGCGAAGTAATTCTCAACTATTACTTTAAAAAAATCAAGACCTTTCTTATAAAAACTATTTTTGGCACCTATTATATTTACAATGAAGTACCTACCATTCTTTTTGCTTTCCATCCTTTTCACAGGCTGTAAAATTCCCGTAAAACGCATCACCACCATGCCCATAAAGCAGGATGCAAAACTCACATTGATTGCTGAAATACCTGATCTGACCCATGCAGAATCTGTTGCGCATGATCCCAACTATAATAGGTTGTACGTTTCTGTTCAAGGTGAGCAAGAGCCTGGAGATGGTAGTATTGCGACCATTGATCTTGAGGGAAATATCATTGATAGAAACTTCACCACAGGCTTGAATAATCCTAAAGGCATCGCGGTTTTAGAGGATTGGATTTACGTTTCTGATGCTACCGTATTGGTTGAGATCAGTCGGCAGTCAGGTGAGGTAACCAATAGATACAAGGTTGGTGATGAGCAATCCTTGAATGACGTAGCGACAGATGATAAGGGTAATGTGTACGTTTCTGACATTCGCAGTTCTTCCATCTATAGACTAGACGCTGATAAACGATTTACGAAATGGATGAATACCTTAGAACTAGAAAACCCTAACGGATTGCTAGCAATAGGTAACGATTTGTACATAGGTGGTTGGGGATCGCCAGGATCTGAAAATAGCGAGGGAAATACCCAAGGTCGTTTTCTCAAAGTCAATATTAATACTAAAGTGATCGAAAAAGTAACACCAGTACCACAAGGTAATCTGGATGGTATTCAAGTATTTGATAATAATAACTTTTTAGTTTCTGACTGGCGCAGAGGTACGATCTACAAAATCTCCAGATCTGGCGAGGTCAGTGTCTTTATGACCTCAGAAGCTAGTGTAGGCGATATTCTATACATAAGAGATAAGAAACTACTCGCGCTACCTCTCAACTTTCAAAATAAAGTATTGCTTTACAACGTAAATTAAACCTATGAAAAGAGAAGCTGTGGTACTCAATACAGATGTAAAACTCTTACCAATCGCCATCGATGAACAAGAACGTTTGAGGCGCATGATGCATCTTATTTACAAACCCGTATATCAACATTTGTGGCAGGACAATGGTGAAGCTTATGTAGAATCTCAGTACAATCGAGATCAAGTCATGACTGAATTGGCTCTGGAAAATGCCAGATATTATTTTGTTGAATATAAAGACGAAGTCATGGGCATGTTGCGCTATCTTTTTGACTGTCCATATCCTGAAAGCGCTCACCATAATGTTACAAAACTGCACCGCATCTATCTCGATCCAGCTACTCATGGTTCTGGGATAGGTGGATTACTTGTGAATTATGTAGTGGATCAGGCTGCACAGGCGGGTCAAAAATCGGTATGGTTGGAATGTATGGACACACAGGAACCAGCAATTAAATTCTACCATAAAATGGGCTTTTATACAGAACGTCCGTTTCAGCTAGATTCGCCAAGTATGAAACCAGAATTTCGCGGTATGCTGCTCATGAAAAAGGACCTTTGATATTGTTGAAAAACTGGTGGTAATTCCGCTTTCGCGAAAGCGGATTCCTATCAATTCACATCCTAAAAATGTAACTTTGTAAATGCCCACAAAAGCGCACACAATGATCCATTTTTACGGAAATCCCACCAAGAAAATCTATGCAGTTCAAACGTCATCCAACCTATCTGAAGAGGATGATCAAAAGCTGCAATGGCTCTTTGCCGATGCTCCACTAATTGAAGCTGATTCAATCCCAGGTTTTTTTACAGGCCCGCGCGCCACGACCATCACGCCATGGTCTACCAATGCAGTTGAGATCACTCAAAACATGGAGATCAAAGGCATCCAACGCATTGAGGAGTTCAATGCCTGCACAGCGGATTCAGCTTACGATAAAATGTTGCAGGTCAAATTTGATGGACTGGACCAGTCGCAATTTGATATCAATGTAGAGGCAGAAGGTATTCTTGAGGTAGAAGATATCGCAGCGTATAATATGCAGGAAGGCTTAGCATTGAGCGATGATGAGATCGATTATTTGATCGCACTTTCTGAGAAGCTCGATCGTAAATTGACTGACAGCGAGGTCTTCGGGTTTTCACAGGTAAACTCAGAGCACTGCCGCCACAAGATTTTCAACGGGACTTTCATTATCGATGGCGAAGAAAAACCATCTTCTCTATTCAAATTAATTAAAGAAACGAGTAAGCAAAATCCGAATGAGATTGTAAGTGCTTATTCTGATAATGTGGCTTTTGTTCACGGACCTAAATCCGAACAATTTGCTCCCAAAACTCCTAACAAACCAGATGTGTATCAGACAAGCCTGTTTGATAGCGTTATTTCCCTAAAAGCCGAAACCCACAACTTCCCAACGACTGTGGAACCTTTCAATGGTGCTGCCACAGGTTCTGGTGGTGAAATACGCGACCGTCTCGCTGGTGGTCAAGGTTCCTTACCACTTGCAGGAACAGCAGTTTATATGACCAGCTATTCCAGATTGAATGACGAGCGTCCATGGGAAAATGGCTTTGAAGCCAGAAAGTGGTTGTATCAAACGCCTATGGATATTTTGATCAAAGCTTCCAACGGTGCCAGTGATTTTGGAAATAAGTTCGGGCAGCCGTTGATAGTTGGTTCTGTGTTGACTTTTGAGCATCAGGAAGGTGATCAAAATTTGGGTTATGATAAGGTGATCATGCAGGCTGGCGGTATCGGTTACGGCAAACTTTCCCAAGCCTTGAAAAAGACACCAGATACTGGCGATGACATCATCGTTATGGGTGGCGATAATTACCGCATAGGAATGGGCGGCGCAGCCGTTAGTAGTGCTGATACTGGCGCACTAGATTCCGGTCTAGAATTAAACGCTGTACAAAGATCCAATCCTGAAATGCAGAAACGTGCCGCAAACGCAATACGCGGTCTGGTAGAAAGCGAGAACAACCCCATCAAATCCATCCACGATCACGGCGCTGGTGGACATTTAAATTGTTTATCTGAATTGGTCGAAGAAACTGGCGGTATCATTGATGTAGATTCTTTACCAGTGGGCGACCCAACGCTGTCGCGTAAGGAACTCATTGGTAATGAATCGCAAGAACGCATGGGACTCGTTATGGATGCTGCCGACACACCAATTCTCGAGGAAATTGCTGCTCGTGAACGCGCGCCGCTTTACAAGGTTGGAAAAGTCACTGGTGACAACAAGTTTACTTTTAGCGAGAAAGATGGTCGCAGCCCGATGGATCTAGCGCTGGAAGATATGTTCGGTTCTAGTCCTAAAACCGTCATGAACGATACGACGATCTCTCGAGATTATAAAGAAATCAATTATGATCAAAAAGATCTTAATAAATACATTGAACAAGTCCTGCAGTTGGAAGCTGTTGCTTGCAAAGACTGGCTTACTAACAAAGTAGATCGTTGCGTTACAGGTCGTGTGGCTAAGCAACAAACCTGTGGTGAGTTGCAATTACCACTCAATAATGTTGGAGTGATGGCGATGGATTACAATGGCAAAAACGGAGTTGCGACGACTATAGGTCACGCACCGGTGGCAGCCTTGATCAATCCTGCGGCTGGATCTCGAAATGCGATTGCTGAAGCACTGACGAATCTCGTTTTTGCTCCCATAGAAAAAGGGCTTGCTGGCGTTAGTTTAAGTGCCAACTGGATGTGGCCGTGCAACAATCCTGGTGAAGACGCACGTTTATATGCTGCGGTGGAAGCTGTTAGCAAATTTGCTATTGACTTGGGAATCAATATTCCTACAGGTAAGGACAGTCTAAGCATGAAGCAAAAATATCCTGATATGGATGTATTGGCGCCTGGAACGGTCATCATCAGCACGGTTGGTTCCTGTGACGATATCAACAACATTATCGAGCCTGTTTTGCAGCCTAATTATGACGCGCCTATCTACTACATCAACATGAGTAGTACGGCTTTGGAATTAGGTGGATCCAGCTTTGCACAAACCCAAAATGCGATAGGAAATAACTGTCCAGATGTGTTGAATGTGTCCGCTTTCGCGAAAGCGTTTACCTCAATCCAAACTTTAATTAAACAAGGCAAAGTAATTGCAGGTCATGATGTTGCTAGTGGCGGATTGATCACCACATTATTGGAAATGTGTTTCCCTTCACAAAACATTGGAATGGATCTTGACATAGCTGAATTGAGTGACGACTTGATCAAAACCTTGTTCTCAGAAAATGCCGGAATCGTCATCCAAGCCGTGGATTCATCGGTTGAAAGTGAGCTTGATGCTAGCGGAATCTCATACAACAAAATAGGAACCGCAACAGAATCTGCTACTTTGAATTTTGACGGGAACTCCTTAGATATTAATAAATTGAGAGATGTCTGGTACAAGACGTCTCACCTACTCGATCGCCAGCAATCAGGCACTGCTAAAGCTGACGAGCGTTTTGCGAATTTTAAGAATCAGCCGTTAAAGTTTGAGTTTCCATCGCAGTTTGATGGAAAGCTACCTGCATTGCCTAACAAGCGCATCAAAGCAGCGGTCATCAGGGAAAAAGGAAGTAATTCAGAGCGTGAGATGGCTCGAGCCATGTATCTCGCAGGATTTGAAGTGCTGGACGTTCACATGACAGATTTGATTAGCGGTCGGGAGAACCTAGAAGGTGTGCAATTCATAGCAGCCGTCGGCGGATTCTCAAACAGTGATGTTTTGGGAAGTGCTAAAGGTTGGGCTGGTGCATTCTTATATAATGACAAGGCAAACAAGGCTTTGAAAAACTTCTTTGCCAGACCAGATACGATGAGTATTGGCGTTTGTAACGGTTGTCAGTTGTTTGTAGAATTAGGATTGATTCATCCAGACCACGACGAGAAGCCTAAAATGTTACACAACGACAGCGCTAAATTTGAATGTAACTTCACCAGCGTTGAGATCGCCGAGAACAATTCCATTATGCTAAAATCATTGGCTGGAAGCAAACTAGGCATCTGGGCCGCACATGGTGAAGGAAAGTTCCAATTACCTAAAGATCGCAGTGCCTACCAAATACCAGCAACTTACGGCTATGAAGACTATCCAGCAAACCCTAATGGTTCTGACTACAATGCAGCAATGCTTAATAGTGAGGATGGTCGTCACCTTGTAATGATGCCACACCTAGAACGCAGCACATTCCCATGGAATTGGGGATACTATCCATCAGATCGTAAAGATGATGTGGTGACGCCATGGTTGGAGGCATTTGTGAATGCTAGGGTCTGGTTGGAGAAGAAATAAAATAATTTTATAGAATGAATAAATATTTAGTCCAAACCGTTTTCTATTGCACCTTACTTATAAGTTGTACAAATAAATCAAATGAAAATATTAATCAGCCAAATTTTGTAAAGGAAAATAACGATGTTGAAGAAGTTCAAAGATTAGAAAGTAATCTTAAGGATCTTATTTCTCAAATTAAGATGAGTGAAAAAAATTACACTAGTAATTTGAAAGGTAGCGACTTTAAGAACCTTTTAAAACCATTAAGAATAAAAAATGACGTTCAACATATCGAGTCTAATAGAATATTATTCAAAGTTGACTCATTGTTAGAAAATCAAAAATCAAAAACGAAAGAAATCAGTACTAAAATTTTTGTGACTTTAGATTCAATCAAAGAATATGAAATAGTTTCTGATTTGCAGATTAATTCTATCAAATCAGAGATTGAAAATTTTATAGTCGTTTCTTCTAAAAACCGTGAACTAGACTCTCTTATTTTAAATAGTAATAAGGCTATGATCATGTTTTTAAATGGAGAATGCGATTATAAAATTGAAAACAACCAATTTATTTTTGCAAACGAAGCATGCTTAAGACAATTTAATTTAAAAAATATGTCAATTAATTTTGCTGAACTAAAAACGAAATCTGAAATCAACTCACAAAAAACGAATGATCTTCAACTTCAAATCAAAGAATTTCAACAGAGAAATTCAAATATTTTAGATAAATCATAAAAGCTCCTTTCCTTAGATAAGGAAAGGTGGATCGCGGCGCAGCCGTGAGACGGATAGGTAGAAATTCACCGAGGAATATAACTTTTGCCTAAATTAACTTCATGAAACGCAGGCCTCCTATCCACAACCTGAAGTATTTAGAATCCAATAGAAAATACCTCAGGAAAAATCTGACTCCAGCAGAAGCTTATTTGTGGAGTCATTTGCAGTCAAAAAAGTTTCATGGTTTAAAATTTAGAAGACAGCATTCCATAAAAAACTATATCGTTGATTTCTATTGTGCTCTACACAAACTTGTTATTGAATTGGATGGTCAGGTTCATGAAGAACCCGTCCATAAAGAAAAGGATCAAAAAAGAGATCAAGATTTAACTGAATTGGGATTCACAGTCTTAAGGTATGAGAACAAATATGTCTTCGAGGAACTACCGCATGTTCTACGTGATATTAAAAATCATTGTGGAATAGACTGAATACATCCAATTAAATAATCTTCTTTGCAACTTCAACCACTCCTGAAGCAAAACAAGTTTCACTTCGGTCCTCGCCTTTTCTAAGGCAAGGAGCATACATGTTTTCAAAGCTTACGCAATAAAATAGATTAATTGTAAATCTTCTACCTTTCAGCTTGAAATAGCAAGTTTAAATGGCATAGAGTCTTGCTAATTCAAGAGCTTCACTACCCAACCATCTGCTTCAAATCTGCGCGATACTTACTGGCGCTTTTTCCAGTAAACTGTTTGAATAGTTTATTGAAGTGTGAGAAGTTATTGAAGCCGCATTCAAAAGCCACATCGCTAATGCTCATTTGGCTTTCTGATAAAAGCTTTGTGGCATGAACGACGCGATATTCGTTGACTAATTTTGTAAAGGTTTTTCCTGTGGATTTTTTGAAATACCTGCAAAAGGCTGGAACGGTCATGCTAACCTTATCTGCTATTTCGTCCAGTGAGATGTGCTCCTTAAAATTCTGATTGATGTGTTTGTAAATGGTCTCAATCTTGGAATTATTTTGATGATCCGTTTCAAACACAAACTTCTCTGCATTTAAAATCTCGTAGTGTTCTGTATTTGCTAGAAAATTCAGGATCTCTAATAATAGTAGTATACGCTCAAAACCATTGACATTATTTAATTCATGAAGCTTCTCTCCTATTTGCTCCTTCACTGGTTTTAGAAATACGATTCCGTTTTTTGCTCTTTCAAAAAGCTGCTTGATGGGCTGGATAGCCGTTTTGCCTAAAAAGTCTTCTCCCAAGAAATCAGGTAAAAACTGAACCAATAATTCAGAACCATGATTGGGACTATCTGTAAATCCTATATGTGGCAAATTAGATCCTATTAAGATGAGCTGGCTGTTATTGTAATAGGACATATGGTTACCTATATGGCGTTTGCCTTGTCCTTTATCCACGTAAACTAACTCGATCTCAGGATGATAATGCCAGAAGGGTTTCCAGTCGTTACGCTCTGTAGTACTCTTACTTACATAGATGGTACTCTTAAATTCTGGATGAACCTTTTTAAGTACTGGATGACGTAGTTGTATTTCTTTCATAGCAATAACAAAGTTACTAATATCAAATTGCTGATATGCGCTTATTTTAACCTGATTCTATACTAAATTAACACGAAAACGATATAGTGAATAATTGACCTGATAAAATACCACACAAAATGGTCAAATCTGTTGTTTTCTATGCTTGCATAGCAATTTACCTTTGTCATGTATAACAGTTAAAAACTGAACACTATGAAAACTATCAAAAACCTAATAGCTGCAACATTGCTTTTCACAGCCTTAAACAGCTATGCCACAGAAATCGAAATCGTATCATCTGCTAACGTGACCACGTTGCAATTTTCCAACGTCAAGAAAGGTCAGCAGGTTACCATAAAGGATGATTTCAATACCATACTATATAAGGAAACAATCCAGGCAAATGGAACCTATGCTAAAAAGTTCAATCTTACAGCATTAGAAGATGGTTCTTACACCATCGAACTTACTAAGGATTATGAAATCATCGTCAAGAGTTTTGATATCAAGGCAAAACAAGTAAAATTGAACCAAAGCAATGAGGTCATGATATTCAAGCCTAATGTTAGACTGGAAGATGTAAAAATGATCATTTCCCAATTGTCATTGACAAAATCACCGCTCAACGTAGAATTATACTACAATGGCGTGCTTATTCACAATGATAAAATTACTGGAGATACCATACTTTCCAGAGTATATCAATTATCAGCAACCAAGAAAGGAAACTATAGAGTTGTCATGAACTCCAATGACCACAGTTTCACAAAGAATTTTACAATCTAAACAATACGGACTAATGTTTTATATCATAGGCTACCACTTCGGTAGCCTATTTTTTTTGCTTGGATTGACCAATCAAATTTAGCAATCGCTTAAAAAGAATTGCTTGAAGGAAATGATGTTGGTATTCCGCTTTCGCGAAAGCGAAATAAAAAAGGCTTCCTTAACACAAAGAAGCCTTTTTATTATTAGTGAAATCTGGGTTTTAAGCCATTTCTTGATCTTTCTTACTCTTGCGATATAAGTAGTCATTGAAGATATTGCGCTTTGCAAACCTGTAGCGATTGGGAGCGTTGATGAGCTTTTGGAAAATAGGTTTCTGCACGCCAAAGTACTCATAAGTCGATCCATCAGTAAAGGTGATTTCCAGTACCTGACCTTTGTGATCAAAATCTTCAATACCAGTATTGGTAGTCGTTTCCTTATAGGCATCAAGGTTAGCAGCTTTAGTCTCTGGAGCAATGCTCACAAGAAAATGATAGCCATCGATGATCTGGCGACTCATAACTTCGGCTTCTTCTTTTTTATCATCACCATCCTGGAATTTATCTGGGTGCCATTCTTTTACCAGGTTGCGGTAAGACTTTTTAAGCTCTTTGAGCTCTATAGGTCCTTCCACACTAAACATTTTCTTATACTGATTGATACGCTTCATAATAGCATTTTTTAAAAGTGCGCAAAAGTACGTCGTTAAGTTTGATATGTAGCTTTCATGAATCAATATAATTTTTAACTTTTGAATACCTTAACATTCTCATTTCCAATTGATAAATAAACTAAAAGTTTAAGAACTCTATGGTAAAAACATTTTTGATAATGTATACTTTAGGTCTACAAATCAATACATAAAACTGTGATTCATCCACATACTGAAGTAAAATTTATTAGTGACGAGATAGGCTATGGCGTCGTAGCAAAAGAGTTCATTCCTGCGGGAACCATCACCTGGGTGCTCGATAAACTTGATCGGGAATTCACACCTGATCAATACGATCAAATGGACGATGTTTATAAGGAAATCCTTGATACATATACCTTTAGAAACAACAAAGGCAAGATGATTCTATGTTGGGATATAGGTCGATTTGTGAATCATAGTTTCAAATCCAATTGTTTGACGACGGCGTATGATTTTGAGATCGCCATACGCGATATTCAGGCTGGTGAGCAGTTGACAGACGATTATGGTTACCTCAATATTTCAGAGCCTTTTGAGGCCATGGATGAAGGTACAGATCGCAAAATGGTCTATCCAGATGATTTGACACGTTTTCATGCCGTTTGGGACAAACAAATTGAGAATGTATTTCACAAAATCCCCAAACTTGACCAGCCTATGAAATCGATGATAGAGCCTACCATGTGGAACAAGGTGGAAAATATTGCCGCTGGACGTGAAGAGATGGCGTCTATCCTAACCAATTATTATGATCCTGAAAAGGCATAATAATCTATCAAAGTTGAAATATTTCCGCTTTCGCGAAAGCGGACAACTATCTATCAAAATTAACACTCAAGTCTCATGCTTAAATCAAGACTAACCATAATAGGTCTCATATTATTCACCACGCTATCATGCAAAAACATTGAGGTAGAAACCGTTGCTGAAGAAGAATTTACAGAAGAAATACAAACCAATGACGCAAGGTTAGATGAAATCCAGCAAAAATTGCAAGGAGACTGGAAACGCGTTGATTATCCATATAGTAGTTATGAGTTTGATGGTAATACCGCAAAATTAATCTCTGAAGGCCAGGTAGAAGAACCAACCTTTGACCCATACGAACTATCCATGAACTGCCGATTTGCAGATAATTTTGATGCTGAACTGTCAGCTCAAGAAGCCGTCATGATCAACCCTAAATTTGAATCCTGTGAAATAATCAGTGTGGAAAACGATACGCTTCGATTATCAGATTTAGAGCGTAGCTTTGAGATCGTTTATACAAGGAATTAAAAGTCAGTTATGTGGAAGAAAATCTCTTTGATTCTATTCATCATATTTTACGGGTTTGCCGGTATCAATCATTTCCTGAATCCAGAAACCTACGAGCAACTCATTCCTAATTGGCTAGGCGATTCTGCTATAATCAATTTGGTAGCTGGCGTTGTTGAGATCGCCGTTGCAATTCTAGCTATTTTCAAACCTACCAGAAAGTGGGCTGGTTACCTCACTATAGCGATGCTGCTGGCGTTCATCATTTCTCATGTTTACTATATCCAGCTGGGTCACTGTGCTGGAGATTTGTGCTTAGATCCTTGGATAGGTTGGATACGACTCGTTGTTATTCACCCTTTGTTGATCTATTGGGCGTATCGTATAAGTAACTATTGAAGTGATCTCGCTTTCGCGAAAGCGTAACTCCAATCAATCTTTTTGAGGATCTCCGGATTTATTGTCAAACAACCGTTCCATACGATCAGAAACATCAAGCGTACGAATTGGGAATGGTATGTTGATGTCGTTTTCTGCAAAGATATCATTGATCAACAAAATGGCTTCATGTTGCGCCTGGTACATCTGACTTTTCTTGATGAAATCTGTCCAGAATCTGGTCATGAAATTAATAGAGGAATCTGCAAACTCCAAATAATAAAATTCAATGCGTTCGCCAGGCCGCTGCTCAAAATGATCTCCGATTGCCTGGCGCACCAACTCTTCTACCTTGCGCAAATTAGTGCCGTAAGCAATACCACATTTTACCGTAATTCGGGATCTAGGAGCCAGCGAAAAGTTGACAAACGGCTCCTCAATAAACTTTGAATTAGGCATGATCACAAAATGATTATCAGGTCTTCTTAGTACGAGATTACGCAGGCTTATTTCATGTACAAAGCCACCATGGCTGTCGGTTTCTATGTAATCACCTATCTTGATTTTAGGCAGGAAAGACAGCATTATTCCAGAGAACGTATTACTTAATGTGCCCTGCAAAGCTAGACCTATGGCGAGTGCCACCACACCAGCACCAGCGAGAAGAGAAGTCAAGGCTTTATCCAGATCCATAACGCCCAGTGCGATAAAGAAACCTATGAAAAGAATGATCGCAAAAATGACCTTGGTAATAATCCTTCTAACAGATTGGTTGGTATAGTATTTTCTGAAAATTTTACGCATTACACTTGAAACAGCTCTTGCTATAAAATAAAAGATGACCATCACTAGAATGGCCACGGCCAGGTTGGGTAATCTCAAAATGATAGCATCCCACCAGCCTTCAAGTTTCAATAAAAGCTTGGTCCACATATTGGCTTCTTCCTGCAATAAGATTAAATATTGTTTCATAGTGACTTATAATAAAGTGGATAACAACAAGGTGGCTACAATCCAAAGAATCAAACTCAATAATCCTCCAATCACTAAAAAATGGCGGAATTTATATATTCCTGTCCCATAGATTAAAGCATTGGTCTGATAGCCTACCGGAGTAAAAAAGCTGAAGTTTGCCGCAAACATTACCGCCAGAATAAATGGTTTGATTTCAAGACCAAATCCTGCACCGACAGACATGGCAATAGGCGTCATTATAATTGCTGTTGCGTTATTGGAAATGGTACCACTCATCAACATGGTAAATAAAAAGATGAGTCCCAAAACTATGATTGGCGCCTGACCTTGTAACAATGCCAGCAACTGTTCAGAAATCCATGTATCTGTACCTGTATTGTTCATCGCTATTCCCAGCGGTATCATTCCCGCGAGCAGGAAAACAATTTGCCAGTTTACTTTGTGGTAAATCTTTTCAAGTGAGATGCAATTGGTTAACAATAAGATCCCTATACCGGTCAATGCACTGGCGAGAATCGTTAGCACACCACTACTGGCAAGACCTATAACCGCAAGCAAGGTAAATAGTGTAGTATACTTTTTATATAACGGTACCGTGCTTTTGAGTTCGTGCTCATTGAGAATGGCAACATTCTCCAATCGCTCAAGATCTCTCATAGAGCCGTCCTGTAATTCCAGTAATAACCTATCTCCAGGCTTTACTCTAATTTCATTGATGTCTTTGCGTATGAGACGATCTTTTGTGTTTCTTATGTTTTTACGCTTTTGAATGGCAAGTGGATATGCACCATAAAGTGAGGACCGTCGTATTTTTTTCAAAGTACTGCCTATAAAAGAAGATCCAGGCAAAATGAGTAATTCGATATATCTCATTATAGGAATATCTTCCTTCTTTTCCTTTGATTCAGCTTCTTCTTCTTCAAGCTTTTCCGCAGGGTTGCGCTCTTCATGAAGTAGTAAATCTTCATCTTGTACAAACCCAGTCAGACTTTCCACTGTTCCCATTAAAACCAACTCATCTCCTACTCGCAGGTTAATATATTTTCCAGGTGCATTGACTACTTTTTTATCTCTAATAAGTTTGATGATACTTATATCTGGATTGTCATTTAGAATACTCTCTGAAAGTGATTGATCTACCAGTTTACTTTCTGCTGTGATCGTAACGGTAAATATAAATTCCTGCAACCCGTAGCTATCAGCTAGATTGGTGGACTTATCTTTTGGTAGCCATCTGGAGGCAATCGCCATAAATACGATACCAATAGCGAGAAATATGACTCCAAAAACCGTGAACTCAAAAAATCCCAACCGCTCCGCGCCTAGATTGCGCGCTACAGAATTCACGATTAGATTGGTAGAAGTTCCCATCAACGTACAGCTACCACCTAGAATTCCAGCAAATGAAATAGGCATCAGCAATTTGCTCGCAGAAAAGTTGAATTTAGCGGATAGCTGAGACACGATCTTGATAAAAATAATCACCACCGCAGTCGTACTTATAAAAGCCGATATGCTGGCGCTAACAAACATAAAAACCGGTGTGATTAGAACTAACGGTAGAATACTTACCTTTTTAATTCCTCTGGTGAGCCACTCTATCACGCCATTATCTTCCAGACTTATAGCGATTATCATTAGGGATAGTACCGTTATGGTCGCAGGATCTGCAAAGCCGCTTATGGCTTCTTCAGGTTTTGTTAGTCCTAAAAGGACTAAACTAACGATGATTAAAAAAGCAATTTTATCAATAGGAAACCACTCTGTTAGAAACAGTAAAATGGTCATTCCCAACACACAGAATACTAAAATGATTTCCAAATCCATAAGGCCGCCTAAACCATTAAATGTATTTTTTAATTAGACTATGTCGCTATTAAAGAATTACTAAACTTTCTGAGTTCTACACAGGACTTGATTAACTTCCTTGAGTTGAAAATCAATAGCAATGCTTAAAAAGAGAGGATATTCAAAAATTAAATACAGCTGGATCTATGCATTGCTTATCGTTGGCTCCATCGTCATATTATCCATAATAGTTTTTCAATTAGGCTTGCGACAGGAATGGTACATTAAAGCCATGTATATACCCATAGTTTTCTTGGGGATCTTGTCATTTATACGCGATGTGGTCCACAACACAAAAAAGAAAATCAAATACAAGAAGCTATTATTTTATGCTATGCGCACAGGCGTTTTCACCTGTGTTTTCCTATATCCTTTAATTATGTTGTTTCTAATCTACTTCTATTCTGATGGTGGATTGATCAAAATGAGAGAATCTGTTGTAGGCGACGCCGGTGATTTGAGAGTGTTGTTTTCCTTGGAGCTCGAGATCTTTTTGGTGGTATTATTTTCGGCACTAGTTTCTAGTGGGATTTATTTGAACCGTCAAGATCGTCCTGTAGATATATAATGTCACTATTCCGCTTTCGCGAAAGCGAGATGTATCAATCCTATTTACCTTCTAACTTTCTCTTTAGAAATTAATTCTGCGATCTCTAAGTGAATAATAAGTGTCTGAATACTTGATATTTATGAATAAATTAATGATCAAAATATACCCTATTTGGGGTATTTTATTGAATAATAAGAGCCTTTAACTTTATCGATTAATCATAAAAGGTTTTATTATGCAAAAAATTACACTCTTCTCATTATTAATCTGTTGCGCTGGTATGTATGCGCAGGAACAACTCCTTTCATCTATCGATCAATTTTCAGTAGGTACCGGCAATTTCGAAAATGCCTTCGGCTACAATTATGAGTATGATGCAAATGATAATCTGATATCAGAATCTGGGTTTTCATGGAATTCTTCAACCTCGCAATGGGTACCAAGCAACCGAGACATTTATCAATACAATGCTAATGGTAGAGCAAGCGAATTGACGTCTCAAGTCTACGATTCCAATACAGATAGCTTTGTAAACGACTTTAGGGACTTATACACATATGATTCCAACAGCAGCCCTATTGAAGTGATCTATCAGGAATTCATAAATGGCTCGTACGAAAATGAATTTAGGCTCACGGCGACGTATTCCAATAATAATCTCATTTCTTTTATAGAATATGAATGAGATGGAAATGATTGGATTGCAGAGGACCGCGCCTTTGTGAATTATAATTCTAACGGTACGGTTTCAGATATTATAGGTGAAGAGTTTCAAAATGACACTTGGGTCAGTGATTACCGCGATAGTTTTACCTACAATGGAGATGGACAGTTAACTCGTAAAATTTTTGAAACCTGGAATGGTTCCAGTTATGAACTGGATGAGGAATTTGATTATACTTATGATAACAATGGTAATTTGATCGTAGAAGTGTCTGACTTTAATTTTTCAACGGCTGGACCTGAAGGTCGAGAAACATACGTTTATGACACCAGCGAATTAATGAGCAATATCGCAAATCCATTTGTTGATAAAACCGGTCTTGAATACGTTTTTGATGACTTCCCATATGTCAATAAAATTTTAGAAGAGCGTTATGAAAGTTATGATAGCAACTCATCATCTTTTAACGAAGTGAGTTCTAAAAGAGTTTACAATTATAATTCTACATTGAGCATTGAGGAAGCTGCAGCGCCATTAGCTAAAGTCAATGTCTATCCCAATCCTACATCTGGAATTCTAAACATTGAAACATCGAACTTTGAAATAGCAAAAGTTTCAGTCTACGGATTGTTCGGCAACCAAATCCTGACCACTAGCAAACAAATGGTTGACCTCGAGTCTTTCACTTCTGGTGTTTACTTTTTAGAACTTACAGATGTTTCTGGTCAGTCCAGCAAACATAAAATTATCAAGAAGTAATTTGACTTTTGATTTCAAATGAAAAATCCCGATAACTTAAAGTTATCGGGATTTTTATCTAATGAAATTTGAGGCTACAACACCTTAGCATTCTTCACCTTCTGCTTAGTAAGTGCCAGTTCAAGCACGTTACTCATGTCGCTCACATAATGAAAAGTAAGTCCTTTCAAGTAATCAGCTTTGATCTCTTCTATATCTCTACGATTTTGCTCGCAGAGTAAAATCTCTTTGATTCTTGCACGTTTGGCAGCAAGGATTTTTTCCTTGATTCCACCTACGGGTAATACTTTACCACGTAAAGTGATCTCACCAGTCATAGCTATGCTCTTCTTGACTTTGCGCTGTGTGAATAATGATACCAGTGAGGTAAGCATCGTTATTCCTGCGCTAGGTCCATCTTTTGGTGTGGCACCTTCAGGAACGTGAATATGGACATTGTATTTACCGAATATATCCGAGTCGATTCCCAATTCTTCAGAATGTGCCTTGATGTATTCCATGGCGATGGTGGCACTTTCCTTCATCACCTTACCTAGATTACCAGTTACAGTAAGTTGGCCTTTGCCTTTACTCAAAATGGATTCTATAAATAGAATATCACCACCTACTCTAGTCCACGCTAGTCCTGTAACAACACCAGCAACATCGTTGTTTTCGTATTTACCGCGCATCATTCTAGGCGCGCCTAATACTTCAACAATTGTATCATTGGTAACTTTGAGATCATACTCATCTTCCATAGCAATACTTTTGGCCGCGTAACGCACCATTTTTGCTATTTGCTTGTCCAGACCTCTAACACCACTTTCTCGTGTGTAACCTTCCACTATTCTTTCGATTTGTGGCTTTCCTATCTTGAGGTGGGATTTATCCAGTCCATGTTCCTCGAGTTGCTTAGGCAATAGGTGTCTTTTCCCTATCTCTACTTTCTCTTCTATGGTATAACCGGTAACATTAATAATCTCCATACGATCACGCAAAGCAGGTTGTATTGTCTGCATGCTGTTGCTCGTAGCTACAAACATTACTTTACTCAGATCAAACCCCATTTCTAGGAAATTATCGTAAAAGCTATTGTTCTGCTCTGGATCCAAAACTTCTAACATTGCACTCGATGGATCACCATTGTGCGAATTCCCTAGTTTATCGATCTCATCCAGTACGAAAACAGGATTTGATGTTTTGGCCTTTTTGATACTCTGGATAATACGTCCAGGCATCGCACCTATGTAGGTTTTACGGTGACCGCGTATTTCTGCTTCATCGCGCAAACCGCCTAAACTGATTCTTACGTACTCTCGTCCTAAAGCTTCTGCAATGGATTTTCCCAAAGATGTTTTACCAACTCCTGGAGGTCCATACAAACAAAGTATAGGCGATTTCATATCGTTGCGCAGTTTGAGTACTGCTAGATATTCAATAATGCGTTTTTTCACATCATCCAGACCATAGTGATCGCGGTCCAGAATCTTCATCGCACGTTTCAGATCAAAATTATCCTTAGAAAACTCATTCCATGGCAGATCCAAAAACAGATCCAGATAATTACGTTGGATGGAGAATTCCGCTACTTGCGGATTCATTCTCTGCATTTTTGCAAGCTCCTTATCAAAATGTTCCTTGACCTTATCGTCCCATTTTTTCTTTTTGGCACGCTGGCGCATCTCATCTATTTCCTGATGTGAGCTCACGCCACCACCCAACTCTTCCTGAATGGTCTTCATTTGCTGGTGTAGGAAATACTCGCGCTGTTGTTTGTTTATATCCGTTTGAACACGAGACTGAATATCATTCTTGAGTTCCAGTTTCTGGCGCTCGATATTCATGAAACGCAAGGTTTCCAGTGCGCGCTCCTTAAGGTCATTGATCTCCAGCAATTTTTGCTTATCCTCAACCTTTAAATTCATGTTGGAGGAAACAAAATTGACTAGAAAGCTGTTGGACTCGATATTCTTGATCGCAAAACTAGCCTCACTTGGAATATTGGGACTTTCCTTTATAATTTCTAGGGAAAGCTCCTTGATCTTATCTATAATCGCATTAAACTCCTCATTATCAGCGGCTGGTCTTGCCTCTTCTACCGCTTTAGTAGTTGCTTTCAGGTAAGGTTCCGTTTGAACAATGGAATCGATGGCAAAGCGTTTTTTACCTTGAATAATTACCGTGGTATTCCCGTCAGGCATCTTGAACACCTTGAGAATACGCGCTACAACACCCGTTGAGTGCAAGTCAGCTTCAGATGGGTCTTCAACAGATTCATCTTTTTGGGCAACGACACCTATAGGTTCATTAGCTTTATTAGCTTCCTGCAGCAATTTTATGGATTGATCACGACCAGCCGTAATAGGAATCACGACTCCGGGAAAAAGTACCATGTTGCGCAACGGCAAGATGGCAAGCGTTTCAGGAACAGCTTCGGCATGCATTTCTTCCTCATCCTTGGAGCTTAAAAGTGGTATAAACTCTGCATCCTGATCAAATTCCTGCTGTGACATAATGTCTATTTGAAACTTCTTTGGTTTAAACATATATTTTCAAGTCGCCACAATGACAGTGCATTGCGGCTTATTTAAATTAGTATTCTTTGGGTAGCGTTGAAGATTTTAAGGAGTCCGCTTTCGCGAAAGCGAACTAATCCAACACCAACCCTTTATCTATCAGCATCTTATTCATGCTCCTACTTCAAAGCAATCTGGACATCACATGAATACCTACCGATTTTCTATAGTAAATTTCAAAATCAATGCCATCAAGTGTAACAAGTCCGCAAATGTTGCATCTTTAATGTAGAAACACTAACCAAGTGAACCTAACCGAACTAGAAAACGACGTATTTGACCTGTGCGAAAAAGGCGACCGGCGCGCCCAGATGCAAGTGTACAACGACTATGCAAAAGGGATGTATCATGTGGCATTGCGCATTGTGGAAGACACCGCACAGGCTGAAGATATCATGCAGGAAAGTATGATTACCGCATTTGCAAAAATCAATCAGTGGAACCGCGAGGCCACCTTTGGCAGCTGGCTCAAACGTATCGTGATCAACAATAGTTTGACCTATAAGCGCAAGGCGAGCAAAATGCCCACTACAAGTTTTGAGGAGTACCATGAGACCATCGATGATAGCGAAAGTATTGACATGGAGAACGCAGGATGGACCGCAAAACGTGTCATGATCGCCATGAAGGAATTGAAGGCAAGTTATCGCGAGGTACTGACTTTATCGCTTATTGAAGGAATGGATAATGAGGAAATCGCCCAGATTATGGGAATCTCTCACGGTATGTGTCGCACGACCATATCCAGAGCAAAAACAAGTTTAAGAAGTAAAATGGAATTGATATGAAAGATGAAATGAAAGAATGGTTTATGAAGCAGGATTTTGATCTTAATGAATTGCCACAAGGCAATGAGCAACGGTTTCTAGATAAGCTGGATGCAGCTTGTGAGGATGTTGAAAATCAAAATCAAAACGAAAATCAAAATCAAAATCCTATGGCTGCCGAGACTAAGACAAAAGGCCGAGTCATTACTATGTCTGCCATCTTAAAGTGGTCTGCAGCAGCAGTGATTGCCGTTATTATAGGATCTGCGAGCTTTATGGCGGGACAATCACAATCTTACGAACTCAAATCTGTTTCTCCAGAAATGGCGGCTGCTCAAAATAGTTATGTGGAGACCATTGATTATCAGCTAGCTGCATTGAACCAATTGCAATCTCCAGCGACAGAGAAAATTATTGCAGATGCTAAAATGAGTCTAGAAAAGCTGGAAACAGATTATAAAAGAATTCAGAAGGATTTCAAATCCAACAGTGAGAATCCCGCGGTAATTGATGCGATGATTCAAAATTTTAAGACCAGAATATTATTGCTGGAGGACGCTCGGGCACAGATTAAAGCAAAAAAACAACAACTCAAAAAACAAGAAAATGAACTTATATAAAACCTTTTTCCTGGTATGGATGTGCGTGCCGCTTATTGCCATCGCAAATCCCAACGATAAATATAGAAAGACCAAAAAAATCAATAAGACCTACAGCGTTAATAGTGATGCGCTTGTGGACATAGAGAATAGCTTTGGTGATGTGACGGTACAGTTATGGAACCAAAATACGGTGAGTATCGATGTACTCGTGGAAGTGAGCGGTAACGATGAAGATCGGGTTAATGATCGTCTAGAGCGTATCGATGTAGAATTTAAAGCTTCTAAAACCAGAGTAAGCGCGCAAAGCGATATTCCTAACGAGAATTCTGGTTTTATGAGCCTGTTCTCTGGAAATAATAAAACAAGTACCAAAGTAGACTTCATCATCAAAATGCCTATGAACTCACCTCTGGAATTAGAAAACGACTATGGTGCGGTAATCATTGAAAAAATGATGGCTCCATTGAAGATGAGTTGTGATTTTGGGAGATTGCAAATAGGTCAATTACTTCATCCCAACAATGAGCTGTCCTTTGACTACACCACAAAATCACATATTGACTACATGAAAGGTGGCGTTATCAAAGCTGATTTTAGCGAGTTCAAATTATACGGCGCTGGAAATTTAGATCTAAGTGGTGACTATACGACGGCTACCTTTGGAGCGATGGAAAAATTGAAATACAATTCTGATTTTTCTACCTATAACATTGAAAGAATAAAGACGCTGGATGGCCGTGGTGATTACAGCAAAGTCACGATCGACACTGTAGAAGATGAAGCCATCATGAAAGCCGATTTTGGAACTATTACCATTAATAGTCTAAGCAAAGGATTCAAAAATGTAAACATCAAATCTGATTACACGACCGTAAAGGTGCGTTATGACAAGGATGCAAGCTTTGTTTATGAATGTAAGACAGAGTTCGGTTCTCTTAATCTAGGTTCTGGGCTGGCAACGGTAAACTCAAGAAAGGAAATGAACGAATCCTACAAACAAGGCTATAACAATACCCAAGGCAGTAATAATAGAATCGATATCAACAGCAGTTTTGGTAACGTTTCTCTTCAAGCAAACAACTAATCAATAACCTAAAACTAAACAAAATGAAAAAAATAATTCTAGTAGCAATTGCCATAGTCGCATTTCAATCGGCTAATGCTCAATGGTTCGGCAATAAAAAAGTAAATGGTAATGGTGACGTCATCACACAGAATTTTAGAACTTCAAACTATGATGGTGTAAGCATGGCTGGATCCATGGATGTCGAACTTATAAGCGGTAAAGAAGGCAACATCAAAGTAGAGGCCGAATCCAACCTGATGGAATACCTTGAGATTGAGGTGAAAGGCAACCGTCTCACCATTGGCATAGAGGACGGCATCAATTTGAACAGTCGTAAGGGAATCAAGGTTTACGTTCCTGTAGAACAAATTGATTATGTAAGTCTCGCTGGAAGTGGTGATATCACAAGCGATCTGACCTTGAAGTCAGAAAAAATGAAAATAAGTGTTGCGGGCAGTGGCGACATCAAATTAAGAACCGAATCGAAAAACCTGAGCCTTGCCGTTGCCGGTAGTGGCGATTTGAAAGTCTCTGGTAGAACAGAGAATCTGGATGCCAGTGTTGCTGGTAGTGGTGATATAAGTGCTTATGACCTAAAGGCAAATAACGTCAATGCTAGTATAGCTGGAAGTGGTGATGTTGCGGTATTCTGCAATGGTGGTAAGATGAACGCTAGTATAATTGGTTCGGGAGACTTACGTTATAAAGGCAAGACCAGCGATATCAAAAAGACGGTTATGGGTAGTGGTGATATTACACAAATGTAGATTTGTATCGCTTTCGCGAAAGCGAACTCAAAAACAACAATTCAATTAATCCCAATCAGTCTAGACTGTATTGGGATTTTTTATGATCCTATTTCAAAAAATCAGGAGCCTATCGTCACAGTAAGTTTGATTTGTAATTATAGACTACTTTTGCGCCCGCTAACGCTAGAATCACCTGATGTCCAAACTACCACCCAAATATCAATTTACAGATCTATCAGATTATGGTCGATCTGGTGGTAAGTGGATCGCTGAAAAGCTAGAGGATACAAGCTTCACTCCTATTCACGTTACGCTTTTATTTGTAGTGAGTGGGATTATTGCTATTTATTCCATATTGAATGGTCATTATATTACCGCAGCTTTTTTTCTTATACTTAAATCTGTTATTGATGCGGCAGATGGTGAGTTAGCTAGGTTGAAAAAAACACCATCATACGTAGGCCGTTATTTGGATTCCGTTTGTGATTTGTTGCTTAATATGTTTTTTCTATTGGCCATCATGTATGTGACAGATGCCAGCTGGATCTGGACGGTATTAGCATTTATAGGACTACAACTACAAGGAACCTTGTATAATTTCTATTACGTGATCTTGAGGAATAGTGTCGATGGTGATTTAACCAGTCGCGTACGGGAAAACAGTGTGCCAGTCGCACTTGAAGGCGAAACGCAAAAAATGGTGACGTTCTTCTATCACTTGTATAAAAGCCTTTATGGGGTTTTTGATTTTGTGATCTACCACATGGACAGTAAAGCGAGAAAGTGCGAGCCTTTCCCTAGTTGGTTCATGACTTTGTTGTCAGTCTATGGACTAGGATTTCAATTGCTTGTAATCGCGTTGTTGCTTCTCTTTGGAATGATACAATTCGTGATTCCTACTCTTCTGGGAATGTCAATTTTGATCTTTGCGTTTATAGGAATCCGCAAGTTGTTTTTGAAGTAGATTTTACGTAGTGGTTGCAGGTTCTTTTATTCTTGGAACCCGTATCAAGAGAATGATACCGATCACAAAAAACACTACCAAAAACAGAATGCTCCCACGCATAGATCCTGTGATCTCTCCTACCACAGCAAACAACAGCATACCGATCACAATCCCAATCTTTTCTGCTACGTCAAAAAAGCTAAAATAGGATGCCGTATCGAGACTGCTTTCTGGAATCATTTTAGAATAGGTACTTCTAGAAAGTGATTGTATCGATCCCATCACAAACCCTACAAAACCTGCGGTAATATAAAACTGTATGGGCGTGGTTACAAAATAGCCATAGACACATACACAAGCCCACACGATGTTTATTCCAATGAGGACGTTGATGTTTCCAAGCTTTCGCGAAAGCGAACTCGCCACAAATGCTCCTGCTATAGCTACGAACTGTATGAGTAGTATGGAAATGATCAAACCTGTGGTGGCGCCACCTTCACCCCAATTTACTTCTTCAGTACCAAAATACGTTGCTACCAGCATCACCGTCTGCACTGCCATGCTGTAAATAAAAAAGGCCGCGAGGTATCGTTTCATCTGTAGGTTTTCTCCTAATTGATTCCAGATTTTTTTGAGTTCTTTGAAGCCATTTGTGAAGATATTATCCACGTTGCTACTGTCCTTTCTGGTTCCCATAGGTAAATATGCATAGGTATATTGTGCAAAGCCTACCCACCAAATACCAACGAGAACAAAGGAGATTTGGGTAGGTAGTTTCTCGCTTTCAAAAAATCCACCTTGAATAAGAACGAGACAGATCACCAGTAAAATAACGCTACCTATATAACCCATGGAAAATCCGAGAGCACTGGTCCTATCCTGCTGATCAGGATGCGCCACATCTGGCAAATAGGAGTTGTAAAAAACCAGCGATCCCCAAAAACCAACCAACGCCAGCAAATAGATCAACAAACTGATCCATAAATGATCAAAGCTAAAAAACGCCAACCCAATACTACAGGCGCCACCTAAATAGCAAAAGAATTGCAGAAACCGCTTTTTCTTCCCTGAATAGTCAGCCACCCCAGATAATATGGGAGATATGATGCTTACAATCAGAAAAGCCAGCGCTGTGGTAATAATAATGATGGATTCATTATTCATTCCTTTGAATATATCTGGGACGTTGCCAGATTCATAGGCATTACTGCTTATGGCGCTATAATAAATTGGAAATATAGCGCTAGCAATAACAAGTGAGTAAACGGAATTTGCCCAATCGTAGAATGCCCAAGCTGTGAGAAGTTTTGGATGGCCTTTAGGGTAAGTTTTTTTCATAAAAAAAGGGTTCTTGAAGAACCCTTTAAAAGTATGTTTTTGAGATGACTATTTGAATGAAGTCACTCCGTATTTTGCTGCTTCTTGTTTAGCAACTGGTGCTAGCTGTTTTAAGTTTGCGATACGAGTATCATTTGATGGGTGTGTACTCAAGAACTCTGGTGGAGCTTGACCACCACTATTAGCCTTCATACGTTCCCATAATCTTGCACCTTCATCTGGATTGTAACCTGCTATGGCAGTAAGAATAAGTCCTATTTTATCTGCTTCAGATTCTTGAGCTCTAGAGAACGGTAGTAATGCACCGTATTGAGAACCCAATCCGTAAGCTTGATTCAAAATGTTCATCGTCTGACCACTTGTTCCTGATACTACACCACCTACAGCAAGTCCAACTGCTCCTAATTGTTGCAATTGACTAGCTCTCATGCGTTGACCACCATGATTTGCAAGTGCATGAGCAACCTCATGACCCATGATTACCGCAACACCAGTCTCTGATTGAGCAATAGGAAGAATTCCCGTGTAGAATGCAATCTTACCACCTGGCATAGCCCAAGCATTCACTTGATCATCATTGATTAAGTTGTATTCCCATTCATAACCATCAAGATATTCAGGATGGCCTAATGCATTCAACCACTTTTGAGATGCAGATTTAATATTTTGTCCTACGTTCACAATCATTCGTGATTCTGCTGTTCCAGTGACTAGATTACTCTCTTCCAGCACCTCGTTGTAGGCAGAAAATGCTGCCGGGAATACCTGATCATTAGATACAGGTTTCAACGTTCTTTCTCCTGTAAACACATTGGTCGCACAGGAAATTACTAGTAATGAACTAGCAAGTAAGTAAAATCTTATATTCTTCATAGTTTGGTTTATTTAATTAGGGATTGGATTTTATTGATATCGATACCGTGATGGCTTTCTGTATGTATGACCTTTTCATCCTTAAGTACGATCACTTGCGGTGATTGATGTTGAACGTTGAGCTCTTCAGCGATTGCTGTACTTACATCTCTATAGTTGAGTAAATCCAGCAAATAGTAAGCTGCATTTTGATCAAGGTTTTCATAGTTTTTTTCGAAACTACTTAGCGCCATTCTCGATATACCACATCGAGTACTATGTTTGAAAATGACTTTGGTTTTTAAATTTGAGTTCTTAACTAAATTGTGAAGTTGATCAACAGATTCTAAAGGTTCCCACGAGATACCTTTGATCTCGTCCTTAGCAATTTCCCGTTGCGATTTAAATAATTTATCCATTAACCCCATAATCCGTTATAATTTTAACCCTACAAATATATAAGGATGGCAGCTCATAAAGTATTAATTAATTAATAATATGTCAACCTGTCGTCTTAATTTATTGAAAATGCTGACTTTTTGACAAAATCCATTTGGGAACATCATTTGACTAAGAAAAAGAAAACATAAATATGAACTTTAATAAACTCACTATAAAATCGCAAGAGGCCGTGCAACAGGCACAGCAACTTGCACAGGAAATGGGCCATCAAATCATTGAGAACGCTCATCTTTTTAAGGCGATGCTAACGGTTGATGAAAACGTGATGCCTTTCTTATTCAAGAAATTGAATTTGAATCTTTCATTAATAGAGCAATTAATTGATAGCCAGTTGGCTTCCTTACCTAAGGTTGAAGGAGGTGATCTTCAATTATCCCGCGAGGCAAATCGTGTTTTGAACAACGCCGTATCTATTGCCAATAAAATGGGTGATGAATATGTATCAGTTGAACATTTGCTGCTCAGTATTTTTGATGGAAAATCTAAGACAGCACAGATACTTAAAGACCAAGGTCTAACCGAAAAGGATCTAAAGGCTGCTATTACCGAATTGCGCCAAGGAGAAAAGATTACCTCTCAAAGTGCAGAAGAAACTTACAATAGTCTGAGCAAGTATGCGAAAAACCTGAATGAGTTAGCAGATCAGGGAAAACTGGATCCTGTTATAGGGCGTGATGAAGAGATTAGAAGAATTTTGCAAATCCTTTCTAGACGTACTAAGAACAATCCAATGCTTGTTGGTGAACCAGGAGTTGGTAAAACAGCCATTGCCGAAGGACTTGCTCACCGTATCGTTGCAGGAGATGTTCCAGAAAATTTAAAGAATAAACAAATTTTCTCTTTAGATATGGGAGCATTAATTGCTGGTGCAAAGTATAAGGGCGAATTTGAAGAACGGCTTAAAGCGGTGATCAAAGAAGTTACTTCAAGCAATGGTGATATCGTCTTATTTATTGATGAGATTCATACGTTAGTTGGCGCTGGCGGTGGTCAAGGAGCGATGGATGCTGCTAATATTTTGAAGCCTGCCCTAGCTCGTGGTGAACTGCGTGCGATAGGTGCAACAACTTTGGATGAATACCAAAAGTATTTTGAAAAGGACAAGGCATTAGAACGTCGCTTCCAGAAGGTACAGGTGAATGAACCTGATACAGAGAGTGCGATTTCCATCCTACGTGGTATCAAGGACAAATATGAAACTCACCACAAGGTGCGCATCATGGATGAAGCTATTATTGGTGCCGTAGAATTATCTCAACGATACATTACTAATAGATTTCTTCCAGACAAGGCCATTGACCTTATGGATGAGGCAGCTTCTAAGCTACGTATGGAAATTAATTCCAAACCTGAAGAACTGGATGTGCTGGATCGTAAGATCATGCAAATTGAAATCGAGATTGAGGCCATCAAACGTGAAAAGGATGAGGCTAAAATGAAAACCTTGCGCAGCGACCTTGCAAATCTCAAAGAAGAGCGCAATGCCTTAAATGCGCAATGGGAAACTGAAAAAGAGCTGGTTGACAATATTCAAAATGCAAAAACAGATATTGAAAACTATAAGCTTGAAGCAGAACGTGCAGAACGCGATGGAGATTACGGCAAAGTGGCTGAACTGCGATATGGTAAAATTAAGGAAAGCCAGGAGCAGCTAGAAAAACTGCAACAAGAAGTAAACGCCTCTGATAAAAGCAAATCCTTGATTCAGGAAGAAGTTACCTATGATGATATCGCAGAAGTTGTAGCAAAATGGACTGGAATACCCGTTACTAAGATGCTACAAAGCGAGCGTGAGAAACTACTGCGCCTTGAGGAAGAATTGCACAAGAGAGTCGTAGGTCAAGAAGAAGCCATTGTTGCTGTGAGCGATGCAGTAAGACGAAGTCGAGCTGGTTTACAGGATCAGAAAAAACCGGTAGGTTCTTTTCTATTTCTTGGTACCACTGGAGTTGGAAAGACAGAGCTGGCAAAAGCACTTGCAGATTACCTCTTTAATGATGATAGCGCTATGACGCGTATTGATATGAGTGAATATCAAGAACGCCACAGTGTGAGTCGCCTAGTAGGTGCTCCTCCAGGTTATGTAGGATATGATGAAGGTGGACAATTAACAGAAGCGGTTCGTAGAAAACCCTATTCTGTAATACTGCTGGATGAAATTGAAAAAGCGCATCCAGACACGTTCAATATCTTGCTACAGGTACTTGATGAAGGAAGATTAACAGATAACAAGGGTCGTGTGGCAGATTTCAAGAACAGTATCATCATCATGACCTCCAACATGGGAGCAGAAGTGATTCAGGAACGATTTGAAAATGCCGCTACCGATAGAGAATCGGTTATAGAGGCGACGAAGCTAGAAGTTTTAGGAGCGCTCAAACAACGAGTGCGCCCAGAATTTATTAACCGTATTGATGACATCGTGATGTTCACACCGCTTAATGCTACCGAAATCAAAAAGATTGTTGGCCTGCAACTCAAAGGTGTGACCAAAATGTTAGCACAGCAAGGAATAATAATCGACGCTACACCACAAGCGATTGATCTTCTTGCACAGCAAGGTTTTGACCCGCAGTACGGAGCGCGACCTGTAAAGCGTGTGATACAAAAAAATGTACTCAACCAGCTTTCTAAAAGTATTCTATCTGGAGAAATTATTACAGAAAGTGTGGTTCTTATTGACTCATTTGAGAATGAATTGGTGTTCCGCAATCAGGCTCAGGAAGTGGATGTAGAGTAAATAGTGAATTAGATGGTTGATTGTTTCGCTTTCGCGAAAGCGAACTGAACATCATTTTATAAAAAAAGCCCATTCTATCATTTAGAATGGGCTTTCTGATTAAAACTAATTAGGCTTATTCAATAATTAACTTTAAGCTTTGTTGTTGATCAGATACTGATATCTGAACAATATAGATACCTGTAGACAAATTATTCATTTGTAGTCTATTCACTCCATTTTGAAGTGTTGACCCACCTACAACTTTACCGGTCATATCCATAACTCTATAGGTTGCAGTTGAAGTAATCTGTGCTGGCAATTCAATATTGAACTGTCCATTACTACTAGGGTTAGGATACATACGAACTGATGCAAGTGCTTCTGAAACGTCATCATTTGAAAGCGTTACTTGTGCTTCATAAGAACCTATGTCACGTGCCGCTCCAAATACTTCAAATCCACGTTGATCTGTCAGATTATTACCAGGTTCACCTTGATCTTGCGCTCTTGTTCCATTTTCCAATGCGTGTGTAAATGTATTACCACCATTGTCCTGTAATGGACCTAAAGAAGCAAATTCAGGACTTGCAACCGTACCAACGATATCATTTGCCATTGTAGTAAATGAATTAGTATCATCTATCTCGATTAAGTTATAATCGTTTGAAGTAATTCCCTGTACATTCAGATTACTGCTAGCTTGGTTTTCACCAACTAAAGTGTTTCTGATTGAAAAGGCTCCAGAAGCAGAGGCTAATCCACCACCGTTCCCAGCCGCAGTGTTTTGTGCAATAGTAACAATATCAAAGTCAACACTAGTACCGGCATTATAAACGCCAGCACCATCTAAATCTGCTGAGTTACTAGAAATCGTAGATGTTTCTACGATTAACGTTCCAATCTGGTTAGATATACCACCACCATTAGATGCACTTGTATTGTTGGAAATTGTAGTATCATATACTTCAGTATCTCCACCATTATTGAATATTGCTCCACCACCATTATCAACAGCAGTACCATTAGTACTATTACTGTCTAAGGTAGAATTTGAAACGATCAAAGTAGAGTTTGTTTGATTCCATAAAGCTCCACCTTCAGATGCTGCTGCATTGTTATTGAAAGTACTATTATCGATGGTCACAGTTGCACCTTCAGTTTCTGAAGCACTAATATGGAGAGCTCCTCCATTTCCTGGTGCAGCAGTACCCGCATTTCCATTCACATCATTTCCAGATATATCAGAAGTATTAATATCTAATGTACCTAAAATAATCTCGATCGCTCCACCAGCTCTGTTTGCAGAATTGCCTGTGATTTCAGAGTCTGTAATTGTGACGGCACCATCAGTACTTAACAATGCACCACCTGATCCCGAAGCACCTGTGGCAAGGTTTCCAGTCACTGTAACGTTAGTTGCGTTGAACGTTCCTCCATTATTGAAGAGTCCACCACCACCATTGTCTGCATCGCCACCTGTAGCTGTATTGTTAGATACAATAACATCATTTAGGGACATTGTTCCTATATTGTTCCAAAATGCTCCACCTTCTGCAGCGGCCATATTAGAATCAGCAGTTCCTCCAATGATATCCATCAATCCTGGTCCAGTTATATGGATTGCTCCACCGTTTCCTGGTCCACCATTTGCAACGAAATCACCACTATTTAATCCAGCCGTGTTTCCTGTAAAGTTCACGTTTGTAATTGTTGATGTAGTAGCTCCTAATGACCAGTCCTCGATCCCACCACCGGCACGACTTGCACTGTTATTGGAAATAGTAACTGGACTTGCGTCTGTACCGTTGATTGTCAAGGTAGTTCCAGTTGCCATTAAGATTCCACCACCGGAGCCTTGTACTCCAGTTGCAACGTTACCGTCGATAATTGTTCCTTCATTGATAACAACACTACCAGTCATGCTATCTTCAGAGAAGATTGCTCCACCACCAACAATTTCTGGAGGTGTTCCTGCAACGAAGTCACCCTGAGCGTCATTTCCTGATAAGGTAGTTCCGTTAATGGTAAGTAATCCACCATTGTTCCAAAGTCCACCACCTTCTTTGGCAGCAATGTTATTATTCACGGTACCACCAGTAATTGTTACAGGTGCTGCTCCACTTACGTGAAGACCACCACCATTACCAGGCGCTCCTGCTCCTGTTACGGCTCCTGTAAAGTTTCCATCAAGGTTTGTGTTTGTAAGCTCTACTGAACTATCACCATTGGTTTCTATTCCACCACCAGCTCTGTTTGATTCATTTCCTGAAATCTCAGAATCAGTTGCAGTAAATGTACCAGCAGCATTCAATACTCCACCACCAGTTGATTGTGCACCATCTGCGATATTGTTTGAAATAACTGCATTATTTGTAAGATTTACTGTACCACCTTCATTGTAGATTCCTCCACCACCGGAAGCTCCAGTTACATCAGGATCGTTACCACTGGCTGTATTTCCATCGATAGTAGTTCCATCTACTGTCATTATCCCAGCACCATTCCATAATCCACCACCTTCATTAGCAGCATCATTTGTATTTACTGTTCCTCCAGTGATATCAACAGATCCAGCACCGCTTACGTGAAGAGCACCTCCATTACCTGGTGCACCCATTCCTGTAATCACTCCTGTGCTGTTGTTATCTAAGGTTACATTAGTTAAAGTAACACTTGAAGCTCCATTTGTTTCAATACCACCACCAGCTCTGTTAGACTCATTTCCTGAAATCTCAGAATCAGTTGCAGTAAATGTCCCAGCTGCATTCAATACTCCACCACCAGTTGACTGTGCACCATCTGCAATATTGTTTGAAACAACTGTTCCAGCAATTAGGTCAACAGTACCACCTTCATTGAAGATACCACCACCACCAGCTGCACCAGCTACATCAGCGTCGTTACCACTAGCGGTATTTCCGTCGATTGTAGTACCACTAATAGTCATAGTTCCTGTACCGTTCCAGAATCCACCACCTTCATTTGCAGCTAAGTTACCAGTTGCTGAGCCACCTGTAATGTTATTACTACCAGGTCCAGTTACGTGAATCGCTCCACCGTTTCCAGGACCGCCATTTGCAACAAAATTATCAGCATCAAGTCCTGCAGTATTACCAGAGAACACAACGTTTGTTAGATTATTTGTGTTTGCATCCAGTGACCAGTCTTCTAAACCACCACCAGCACGACTTGCGCTGTTGTTGGAAATAGTTACCGGATTACCTTCTGTACCATTGATAGTCAAGGTAGTTCCAGTTGCCATTAAGATTCCACCACCAGAGCCTTGTACTCCTGTTGCAAAGTTGCTGTCAATAGTTGTTCCTTCATTGATGATGACAATACCTGCACCATCTTCTGCGAAGATTGCCCCACCACCAACAATTTCTGGAGGTGTTCCAGCAACGAAGTCGCCTCTAGCATCATTTCCAGTCAATTCAGTTCCATTAACGGTAAGTGTTCCTTGATTGTTCCAAAGTCCACCACCTTCTTTTGCAGCAATATTATTGTTCACCGTACCACCAGTAATTGTTACAGGTGCTGCTCCACTAACGTGAAGTCCACCACCATTACCTGGCGCTCCAGGACCGGTTGTTACACCTGTGAAGTTTCCGTCTAGGTTTGTGTTGGTAAGTTCTACTGAACTATCGCCATTGGTTTCTATTCCACCACCAGCTCTGTTTGATTCATTTCCTGAAATCTCAGAATCAGTTGCAGTAAATGTACCAGCAGCATTCAAAACACCACCGCCAGTAGATTGTGCTCCTGTCGCTTGATTGTTAGATACCACTGCATTATTTGTAAGATTCACTGTACCACCTTCATTGTAGATTCCTCCACCACCTGTATCACCAGGATTAGTTGCTCCAGCTGCACTTGTACCTGCCGCAATATTTGCATTAATTGTTGTTCCAGAAACAGTCATTGTTCCTGCTCCATTCCATAATCCACCACCTTCATTTGCAGCATCATTTGTATTAACCGTTCCTCCAGTAATATCAACAGATCCAGCACCGCTTACGTGAAGAGCTCCTCCATTACCTGGTGCACCCATTCCTGTTACCACGCCTGTGCTGTTATTTTCTAAAGTTACATTAGTTAAAGTAACACTTGAAGTACCATTGGTTTCTATTCCACCACCAGCTCTGTTTGATTCATTTCCTGAAATCTCAGAATCAGTTGCAGTAAATGTCCCAGCTGCATTCAATACTCCACCACCAGTTGACTGTGCACCATCTGCAATATTGTTTGAAACAACTGTTCCAGCAATTAGGTCAACAGTACCACCTTCATTGAAGATACCACCACCACCAGCTGCACCAGCTACATCAGCGTCGTTACCACTAGCGGTATTTCCGTCGATTGTAGTACCACTAATAGTCATAGTTCCTGTACCGTTCCAGAATCCACCACCTTCATTGGCAGCTAAATTACCAGTAGCTGAGCCACCTGTAATGTTATTACTACCAGGTCCAGTTACGTGAATCGCTCCACCGTTTCCAGGACCGCCGTTTGCAACGAAATTATCAGCATCAAGTCCTGCAGTATTACCAGAGAACACAACGTTTGTTAGATTATTTGTATTAGCATCCAATGACCAGTCTTCTAGACCACCACCTGCACGACTTGCGCTGTTGTTGGAAATAGTTACCGGATTACCTTCTGTACCATTGATAGTCAAGGTAGTTCCAGTAGCCATTAATATACCACCACCAGAGCCTTGTACTCCTGTTGCAAAGTTTCTTCTAATGATTGTTCCCTCATTAATTACTACTTCTCCAGTCGGACTATCTTCAGAAAAAATAGCTCCACCACCAACAATTTGTGGAGGTGATCCTGCTACGAAATCACCTGAGGCGACATTATCTTCCAACAAAGAACTATTAATGGTGAGTGTTCCAGCGTTATTCCAGAGTCCACCACCTTCTTTTCCAGCTACGTTTTCTCTGATCGTTGCTCCTGTAAACGTATAAGAACTTGATCCTGATACATGCAGCGCACCACCGTTTCCAGGATTTGCTCCAGCATCGTTTCTTGCAAAAGTTGAGTTAGTAACAATTATCGGCGTACCAGCGCTTGCATTGTCCTCAATAGCACCACCAGCTCTTTGAGAAGTATTAACTCTAAAGATGGAATTGTCAATAGTCATTGATCCTCCATTTGAATTTAGAATAGCACCACCACTACCTGAAGTTCCTGTAGCATCGTTGCGAGTGAATAAACAATTTGTTAGGTTTACGATTGCTCCATCATTGAAGATAGCACCACCACCTTGAACTGCATTGGCTCCTGTTGCTTCATTATTTCGTAGTTCACTATCTTGAATATTCACGACAGTAGAACCACCACTAGCAAGTATAGCGCCACCACTTTGTTCTGAACCATCTCTCAATATGAGAGAGTTCAAATTGACGACAGCGACAATGGTAGCATCAATGTCAAAAATACGACTGCTTGAACCAGCAGATATCGTAGTAAGTTGACCACCATTGTTTCCATCAATCGTTATGGAAGCAAATGTATTGATGGGAATCGCTCCCATGGTAACATCAATTTGTTGTCCTTGTATAGAAGGATCAAAGGTTACTGTTCCGCCAGCGGCGGTTTCAGCAATTTCAACACGCAAGGTTCCATCTGTACCATCGTCTACAATTTTAGTTACAACTTGCGCATGAGCGCAAATAGCACCTAGAAAAAAGAACGAGAAGACGAAACTCAGAAGAGTAAAGTTTTTCATAGTGTTTTTTTAAATTATTTATTATTAAAGTATTAAAGTATGTGATTGATTTCATTTGTAGGTACAAATGATCAGAAATTGGTAAAATATTAAGGTTTTTAACACAATTCATCGGGCTACGAAAAAACTGTGATCTTGGTTTTTAAAGAATATTCTTACAATATTTATAACTGTCTGTTATTCAATTGAATGCAATAATTACATTTGATGATTAATTGTCAAAAATCGATGAACGTAGCTTTTTTCGCTTTCGCGAAAGCGAAACTCTTATCAATTGTTTAGTTGACAATATTCCGTTTGGAAAATGAAGATCTTTCCTTACTTTGCAGTATTAATTATCAGATATGCAAATCAAAAGACTTTTTGACTTTCCTTATTATCAGCTGGAAAAATTTCCAAGAGAAGATGCTCTCGTTACTAAAAAGAATGGTTCATGGGAAAAAACCTCGACACAATCCTTTGTAGATCAAGCTAGAGCTGTGTCTCGCGGTTTGATGAAGATGGGCGTGAAAAAAGATGATAAGATTGCGCTTATATCCACCGTAAACCGTACTGAATGGAATATAATGGATATAGGTATTATGCAAACAGGTGCTCAAGATGTACCTATCTATCCTACTATATCAGAAGAGGAATATGCCTTTGTCCTGAATCATAGTGAATCAAAAATGGTTTTCGTTTCTGATAAAGAAGTATACGAAAAAGTAATGGCCATCAAGGATCAGGTACCATCACTTACTGAGGTGTATAGTTTTGATGATATCTCAGGTTGTAAAAGCTGGGAAGAGGTTAAGGTCGCTGGCGAGAATCTTGAAAACGATAAGGATCTAGATGCGATGATGGCGTCCATTCATGAAGATGATTTAGCCACATTGATTTATACGTCTGGAACCACTGGTAAACCTAAAGGTGTGATGCTATCGCACAAAAACATAGGCAGCAATGCCATCAACTCAGAAACTAGATTACCCATTGAACTTGGTAGATCTAAGGCTTTGAGTTTTTTACCTGTCTGTCACATTTATGAACGTATGTTGCAATACCTATACATCTATACAGGTAGTGGTATTTATTTTGCAGAATCACTAGAAACAATCTCTGAAAACCTAAAAGAAGTGCAACCTGAAGTGATGAGCGCTGTACCGCGATTATTGGAGAAAGTTTATGACAAGATAATTGCTAAAGGGACCGACCTTGATGGTGTCAAAAAGAAGTTATTCTATTGGGCCGTAGAGTTGGGTCTTGAATGGGAACCTTATGGTCAGAACGGCTGGTGGTATGAAACCAAACTTAAACTTGCCAGAAAATTGATATTTTCAAAATGGCAGGAAGCCTTAGGAGGAAACCTTAGAGCTATAGCAAGTGGTAGCGCTGCATTACAGCCACGACTTGCGAGAGTTTTTAATGCTGCAGGCGTTCCTGTAATGGAAGGATATGGGCTAACGGAGACCAGTCCAGTAATTTCAGTAAATGATATACGTAACAAAGGATTCAAGATAGGAACTGTTGGTAAAATGCTTCCAGATACTGATGTACAAATAGCATCTGATGGTGAGATTATCATCAACGGCCCACAACGAATGCTGGGATACTACAAGGACCAAGAGAAAACTGATGAAGCGATTGATAAGGATGGCTATTTCCATACGGGTGACATCGGTGAAATTGATGCTGAAGGATTCTTGAAAATTACCGATCGTAAGAAAGAAATGTTCAAAACATCCGGTGGTAAATATGTAGCTCCACAGCTGCTAGAAAACACCATGAAACAAAGCCGATTTGTAGATCAAATCATGGTTGTAGGTGAAGGCGAGAAAATGCCTGCAGCATTGATCCAACCTAATTTTGAATTTTTGGAGGATTGGGCAAAACGCAAAGGAATTAACTTTAAAGATCACAAGGATTTAATTTCCAATGAACAAGTGATTGAGCGTTTCCAAAAGGAAGTGGATGAACACAATGAAAAATTTGGGAAGTGGGAACGTGTAAAGCGATTTGAGTTAACTCCTGATGTATGGAGCATTGAAGCTGGTCACCTCACTCCTACCATGAAAATGAAGCGTCGTAACATTAAAGAAGCTTACCAAGATCTCTATGATAAAATCTATCATGAAAAGATCTAGATAGTTTAAAGTTTTAGAATTTAAAGAGTCAATCAAGGTTGACTCTTTTTTTGTTTGAGAGTTTTGGCTTTCTGCAAAATTCTAGAAGTATCCTTAAAACAACTCCTTTGAGAAATTACTTAAAGTACATATCGTCTGGAGATAGTATGAACGCGACTTATCCTGATAAAATCAAATATTATCTTACATTTGAAAGCGTTCATTACTTGAAGATAAACGCATTAAAAACTTAGTATTTGTACGCGATAGTAGATGTAGAAACCACTGGTGGTAAATTCAATGAAGAAGGAATTACTGAGGTTGCAATTTATAGATTTGACGGTCATGAGATCGTTGATCAATTTGCTAGCTTAATCAACCCTGAAAAGGAGATTCAGCCCTTTGTAGTGAAACTTACGGGCATCAATAATAAAATGTTAGTTCGTGCTCCTAAATTTTATGAAGTTGCCAAACGCATCATAGAAATTATGGATGGTGCCATCCTCGTGGCTCATAATGCAAATTTTGATCATCGCATGTTACGATTGGAGTTTGAAAGATTGGGTTATGAGTTTGACATGCAAACACTTTGTACCGTAGAGCTTGCCCAAAAGCTAATGCCAGAGCAAGAAACCTACAGTCTAGGTAAACTTGTGCGCAATCTGGGGATTCCCATAACTGATAGACACCGTGCTACCGGTGATGCTCTAGCAACAGTAAAACTTTTTAAGTTATTACTGAATAAAGACAGCTCTAAAAGCATTTTGCAGCAAAGTCTTAAGTCGTTTCCTAAAACTGTTGTCGCAAATAATCTCAAGACACTTCTTGAAAAGGTGCCGGCGTCCACAGGACTTTATTATTTATATGACGATCAAGATCAATTGATCTACATAGGTCGCAGCCGTAATATGAAGAAAAGTCTGACTCAGCATTTTACCACTGACCGCAGGCGATCTGTGGAGATGAGCAAGCAGGTAGAAAACGTAAGGTTTGAAAAAACAGGTAATGATCTACTAGCGCTACTCAAGGAACATCTTGAGATGAGAAAGCACAAGCCAAAATTCAACAAGAAATCCAATAAACCTAGATACAGTCACGGGATTTTTAAGGGAAGTGATGATAACGGCTACCTCACCTACCACATTGCATCGACGAGAAAAAACGGTGATTATTTGACTAGCTTTAGCAATGGTAAAGCAGCCAGATCTTTCATGGAAAAAATGCAGGAAGAATATCAACTATGTGGTATCCTTACAGGACTTGAGAAAGCCTCTGATGGGCCATGCTCCAGATATGAAACAGGTCATTGCCATGGAGCCTGCATTAACAAAGAGCCTGTAGAGCAGTACAACGAACGAGCGATTGAAATCTACAATCAGCATAACTTCAAAATCGATAGACGCATTCTTGTCGACCGCGGCCGGGAACATACAGAGCGCAGTGTCATTCTCATCGAGGACGGTATCGTCAAAGGCTACGGTTTTGTAGATCTCCAAATTCAGTTTACAGATCCTAAAATTCTTAAAAATATTATTACAGAAATTCCAGAAGACCGCAATACCAGACACATTGTTCAAAGCTATTTGAGGCAACGCAAAGTGTATCGTGTGATTGATCTTTAGAAGTGATTTCGCTTTCGCGAAAGCGAGATAACAATAATTTCCATTTACTATCCATAAAACTTATAAATAAAATAAAATAAAACCAACCCATGTCACAACCCTACGGCACTCTCTATCTCATACCAGTCACATTGGGCGATGTGGATCCGTTAGAGGTGATGCCTATTTCTATAAAACGCATTGTCGAATTGGTGGATGATTATATTGTAGAGAATGAAAAAACCGCGAGAAGATCCATTAAAAGTTTGCTACCAGAGAAGGAACAATCTATTCTCGAGTTTTCACTTATCAATAAATTCACTGAGCCATCTGAAGTTCCTTCATTCTTACAGCCTTGCCTGGAAGGCAAACCTATGGGATTAATGAGTGAGGCCGGCGTTCCAGGCGTTGCAGATCCAGGAGCTGAAGTCGTCGCCATAGCGCACCAAAAAGGCATCAAGGTAGTCCCATTAGTTGGTCCTAGTTCCATTCTCATGGCGGTTATGGCAAGTGGTCTCAATGGACAAAACTTTGCTTTCAATGGCTATTTACCTATCGATAACAAAGATCGCAAGCGTAGAATTCTAGAGCTGGAACAACGATCCAAGAATGAACAACAGGCTCAACTATTTATTGAAACTCCTTACCGCAACAACAAAATGCTTGAGGTATTATGCAACAGTTTAAATTCAGACACCTTGCTTTGTGTGGCCTGTGACATCACACTTCCAACCGAGTTCATTCGAACCCAATCCATTTCCCATTGGAAACATAATAAGGAAGATTTTCACAAACGTCCCGCGATCTTTATGATTCAACAACAGGATTTTTCGTTCTAATTATTTAGAGAGGTAAATCCCAAAAGCTAATCTGCCGCCTTCTTCACCTGTGAAATAGGATATATTACCTTTTATCAATCCAGGAAACGCCAGTTCCAATCCACCACCATAACTGGTGTGAAATGTACTAACCGTATCCCTGGAAACCCATACTCTTCCCGTATCTACTCCTATATAAGGAATCAAGCGTAACGGTAACAATCGGGTTTTGATAGGTGCGGCATCGTAGCGCAAATCTGCACTTGCATTCAGCGCATAATTGCCATTAAAACGCTCCTGTCTAAAACTGCGTAAACCGTTTGAACCACCTAAACGTGCCGCTTGATAGAATAACGGCTCATCGCCCATGCGCAGTTGCCCAGCGATATTAGATTTGAAAATCAACCTGCGATTATCATCAATCGCGTTCCAAAAGGTTAATGATGGGTCAATACCTATAAAGTTATCTCCATTGGCAAGATTATCCGTGAATGAGAAATCACTGGTGAGCCACATACCTCTTGTTGTAAATCTATTATCGTCGATGCTTTTAAATTCATAATTGAAGAAAGCCTTGAAGTAATCATCGCGTTCATTTTCAACATTTGTAAATAAAGGTATGTTTGGTTCTACCTCAATGCCCTCATACATGGTACCTACAGTAAAATTGCTACCGTAATCACCAATTTTGTAAATGGAGCCACCTATGGATTGACGCTGCATAAAAATGCGATTGTCATCAAAGTCAGTATTTTCATCAAAATTTGAGTCGTTCCCATAGCCAAAGAAGTTTTCTGTATAGTTATTTGTTGTAATAGATGCATCAAGTTGAAGATTCCATTGTCCCAACACGTTTGCTCTAGCCCAATAAGCATCAAAAACAGCGGCTTGGGTCAATGATCTATAGTCAACGTTAAGCCCATATTTAACGGTATATGGATTGCGCTCAAAACCAACGTTGGATTTCTCAATACCCAATTGCGGTCGGATACCATCGTCTGGGTTGTATTCCATTTTTAAGCTGAATGTACTTTTCTGCTCAGGGAATTTTCTGTGATCATAGTGGTTGATTTCATAATCATCTCTTAAGGTATTACGGGACTTTCCAGCTTTGCTCAAATCATTTTCTTCGCTTTTGTAATCAAATATGGAGATTCCCTTTCCGTTTTCTACTTCATAGATATCCTTGCCTTTACCGCCAATTAAGACGATTGGAATCTTACTATCACCATCACCAGTCACTATAAATTCATCATCATCGTCAAGACCATAAATCCAGATTTCTTGAGTTACATCATCTACAAATGACCGCTCAAAAAGAACATCCTCAGATTCTCCATCTTTGATACGAAAAGCACTAATAAACGTTTCTCCATCTTCCCTACGAATTGTGAATCGGTCGTCTTTGTCCGTTTCTTTCAATGTTTGAAATTCTAGAAAATGCTCAAAATAGCGTTGCACGATGTCGTTGAGATTACGCTTTCGCGAAAGCAAATCCTCTTGTGTCTGCAACCACTGCTCATCCTTAACCTCTTCAGGCATCTCATTGAATGCTTTTTCTACAACCTCTGGAGTAATATTCTCTTGAATGTATCGTACTTGCTTTTCCCAATCGACTATGGAAGTTCGCTGTAATACAGCACGATCTAAACGAATGGCACTCTGGCTAAACTGTTTGATGTATTCAATATCTGGCCCGTAATTACCAAACTGCTTGGTGCTACCTATGGCGGTATTCATAAATTCCAATAGATCACCATCAAATCGTGCAAACACCTGATCTCTATCTCGCGGTATAGCCTCAAAGGTGCTGTGGTCATCATCAATTTTGATTTCTGCCCAGCGCCATTGATCCTCATGCCGGTCCCAATCGCCTAATAACATATCAAAGATTCGGGCACGTATGTACAGCTCTTCATCGACAGTGTACTGTTCATCTTCTCTAATCTTCTCAAATAGATCATCAGTACTTTCCACGTCTTCATTGTAACCGAACATGTGTGCGTTGTCAAAACTATCATCTGGCTTCTCAACAATCATATAAAGTCGATCGCCATGCGTGCTATTGAAATCTCCCAAAACTGGCTGTTTGGGAACGTAAAATAATTTAGGATGTGTGTGGCTCAGTTTTATCGCACCAGCCAGTCGTGGTACTGCAAAAGCACCGTATGGATGCGCCGCCGTATAAAAGTCCCGAATCAATTCTTGTGGCAGCGTTTCTGCAAAATATTTATCGGCATCTAGCTTGTCATATCCGGCGCTCTTTAAAAATTGTAGGGCGTCTTTTTCTAGCGCTCTCATATTAAACTCGCGATCCAGACTATCGACTAATCGCAATCCTTGTGTTTGATTACCACCACCAGCACGTTCCACTTTTAAACCACCATAAAGGGTATCCAGCATTACGGTAGGCGCTTCCACATCAATACCGTAAAGTCTGCGATAATGTTTTCCATAAAACTCTTCGTGGTCTTCATCAACGTCTGTTTCTTCTTTAGGGTAAACACTTGCCATTACTGTTTTGGAAGTATTTACAGGTATAGCAGAAATATCATAGGGTTGTTTCGTATCAAATAATTGATTGGCATAGACTTGTTCTAAATCGCCAGTATCATTCATAACATGGAAAAAGACTTGAGAGCTCTGATCCTTAAAAATTCGTAATTCAGAAAAGCCGATTTTCCCTGCACTAAATTTTCCTTTTTTACCTAAAGAAGCCACATTGGTAGCCGTCACAGCTCCAGAAACGATCTGTTTAATATTATCCTGATCAATGAATTGCAAACTTTCCTCATGCGCAGAAACGATGACCAGCCTTTCAATGCCACTGCCTATGGTTTCTATTTCTTCCATTAATTCATTCATCAATGGATTGTAGCGATCTTGCGGATATAGACCTGATTGAGATCGAACAAAACTGTATAGAAAACCTAGTCCAGGAATGTACGCGTTCTCCTGTTTAGGTGTAGATAGCATACGCAAACCTAGTGTGCCTCCATGAACACCATTAGTGTACAAAGGATGATGCATGGCTAGAATAACTGTCTTGTGTCTGGCCTTACGCATGGCATCTGCTAGAACCTTAATAAATTTCTCTCTGGTTTTGATCTCGCACTCATCGTTGAATTTTGGACTATCATTCCAGTCCTCAATCCACCACTGACTATCTACTACAATGAGGTGCATGTTGTCAGAGATGTCAATTTCTTCAATAGGACACGCATTTTCTGGTTGATAGGCATCATCGTTGTCAAGCATCTTCTCAGTAAATTCCTCAATGTTTTTTAGCCCATCAATCCCTTCATCATTCCAGTCTTCATCTCCAGGTATCACGACAACATTTAAATCTAATTCTGCGAGTTGTTCCAGCTGAGATTCCAGCTGCTCTTTATCTGCACTATCCTCATCATCTTCTTTTAGTGATTCCGCATCAACATTATCACCTAAAACCAGAACAAAATCTTCAGATCTTGAATTTGACTTAATATGATCCACCATTTTAGCAAAGGAATCTTTATCCTGCGGGTCATTGACGCCTATATTTCCAAGCAAATAAAAACTGCGATAGTCTTCATCATTAGGCAGCACATTGATTTCTCCTGAAGTCTGAATAGCTCTTTTAGCACAAGAATTAACTAGAACTGCTAAAGCCAGTACCAAAAAGAATTTTATGGAATGTTTGATCATGAATATAGAATTGCGGCAAATATAGAATTATCAACCACAGACCACTTCCAATTAACAAATTTGCGCAACCTATTAACGTTCCATCATCATTTAAACGAATTCCGTAAGGTCTATTGAATGACGGATAGCAAAAAAGCTACGTATCGTTCTATAATTAAGCTTAAAATGCAAAATGCTTGAGTTGAGTTCGCTTTCGCGAAAGCGTGCTAGTCAAAAACCATTTATATAATCATTTGAATGACCGACTTGGTAAATTTTAAAATGAATAAATTGAGGACATTAAACTTTTTAACTAAAATCTTAGTCATTAAATTCGTAAACTAATTCTTACTAAATAAAACAGAATGAAACTAAACAACATTTATTATGTGTTTGCGGCGTCCTTGATTCTCGCCTGTTCTCCTAAAATGGTAGATCAGAAACAGAAGGATGCAAGTCAAAACATGACTCAAGAAGACCAGATGGAGAAAACCATGGAACAGCCTATGGCTGGCATGGATCAAAAAATCCCCATGGATCCTACTGTACGCATGGGCGTCCTAGATAACGGACTTACTTACTACGTTCAAAAGAATGCGAAACCTGAAGATAAGGTAGAGCTAAGACTTGCGGTAAATGCAGGTTCTGTTCTTGAAGATGACGACCAGCGTGGACTTGCTCACTTTATGGAGCACATGAACTTTAATGGTACAACCAATTTCCAGAAAAACGAATTGGTAGATTACCTTCAAGGTATAGGTGTGAAATTTGGTGCAGACTTAAATGCTTACACCAGTTTTGATGAAACCGTTTACATCTTGCCTATTCCTAGTGATGATCCTGAAAAACTGGAGCAAGGCTTTACCATTCTTGAAGATTGGGCAAGCGGCGCATTGCTGGAAACTGATGCCATCAACGATGAGCGTGGTGTGGTTCTGGAAGAGTCCAGAAACGGTAAAGGTGCTAATGATCGTATGAACAAGGTGACTATTCCTGTTCGATTTTACGGTTCTAAATATGCAGAGCGTCTACCGATTGGTAAAGATGAAATTCTACAGAATTTCGATCCTGAGGTTTTAAAGAGATTCTACAATGATTGGTATCGTCCAGATTTGATGGCCGTTGTTGCTGTTGGAGATCTTGACCCAGCTATTTTAGAGCAAAAGATCAAAGATCATTTTGCCGGAATCCCAGCTGCAGAAAACCCAAGAGAACGTCCGACATTTGACTTACCTAACCACGAGGAAACTAAAATTGCAGTAGCACAGGATGATGAGGCAACGTTTGCTTCCATCAATGTTAGCTACAAGGATACTTTTGAAACGCAGCCTACCACAACCGTTGGTGACTACCGTGAAGACCTTGTGAATGGTTTATTTTCTTTCATGATCAACAACCGTTTACAGGAATTGACCCAGAAGCCTAATCCGCCATTTATTTTTGCAAATAGTAGTTATGGTGGTACAGTTGATAAAACTAAAAATGCCTACTCCTCTTTTGCTGGATCTGCTCCAGATGGACAGTTGGGAGCTCTAAAAGCAGTTTTAGAAGAGAACCAACGAGTGAAATTGTACGGTTTTGGAGAAGCAGAACTTGAGCGTGCAAAAGCTGCGTACAAGTCCTCTTTTGAATCCTTCTATGCGAACCGCGATAAGCAGGAAAGCGGTCGTCTTGTTGGACAATACGTGAATAACTATTTGAATGGTGGCGTTGTTCCTAGCCCAGAATGGAGGTATGAAAAAACAATGGAGTTACTACCTGGTATCGCTGTAGAAGAAGTAAATGAAAAAATCACGAAGTACATCCACGATGATAACAGAACGATCGTATTTACAGGTCCAACGACGGAAAATAAACCTACTGAAGATGAAATTTTAAAGGTTATCAATGATGTCGCTTCCGCGGAAGTTGCTCCTTATGAAGATGCAGTAGTTCGTGAGAATCTTATAGAAGAATTACCAGCGCCTGGTAGCATTACAGAAACAACTACCAATGATAGATTAGACACTAAAACTTTTACTCTAAGCAATGGTGCCACAGTAACGATCAAGCCAACCGATTTCAAAAATGATGAGATCCTAATGTCTGCCTACAGTTATGGTGGATCTAGTCTTTATTCTGATGAAGACTATCTAGCTACCGTATTTGCAAACGGTGGTTTGACAGAAGCTGGTATTGCTGGAATGTCACAAATCGACATGGATAAATTCATGACTGGTAAATTGGTCAGAGTAAGTCCATCTATAGGTAGCACTACTGAAAATTTGAGTGGCTCTTCTACTCCGCAAGATTTAGAAACCATGTTCCAATTGGTCCACTTGTACTTTACATCGCTTAATAAGGATGAAGAGGCTTTTGCTAGTTTTATCTCTAAGCAAAAATCATTTGTAGGTAGAATGATGTCAAATCCGCAGACTTACTTTAGTAATGAGGTGAATGAAATGCGTTTTAAGGACAATCCAAGATATTCAGGCTTCCCAGATGAGGCGGCTTATGATGCTGCAGATTACAATAAAGCTTATGAATTGTATAAAGAACGTTTCTCTAATGCTGGCGACTTCAACTTCTTTTTAGTAGGAAATGTTGATGAAGCTGTGATCATGGATCTATCCAAAAAGTATCTTGCTAACCTACCTTCTACTGGTGAGAAAGAAATGTATAGAACTTTTGACTGGAAAGAAACTCAGGGAACTAGAAACATTACCGTTAACAAAGGAACAGAGCAAAAGAGTCTAGTTCAAATGCGTTGGGATTATGATATTCCTACTTACAGCGCCAAAGAAGAATTGGCCGTTGATGCGTTAGGAGAAGCTCTTACTATTAGAATCATCGAAGTATTGCGTGAGCAAGAAGGTGGCATCTATGGTGGTGGCGCTCGTGGTAGCATGAGTAAAATTCCAGAGCCTGGATTCAACTTTAGTGTTTCGTTCCCATGTGGTCCAGACAATGTTGAAAAACTGGTTGCTGCAACACAAAAGGAAATAGCTAACTTGAAAGAAAATGGCCCAAGTGAGAAAAACCTCAATAAGGTGAAAGAAGGTTATTTATTAGAACGTAAGGAAGACATGAAGTCCAACAGGTTCTGGTTGAATAACTTGGTGAACGCAAGTCGTGAGCAAAGAGATCCTAACAACATGATGAACTTTGAAGCAGAAGTTGAAAAAATGACCGCACAAGATGTTCAGGCAGTTGCCCAGAAATATTTGAATGAGGATTATATTCTTGCGATCCTTATGCCTGAAGCTGAATAAGCACTTCGGAATAATTTTATAATACTTTAGAGAGCCCATCATTTATTTGATGGGCTCTTTTTTGTTTTGAATTTGTGGTTTCTATTTAACGCATGGAGTTGATCCATTTTCTACTTGCTTTTGAACTTGAACTTTTTCTTGATCGTCTACTTCGGCAAGCTCAGCACAGCGGCTCGAAACGGGTTTGACAATCATTTAAACAAGAACCTTTTCTCGACTGCCGCTAGAAACAGGTTTCAGAATCAATTGTACAAGGATCTTTTCTCGGCTGTCAACTTCGGCAGGCTCAGTACAGCGGCTTGAAACAGGTTTATGGGATTTTGAATAGGAACCTTTTTTTGACTGTCAACTTCGGCGGGCTCCGTGTGGTTGGTTTGAAACAGGTTCTACAATCTTTTGAACAAGAACCTTTTCTAGACTGCCGCTCGAAACAGGTTTACGGGATTTTGAATAGGAACCTTTTCTTGACTGTCTACTTGGGCAGGCTCGGTATGGCGGCTCGAAACTGGTTATATTGGCATTTCAACGAGGTTCATTTTTGACTTTACCACGTATTAAGCTTACTTATTTTCTAATCTTGATGAACTTGTTACCATGTAAACTTGCAAAATGAATAAGTCAAGGTTGAGATGATCTTGTTAGTTGTGAGGCTTGAAAGAATTATGCTTTCGCGAAAGCGATATCGTTAAAATCATTCTAGCACTAACCTTTTCTCGACACTTCGACAAGCTCAGTGCAGCGCTGCCGCTCGAAACAGGCTTATATGCATTTCAACTGTAAACCTTTTCCCGACTGCCTAATTCGACAAGCTCAGTACAGCGGCTCGGTACAGGTTTTATATTTTTTTTGAAAAACACGCCTGCGTTTTATGACAGGAATATCGAAATCAGATAGAGTTTTCTGACAATAATAGTCCAATTCTGACAGCTTGTCATTTGATTTCTGGTGGCACAAACATTGACTTTAAGTGAGTGTTCAAGAATTAAAAATTACAAACTAAAACATATAATAATGAGTAAGATAATTGGAATTGACTTAGGTACAACAAACAGCTGTGTGTCCGTAATGGAAGGTAGCGAGCCGGTTGTAATACCTAATGCAGAAGGGAAACGCACTACTCCATCTGTCATCGCCTTTGTGGAAGGTGGCGAGATCAAGGTAGGTGACCCTGCAAAAAGACAAGCGGTGACGAACCCGACAAAAACCGTGGCGTCTATCAAGAGATTTATGGGTAATAAATTCAGCGAAGTATCTAACGAGGCTGATCGTGTTCCTTATAGTGTAGTAAAAGGTGACAACAACACACCACGTGTAGATATCGATGGTCGTTTGTACACACCACAGGAATTAAGTGCCATGATTCTTCAGAAAATGAAGAAAACAGCTGAAGATTACTTAGGACAAGAAGTAACTGGAGCGGTAATTACGGTACCTGCCTACTTTAACGATTCACAACGTCAAGCGACTAAGGAAGCTGGTGAGATCGCAGGTTTGAAGGTAGAACGTATCATCAATGAGCCTACGGCAGCAGCGCTGGCTTATGGTATGGATAAAAAAGATACTGACCAGAAGATCGTAGTATTTGACTTTGGTGGTGGAACGCATGACGTTTCTATCCTTGAGTTGGGTGACGGTGTATTTGAGGTTTTGGCTACTGACGGTGATACACACTTAGGTGGTGATGACGTGGATGAAAAGATCATCGACTGGTTGGCTGATGAGTTTCAGTCTGCTGAAGATATCGACCTTCGTAAAGACCCAATGGCTTTGCAACGTTTGAAGGAAGCAGCTGAAAAAGCAAAAATTGAGCTTTCATCCAGTGCACAAACCGAGATCAACTTACCTTATGTAACGGCAACCGCTAGCGGACCTAAGCACTTGGTAAAAACATTGACCAAATCTAAATTTGATCAATTGATTTCTGACCTAGTAAAAAGAACGATCGAGCCATGTGAGAAAGCATTGAAAGCTGCTGGATTGTCTAAGAGCGATATTGATGAGATCATCCTTGTTGGTGGATCTACTCGTATCCCAGCGGTACAAGAAGCAGTAGAAGCATTCTTCGGTAAGAAGCCTTCTAAAGGTGTAAATCCTGATGAAGTTGTTGCAGTAGGTGCAGCGATTCAGGGTGGTGTATTGACTGGAGATGTGAAAGATGTATTGTTACTGGATGTGACTCCGCTTTCTTTAGGTATCGAGACTATGGGTAACGTGATGACAAAATTGATTGAGTCTAACACAACGATCCCAACTAAAAAGTCACAGGTATTCTCTACCGCAGCTGATAACCAGCCTAGTGTTGAGATTCACGTACTTCAAGGAGAACGCGCCATGGCACCAGATAACAAGACGATTGGTAGATTCCACTTGTCTGATATCCCACCAGCACGTCGTGGAACGCCACAGATCGAGGTAACTTTTGATATAGATGCTAACGGTATCATCAAAGTAAGTGCTGAAGATAAAGCGACTGGTAAGAAGCAAGACATTCGTATCGAGGCATCTTCTGGACTAAGCGAGGAAGAAATCGAAAGAATGAAGCAAGATGCAGCTGCTAATGCAGATGCAGATAAGAAAGCTAAAGAAACGGCTGATAAACTGAACAGTGCAGATCAAATGATCTTCCAGACAGAGCAGCAGTTAGAAGAATTTGGCGATAAGCTTCCGGAAGATAAAAAAGCTCCTATTACAGAAGCGCTGACAGAATTGAAAGCAGCTTATGAAACTAAGGAGATTGAGAAAATCGATCCAGCACTAGAAAAACTGAACACCGTATGGACAGCTGCTAGTGAAGAGATGTACAAAGCACAAGCAGATGCTCAAGGTGGACAACCTGGACCAGATGCAGGCGCTGGAGCTTCTAACGACGCTGATACTAGTGATGTAGAAGATGTAGATTTTGAAGAAGTAAAGTAAGCAGGACGTTAGTTCTGCACTAGCAAAACTTTACGTATCGCTTATCCCAAACAAGCAATAGCGTAGATTTGGGATCTCTATAAAGTAGAAAAGACTCTGATTGATTTCAGGGTCTTTTTTGTTTGTAGGGTTTTCGCTTTCGCGAAAGCTTAAAAAGCGACCAGCATAACGGCAAATTCATTTCATTGAAGAAAACAGAAAGATAGAGTCGTTTGCAAATGCTTAATGACTAAACATGCTGATAACCTCCCAAAAAGAGGTATTGTACTATGAACGAACGACTATTGGCTAAGCTTAGAAAACACAAAGGTTGTAAGCGATAATTATGTAACTTGTTTCTATATATTAGTTACCTGCAAGCACAAAACAAATGAAAAACGAAATAATTAAACTAATCCAAAACTGGAAAGAAGAAGCATCTAAAGACATTGAGATTGATGCCGTATATTTATTCGGCAGCTCGATATATATGGATGGTAGAATGTTTAAACCAAGTAAAAGTGATTTAGATTTAATTGTCCTGATTCCTGAAAGTATCCAAGACGCTATCGAAAGAAGAAATTGGATAGAAGAAATTAAAATTCACAAAGAGAAACTGGAAAAGGATGCTTTGTTTTTGCTGAAAAAAGAAGATACCAATGAACAAATTGTAAGTATTGTTCCAATAACAAAAACAGAATTAGATTATAATATTCATAAAGGTGAAACAAGAAACTTTTTTGAAATAAATGAATTTCTAGATATTGACACTCAGGATATATTCAAAGGTTCAGAACAATTCACATTCAAAGTCTGTGAAAGTGAATTTATTATTCAAGTGCTTAAAAGTATTCAAAAAGCTAGAAACAGTTATCTCACTAATTCAGCGATGGTAGATTATCAAGAATTGGAATGGGAAGGTGAAGATATTATTCCAAAAACACTAGCTAGAGAAGCTGCAAAAACAGCTTCATTTTTTGAAAAAAGCTATAAACCTGGAGATGAATTAAATACATCTTTTGGTTGTGACTTTATTAAGCAAAATCTCAAATTGAATAGAAATATTGAAGAGTATCTAGATTTATACACTTGGATTGACGACAGAAATGGTGGAAGAAGTAATTCTAAAGAAAAAAACACACTAAGTCAGAAAAGTCATCTACTATTATTTGAATTACTCTACGATTTAACAATCCAAGCTATGCAACTACCAATGAAAACAAATGAATCTATAGATATAAAATTAACTGACGAATTTCAACTGTTTTTAGAAGATACTGAGATGTTATCAAAGGCACACTCAAGCAAAAAACCAGTACTTTTGAGTGATATTTACGTATCTCCACTACTAAAAGAATTTGATGACTCAAAGGATGAATTAGATGACATCAGTTTTAGTGAGATGATTGAAACTCTAAATGACAATACAAAAATTCTAATTGCAGGTGAAGGTCAATCTGGGAAAACTACATTGTGCAAACGTCTGTTCTCAAAATTATTCAATCAAGGTTTAGTGCCTATTTATCTTTCAGATGGTAAAAACAATTATCTCGGATCTATAGATTCAAAAATTGAGAACTCATTTAATGAACAGTATAGTATAATAGATACTAAACTATCCGAAATTGATAAGCATAAACTTGTTTTGATATTAGACGATTTTCATTTGGCTAAGCATAAAGAGAAAATTGTTGATCAACTCACCAACTTTGAAAAACAGATATTAATAGTTGATGACATTTTTAGTTTCAATTTTAAAAATGAAACATTGATGAACCAATATCAACGATATAAAATCAATGAATTTAGCCCTTCTCAACGAAATGAATTAATAAAAAATTGGGTTTTGATTTCTGAAGACAATTGGACAACTGACAACGAATTATATCAGGAAATAGATAACAAAACTGAACTTGTTGATTCCGCTTTAGGAAAAATTATCGGCAAAGGAATAATGCCTTCTTATCCTTTTTTCATTTTATCATTTATTAGTAATTATGATACTCTAAATAAGCCATTAGACCAAAATATTACATCACAAGGATACATTTATCAATCTTTATTATACATCTATCTCAGAAAGGAAGGTATCAAAAATGATGACTTTGACACCTATTTTAATTTCCTCACAGAATTAGCTTTTTTCTATTTTGAAAAAGAAAAAACGGTAATTAATAAAATAGAATTTGAAAGTTATCTAGAGGAATATAAGTCTAATTTTAATCTCACTATCGGAATTGAGGAACTAATTAGGAATCTAAGAAATACTAATATCCTTCATTTAGATGGTTTAGGTCATTACTCATTCAAATATCCATATTTATATTACTTCTTTGCTGCCAAGTATTTTGCAGACAATGCAAGTGAACAATCAAAAAACATTGATAAAATTCTTGGCAACTTACATATTGATGAATTTGCTTATATCGCAATATTTATTTCGCATCATGATAAAAACACTACTGTTCTAGATGATGTTATTTTGAACGCAATGACGTTATTTGAAAAGTATTCTCCAGCCACACTTAGCGCTGATGAATTGAAGTTTTTTGATGAGCGAATAGACGAAGTAGTTCAAGCAGTACTGCCACAAGCAACCGAGTCAGCTGAGAATCACAGAAATCAGGAATTAAAAAGGAAAGACGAAATTGAAAAATCTCATTCAACAAATCAAAAGGATGAAATTGACAGCGAATTAGAAGATGATGAATTAGCAATAGAATTACGTAGAAGTATCAAGACTGTGGAAGTAATGGGTAGGATTATAAAAAATCGTGCAGGCTCACTTAAAAAAGAACAACTAGAATCTATTTTCAAAGAAGGGATGAATGTACATCTCAGAGTTTTGACCTCATTTATAGAATTAATAAAAAACAAAGATTCTCAGAATTTTGTTGAAGAATTCATAGCTAAAAAACTAAAGCAAATAATTGATGAAACAGAGACAGCAGAAGAAAAAAAGAAGTTACTAGCGAATGAAGATAAACTAAAGAAAATAGCAAAGAATATATTCTGGAATGTAAATTTTAGTATTATTTATGGTTTTAATAGTAAAATCATTCATTCTTTAGGTTCTAATAAACTAACAAATGTAGTTGAGAATGTTTGTGCCTTGCAAGATACTCCTGCCACTTTTATTATTAAACATGGGATTCTAATGTGGTATAATAAAAGTTTACAAATTGATGAAATTTACGATAAAATTGAATCTGATGGGTTTTCTAAAACGGCTAAGCGTATTATGGAACATAAAATTGTGAATCATTGTCAAACGCATAGCATGGGTTTCAAGGAGCATCAAAAAATTGAACAAAGATCAAGAATTCCTAAACGCGTTTTATTAAAAAGAAAATAGCCAGCAGGTAACACTGTATATGAAATCATAGCACCCTTCGGGATGCTACGCTTCATATACTTAACGTTAGCACCAATACGAGAAAAACTATGCCACACATCATACCTTTTGAAGGAAGGCAAAATTCTGGAACTTATAAACTGAACTTATTATTCCAAGATGATAAGACATATCTAATGGATAATCATTTAGCTGCAAGTTGGTGTTGGTTGAGAGAAATAGACGTAAATACACAATACAACTTATTCCATATTGATAGACATTATGACTTATTAAAAAGTCAATTAGATTGGTGGATTGAAGAGCTTGAAAGGCAAAATGTTGACTTGCAAAATATTGGAATTCAAGAATTGACTGCATTAAGATATAACCCTGCCGAAATGCGAATGAATGACGAAGGTTATCAAATTCTTCGTTGGGATAATTATTTGACAATTTTCAATAGAATTTATCCAAACGTTTTGAACTTAACGTATTTCGCAACGCATAAAGACGGAGACACTTTAGAAAATTTGGAGATGTATGAACCTGAAATATGGGACTTACACGAAAATATGGCATATTGGATTAATGAGAATGATAATCACCAATGGATAGTTAATCTTGATATTGATTATTTCTTCATAAAATATGAGGACGAATATTTACAATTTCTTACGGATGATTATGTACTTAAAATTGCGGAGGAAATTAAAAAGTCAATGGAAAAAATTGATGTTTTAACTATAGCATTGAGTCCTGAATTTTGTGGTGGTTGGGAAAATTCAATGCGAGTAGCGAAATTAATAACTGACCATTTAGAAGTAGAATGGGTAGAATAGTACTGGTGCTAACAATGTATATTAAAAATAGCGCAAGTAGTTGCTAACACAAAGGTTCAGGCATTTTTGGTAAGTCGCCAAATTTTTAAATTTGACGATTTCAAAGTAAAAAGATAAATAGTAAAAATTAAAAATTCGGCTTGTGTATTATCCGAAAAAGTATCGCTTGTTTTCAGCGCTACTTTTCATATACGAGACGTTGCAATTAATTATGAAACTAGTACAAAAAAACGTGAAATATTTTATTACAACCATTTTTCTTTTGTTAATCAACTACACGAATGGACAAGAGATTTTTAATAGTATTAAGTCTGGTAACGAAGTTGACTTGGAAACTCTGTTGAAAAATGGAGAAGAAACTGAACAGTTTAATGAAAATGGATTAACACCTTTATGGATGGCAGTATTTAATAATGATACTACATCTGTCAAAATCTTAATTGAAAATGGAGCCAATGTAAACGGACTGACTGAAAAAGGTCTGACTCCCATAATTGTAGGGTCTATGGCAAATGCAAAGGAGAGTGTCAGAATATTATTAGACAACGGTGCGGATGTCAATTGGAAATCTCCAGCAGTAGGTAATCAAGAAGCAATTCGATTTGCTTCCAAAAATGGAACTGTCGAGTTTATAAAAATGCTACTTGACGCGGGTGCAGATATGGAATCTACCGCAAATGATGGAGGAACACCATTACTTGCAGCGGTTTACAGCAACAATTACAACCTTGCTAAATTCTATTTCGATATGGGTGCAAAAGTTAATATTCTAGCTAGAGATGGAGAATGTATAATTCTTGAAGCGATTAAAACAAAAAACCCTAAAATGGTAGAACTCGCGCTTCAATACAATTGCCCGTTAGACTTCAAAGATGGTAAGGGATTAAGTACAAAACAAATTGCAGATGCTACAGGGAATAAAAAAATCAAGAATCTCATCAAGAATGCGCTGAAATAACGAATAATAACAAAACCTCTAAACAATAGAAGCTTCGAGCTCAATCTCTGGGTTAGTACTTTTTTTGGAGGTCTCAAAATTTTTAAATTTAGTTATATGCATCAAACGAAAAGTGATTTTTAATTGAGATGTATTAAGAATCTATAGAAACAAGCTAAAAAACCTTAATTGACCTACAAAGACTATTTCAAAAATCTAGCTGATAAAGAAAATGGAGAGTTCTATTTCAAGGATGAAGATGTATCCATTGGAATGGGCGTTCGAAGTCCTGACGTTGTTTATAAAGTAACTTTTGATTATAAGAACAATCTTTTTACCGTAATAAATAGAACGGGAACTGCGTACGTTGCAACGTTTACCTGCGAACTTAGCCCAGCGATGCAACCCATTGCCTTTGAGATTAGTACAAGATCTCACATACTACAACTATTCTCAACAAAACAAACCCGATTGAAAATCAACGCTGAGAATGCCAACATTAAATATTATTTGAACAACAATCCTTCTTTCGAGACCTTAAGTCAGATTGCTAAGAAGGAAAATTTCAGTCCGTATATCGCTTGTGAGTTAGATAAAGGTTGGAGAATTGAAGCGAAATATCATTTGGAGTTTGATAATTGGACAGATCCAATAGAGCCAATAATTGACTTATATAAGGGTTTAATTGATGAGTTTGAAAACGCATTGCTAATATGAGTGAAAAGGCTTATCGAGAAATGAATTGAAATTAAATAAACAGTAAAAAAGTTATACCAAAAATGTCTTCGTCGTGAACAAATTTAACTTCGCTCTTCTTTTAATAATACTAGGTTTCTCATCTTGCAAAAATGATCCTACTCCCTATAAGGTTCAGTATTCCAATGAGCCCATCACAACACCGGTTCGCTTTGTACCTGGAGTTATTTCTACAGAAGACAATAGCGAATTTGAACTCACATTTTCTCCAGATGGTCGTAATACTTATTTCTCTAGAAGAAAACCAGAGGGAAAGCAAAAGATCTATCAAAGTGATTTTGTAGATGGAAAATGGACCACGCCAAAATTGGCTCCTTTCTCCACAGACCGTGATGAAACTCCAATGATTACGCCAGATGGCAAGTATTTGTTTTTTGGATCAGAGCGTGCGATACCGGATCAACCCAATCAAGGAAATTTTGATATGAACATCTGGATGATGGAGAAAACAGAAACTGGTTGGAGTGATCCATCACCGGTTCCAGGACCCATTAATTCGGTTCAAAAAGAAGGCGAAGAATGGCCATCGTCCAATAATAACTTCTTATTTACCAACGATAGCGAAACCTTCCAATTTACTACTATGATGCGTGGTGATACCGCTATCAGACTTTACGAAACCAAATTTGACGGTAACTCCTTCTCTACTCCACAGGTGGTTGAAGGTATTTGGGATGATGAAAAGTATTGGGTGTATTCGGCTGTTATTTCACCAGATGGAAATTATTTAATTTTTAATTCTTACGGAGCGCCTGACGGCGCTGGTGGTGAGGACATTTTTGTTTCCAAAAGATTTAATAATGGCTGGAGCAAAGCCCAATCTATAGGTCCATTGGTGAATACCGTTAATGAAGAAAGTAGTCCTCGATTTTCAAGAGATGGCAAATACTTCTTCTTCAGCCGAGCGGAAAATCTGGGGAATTATGAATTTGGTGAGTGGAGCATTTACTATGTAGAAACAGAATACTTGAAATTGAACGCATTGTAAATTAAATGGTAGAATTAAGTTCTTTATATGAGATTTTTTAAAAGACACCGTCTTTGCATATTTTTCTTACTTGCGGCTACAGTAGCACAAGCGCAGGAAAAATTACCTTTTGAAGTAGATCCTTTATTTGATTTTGAACAACCTAAAACATTAGGCTTACCTTTTGCCAAAGGGCTGGAAACCATCACTATATTTTCACCAAAAGCTAGTGATAACAAATACAATCACGGTGTGGTATTGTTTCCGTTTCAAGGAATGCTCTATGCTCAATGGCAAAGTTCATCTATTGATGAAGATGGCGCCGACACGCAAGTATTTTATAGTAAAAGTTCCAACGGTACTCATTGGGAACCACCGTTAGAATTAACCAAAAAACGGGCAAATGGTATTAAGACTAGTGGCGGCTGGTGGAGTGATGGAGAAACGCTCGTGGCTTACATATGTGTATGGCCAGAGAATAAAAGTGGCTCTAAAGAAGGTTATACGGAGTACATGACGTCTACTGATGGCATTCATTGGGATTTACCAAAACGAGTTACAAATGCTGATGGAGATCCTGTACTTGGAATTATAGAGCAAGATGTTCATCAATTACCTAACGGAAGAATTATAACTGCGTTCCACATGCAGCCTGGATTGACTGCGACGCCTTATTATACAGATGATCCATTGGGAATATCTGGCTGGACCTCTGGAGTCATGGAAAACATGCCTACGAATAACCAAAACATGAGCAGAGAATTAGAACCAAGTTGGTTCTATCGATCAGATGGTGCGATAGTCATGATCTTCCGGGATCAAGATAGTTCGTTTAAAAAGCTTGCAGCTGTTAGCCATGACAATGCTGTCACTTGGACTACACCAGTAGTTGTAAATACACCTGATTCCAGAGCCAAACAAAGCGCTGGTAATTTACCCAATGGAACCGCTTTTATGGTGAATAATCCATCGGGCAATAAAGACCGGTTTCCGTTAGTTTTGACACTGAGCAAGGATGGTTTTTTATTTGATAAGGCTTGGGTATTGAGAAGTGGTGATGATGATCTGCAACCCATGAGGTTTGATGGGAAGTATAAAAGACCAGGGTATAGTTATCCAAAAAGCGTAGTTTGGGGTGATCATCTATATGTCTCATATGCCACTAACAAGGAAGACGTGGAACTGACTAGAATACATATTGATAATTTAAAGAAATAGAAATTAACCGCTTGTAACAAATGCCCAACTTCTCATTCAACCATATCGCACTTGCGGTGAAAGATGTCCAAAAATCCATTTCATTCTATCAAAGTGTATTTCGGTTGGAAGAAATTGAAAACACAGCATCAAATTCAAAAACTCGATGGCTGTCTCTAGGCGAAGGAAAACAATTGCACCTCATTCCGCGGTCAGAAGAAGTAATCAAGACAACAAAGGCTGTCCATTTTGCTTTGTCCACTTCATCGATGGATAGTTTTGTAGCTCATTTGGGTAAATTAGATATCGGCTATTCGGACTGGCCAGGTTCTGAAAATAAAGACTACGTCAGAAATGACGGAATCAAACAAGTATACTTTCAAGATCCAGATGGATATTGGATTGAGGTAAATGATGATATTACGATACGTACCCAGCTATCTAGCTAAACCATTTTTCATTCTTATAATCTTGCATAAGTCAATTTTTGCAAAAAGTTATTTGACTTCAAAGTCTTTCTAAATACTTATTTTTAATTGCAATCTATTAGGATTCAGATTTTAAGAATTTGAGATTAGTTAAAATTAAAGTATGTACACTAGAAAGGTTTTCAAAGTAAAAGACATGGCCAAGTGGACTAGGTTTGAAACCTTATTGTTCTTGGCGATCATCATCATATTTGTAGCGGTATATTATTTCTTCGAATTGGATTGGTTACAAATACCATGGACACCGTTAGCGCTTATTGGTACTGCAGTGGCTTTTGTGATTGGATTTCAAAATAATTCTGCTTACGGTCGAATTTGGGAAGCTCGAAAAATTTGGGGCGGCATCACAAATACTTCTAGGACCTTCGGAATGTTTGTTCAGGATATGGTGAGTAATGAACTTGTACTCAACCAATATTCTAAAGAAGAATTAAATGAAGAAATAAAGATACTCACCTATCGGCATATTGCGTGGATGACCGCTTTGCGTCATGCAATGCGGGTTTCAAAACCTTGGGAAACTGCTATTTTGGAAAGGTCCAATAAAGAATGGAGTGATCTAAACAGTCCGCCAGAATGGAAATCTACCGTGGAAAAGGACATGAAACCTTATTTATCTGCAGAGGATCTAGCTTATACCATGAGCAAGAACAACAAGCAAACTGCACTACTCTATTTACAATCCCATCATCTCAAAAAATTAAAAGAGAAAGGAATCGTTTGGGAGTTTTCATTTCTAGAATTAGAAAATGTTCTAAAGGAGCTATTCACGTTGCAAGGTCAATCAGAGCGTATAAAAAACTTTCCTTATCCACGTCATTTTGCAAGTTTAAATCATTATTTCATGTGGTTATTCGTGTTGTTATTACCACTAGCAATTGTTCCTCAATTTGCCGAAATAGGTTCTGAAATAAGCCTTATTCATCCTACTATTGGTTCTCTTTTTATTTGGCTTTCTATTCCATTTTATGTGATCGTAGCTTGGATCTTTCATACCATGGAAAAAATAGGTCGAACTGGAGAGAATCCTTTTGAGGGATCGGCTAACGATGTGCCTATTTCAACCATGGCTCGCGGTATTGAGATTGATCTTAGACAAAATTTGGGAGAATCACTCGAAGACATCCCTAAGCAGTTCCCAATGATATACGATACAGAAATGTAATTGATAAGTATTGTGACCATAATCCTGAATGGTAAACTGAATACCTAAACAAGAATTTAGATCTGAGTAGACTCTAGTTTATTTCGACTATTTCGTCTGGTAATCTAGATCGGTTTGATCGAGCTACCGTATTAGGTTAAATCCCTGCTAAAGCCCACAAACTATAAGATTTCTTTTTGACTGCAACTCTTCTTTCTTTTCTAACTTAAATAAAAAGTTAGCCATGAAAGATATTAAAGCCGCTGTCGTAGAGCAGAAAAAAGGGAAATTCAATATGAAATCCCTCAAATTAAAAGACTTACAACCTAACGAAGTTCTGGTAGAGATTAAAGGTGCCGGGATTTGCCATACCGACCTCACCGCAAGAGATCAATCTTATGATGTGCCATTACCTATGATTTTAGGGCATGAAGGTTCTGGAGTAGTAAAAGAAGTAGGTAGCCAAGTTAAAAAAGTAAAATCAGGAGATCATGTGGTACTCACCTACGGATCATGTGGTGTTTGCCGCACATGTCTTGAAGGCACACCTCAATACTGTGAGAAATTCTTCGGTCTCAACTTTGGTGGTGAGAGATTGGATTCTGATGAAGAAGCCATCGATCAATCCAAAGAAGAAGTCCACAGCCGCTTTTTTCAGCAATCATCGTTTGCAACCTATTCAATCGCCACAGAGCGCAATGTTGTAAAAGTAAATAAGAAAGCACCCATCGAAATGTTGGGTCCACTAGGATGTGGGATCCAGACAGGATCTGGAGCTGTCATCAATTCGTTGAAACCAACGGCTGGAAGTACGATCGCCATTTTTGGAGCTGGATCTGTTGGTTTGTCAGCTGTCATGGCTGCCAAAATTTGTGGATGTCAGACCATCATCGCTGTTGATATCAATGCAGACCGCTTAAAACTCGCCAAGGAATTAGGAGCAACACACACCGTAAATAGCGATAAGGAAGATAATGTCGTAGAAAAAATAAAAGAGCTAACAGATCAAGGTGTTGATTATGCTGCCGAAACTTCAGGAGTTCCTGCAGTGCTAGCTCAAGCTGTGAAAGCCTTGCGCTGGAAAGGTAAAGTGGCCGTTGTAGGTGCACCGCCTATGGGCGTTACGGCAGACATTGATGTGAACGAAATCTTGGTTTGGGGTAAACAAATCATTGGTGTGGTAGAAGGTGACAGTATTCCAGACGTTTTCATACCTCGATTAATTGAATATTATCAAAATGGCCAATTTCCTTTTGACAAATTGGTAACCAAATTCAAATTTGATGATATCAATGAAGCCATTGAACAAATGGAAGCCGGCAAAGCCATCAAACCAATTCTAACCTTTTAAAAAAACCAAATGGATTTTAGTAAAAACTTAAATAAACAATATATCAATGGATCATGGGTCGATGGACGTGATGATGATGTCATCATCAATAAAAACCCATATAATCAAGAGAAGCTACAAGAAATAAAAGCAGCTTCAAAAGCAGATGTTGACAAAGCTTATAAAGCAGCAAAAGAAGCTTCCACTTCTTGGGCCAACGCTCTACCTCAAGAACGGTCGCAGGTCGTTATGAAATTTAGCGAGGCGCTGGAGAAGAATAAGGAAAAAATCATGGAATGGCTGATTAAGGAAGCCGGTAGTACCAAGGTAAAAGCTCAAATTGAGATTCAGATTTGTCAGGCAATTATCAAAGAAGCGGCCTCATTTCCTACTCGATCTCATGGATTCATCATGCATTCTTCCATCCCAGGAAAGGAAAACCGCGTTTACCGCAGACCAATTGGGGTTATGGGAATCATCAGCCCTTGGAATTTCCCGCTCAATCTTTCTATTCGATCCGTAGTAACTGCTATCGCATTGGGAAATACGCTGGTACTTAAACCGGCTTCACAAACGCCGGTCACTGGCGCTATTTTAATTGCCAAACTCTTTGAAGAAGCAGGATTACCTAAAGGTGTTTGTAATGTAGTTGTAGGTAAAGGTTCTGAAATAGGCGATTATTTTGTGGCTCATGAAACACCACAGCTTATTTCGTTTACAGGATCAACGCCGGTAGGCCGTAACATAGGGAAAATTGCTGGTGAGGCTCTTAAAAAGGTAGCATTAGAATTAGGTGGTAACAACGTCTTTATCGTGATGAAAGATGCCGATGTAGATAATGCCGTTGACGCAGCTCTTTTTGGCAAGTTTATGCACCAAGGTCAAATTTGTATGTCCATCAATCGCATTGTTTTGCAAGAAGACATTGCTGACGAATTCGTTGAGAAGTTTGTCGAAAAAGCCAAAAAACTCAAAGCTGGTGACCCATCTGATAAGAAAACCACTATTGGCCCTTTGATCGATACAGATCAGGTAGAGCGCATACAGGAAGATGTTAAGAAAAGCGTCGAAGCTGGTGCAAAATTAGTGTTGGATGGTAAGGTTGAGAGCACACTCATGCATCCTACCATTTTAGATCATGTAACTGACGATATGCCTATCGCTGCTAATGAAATTTTCGGTCCAGTGGCAGCTATCATTCGTTTTAAGACGGAAGAAGATGCTTTGAAAATTGCCAATAGCAAAGACTTTGGACTAAGCGGTGCGCTTCATACTAAAAACATCGAGAAAGCGGTTGCCTTTGCTAGAAAAGTAGAGACAGGTATGATTCACATAAATGATCAGACCGTCAACGATGAACCTAACGTACCATTTGGTGGTGAAAAAGGTTCTGGCGTGGGCCGTTTCAACGGTGAGTTCATCCTTGAAGAATTTACAAGATTGCAATGGGTTTCCATACAACATGAGGACCGTGATTATGCACCTTTCGCTTAAAGCGAAAGAGCAATAACCACCAGCCTTAGAATACATCCATTCTTTAATGCTAACTAATAACATAACAGCATTCAAGGATGGATTTTTTTGATTGAATAATCAGAGATAGAAATGCTATTTTAGAAGTTTTCAACTCTTAATAACAACCCATGGAATTTTCCTTGTCCATTGAAGACAATCCAGAATTCTTTTCAGACAAAATGATCACGTTTGAAAAGCGCCGTATTCTTCAACATTACTTTGAAAGTAATATCAAAATCAATGATAAGGAACGTAATATTCTAGAGAAATGTCCAGCCAATGAAATTGAACCCATTGCGCTCATAGGTTATTTATTGGGTACCACCACTCCACTTAATGTATTCAGACTGCGCATAGGATCAGTTTTTAAAAGCGATCTGCGACTTGCGAAAGAATGCCAGCAGTTATTTACCGAAGATGACGTCAAGCATGCAGAAAGCGTCTTGTACCATTGGGAATATGAGTATGATGAGGATGTTGAAGAACCCATTGTACATTATTACAATTCCTATTTCTAAAAATTTTTGATTACGCCTTTGGCAAAAAATGTATCCCGATTATTTTTAGATCAATGCTATGTTTTAATAGTTGGTTTTTATTTTAGCGGCTTAAAATATACTCCATGGTCAAAAATTACTTGCAAATAACCGTAGCAGTATTCCTACTCTTGATATTACAATCCTGTGATTCAACACTGTGCGATGAGGGATTTACAGAAGTTGATCAAAATGGCGGCACTGTTTGCCTGCCCGATTATGTTGTCGGTATTGAAAAATCAACCTGGTTAGGAACTGACTTTTATCACAGTGACTTTGGAGTTATTGCTTTTAAAGATGGCTCATGGGTCACGTCATACGGTGAGAAGCTAGAACTTTCAGATCTGGACTAGCCTACTTCTTTTATTGAAACAGATGGTTTTAGTAGTTGCGTATTAGACAAAACTCTAATTTAGTTTCATAAAGAAATTCATTTTATAGATGCAGACTTTAGTTCATTATTTTCTGCATTTTGGAGCGCCTTTCATTATTGCCTATGTCTTTTTTAGATCGCAATGGAAAAAGGCATATTTGATACTGCTGGCTACTATGTTGGTAGATTTGGATCATTTGCTGGCTACCCCTATTTTTCAGGCAGATCGTTGCAGTATCAACTTTCACCTATTACACACCCATTACGCGATGATAATTTATGTGGTGTTGCTTTTCTTTAAAGGTCCATTGAGAATCATAGGCATCGGTCTCTTGTTCCACATGGTTACAGATACCGTGGATTGCTTATTTACATATTCCAATTGTAAGGAATGTCTTGCCACATCGCCAGCGATTGGGTTATTGGAAACCATCGCAAGCCTGCTGAACATATGAATTTTGAATATTAGTTCGCTTTCGCGAAAGCGATATCCTCATCATCTCACTTATCAAACTGACTTTAATAAAAAAGCCCATACGTTATCGTACGGGCTTTGTTCAAATGAGGTTGAAATTATTTTACTGAATCGTAAAGCAACTCTGCCACCTTATTAGATGAAGCTGGATTTTGTCCAGTGATCAAACGACCGTCCTGCAGTACATATTCTGACCAGTCATCACTTTTAGAATAGATGCCGCCATTTTCCTTCAACATATCTTCTACCAAAAATGGTACAACGTCCACTAGGTCAACGGCTTTCTCTTCAGAATTGGTAAATCCAGTGACCTTTTTACCTTTTACAAGTGGCTCACCATCAATTCCTTTCACATTTTTCAATGCTGCTGGTGCGTGACATACAAATGCAATTGGTCTTTCTAATTCATTGAATTTTTCAATCAGTCTTATCGATGTCTTGTCATTGGCTAGATCCCAAAGTGGTCCATGTCCACCTGGATAGAATACCGCATCATAATCTGCTGGGAAAATGTCCGTCAATTTATGAGTATTGTTGATTCTTTCCTGTGCCTCTTTGTCGTTGTGAAAACGCTCTGTCGATTCGGTTGAGGCGTCATCTGTATCACTGCTAGGATCGATGGGTGCTTTACCACCTTTAGGCGTAGCAAGTGTTATATCGACACCTTTATCTTTTAAGGTGTAATATGGTCCTGCAAATTCTTCTACCCAGAAACCTGTTTTTTTACCAGTGTCTCCTAATTTATCGTGTGATGTTAATACAAATAGTACTTTCATGATATTTATTTTAATGTTTGTTAATAGCCGCAATCGTATAAGCAGCGATTTATTTTAATGATTTTAAATGTGACTGTGAAACTGTTTAATCAATCACTGTCACCAGGTCTTCCATAGGTTTTCTCACTTTCACAAGATCTGACAACCAGTCCTCTGATGCATGACGGTAACCTATAGGCATAAGAACGCAGCTGCGTAGTCCTTTTTCTCTTAGACCTAATATTTTGTCTACAGCATCTGCATCAAAACCTTCCATAGGTACAGAATCAACTTTCTCCTCTGCCGCGGCCATCAAGGCATGTGCAAGACCTATGTAGGCTTGTTTTGCTGCATGGTTGAAGTTCTCCTCGTCATCCTTTTGCGGATAAGAATTCAATAGCTGCTGGCGGTAATTTTCCCAGCCTTCGTTTTTGAATCCGCGTATCTCGTTAGTCAAATCAAACATGTAATTGATGCGGTCTTTAGTGTAGGTATCCCATGCTGCAAAAACCAAAAGGTGTGAACAATCTGTCACGGTAGATTGATCCCATGCTACTGGTTTGATCTTTTCCTTAGTTTCTTGATTTGTGACCACCAAGACTTCAAAAGGCTGTAAACCACTAGAAGTAGGCGCTAGACGCACGGCTTCTAGGATGCGGTCAATTTTATCCTGTGATACCTTCTCGCCGTTCATGGCTTTGGCAGCATATCTCCATTTTAAGTTCTCCAATAAATTCATTTCTTCTCTTTTTTAATTGTTTTGTTTTTTGATCAGTACCTGCATCCAGTTTTCTAGAACGCCTTTAAGGTGCTGTATTTCTGATAGGTTGATGTTTTCAGTAGTTAATAAGCCAAGAACATCAGTAGGTACACTAGCAGCTTTCTCTTTTAGTTTCCTGCCTTTATTAGACAAACAGATGATCACACTGCGCTCATCCTCATTGCAACGATTGCGATGTATAAACTCCTGACTTTCCATGCGTTGCAACAATGGTGATAATGTATTTGTGTTGAGTAACAACCGCTCAGAAATATGATTGATGCTCAAATGATCCTCTTCCCATAGCACCATCATAACCAGATATTGGGGATATGTCAACCCAATTTCTTTGAGATATGGTTGGTAAGCCCTAGTAATTAATCTTGATACAGAATAGATAGGAAAACAAACCTGATTGCTCAATTTGAGTGGATCTGTATTTTCCTTGTCATCTATCATATCATAATTTATATCGTGCGCGACACAAATATAGAATAGGAAAAACACGCTACGTATTAATCTTATGTTAGAATAACGGAACCGCGCAGATGGATAGGATAGGTTTTACTGAAATGTATTGGTATGTAATTATGTTTGAAGTAGTTCGCTTTCGCGAAAGCGAAGATTCTAGAAACATACACACAAAATGAATCTCATGAACTACGAGTAAACTTGATAAACAAGTGTAAAAATGAGTAGTGGCTTTCTACTCTACTGAATTATCGATAGTACTAATAAGCTGCCAAAATTTGTAGGTGCTCATCGGTTGATCGACAGTATCAAATAAGGAAAGATATTTGAACTCCAGCTCATCATTAGATCCTATTTTAAGAATTTCGTCGATGATTGTATCGCCATTTTGATTTTGGACGATATAAATTGTTTTTTCTTTAAGATTTTTGAAAACTACCTTTTGCCCTATTAAAATACATGGTTTTTCAATGTCAGGATGCTGGCTTTTTTGACAATTAAAAACGGAAAGATTCCGGTTCGTATTTATAAGCTTGAACGTATCTACGACTTCAATTTGAGATGAGATTTCTTCTATATTGACGTGCTCACTTCCACCTGAAAAAAAGACGTTATGAGATTCACTTTCAGTTGATTGTCTCTCATCAAAAAAGATATAATTAAGATCTAGATTTTTATCATCACATAGAGCTATCACCTTATTAAAATCTAGCGTATCCCTTTTCTTCCATGTGGATAATGTGTTTGATTTTATATCTAACAATTCACACACATCCTTATCTGCGCTGATGGATAATTCTTCCTTCAAACGAGCAATAATGTTAGTCGCATTTTGAGACATTTAACTTTTTATTAAGATTTAAAAGAAACTTATTCCGATAATTTTAGAATTAAATACGACGAACGGTAAGTTTCTAAATTATTGGAAAAGATAGCACATATAAACTAAATCGTTTGAAATATTCCAAAAACTATCTAAAATTCTCAAAAACCTAAACGAACCTTCTCAAGAATAATAAGCTCATTAAAAATTGTTCTTATGAAAATCAAATTACGCACTACAGCTTATTGCTACGCTAATTTACTCGTAGCATTTATTCTAACACTTTTGATATCAAGTCCAGCACTTGCACAAGTCAAAACATTTGCAACCCAAATTGTGAATGAAGAAAATGTTTCTAATTCAAATGCTGTTTTGACTCCTAATGAAGGAGATTTTGCAACGCTAAATTCATATGGTGGTATTGCGGTAGGTGTAGGTTCCTATAAAGGAGACCTTGAAGTTTCTTTTCCTTCTACAGTACCGGCAAATACCACCTCTTATATCAAGATAGATTTTGATAATGACATCCTGAATTATTTATTGGGTGGCTCTTTAGGAAATCTTGCCGCTGATCTTGTGGGCAATATTGCATTGGGAGATCATAGATTTGAAGTAGAAGCCAGTTTTTTTGATGGTAGTTCAACCTCATCCATCTATACCTTGTCATCTACTACAGTAGGTTCTTCTTACCGCCAGAGAGTAGTGAGAGGTGCCAATGGGGACTTTTTCATTGCAATTACTCCAGACCAAGACTACAACCGGATTAGGGTAAGCGACATTACAAGTAATTTGCTTTTAGGTGTAAATCATCAGATGAACGTTTACAACGTGTTTTATTTTAATACGGACTCCTGTCTCCCATTTGCTCAGGTGACTGATTTTGATGGTCAAGGAGTAACACTTGATGTTTTGGGTCTAGGTGGCGCTGGAGTGCAAGATTCATTTCATGTAATCGATAATGATCCTGATAATTTTTCCCAGATTAGTTTAGGAGTTGTTGGAGTCGCCGCAAATATGCAGCAAAATGTGTATTTCCCATCTACTAAAGCCACAGATCAAAATGTATCAGTAACCTTAAAAACTGATCCAGCTTTATTAACCCTTGGACTGTTAAATAACGTTCAGGTAATTGCCTATAATCAAGGAAGCGCGGTATATACAGGAACGATTTCTACCCTAATCAACCTGGACGCGCTGACCTTACTACAAAACGGCCAACGTGCCATAGTAACAATTTCTCCTAACCAAGAATTCGATCAAATAGCAATCAGGTTGAACTCGCTACTCAATGTAAATCTCGTACAATCCTTAGATGTCTACGAGATCACAACCGCAGTAGCACCACCAACAACGACAGAACCAGAACAAACCTTCTGTGCTTCCTTACTTTCCAACCTTCTCGACCTAAACGTCAATGGTAACAACCTGATTTTCTACGATCAAGCTGATGGTGGAACTGCATACAATTCTACAGATGCGTTGATAGATGGCGAAATATACTATGCCGCCCAGGTCGGAGTCAATGGATGTGAAAGCGAAACAAGATTAGCCATCACGGTAAACATCGAGGATCTTCTGACTCCAACAACCAATTTGATCAATCAGATATTCTGCTCTACAGAATTGGCAACCATTGCTTCGCTGCAAGTAAACGAATCCAATGTGATTTTCTACGATCAGGCCATTGGCGGAACAGCTTACGATTCTACAGATGCGTTGATAGATGGCAAAATATATTATGCCGCCCAAGTCGGAGCAAACGGTTGTGAAAGCGAAACAAGGCTTGCCATTACTGTAAATATCGAGGATCTCCTCGCCCCTACTACCAACTTGATCAATCAAATATTCTGCTCTTCGGAATTAGCAACTGTTGCTTCGCTTCAAGTCAATGAGTCTGATGTGATTTTCTACGATCAAGCCACTGGCGGAACAGCCTACGATTCTACAGATACATTGATTGATGGAGAGGTTTATTTTGCAGCACAAGTTGGAGCCAATGGTTGTGAAAGCGAAACAAGATTAGCCATCACGGTAAACATCGAGGATCTTCTTACTCCAACAACTAACTTGACTAATCAATTATTCTGCTCTACAGAAGTAGCAACTGTTGCATCGCTTCAAGTCAATGAGTCCAATGTGATTTTCTACGATCAGGCCATTGGTGGAACAGCATACGATTCTACAGATGCCCTAGTCGATGGAGAAGTTTATTTTGCAGTGCAAGTTGGAGCAAACGGTTGTGAAAGTGAAACCAGATTAGCCATCACGGTAAACATCGAAAATCTACTATCTCCAACAACAAACCTTATCAATCAGATATTCTGCTCAACCGAAATAGCAACGATTGCATCACTACAAGTAAATGAATCTAATGTGATCTTTTACGATCAAGCCATTGGCGGAACAGCCTACGATTCTACAGATGCTTTGGTAGACGGAGAAGTTTATTTTGCAGCACAAGTTGGGGCAAACGGTTGTGAAAGTGAAACTAGATTAGCCATCACGGTAAATATCGAGGATCTGTTGACTCCAACAACGAGCCTTATCAATCAAATATTCTGCTCTACAGAATTGGCAACCATTGCTTCGCTGCAAGTAAACGAATCCAATGTGATTTTCTACGATCAAGCAATCGGCGGAACAGCATACGATTCTTCTGATGCATTAGTAGACGGAGAAGTTTATTTTGCAGCACAAGTTGGGGCAAACGGTTGTGAAAGTGAAACTAGATTAGCCATCACGGTAAATATCGAGGATCTGTTGACTCCAACAACGAGCCTTATCAATCAAATATTCTGCTCTACAGAATTGGCAACCATTGCTTCGCTGCAAGTAAACGAATCCAATGTGATTTTCTACGATCAAGCCACTGGCGGAACAGCTTACGATTCTACAGATGCATTGATAGATGGAGAAGTTTATTTTGCAACACAAGTTGGAGCAAACGGTTGTGAAAGCGAAACAAGATTAGCCATCACGGTAAACATCGAGGATCTACTGGCTCCAACTACCAACTTAATTAATCAGATATTCTGCTCAACCGGATTGGCAACTGTTGCATCGCTTCAAATAAACGAAACTAACGTGATCTTCTACGATCAAGCAATCGGCGGAACAGCCTACGATTCTAATGATGCTTTGATAGATGGACAAGTTTATTTTGCCGCACAATTTGGAACAAACGGTTGTGAAAGCGAAACTAGATTAGCAATTACTGTGAACATCGAGGATCTACTGACTCCAACAACAAACCTGACTAATCAGATATTCTGCTCTACAGAATTGGCAACTATTGCTTCCCTTCAAGTAAACGAGTTCAATGTGATCTTTTACGATCAGGCCATCGGTGGATCAACATACGATTCCACGGATGCATTGATAGATGGAGAAGTTTATTTTGCCGCTCAAGTTGGAACCAATGGCTGTGAAAGCGAAACAAGATTAGCCATCATGGTAAACATCGAAGATCTTCTTACTCCAACAACAAACTTGACCAATCAAATATTCTGTTCTACGGAATTGGCAACTATTGCTTCCCTTCAAGTAAATGAGTCTGATGTGATTTTCTACGATCAGGCCATTGGCGGAACGGCTTACGATTCTACAGATACTTTAATAGATGGAGAAGTTTATTTTGCCGCTCAAATTGGAGCCAACGGTTGTGAAAGCGAAACAAGGCTTGCCATCACGGTAAACATCGAGGATTTATTGACTCCAACAACTAACTTGACTAATCAATTATTCTGCTCTACAGAATTGGCAACCATTGCTTCTTTACAAATAAATGAATCCAATGTGATTTTCTATGATCAGGCAATTGGCGGAACGGCTTACGATTCCACGGATGCATTGATAGATGGCGAAATATACTATGCCGCCCAGATTGGAGCCAATGGTTGTGAAAGCGGAACACGATTAGCCATCACGGTAAACATTGAGGATCTACCAACTCCAACAACAAGCCTAATCAATCAGATTTTCTGCTCTACGGAAGTAGCAACTGTTGCTTCGCTTCAAGTAAATGAGTCCAATGTGATCTTTTATGATCAAGCAATCGGCGGAACAGCCTACGATTCTACAGATGCTTTAATAGATGGAGAGGTTTATTTTGCAACACAAGTTGGAGCCAATGGTTGTGAGAGTTCAACGAGGCTTGCCATAACGGTGAATATTGAAAATATAGCAGCTCCAACAACTAATGCCGCAGAACAAATGTTCTGTTCAATAGATAATGCTACGATTGGTTCGCTTCAAGTAAATGAATCCAATGTGATTTTCTACGATCAAGCAATTGGCGGAACAGCCTACGATTCTACAGATGCATTAATGGATGGTGGGATTTATTACGCAGCGCAAGTGAGTTCCAATGGTTGTGAAAGTGAAACGCGTTTAGCCATTACTGTACGATTAGGAAGCTTGCCAGCTCCTACAACTATGAACGTCAATCAAGAGTTTTGTGAATCTGATTCTCCAACGATTCTGGACTTACAAGTAAATGAAAGCAATGTATTATTCTATGCTCAACCCGTTGGTGGTGATCCGCTTAGTGGCAATGAGAGTTTAGAAAATGGTCAGACCTATTACGTAGCATCTGTTTCAAGTGGATCTTGTGAGAGCGATGATAGACTTGCTATTATGGTGAGCGTAAAAGTTGATCCTATGCCATCCATTAATTCAGATACTACTGGTGAGGTTTGTATGGGTACAACTGTCACTTATATAACCGAAAGTGGTCACTCAAATTATAACTGGACAGTTAACGGCGGTGACATTGTAGATGGTGGAACAACTAACGATTCAATGATCAGTGTTCAATGGATGGATGATGAAGAAGGTACGATATCAGTTGCTTATGATGATCCTACCTTTTGTAACGGTAGCTCCACCGCATTCCTTGACGTGGACATCATGGTTTGCGCAGATATATCGATCACTAAAACTGTGGACAATGAACGTCCCATGGTAGGTGAAGCGGTAACGTTTACTATCCAGGTGGAAAATGAAGGTCCTCACCCTTTCAATAATGTACAGGTTATAGATGATATGCCATCAGGATACTCCTTTATTGATGCTAATGTTACCATTGGTTCCTATAACTCGTCAACTAATATATGGACGATCAACCAACTGCAACCTAATGCACTGGCCGTCCTGACCATTCGGGTTAAAGTATTGGGTACTGGTGATTATATGAATCGGGCTTCAGTAATGATATCGAACCCTATCGATATAGCTCCTTCCAATAATACTGCGCAAGCAGGAACTGAGCCATTATGTCTCATAGTCTACAACGAGTTCACACCTAACGGAGATGGTATGAACGATCGCTTTGTCATCTCTTGTATCGAGAACTTCCCAGATAATGATTTGAAGATTTATAATAAATATGGATCGCTCATCTACACATCCAGAAATTACCAAAATGATTGGGATGGTAGGGCAAACGTTTCAAACGTGGCTGACCAAGATGAGGTACTACCAGCAGCGACCTATTATTATGTTCTGGATATGAAAGAATTAGGTACCAAAACCGGTTGGGTTTACCTCGCATTGTAGCGCCTTTATCATCACTTGCTTACTCATTTTAAAATACTAAACGTTATGAAATCAAGACTCATAGAGGTGGCTCATCGTTGCCTAGAAAATAGGAATTATGTTTTAATGTTGATGTTTCTCGCTTTCGCGAAAAGCGGTATAGCACAGCAGGAACCGCAATACACACAGTATATGTACAACCCTTCAATCATTAATCCAGCCTACTCTGGATCTACTGGGACGCTGGATTTGTTTGCTGCCTACAGAAACCAGTGGACTGGCCTGGACGGTGCGCCTGAAACCCAAACTTTGGGAGTCAATAAACCTCTGTACAATGAGCGAATGGGAATAGGTCTCAACATACAGAATGAAACTTTGGGACCCGTTAAGGAATTCAATGCTGTTGTAAATTTCTCTTACAATATCGACCTGAATTATAATACGAAACTGGCTTTTGGGGTCAGCGGTGGAATTGATAATTATGACGTTGATTTCTCGAGAGGAACTTTTCAGGATGGCAATGATCCCATCTTATCAAACAACATCGATAACCGATTCTCTGCCATAATTGGTGCTGGTGCCTACGTTTATAGTGATTCATGGTACGCTGGTGTATCTGTTCCAGATTTCTTTACTAATGAGTTATACAATGGCGTTGAAAATTCCATAGCGACAGAAGAGCTGCAACTATACTTGATGGGTGGTTATGTTTTTGAACTCAACCCTAATTTGAAATTCAAACCCACGGTTCTGGCTAAATATCAAAAGGAATACCCGTTAGTGGTTGACATATCTGCTAACTTTTTGATTCAGGATGTTATTAATGTGGGTGCCTCGTATAGATATGATGATGCCGTGAGTGCCCTGGCAGGAATTCACATATTTGATGGCTTTTTTGCTGGCTATTCCTATGATTACACGGTCACCGGATTATCAAGCTATAATGATGGTAGTCATGAAATTGTGCTAAGATACACGCTACCTCAAAGGTCAGAAAAAGTCAATTCTCCACGTTTCTTTTAAAACAGCGCCATGAAAAGAATATTTACAATATTAATAGTGTTCGCCATAACAAGTTCTTACGGGCAAAATATAAAAAAGGCAAACAGCTTGTTCGAGAAAAACTCATTGGTCAAGGCTGCAGAAGCTTATAATGAGATCATAGAAAAGGACAAATCACTTCCTAAAGAGGTCTTTTCAAATGCTGCGCTAGCTAATTATGAAGTTGGTAATTATAGAAGCTCTGCTTCTATTTATTCTCAAATGAAAGCTCAAAATTATTCTTTATCGGATTCTGAAATCTTCAATTACGTGAGGTCTCTAAGAGGCGTACGAGAATATGAAAAAGCAGATCTCGTGTATCGCGAATTTCTACAAAATAGTGGTGCCGTATCAAAACTAGCCGCCTATGAGCGTGAAAAAAGAGCATTTGACTCTGTCTTCAATCTGGAAGATGATAATAAGGTGTTGCTGAAAAATTTAGAAATCAATACCAATTATGCAGAGTTTTCTCCAGTAAATCATCAAGGCAATTTGATTTTTTCCTCATCAAGACCTGGAGCCGCCAAAGCTTTATATGAAAGAACGGAGCAACCCTATTTAAGTTTATACACTGTATCTGTCAATAATATGTACGATTCAGAAAGTGTCCGCTTATTATCAGACAACTTGAATTCTGACCTTCACGATGCTACCATTGCCTTTAGTCCTGAGAGTGATGTTATATACTTCAGCTCTAATGAGAGTTCTAAAAACCTTGAGAAAAATCAAGAATCCAATTTTGATCTCTACAAAGCACGATGGGTCAATAATGAGGTTATTAATCGCGAAAAATTACACTTCAACAACAGCACCTCTTCTGCTGGGCATCCATTTGTTAATGCAGATGGAACGATGTTGTTCTTTGCTTCTGACATGCCTGATGGCTATGGTGGTGCAGATATTTATTACTGCAAGATTTATGAAGACGGAATGATATCAGATCCCATCAATGCTGGTGAACTCATTAATTCATATGGTGATGACTTCACTCCTTTCATGACTAAGGATGGTGATTTCTATTTCGCCTCTGACGGTCATGTAGGTTACGGTGGCTTGGATATTTTTAAAGCAGATTTCGATTCAGAAAATAAATCATTTTCTCAATTGGTTAATCTTGGTGCTTCCTACAACACCAGCTACGATGATTTTTCTTTTACTTTAAATAATACAAAAGGATATCTAGCTTCCAACCGACCTGGCGGTAAAGGAGATGATGACATTTATGAGTTTGAAATTCAAAAAGAAGAATGCTCTCAAATGATTCAGGGAACTGTTTATGATTTGCAGAGCAAAGCTGTCTTACCACGAACAATGATTTTTGTAACTGATGAAAATGGTACATCTGTCGCTAGTACGTTTACAGATGACATGGGGAAATATACGTTAAGCACAGCCTGCACGCCGCCATATAAAGTTACGGCCTCCATTATGGAGTATTTTGTAAAATCAAAAACACTGGAAATTAGCGATGGCAAACCCATTGAGAATGTGGATTTCTTTCTGGAGCAACCTAAGAAAATGATTGTTACCAATAAGGATGGAGAAAAACAATTAAAGCTAGATCCTATTTATTTTGAATATGATAAAGCCACCATTGCTAAAGAATCAAAACCTGTCTTAGATAAAGTTGTTGAATTTTTAAACTTCTATCCTGATATACAGATCAGAATTGAATCTCACACAGACTCCAGAGGCTCTGATTTATACAATCTTAAACTATCGAAAGAACGCGCTACATCGACCTTAAACTATTTAACTTCTCGAGGAATAGATAAACGGCAAATAATAAGTGCTGATGGTTATGGTGAATACAGACCTCTAAAACCATGTGATGAATCTAGTGTCTGTAGCGACTCAGACTATGATATGAACAGAAGGTCAGCCTTCATAGTAATAAATAACTAATGAAAGTTAACAGAAAAAATAATGTAAGAAAAATACTTAACATTTGTGAAATATATGAGATATATGTAAATTCAAGCTAAAATCAAGTCCCTGGTGATTTTTAAACCCTATTAACAGTGAAATACGACAAGTATGTGTCTAAAGGTTATAAAATCAGATCTCAAGAAAGAACTACCCACTGGGTTTGGAAAATTACTCATGCACTCCAGTGATGAGAAAAATTCAATAAAATCTTACAAAGAGTTTAATTCATTAATTAGTATGAATGAAGTGTTTATTAATCCTGGTTCAGGTATTTTGCCGTATGAGATTAAAAACATTTTCAAATTAGTAATTCCGCTACAAGGAGTTTGTGCAGAACGATTGAATAATCAAGACTCTACTCAGGTTTCCGTTGGAGAAGTTCAAATGATCAAATATCCAGATGTCGCTTTTAAAATGGAGTATAATCCAAATAATGAGAAGGCGCTAAATTATTTAATACTTGAATTTGACTATAAACGTTCCAATTCAAAGTACAAATCAGAAATTTTCAATTTAGAATACAAAAGTCAAAATTTCAATAAGATACTTAGTGCTCCTATAGATGAGGATGAGAATACTACAATCACACTTAAGGCTGGTAATTTTAAAAAGGATGCCGTGGATGATTTAGTAACTAATAATAATGCCAAAGCAAGGATTGTATATGTGATCAATGGGTCGATAAGCCTTACTAATACTGATAAAATACTCGCGAAATCAGACTCCATATTCTATTCAAAAAAGAAACAATTGGGCTTTAAAGCACAAGAAGATTCAAATTTATTAATGATTGAAATATCCTAAAGATTTAAACAAATAACATAATTTTTTTCTAAGGAAAAATCTCAAATGCTCTACCTATGAGATTACCAACCATGTCCATTTATTGCTTTCTGTATCCCATTATGACGATGGCTGCCTTTCTGTTTTGGCTATTGAATTTCAGTACAGATTACTATGAACATTATGAGACTCCGCTACTTTTAAGCTATTCGCTACTCGTGATTCTTATCATAGAATTACCTATTACTACCATTTTTAGAAAACAATGTCAGACCGCTCGATGTGTTTGGGTAATCGCCGCTTGTAGGTTAATAATGTTTGAATTGATTTTGTTTTTGATGAGCGGTAATGCATCAATCCTTGATGCCATAGAATCACCTATCATCAAAAATGTTGAACTAGCATTTTCCATGGCTTCCATCGTTTCTATAGTGGTAACAGCATCACTTATGCATTTGAGCTTAGTCAGAAAGCCAGTCAATGAGTTAATTTAATTTGTAGTTAGTCCGCTTTCGCGAAAGCGTATTCACATCAATCCTCACTTTAAGCATATTACTTTAATGACTATGACTTAATTTAGAGGACTATGAAAAAAATATTTGTTCTCCTATTATTTTTTGCCACCGCTTTACAAGCCCAGACTCTATTGGTTCCAGATCAAGTTTTTGATGGAACTGAACTGCATAAAAACTGGGTAGTTCTAGTAAATGGTAACTTAATTGAAAGCGCAGGTTTGCGATCTAACCTGCAGATCCCATCAGGTACAAAGGAAATTAGTCTTGAAGGAATGACATTGATGCCGGGATTGATTGAAGGGCATTCCCATATATTATTGCATCCATACAATGAGACTTCATGGAACGATCAAGTGCTCAAGGAATCACCAGTAGAACGATCTATTAGAGCTGTCAATCATTTGAAATCATCGCTTATGGCAGGTGTGACCACCATGCGCGATTTGGGATCAGAAGGTGCTAGCTATAGCGATGTTTATATCAAGAAAAGCGTTGATCAAAATATAATTGACGGTCCGCGGCTGCTCGTTGCTGGGCCAGCTATTGTTGCTACCGGCGCTTATGGTCCCAAAGGCTTTCACGACGGCGTCACGGTACCTTTAGGCGCAGAGGAAGCAAGCGGTAATGATGTCATCGCGACGGTAAGAAAGCAAATAGGCAACGGTGCAGACTTCATTAAAATCTATGCCGATTATCGCTGGCAATCTGGCGCACCATCGCAACCCACTTTTTCGCTGGAAGAAATTAAATCGATGGTAGAAACCGCAGAAAGCGCTGGAACCTATGCCGTGGCTCATGCCAGCACTCCAGAAGGAATGCGTCGAGCAATTCTGGGCGGCGTTGAAACCATCGAGCACGGTGATAATGCCACGCCAGAAATCTATGAGCTCATGAAACAGAACAATGTGGCTTTGTGCCCAACACTAGCCGCAGGAGAAGCAATCACGAGATATGGTGGCTGGAATACAACAGATCCAGAACCAGAACGAATCAAAAACAAACGCCGCTCGTTTAAAAAAGCCTTAGATAGTGGCGTTACCATCGCCTTTGGCGGTGATGTTGGCGTTTTCCCTCATGGCGAGAATTATCGTGAATTAGAATTGATGGTGGATTATGGAATGAAGCCACTAGATGCGCTCAAAGCGGCCACATCAGGCAACGCACAGGTTTTTCATTTATCAAATCTTGGTAACATTAAAAAAGGCTCCCTAGCCGATTTGATAGCCGTTAAAGGTGATCCAACGATAGACATTACCCTAATGCGAGAAGTCAATTTTGTAATGAAAGATGGTGTTATTTATAAGCAATAACTCTTGAGTTTAACTTGTTCTGATAAAAGTGCTATCATTATAAGATAAAGATGATCCTGACCTTGGAGTTAAAATTGCGATGCCTTTAAACCTTATGGCTCTAAACGAACTCTTATCTTTGCCTTTTCTAGATATATTCCATGGATAACAACGACATTCTTAGAAGACTGCGCTACATACTCAACTTAAGTGATGATGCAATGATGGACATGTATGCCAAAGGTGGTGAGCCTGTCTCCAGAGCTGAAGTGAGCGATTGGCTTAAAAAAGAAGAGGACGAAGCGTTTGATGTAGTCATAGACGAGAATCTAGCAACCTTTCTTAATGGCGTGATCGTAAATTACCGTGGCAAGAAAGATGGACAAACACCGGTAGCAGAGGTGGTACTAGATAACAACATCATCTTGCGCAAACTTAAAATCGCCTTCAATTTCAAGTCAGAAGAGATCGTTTATATCATGAAATTAGGTGGCCAGAAGGTGAGCGCCACAGAGTTAAGCGCATTCTTCCGCAATCCTAAGCATTCAAAATATATGGCGCTTAATGATCAATATTTGCGCAATTTTTTGAATGGCTTCCAGAAACAACGCGATGCCCAGCGACATAAATTAGAACAAGACAAATTGGGTAATCTAAATTCTTAAAACCTTAAGAGTAAAAAGTCACGGCACCTGCTATTTTTGGTAGAAAATTACCACGTGTTATACATACTTCCATTACTAATTCTAGCAGCGGCAGCGCTGTATTTTTTCGTGTTCCGGTCTCCTGATGCACGTACAGATACACATCCAGACACGTGGCATCCCATTCTAATTAAACATGTTGCTTTCTATGCAAACCTCAATTCGAGAGCCCAGCGCAGATTTCGCAGTAGAATGTTGCTTTTCCTTGAAGAAACCTATGTAGAAGCCGTTGGTTTTGAGCTGGAAGAATTGGATACTGTTTTGGTCGCCGCCAGCGCAGTGATTCCCGTGTTTAAATTTAAGGAATGGCACTATGAAAATTTAAGTGGCGTGGTCTTGTATCCTGATAATTTTAATGAAGATATGGACTTTGATGAGAATCATCCAGACCGCATGATAGGTGGCTTGGTAGGAAACGGTCGTTATGAAAACCAGATGATTCTATCGCGATCTTCATTGCATCTGGGTTTTGATAACACCAGCGACAAGAACAATACAGGAATTCACGAGTTCGTCCATTTAATTGACAAAGTAGATGGTGAGACTGATGGCGTTCCAGAGCGATTGATGGAGAAATCATTTGTCCTGCCGTGGATCAATTTGATGCATCAGGAAATGGAGGCGATTGACAAGAATAAATCTGACATTAGAAAATATGGCGGTACTAACCAAGCCGAATTCTTTGCGGTTGCTGCAGAATACTTTTTCTCTAGACCCAAACTCATGAAACGCAAACATCCTGAGCTCTACAAGATGCTGATGATGTGTTTTGATCCGCGTCAGAAAAAGTCTGCATAAAGATTAAATCATGTGGTTGATGCTTGTAGCCGTTACGCTTTCGCGAAAGCGGAAACAAAACAGCCTTCACTCCTACTATTTATAATTCAGTATTTAATTAATGATTCGGTAACATGTGTAGCGGATGTTTAGAATTAAATTGCGATAAAATTTACGGAATGAGATATTTGATTTTGGCAGCTTTGCTATTGGTTTCTACAAACATGAAAGCAGACGATTGGGGACAAACAGGACACCGGGTTACTGGTGCCATTGCTCAAAAGCACTTAAATAGAAAAGCCAAAAAAGCCATTGCAGACTTATTGGATGGCGAGTCACTAGCCTTTGTATCTACCTATGCAGATGAAATTAAGAGTGATGGTCAATACCGTTCTTATGGTCCATGGCATTATGTGAATGTACCTTTTGACCAGACCTATGAAACGCACGAGCATAACGATGAGGGCGATGTCATACAAGGAATCGATAAATGTATAGAAATCTTGAAATCAGAAACTGCCACAAAAGCCGACAAAGCTTTTCACCTGCGACTGCTGGTTCATTTTGTAGGAGATCTTCATCAACCCATGCACGTAGGAATTGCAGAGGATAAAGGCGGCAATGACTTCCAAGTGCGCTGGTTCAATGATGGCACCAATCTGCACAGCGTCTGGGATACAAGAATGATTGAAAGCTATGGAATGTCCTATACAGAACTAGCCAACAATGTGGATGACCTGTCAAAAGAAGAATACAAAGCTATCGCCAGCGGCACACATCGCGACTGGATGGAGGACAGCCGGGTACTTGTAAAAGACATTTACCAAAATACTGAAGTAGGCGAAAAACTGGGTTACCGCTACATGTACGACTATTTTTCTACTGTAAGAAAACAACTTCAAAAAGGCGGAATCCGACTGGCGGCAATGCTCAATGAGTTACTTGGTTGATTTGGTAATGTGGTAATGTGGTAATGTGGTAATGTGGTAATGTGGTAATGTGGTAATGTGGTAATGTGGTAAGTTAAAATTTCGTTTTATGAATTACATCTTATCTAATTTTATTTCATAATTATTACATCTGCTGCATGAGAGATATAATTTGGCTAGAAAATAGTTCTCGACTACGCTCGAGTAGGCATAGCACTATACCAATGCCATAAAAACCAGTATCGAGCGGCAGTCGAGATATGGTTCTTGTTACCATGATAAATCCTTACAAATTCCTTTACTCGACTGCCGCTTGAAACAGGAATCACAGGCTTTTTAAAACCGTCTAGAAGTTTACTCGTTCATTTATAACTCCATTAATCAATTTGTTACACATCGATAATCTCGAAAACCAGTATCGAGCATTTCTGCTGCGCTCAATGTAAACTGTAGTCGAAATATGGTTATTGTTCCCAAAAAAGTTTCTTACAAATTCCTTTTCTCGACTGCCGCTCGAAACAGGAATTACGCCCTTGAAAAATTTACAATAACTTTATCGGTACCTTTAAGTCACCTTCTACTAAGTAAACATCTATCTTAAATCTCGAAAACCAGTATCGAGCATTTCGGCTGCGCTCAATGTAAACCGTAGTCGAGATACTGTTCTTGTTCACATGATAGTTCCTTACATATTCCTTTTCTCGACTGCCGCTCGAAACAGGAATCATAGGCTCTTGAAAATCTTATATAACTTAACTAGCAGATTAAATTACACTCCTCCTAAAATGTAGCAAGCTAAAATTTATCGAACCAGTATCGAGCGGCAGTCGAGATATGGTTCTTGTTACTGTGATAGTTCTTTACTCATTCCTTTTCTCGAGTACGCTCGAGCAAGCATTTCGTTTTTGGTTTTTTGTTTCATTTTCAGTTTCACTTTCAGTTTCAGTTTCAGTTTCAGTTTCAGTTTCAGTTTCAGTTTAAATATGCATTTTGATTTTTAAAATCAAAGCATTCAACAGTTCCTTTTCAAAGTCTTATGATTTATTCTATTCTTTATTTTTTACTTTAGAGTACTTAAATCAGTGCTCATGAGTAATTACCACATCAAAGGATTAGAAGAATATTTTCAAGTATATCGTAAGAGTGTCAACCATCCAGAGCAATTCTGGGAAGAGATTGCAGAGGAGAATTTTGTCTGGCGCAAACGCTGGGACAAAGTCCTGCAATGGGATTTCGCAAAACCCGAAGTCAACTGGTTCCAAGGTGCGCAACTCAATATTACAGAAAACTGTCTGGACAGACATTTATATACACGTGGTAATCAAACGGCCATCATCTTTGAACCCAACGATCCCAAGGAAGCTGCCCAGCACATTACCTATAATGATCTGCATGAGCGTGTGTGTAAGTTTGCTAACGTTTTAAAAGATAAAGGCATCCAGCGTGGTGATCGCGTTTGCATTTATTTACCCATGATACCAGAGTTGGCTGCTGCCATGCTGGCTTGCGCGCGCATAGGTGCGATACATTCCATTGTTTTCGCGGGATTTTCAAGTACCGCATTGCGCAGTAGGATTCAGGATTCTGAATGTAAAATGCTTATCACCAGCGATGGTTCTTATCGTGGCGGCAAAACCATTGATTTGAAAGGTATCGCTGATGAGGCGCTACAAGACGCGCCTAGTATTGAAAGCGTCCTTGTTGTCAAACGTATCAAGAGCGATATCACAATGAAAGAAGGACGTGATGTCTGGTTGCAACCCTTACTTGACAAGGCCTCAATCCATTGCGATCCAGAAATCATGAATGCAGAAGATCCTCTTTTTATTCTTTATACATCTGGATCCACAGGACAACCCAAAGGAATGTTGCATACCACGGCTGGTTATATGATTTATGCCGCTTATACCTTCAAGAACGTATTTCAATACAGGCAAAATGATATTTATTGGTGTAGTGCAGATATAGGATGGATCACCGGTCACAGTTATATTATTTATGGACCACTGGCAAATGGTGCCACAACCGTTTTATTTGAAGGCGTTCCTAGCTATCCGGACTATGGTAGATTTTGGCAAGTGGTGGAAAAGCATAAAGTCACTCAATTCTACACCGCGCCAACAGCCATACGCGCGCTGGCCAAAGAGAACTTAAGTCACGTGCAAAAACATGATCTAAGCACGCTCAAAGTACTGGGAACTGTAGGTGAACCCATTAATGAAGAAGCATGGCACTGGTACAACGAGAATATAGGCGGCAAGAATGCACCCATTGCAGACACGTGGTTCCAGACAGAAACCGGCGGGATCATGATAAGTCCCATTCCGTTTGCGACACCAACGATTCCCACTTTTGCCACATTGCCTTTGCCAGGAGTACAACTGGCGCTTATGGATGAGGACGGCAAGGAAATCAAAGGCAACCAGGTGAGCGGTCGACTCACCATCAAGTTTCCATGGCCTGGAATGGCTCGCAGCATTTGGGGCAACCACGAACGCTACAGGTCCACCTATTTCTCTACTTTTGAAAATCACTATTTTACGGGTGATGGCGCCCTGCGCGACGCTACTGGTTATTACAGGATCACTGGTCGTGTGGACGATGTTATCATTGTATCTGGACACAATCTGGGAACGGCGCCTATTGAGGATGCGATAAATGAGCACCCTGCCGTTGCAGAAAGTGCTATCGTGGGCTTCCCACATGATGTCAAAGGCAATTCACTCTATGGTTTTGTGATTTTAAAAGAAGCCGGTGAGAGCCGTGACAACAACAACCTGCGCAAAGAGATCAACCAGCTCATTGCAGAGCGTATAGGTCCCATTGCCAAACTGGAGAAGATCCAGTTCACACCTGGATTGCCTAAAACGCGGTCTGGTAAAATCATGCGACGTATCCTGCGCAAGGTAGCTGCTGGAGAGCTCCATGATCTGGGCGATATATCCACACTGCTCAATCCAGAGGTTGTGGAGAGCATTATTGAAAATCGCCTGTAGTGGTGGTTTGCTGTGGAGCACGCTTTCGCGAAAGCGGACTCATCCTCTATCCTGCGCTACTATAAAAAATCCAACGGACTGCGTACCTGCTGCATACTGCGCTGGGTCACGTGCGTATAGATGAGCGTGGTCTTGATGTCCTTATGGCCCAGCAACTTTTGAATCATGCGCAGGTCAGTGCCGCTGTCCATGAGATGCGTGGCATAAGCATGTCTAAGGCTGTGCAAGGTAACAGTCTTGTGTATGCCAGCGGTTTTACAGGCGTTTTGGAACACCTTGCGCAGGCTTTGGGCACTGTAGCGTTGACCTTTTTGACCTGGAAAAACGTAGGTAGATGGTTGATATTCCTGATAATATTGGGTAAGAATGGGCTTGAGAGAATCTGGATAGGGAATGATGCGATCCTTACCACCTTTGGCATTCTTGAGATGAATCGACTTACGCTTCTTATCAAAATCTGTAATCTTTAAATGGATCAACTCACCACTGCGCAAACCAAGGCCGTATACTGTATAGAGCATGGCCTTATGCTTAAGGTTTTTAGGAGACTGAAGTATTGCCTTGATCTCACTGGTATTGAGTATAACGGGCAACTTGCTGGAACGGGTTGCTGGTGTCACCTGATCCAGATTGATTTCCCTACCACACATCTCCCTATAATATAATCTCAAGGCCGCAATGATCTGCCGCTGTGTAGCTGGCGCAATGCCTCTGGCCTTGATAAATTCTATAATTTTCTTGTTAATCTGGAAATCGTCATATTCCTGCAACGGCGTGTGTGGATTCATGAATTTATGTAGTGAAATCAAGAGACCAACGTAAGCGGTAACGGTATTAGGAGAATAGCGCTTGATCGCAAGAATCTCGGCAAAATCGTAAAAGGTTTGCATAACCAACTAAAATACTGTTATGCGCAATGTAGATAAAAAGATTGCATAACCAGCTAATCTTATGATAGTTTGCAATAAAAAATTGGTTAGGTTTGTTTATACACTAGTTAGCCACAATACGAAAAAAAGAACATCGCATAAAATAATGGCATTTGAGAGAACGATAAAAGAGGCTTTTGACAAATTATCTGGAGAAATCCTTAAAGCTGACGAAGTTTTTGATGATTCTAAAGATGCTTTTCTTGTACGAAAACAATTTCACAAAGATGAGATTGAACTCTATTGTCTTGAATGTCAACAGAAATTAAATGTTTCTACAAGCAAATACGATAGACTTCACTTTAAGCATAATCCAAATGCTGACTTCTGTCTTTTAAAAGATGGCAAATTATCGCCTGATGAAAGCGAAAAAATCTATGCAATTTATAGGTCGAAAGAAAGTGAACGCCATAAGTTTCTTAAAAATCAAATCGGTAAACAACTTTCTTTACTTGGAGATGTTTCAAATGTCCAGATAGATGATAAATTCATTTTCGATAATAACGAAAAAAGAAAACCAGACGTTTATTGTAAATACTTGGATAAAGAAATTGTATTTGAGATACAACTTTCTGACCTTTCTTTAAGGTATATTATAAGCAGACACGAATTTTATCAAAGAAAAGGAATTTACCTAATTTGGATTTTAGACAATTTCAATGCAGAAGGTAAAAAACAAACAGAAAGAGATATTAAATATCTTACCGAATATCAAAATTTCTTCAAATTTGATGAACAACCCGAGCAATTTAGGCTGATTTGCAAATATAAATTTCCATTCTTAAACGAGAGAAATAGATTGATGAACAAATGGAAATCTAAATCACTTGCTTTATCGCAAATCAAATTTGATGATGAATCAAAACAAGCTTATTACTATGATTTTCATAAAAAAACTACCAAAAAAAAGGAAGAACAATTAAAAATAGAAAAGGAATTAGAAGAGCAACAAATATTAGCCGAAAAAAAACGTAAAAAGAACGATGCAACTGAAAAAGCAAATTATATAACTGGATTATTAAAAGAAAACTGGATAAAAGGACAATCTTGTGGTTTTGCAAAAAGAGAAATAGAAGATTTAAATGATTATGAACTCAAAATCCTCAATGAATCAAATGCTTTCAAGCCAGAAAATGGTCAACCTAAAATTCATCGTTGGTTTAAGATAGCAAAAGAAAAACACATCTATTTTTTATACTTCATTCTTGATTGTAAACAACTAACTTTTGATTTCAATTTAAAATCCATCGACAATAAAACAATTATTCAAACTCTAATAGAAAATAAAGAGTTGCACAGCAAAAATTATCTAATCAGACAAATTTTAAAGAATGGATACATTTTTAAAGAGACTGATAGAGTTTATATAAATCAATTGCCAAATAAAGCCAAAGAAAATCAAGCGACAGAAATACTCTGCGAATTGAGTTCAAAGATTTGGAATAAATCGCTAATCGATGATTTGTTTGAACACCAAAGTCTGATTTGTATAATTGAAAGTGCGAAACGAAATAAAATTGTTGGTTTTGGTTGGAAAGGCAACCAATGGATAGCTTTTGCAAATAATGCAATTGAATTTTATAGTCAATATTGGGAATATATTGAGTTAGCTTTTAAACATTACGGAATTTGGGAAAGATTAATTGAGTTGGATTTCAAAGGTAGTTTTCAAAAAAAATTGGAAAATTACTATGAGACTAATCCAACCCAAAATTTTGATTGTGACATATTATTTAGATACCTTTATGACGAATTAAGCGAATAAGTACTGTGGCTAACAATGTATATAAAACATAGCTATTACAGGCTTTCCGAAAGGTTTTTGTGTATTTATGAAGACCGCCAAATTTTTAAATTTGGCTTTTGGTAAAATAAAGATAAAAAGAAAAATTTAAAAATTCGGCTCGTGTATAATCCGAAAAGTTAGCGTCTATTTACACGCTACGTTTCATATACGGAGACGTTGGCACCAATTAAAAAAAAATGCTCAGTAATAACGAATTTGAACAATTATTAGCAAAGTCTGAAAATTCAACTTTAGATTTTAAAACAAGCCTTTATGACTTTAGTAAAGGGCAAATAGAAAATGCTAAATTTATAAAAGACGTTATTTCGTTCTCTAATACAATAAGAAAAGATACTTCATATATAATTTTTGGCATTAAAGAATTGCAAAATGGTGCAATTGAATTTAATGGTATTACTCAAAATATTGATGACGCAATATTGCAAGATAAAGTTAAAGACAATATATATCCAAGACCAAGTTTCGCATATTATACAATTAAATTTGAAGATAAAATATTTGGTGTGCTCGAATTTCCAGTTACAAAATTTGAATTACCTCTTTCGCCAACAAAAAAAATGAAAGGATTGGAAGCCGGTAAATTTTATTTTAGAAATGGTACATCTAATACCGAGGCTACAGGATTAGATGCCATAAGAATTTCTAAATGGCTTGAAAGTATCCCTGGTAATAATAGTATAACTCAATTGAGCGAAAAAATATCGAATTACATCATTCGTCTTTCGGATAAAAATCAGAAGTTGTCTATAATAATTCCAGAGCTATTGTCTTTATCCAAAAAATTTGACTTGAAAAATATTACTGAATTTTGTTCTTCTCAAATTAAAGGAATTGATTATGAGGATAACGAAAATAATTCGTATCGCAAACAGAAGGTATTTGGCTCTCCTTTGAAAGCTGATTTTAATACTAACCCATACATAAAACCTACTCAAAGTAAAGTGAAATCTGAAATGTCAGAAAATAAAGAGTTCTATTCTGTTAAAATAATATTTAACCAGAACTTGTTAGAATTAGAAGACTTTCTTGATAAGTTTTCAAAAAGTAATGGTGTTTCTATGACAATTCAAGAAACAAAAGCTAGTGACTTTTTAAAAGTAAAAAAAGCTTTTCCTTTTTATATATATTGTTTAGAAGATGATTATATCGCTGTTTATAATAACATTAGACAAAAAACAATAGATTTGTTAATGGATAAATAACTGGTGCCAACAAAGTATATAAGCAATGCGGGAGTTGTCGCTTAATTAAAAGTTAAGGTATATTTGGAAGTCGCCGAATTTTTACAAATCCGACTTTTGATACAAACAAATAATAAAAAGCGGACTTTGTAAAAATCGGCTTGTGCTCAACCGAATGGCTACAGCCATTTTCGCCCGCACTGCTCATATACAGAGACGTTGTGCGTAAGCTAAAAAAACTGAATCTAAAAATTGAAAAATATGAAGTTAACAAGGGTATTTATTTATTTAATAACAATTATCTTAATTAGTAGCTGTTCAGTCAATAAGGCCGCAAAATATCTTAAAGAAGGAGAAACAGCTGAAGAAAACTATAAAGTTACTTTACCTTTCGAAATAAGAAATGGCTATATAATTGTACAAGCAAACATAAAAAATAAGGATTATAATTTTATTTTAGACACAGGAACACCGAGTCTTGTATCAAAAAAACTTGCAGAAAAATTAAATTTGAAAATTATTGATTCGGTAAAAGCGTCTGATGTTTTTAATCAAAAACAAGCAAATAAATATACAAAAATAGAAAAAGTCAAAATTGGAACTTTAGATTTTGTTGATACAGTGGCCTTAATAAATGACTTTAATTCTATACCGATGTGGTCTTCTTTAAATATTGATGGGTTTATCGGAGCAAATTTAATGCAACACGCTATTTGGGATATTGATTTTGGTAAAAAACAAATTACAATAACTGATAATGAGTCAAAATTAAACTTACCCAAAGAAATTATTGAAAACAAGTTATTTATTGGTGTTGCAGGAGTACCTTCTATTGCTTGTAAAATGAACGGAAAAAAAGTTTGGAATTTTACTGTAGATTTTGGATATAACGGAGGAATAGTAATGCCATTTACCGAATTTGAAAAGCAAATAGAAAATGGTCAAATTTTAGATTTCAAAAAATTTAAAACTTACGCTACTGTTGGAATTTATGGAGGTCAGGATGTAAAAAGGGAATCTTACAAAGGGACAATTAATGATATTGAATTCGGAAACACTACTCTAAAAAACGAAAAAGTATATTCAGAGCAATATTTGGGTAAAAGATTAGGTTCAGCTTTTTTTAGTAATTATCGTGTTATTCTAAATTGGAATAGTAAAAAAATAAAGTTAATAGAAACAAACTTGGAATAAAAGCCTACGCACAACAACGTATATAGCTCATAACTAATTAGTTACTTAAACGAAGTTAAGGTATATTTGCGAGGTCGCCAAATTTTTAAATTTGACGATTTCCAATAAAAAAGATAAATAGTAAAATTTAAAAATCTGGCTTGTGCTTAATCCGAAAATAATTTTCTAATTTGCACGCTACGAGCCATATACAAGACCGTTCAGGCCAATTGCCTGCGGCCGTAGCTCTCCGCTATGAAAATCGGATTTTAATCCAGTCTATATCATAAAGATCAATTGACCGAAATCTATCGGATAGCGTAAAGCCAAAGCTTGGTAAAATCCAATTTTCAAGACTCCCAATCTACTCAATTGGCCTGAACGGCAAAGGTGTGAAACGCCTTGAACAAGAATTGGTTTGTACCTGGAACAACCACGCTGCCACAAACAACAGTCATGAACAATGTATAAAGCGCATGAGGCGTTCCAAATGCTCAACGCGAGGCTTCAATTCAATAACATTGCATATCTTCATCAAGATAAAACTATTTAAGGCAAGGTAACAGCCAAATGAAGGAGAACGCCTCACACGCATTATACCTTTGCCGTTGTACACAAGCTGATGAAAACCAAGTTACATATATTCAAAATTGTTGCTAAACATTTAAGCTTCACAAAAGCTGCCGAGCAATTGTATATTTCACAGCCTGCTATATCCAAGGCAATTAAAAATTTAGAGCAAGAATATAAAACAACGTTATTTATTCGAAAAAGAAACTCGATAGAAATGACCAAGGAAGGAAAGTCATTTCTTATATACGTTAATAAAATTTTAGCTATCTATTCTGAAATGGACGAACAGTTTCTACATAAGAAAGAAACCTTCCCAAAACTAATAAACTTCGGAGTAAGCACAACCTTGTCTAACTACATTATACCTAAAATAATTGCGAAGTTTAGAGTACAATTTCCTGAAACAAATTTTAACATAATCAGTAATAATTCTGAAAATATTGAAAATTTAATTTTGAATCAGGAAATTGATTTCGGAATTACTGAAGGAAGTATTTCGAATCCAAAATTACAATTTGAAAAATTTATTAAAGATGAAATTGTCCTCGTAACCAATGTTAATAATAATTCTTTTAAAAAAGGAAGTATCGATATCGAAAAGTTGCAAAGAATTCCAATGATTGAACGTGAAAAAGGTTCTGGAACTAAAGTAATTATTAATAAATTTTTATTGGAAAATAATATCAAAAAGCTTAATGTAGCAGTAACTTTAAACAGTACTGAAGCTATTAAAAATTATTTATACAATTCTGATGATTATGCACTTCTTTCAATTAGTGCTATCACTGAAGATTTGTTAAATAATAAACTCAAAATTATAGATATTAAAGATTTAAGTATTGAAAGGTGGTTTTATTTTGTAAAAAGAACAGGTTATCTTTCAAATACCGTGGAATATTTCGAAAAATATATTCGGCTTAACTATAACTTTTAGTTATCTCAAATAACTAATTAATTTGCTTAAAGGTTATTAATTCAATCTACTTTTGTATCAAATAATACTAAATGATATGAAAGAGATTTTTTCAAAAATAGTTTACTTCCTTATAATTATTATTGCCCTTTTAGGCATTATAAACAGTCCAACTGCATTGTTACTTGGTTTTGTATATACACTTATTTTCAATAATCCGTTTAAAGCATACAGTCATAAAGCAATTCATTATTTTCTAAAAATTTCGGTTGTAGGGCTGGGCTTTGGGATGTTTATCAAAGAAACTTTGGAAACAAGTAAAGAGGGATTAAGTTTAACTATATATTCAATATTTTTAACCGTATCGTTAGGTTTGTTGTTAACAAGACTTTTGAAGTTAGATTTAAAACTAGGTCATCTAATTACATCTGGAACAGCAATTTGTGGTGGAAGCGCAATTGCTGCAATTTCCCCAGTAATTAAAGCTAAAAGTAAAACTATAAGTATTGCTTTAGGTATCGTATTTCTATTAAACTCTATTGCGTTGTTTGTGTTTCCTGCAGTCGGTCATTTTCTAAATTTAACACAAGAACAATTTGGCTTATGGTGTGCTATTGCTATACACGATACAAGTTCGGTAGTCGGAGCTGCGCTAGGTTATGGAGACGAAGCCTTGAGAATAGCAACAACAGTAAAACTATCTAGAACTTTGTGGATTATCCCTTTATCAATTTTTTCAATGTTTCTATTCAAAACAAAAGGAGAAAAAATAAAAATTCCTTACTTTATTGTTTTATTTATTATTGCGATTATTATTAATAGTTACCATATTTTACCTGAACCAGCTACTAATTTTATTGTATTAATGGCTAAACGATTATTAATAATAACATTGTTTCTTGTAGGTTCTACCATTTCTATAAAAGATTTGAAATCTACAGGAATGAAACCCATTGTATTCGCACTAACTTTGTGGATTTTTATTTCAATTTTTTCATTAATATATATATTGAACTAAAGCCAGTGTACAACACCGTATAAAATTAATTGCTAGTGCAAGCCTACTTACGAAAATCCTCGCGTATTTGCAATTCGGTTATTATTTGCTAAATTAAGTGCTTAAACAACGCAACTAATCTTATACAAAACCGTTCAGGCCAATTGCCTGCGGCCGTAGCTTTTTGTCTTCCTCTCGTTCGCTATCTCACTCGTCGGAGACAGGATGAAAATCGGATTTTAATCCAGTCTATATCATAAAGATCAATTGACCTAAACCTGTCGGATTGCGTGAAGCCAAAGCTTGGTAAAATCCAATTTTCAAGACTCCCGATCTACTCTTATGTCTGCCTCTCGCTCCTACCTCGCTCGTCGGAGACAGAAACGGCAACCGTGATTCAACGCCTTGAGTAAGAATTGGTTTGTACCTAAAACAACCACGCTGCCACAAACAACAGTCATGAACAATGTATAAAGCGCATGAGGTATGCATTCCTCTCGCTGTGCTCGTAGGATGCAGGATGCTACTCGTGAGGCAATAATTCAATGACATTGCATATCTTCATCAACCTAAAACAATTAAGGCAAGGTAACAGCCAAATGAAGGGGAACGCCTCACACGCATTATACCTTTGCCGTTAGCTGCAATGGCTAAAAAAATAGCTATATGAAGTCATTTTGATTATTTATCTTTAGCAAAAGAGATTATAAGCCAAAAATTAGAATAATTTAACATTACCCGAACAATACTGACTTAAATTTAATGGTTATTAAGTTATAATGAAAAAGAATGTAGACATACCAGCAATTCATGACAATGACTTAATAGATGTTCTTAAAGAACTTGGACTTTATTCTGAATTAGTAGATGAAAACATTAATTGTTTAAATTGTGAAGAAGTTATTCAAATGAATAATCTTGGAGGTCTAATATCTATTAATAAAGAAGTGAAAATTATTTGTAATAATCCAGAGTGTTTGGCTAGCGAAATCATAAAAAGCACACCTTAATGGATGAAGTTGCAAAGGAAATACTGAAGATAGGATTACTTCCTACCTTACTTTTAGTAATTGTTTTCTTAATTGTTCAGGATTCGACTAGAGCTGACAAATTAAAATCCCTAATCACCAAACCTTTTTTTCGTCTTTTTAAATGGTTCTCTAAATCTTACATTTCTAGTGAAATAAATGCATCACTAAACGGTTTTTTTAATAAAAATATATACAGCTATTTAATTCAAAATCCGAATACTAAATTTAAAGTCAAATGGGTAAGAAAAAGTAAAGATCCTATTTTTAAAAATAATGGCACACTAATATTAAGAATAAGAAATGAGGAAGATCAAACAAGGAATATCTTAAGTGCATCAAAAGTTGCATTGCCACATGTAATTTGTCCTCTAATACGTTCAAATATTGATGCTCATATATCTACAGCAATTGATTTAACAATAATGAAAAACTTAGCTGGCAAGCTAGGACGTCACGGCAAAGCAATTTTTAAAAGACACTTCCTTGATCCAGAAACAATTGCAGAAGCCCAAATTACTGATGTATTGCCAAAACTAATAGAATTAGATAAACATGGAATTTTTACATCTATATTTCTAAATGAACTTGAATTAGTAGGAGATGAACTATATTCAGAATCTGACTATAAAAATTACTCAAATGAAACTTTAAACTTTATTAAATACCTATTAGATATCGTTAATCGAGAAAAAGGATCGGAAATTGAATTGAATTATATTAGTGGTCCTTTTAAAGTTGGGACAATACTTTTAGCAAAAACTAGCAGAGCAAACTCACAGGGTCTTAGACCTTATTTAAGGAGACTAAGAATGAAAATAGATAAAGGATGTGAATCGATCTATTTAATATCATTTCCTAATAGTTATGACTTTTTTAAAAGAATTATTAAAACAATAGAAAGTCATGAATCAATAAACTTAGTAAAGATTGTAAATACAATAGATTTTGGAATAGATAGTAATAAAACAAAAGAAAACTTCAAAATAGCCATTCTGTCTACAAATCAAATTTCTGGATCATTAAGCTTTAAAGCTCGTATTGAAGCAAATGAAATTACAGAAGGAAAAATTTATGATGGAATTGTAGAAGATTTGTCTGAAAAAGAAGCATTAGTAAATCTTTTAGGTTTACGTGCTTACGTAAAGAAAAATGAATGTTGCTGGGGAATAGCTAATGACTGTCGAGAACACTTAGAAATAAATACTGAGTACAAATTCAAAGTCAATAATATTGACTTCATAACTGGTACCATTTTATTGTCAAGAAAAATTGAAACAGAAAACCCATGGCTTATAAATGAAAAACCAACTATCGATGAAAGAATAGTAGTTATGGTTAATTCTACTTCATTTGGTAATTTATATGGTGAATATAACAATTTGGTTGTGTTAATCCCAGAAAATGAAATTTCTTGGTTTGCACTCACTGTTGATGAAATTTCAGATTTTAAAGGAAAAGAACTTGAAGTAAAAGTGAATGAGATTGATAATGAGAATTTTCAAGTAATCTGTAGTAAAAAGGACATTATTAGTAACCCTTGGCCAGAAATTCATAAACTACTTCCTAGAGGCCAGGAATTTAATGGAAAAGTATTACAAGTGCATGAGCATTTCGTTAAAGTAGAAATTGACCATTCAATTGTCGGGATTCTACCAAAAGAAAGTCTTTATAAAGCAGGACATGAATATGCTAATTTTATTGAAAACATGAAAATTGGACAAGGAATCGATGTGTATATCAGTAAAGTATTTCTAAATAAGAAAAAAATAAGACTAGATTTAACTAGAAATAAATAAAAACCACAGCAGCTAACACCGTATAAAATTAATTGCTAGTGCAACCCTACTTACGAAAACCCTCGTAGCCTTTTTAATCGGCTTGTATTTGCTAAATGAGTTGCTCAAAACACGCAACTAATCTTATACAATCACGTTCAGGCCAATTGCCTGCGGCCGTAGCTTTTTGTCTTCCTCTCGCTCCTACCTCGCTCGTCGGAGACAGAAACGGCAACCGCGATTCAACGCCTTGAGTAAAAATTGGTTTGTACCTAAAACAACCACGCTGCCACAAACAACAGTCATGAACAATGTATAAAGTGCATGAGGTATGCATTCCTCTCGCTGCGCTGGTAGCATGCAGGATGCTACTCGTGGCGCAATAATTCAATGACATTACATATCTTCATCTAACAAAACTAAACAAGGCAAGGTAACAGCCAAATGTGAGGGAACGCCTCAAACGAATTATACCTTTGCGGTTAAGCAACATTTGAAAAAAATTCTGCAAACATTTAGAAATTTACTTATCTTTGACGTTAGTAACGCAAAACAAAACTATGATTATTTCTTTTGGCTCGAAACAAACCGAACAAATTTGGAACGGAATCCGAGTTAAAAAAATGCCGATTGAAATACAGAACGTTGGACGTCGAAAATTAAGAATGTTGAATAATTCACAAGATATTGCTGATTTGAGAATTCCGCCTTCTAACCGACTTGAAAAACTGACTGGAAAATTAAAAAAGTTTTATAGTATTCGGATTAACAAACAATGGCGAATTATATTCATTTGGGAAAGCGGAAACGCAAGCGAAGTGGAAATAATCGACTATCACTAAAAAAGTAAAATAATGAAAAAGTTAGCAAACGTACATCCAGGAGAAATTTTGAATTTTGAATTTCTTGAGCCGCTTGAAATTACTGCATACCGACTTTCAAAGGACTTGAAAATTCCGCAAACTCGAATATCTGAAATTATAAAGGGAAAACGTCGAATAACTGCCGACACAGCTTTACGATTGAGCAAATATTTCGGCAATTCTGCAAAATTCTGGCTCGGAATTCAAGACGATTATGATATCGAAGAAGAACAGGACGCAAAAGAAAATGAACTGAAAGAAATAAAACATTACGGAAATAAAAACGTTGCCTAACATCGTATAAAAACAATAGGGCAATTGTAGCAAAACCGAATGGTTCCAGCGTATTTGCGAGGTCGCCAAATTTTTAAATTTGGCTTATTGAGAAAAGGAAGATAAATAGTAAAATTTAAAAATTCGGCTTGAGTTTAACCGAATGGATAGCGTGCAAATTAGCGCTACTTTTCATATACTCGACCGTTCAGGCCAATTGCCTGCGGCCGTAGCTTTTTGTCTTCTTCTCGTTCGCTATCTCACTCGACGGAGACAGGATGAAAATCGGATTTTGATCCAGTAAATATCATAAAAATCAATTGACCGAAATCCATCCGATAGCATAAAGTCAAAGCTTGGTAAAATCCAATTTTCAAGACTCCCGATCTACTCAATTGGCCTGAACGGCAACGGTGATTCAACGTCTTGAGTAAGAATTGGTTTGTACCTAAAACAACCACGCTGCCACAAACAACAGTCATGAACGATGTATAAAGCGCATGAGGTATGCATTCATCTCGCTCCGCTCGTTGGATGCAGGATGCTACTCGTGAGGCAATAATTCAATGACATTGCATATCTTCATCATCCAAAACCAATAACGAAAAGGTAACAGCCAAATGCGAGGGAACGCCTCACACGCAGTATACCTTTGCCGTTGGCTACATTTTGAAAATGAAAATCCAAGAAAAAATATCGAACAAAAAAGGAAATTGGTATATCGTCGAAATTATTGAAAAATGCGAACCAGTCGACCGCAATGAAAAACAAGATTTACGGAGAGTAACAACTTGGGGAAATCACCATTTAATAAAAGCTGACTCTCCTGAAAAAGCATTTGACAAAGCAGTTAAACTCGGAAAAGAAAAAAATTATAATTTCATAAACTCTGACAAAATCGAAATGGAATCAATATTTGTCGGAATTGGAGAATTATTACCGATTTATGAAGACATTGAAGATGGAGCGGAATTGATGTGGACAGATTACGGATTCATAAGTAATCGCCGAACAATGAAAATGCCTTATGAAAAAAGGGAACTTATGGAATTAATTAAACAGAAACGAAATAAAAAACTGTAGCCAACAATGTATAACCGCAATTACGGCGGATTCAACTACGTCCGGATCCACTAGAAATTGCTAATCCGTCCGCAATCCAACAACTAATTTCTTTTAGAATTAACAAACAGGTATACTTAAAACTAGAATACTTATCTCAATTTATATTTAGTCCTGAGCCAAAAAATGACCAGTAGAAATGCTAGAACAACAAGAGCCAGTAAAAAGACGTAGCTCATCGTTAAGCTACTGATATTTGAAATAAACCCGAGTAGTACTGGTCCTACTAGAAAACCTAGAAATCCAATTCCTGATACTACTGATATTGCTAGCGACGCACTCAATCGTTTCGTTCTTCCTGCTAGCCTAAAAAGCTCAGGAATGATAACTGAGATACCAAGGCCTAAAATCCCAAAGCCTAAAACGCTTACATAGATGTTTGAAGCCAAGATAAGTCCATAAGCCAAGGCAGCAAGTATGAACCCATAAGCCATAACGGTAGTCGCTCCTATCCTATTACTTATTCCATCACCCAAGAATCTACCTAATGTCATTGTTAATGAGAAAACGATAAATCCATATCCAGCTTGACTTTCTGTAACATGGACTACATCAAAAAGAAATAAATTGCTCCAGTGCTCTACGGCACCTTCATTAAACAATACTATAAATGCAACGATGGATAAACCGAGTACGGGTCGTACATTTTTGAAGATATTGACGCTTTGAGTATTCTCATCTTTGGGATCTTCTGTGATATGAGTGTAGTATTTTGATAAGAATAGGGTGGTAATAATTACGATACTAGATATAAGCAGCATATGATAGCTAGGATCTGTAAAGCTCAAGATCAGAAAACTACCTATTCCTGCTCCTATAAATCCACCTAAACTAAAAAAACCATGGGCTGCAGACAGGAAATTTTGCTGGTCCTTGCTTTCAATGATTGACACGGTCGCATTCATTGATGTTCCTGTAAATCCAGAGAATAAACCTGTTCCTAACAAACTGGCGCAAAGCATATAATAATTGGGAGCCAATAGTGGTAAATTATACAAAAGCGCCAGTCCTATAATACCGTATTTCGTGGATTTACCTGCTCCTAATTTTGCATTGATGATAGGTACCAATGGTATAGAAATCAATAAACCGCAGGCAGTAAAAAACAGCGCAATTCCTATTTCAGAATCATCGAGCCCAAACTTGAGTTTTATATGCGGGATATAAAGGATCCAGGTTCCAATTAAAATATTGACTGATGAAAAAACCCATGCCGGAGCAAAGTATTTTAAATGGGAAAGAATAAGTTGGAGTGATTTCATTTGCTAATTTAGACTTGCAAAGAAACAATTATAGATCAAGGGTTTTGAGGAAATCGAAAACCTATTTTTAATGAAAAAATAATTCCCATAAATCAAAAAAAGCCGATTCATTACTGAATCGGCTTTTGCATTTTGAATGATTATTCTAGAATTGATCTACTAGATCAAAACGATCAAGGTTCATCACCTTAGTCCATGCTTTTGCAAAGTCTTTTACAAACTTCTCCTTAGCATCATCACTAGCATAAACTTCTGCTATGGCTCTTAATTCGCTATTCGAACCAAAAATCAAGTCCACTCTTGAACCACGATATTTTGTATCTCCGGTTTTGCGATCCGTACCATCAAACATAAGTTCTGAAGATGAAACGGCATTCCAAGTGATTCCCAAATCTGTGATGGCTACAAAGAAATCATTATTCAAAGTTCCAGGAGCATCTGTGAACACTCCAGTTTTGGACCCATCATAATTGGTGTTCAACGATCGCATACCACCAACCAATACGCTCATTTCTGGTATGGAAAGGGACATGAGATTTGCTCTATCAATCATCAACTCCTCACCTGCTGCATTCTGGCCGTTTGCGATATAATTTCTAAACGCATCTGCTTTAGGCTCTAGATATCCAAAGGATTCTACATCAGTTTGTTCCTGAGAAGCATCTGTACGTCCAGGCATAAACTCTACATTTATGTCATGACCTGCATCAGCAGCAGCTTTTTCAACGGCAGCGGTTCCTCCAAGAACAATAAGGTCTGCCATGGATACTTTATTGTTTCCATCAGCATCTTTATTAAAACTTGATTGGATATCCTTAAGAGCGTTTAGCACTTTGTGCAACTGCTTAGGATTATTAACTTCCCAATGGCTTTGTGGCGCTAGTCTGATATGTCCACCGTTTGCACCACCACGCTTGTCAGAATGACGGTACGTAGAGGCAGATGCCCACGCAGTGCTCACCAATTCAGAAACCGATAATCCAGAATCTAAGATTTTTGATTTTAAGTTTTCAATATCTTTTGGCTCTATGATGTCATATGTTGCTTCTGGGATAGGATCCTGCCATTTGTAGTCTTCTGCAGGAACGTCTGCTCCTAGGTACAATGCTTTTGGTCCCATGTCCCTATGGGTTAATTTGAACCACGCTTTCGCGAAAGCGTCCTCAAATTCAGCTGGATTTGCTCTAAAACGCTTTGAGATTTCCAAGTATTTTGGATCCATCTTAAGTGCCATGTCCGCAGTGGACATCATCAAATCTTGAGTTTTTGAAGCATCGCCAGCCATAGGTGCTTTCATCGCGTTTGACGCGTCAGTAGGTCTCCACTGGTGTGCACCTGCAGGGCTCTTTGTTAGTTCCCATTCATAATCCAGCAATACCTTGAAGTAGTCATGATCCCATTGAATAGGATTAGGTGTCCATGCTCCTTCCAGTCCACTCGTAATAGTATCATCTCCTTTACCAGTTTTGTAGGTGTTTTTCCATCCTTTGGACATTTCTGCCATAGGGGCACCTTCCGGTTCAGATCCTACATATTCTTCAGGGTCTGCCGCACCATGCGCTTTACCAAAGGTGTGTCCACCAGCTACCAATGCCACAGTTTCCTCATCATTCATGGCCATACGACCAAATGTCTCTCTTATATCATGTCCAGAACCTATTGGATCTGGGTTTGCGTTGGGACCTTCAGGATTTACATAGATCAATCCCATATGGGTAGCTCCTAGAGGTGCTTCTAGATCACCTTCTGCATAACGAGCCTCGTTGCCCATCCATTCTGTTTCAGAACCCCAATAAATATCCTGTTCAGGTTCCCAAGTGTCTGTACGACCACCAGCAAAACCTTTCAATTTCAATCCCATAGACTCTATCGCCATGTTACCGGCTAGAATCAATAGATCTGCCCAAGAGATTTTCTGTCCATATTTTTTCTTGATAGGCCATAATAATAATCTGGCTTTATCAAGATTTCCATTATCTGGCCAGCTGTTCAACGGTGCAAAACGCTGGTTTCCTGTTCCAGCACCACCACGACCGTCTCCTATACGATAGGTTCCAGCACTATGCCAGGCAAGACGTATCATTAATCCACCATAGTGACCGTAATCTGCTGGCCACCATTCCTGGGAATCTGTCATTAAATTTTTAAGATCTTTCTTCAAAGCCTCAAGATCTAGACTTTTAAAAGCAGTTGAATAATCAAAAGTCTCATCTAACGGGTCAGATTTAGGAGCATTTTGTCTAAGTATATTTAATTTGAGAGCGTTGGGCCACCATTCTTTATTTGTAGTACCACTACCAGCAGTACTGGAAGGTGCGCCGCCCATGAAAGGACATTTTGCCGCTGCGCTAGGATCGTTTATTTCCCAAACGTTTGAATTTGCCGCACCCTTGTCATGATGATTTTTGTTATCCATAATATAATTTTAATGAGTTACTTACTTCTCAAATATATTTTATTTAAAAGCCAACGATGCAGGATTTGGAAAGATTAAACAGAACCATCCATAGTCAAAATCTATGGAGCATCAATTTCTAAAAGTTTTAGTCAATGGAATTGCCATGTAATCCCAACCAATTTCTTCCCTTTGTTTTAATTGATTAGGTATGTTTCAAATGCATTTCTTCTATACCGTCATGGACACTAAAACTTTATTGACCCAATTCTATAAAGGATTGAAGAATGCTAATGCCAGCAACATGACTGCGCTATATAAAGACAACAGCCATTTTAAAGATCCAGTATTTGGAGATTTACACGGTGAACATGCAATATCGATGTGGCACATGTTGTTTTCCAAAAATAACCAAGTGAAAATTTCCTATAAAATTATTGAGGCCACACCCACATATGGTAAAGTCCAATGGACAGCTAATTATCTAAATGGATCTAACAAAAGGCCGGTTACAAATCACGTCACGGCTAATTTTAAGTTGGCGGACGGTGAGATTGTTAACCATGTTGATTCTTTCAATCTATCGAAATGGTCTAGACAGGCACTAGGTGTAAGCGGTCTTTTAATGGGCTGGTCCTCTTTTATGAAAAACCAAATCCAGAAAAAAACGAACTCGTTATTGGATCATTACATAGAACTAAAAAGGTAGATCTTTGAAAGAACCTTGCAGCGATGAAGTATCTAATTGGAATATAATTGATTGAGCAACTCGGTGGCACTACTCACGTTAAGTTTTTTATAGATGTTTTTGAAATGGGTTTTAACCGTATGAATGGACACGTTCAGTTCATCTGCGATATCCTTTTTAGTGCTTCCTTTTGAAAGAAGTTCGGCGAGCTTTAATTCTGTGGTGGTAAGCATTTCCAGATCGTGCAGGATCATGCGATCATAGATCAATTCCTGACCAGTGGTTGTTTGTAGCCGAACGATACCTCGCACGCCATTCATTTTAAGCGCAGACTCATAACAAACGCCTGTAGATGCAGTTGGCTCTCCGTTTTCATCATAATTGGTATAAGAAGTATATTCTACAATAGATACGGGATCTTGGCCAGAATGTCCTTTAAAGCGATAATAAAGTTCAAACATAGCGTTTGACCTGTCTTTTTTATTCATTGCTTTATAGGCGGTTTCCATTTCTGGAAACAAAGATTGACCCAGTTTTTCTAAATCGGCTGGTTCCATAATAATAGGGAGAATATCAAGCCCCTTCTGCTTAAATCCTAACGGAGTTACTCCTGTAAAAGCGACGCAAGAATCGCTGACAAATTCATACTTCAAAGTATGCAGATTGAGCAGATAAGAAAAGGAATTCTTGTGAATCGCCTGTTCAGATGCTTTTCTAAATCTATTGATCAACTCCTTTAGATCTGATTCAGGTAATCTGGTATTACTTCTAAGTAGGGACTTATGCTTGATGAGTACCTTTTTCATATCAAATTAGTTTTGTATCTATCTGTATTCAAAGGGGTTTCAAATCTACTCATAATTAATTAAATGTAGGAAAAACATTCGGTTTTAGTATGATTTAAGTCGTTTAACGATGTGGTCTTAAAATTGCTCGCTTTCGCGAAAGCGAACTCATCATTCTCACATACTGCTCTCGTAAGTATTGGTGGATGTCACAAACTAATGTATTTTTACTATAATGACAGAAGCTGCCGTAAAAGAGGAAAATAAGCGCATTGCCAAGGAATACAAGGAGTTGCTTAAAATAAGCTATCAAGCCTTGTCGAGCGATGACAAGAAGCTGATTAGAAAGGCGTTTGACATCGCGGTAGATGCTCATGCTCCACAACGTCGCAAATCTGGTGAAGCATATATCTTTCATCCCATTGCCGTAGCCAAAATAGTGGCCAAGCAAATAGGCCTGGATGCCACTGCAATCGCCGCTGCGCTACTACACGATGTTGTTGAAGATACCCAATACACGCTGGCAGATATCGAGGAACTTTTCAATCCAACGATTGCTCGTATCGTCGATGGATTGACTAAAATCATGCATCTCAAAAACGATGCAGATATCTCTTCCCAGGCAGAGAACTTCCGTAAGATGTTGTTGACGCTCAATGATGATGTGCGAGTTATCATTATCAAGATTGCAGACCGGTTGCATAATATGCAGACCATGGACAGCATGCCGCCTGCAAAACAGGTAAAAATTGCGAGCGAGACGCTCTACATCTATGCACCTATTGCCCATAGGTTAGGACTTTACAACATTAAAACAGAACTTGAAGATCTGGGTCTCAAATACACAGAACCTGAGGTATTTCAAGATATTCAGACGTCCATAAAGGAAAGCAAGGAGCAGCAGGATGAATACATCAGGCAATTCAGCTCTATAATTGATGACAGTCTACACAAAGAAGGACTGGAATATTACATTAAAGGTAGACCTAAATCGGTTTTTTCCATACGTCGCAAGATGCTCAAGCAAAATGTAAGTTTTGATGAGGTCTATGATAAGTTTGCTGTTCGCATTGTTTTTAGAAGCGATAGAGCTAACGAGAAGTTTCTAGCTTGGAAAATATACAGTGTCGTTACAGACCACTTTAGACCTAATCCAGTTCGTTTGAGAGACTGGATAAGCTCACCTAAATCAACAGGCTATGAAGCGCTACACATTACCGTCATGGGTCCTGACGGCCGCTGGGTAGAAGTCCAGATTCGTAGTGAACGTATGCATGAGATCGCAGAAAAAGGATATGCAGCCCACTACAAATACAAACAGGGAAATGAGGAAGATGGACTGGATGAATGGCTCAACCGCCTACAGGAGGCTCTAGAAAACTCTGAATCCAATGCGATTGACTTTGTAGAGCAATTCAAGCTGAATCTCTACAGCAAAGAGATTTTTGTTTTTACGCCTAAAGGCGAACTCAAATCATTGCCAAAAGGAGCAACGCCTCTTGACTTTGCTTTTGCTATTCATACAGAGGTTGGATTGCATACTCGCGGTGCTAGAGTGAATGGAAAACTGGTACCACTATCACATACGCTTAATAGTGGTGACCAGGTAGATGTGATTACCAGCGATAATCAAAAGCCAACCAAAAACTGGTTGGACTATGCAACGACCGCACGGGCAAGATCAAAGATCAAAAGCGCCTTAAAAGAAGATCAGAAAGACATTGCTGCAGAAGGTAAAGTTATTCTAACCCGCAAGCTTAAATCCCAAAAGATAAAGCTGGATGAGAATACCGTCAATGAGATGGTGACTTACTTTAAAATGAAAACCAGCCAAGACTTATTCTATAGAGTCGGTTCAGGAAACATTGATAATAAAATGATCAAGGAATATGCTAACAGTCGTAGCAATGCCTTGTATTCTTTCTTCAAGAGCAAAATGCGCAAGAAGGAAGAGAATACTGATTTATACAAAGAAGAAGTTACCCAGAACTATGATGAATTGGTTTTTGGTAAAGAACAAGCAACCTTAGATTATACACTGTCCAAATGTTGCAACCCTATTCCTGGTGATTCGGTTTTTGGGTTTACAACGGTGAGTGAAGGAATCAAGGTTCATAAGAACAACTGCCCAAATGCGATAAGTCTGCAAAGTAAATATGCGTACAGGATTATTTCAGCAAAATGGATTGACTCTTCTCAGAAAGAACATCGCGCAGATCTCAAGCTGGAAGGCATTGATCGTATGGGACTTGTTCAACAAATCACCCAGCTAATTTCTGAAAACATGCATGTCAACATTAGAAATATAAGCTTTACTAGTGACGACGGTGTTTTTAAAGGGCAAATTACAGTCGTAGTCCCCAATATCAATATGCTGACAAAGCTCATGCAGAACTTGAATAAAATTAATGGTATCGACAAGGTAACCAGATCATGATCAAATGAAAGAAATTATCAACAATCTAGAGAGAGAACAAGAAATAGTAAAAGGGGTTTTTACCCAATTTCTAAGCGATAACAAGCATAGAAAAACTCCGGAACGTTATGCCATTCTGGATGAGATCTATGCCAGTGAAGAACACTTTGATGTGGAGTCTCTCTATATCAAAATGAAAGAGCAAAATTACCGTGTAAGTCGCGCTACGCTTTATAATACGATCGAATTATTATTGGATTGTGGACTTGTACGTAGACATCAATTTGGTCAGAATCAATCTCATTATGAGAAGTCTTATTTTGACAGGCAGCATGATCATTTGATCATTCAAGATACCAACGAGGTTATTGAGTTTTGTGACCCTAGAATTGAGTCGATAAAAAAGACAATTGAAGAGGTGTTTGATGTCAAGATTGCCAGCCATTCTTTATATTTTTACGGCGTCAAAAACACAACCGAAAACAAAAAATAATGGCAGTAGATCTATTGCTCGGTCTTCAATGGGGCGACGAGGGAAAAGGAAAGATTGTAGACGTACTTACTTCAAACTATAACATCATCGCTAGATTTCAAGGTGGCCCGAATGCCGGACACACCTTAGAATTTGATGGTATTAAACATGTTTTAAGAACGATCCCTTCTGGGATTTTTCACGAGGATTCTATCAATGTGATTGGAAACGGTGTTGTTATCGATCCGGTGGTTTTTGTTCAGGAGCTAGACGGATTGGATCAATTTAATATTGATTATAAGAAGAAATTAATCATTTCCAGAAAGGCACATGTCATCTTACCAACGCACAGATTGCTTGATGCAGCCTCTGAAACTTCAAAAGGCAAAGCAAAAATTGGTTCTACGCTTAAAGGAATAGGTCCAACATACATGGACAAAACAGGCCGTAATGGGATACGTATAGGCGATCTTGAAATGGATACCTGGAAAGACAAATATCGTGCGCTGGCTAATAAGCATGAAGCGTTGATTAGCTTCCATGATGTAGATATTCAATACGATCTTAACGAGATGGAAAGAGAGTTCTTTGCCGCTGTAGAACGCTTGAAAGAATTAACCTTTATTGATTCTGAAGAATATTTGCAGCAAGCGCAAAAAAATGGAAAAAGCATCCTAGCAGAAGGTGCTCAGGGATCCTTACTCGATATTGATTTTGGAACTTACCCGTTTGTAACATCATCAAATACCACAGCAGCAGGAGCCTGTACAGGATTAGGTGTTGCTCCCAATCAAATAGGTGAAGTCTACGGAATCTTTAAAGCGTACACCACAAGAGTTGGTAGCGGTCCTTTCCCAACAGAGTTGTTTGACGAAGTTGGCGCAAAAATGGCTAAGGTTGGTCATGAATTTGGCGCAGTAACGGGTCGTCCTAGACGTTGTGGATGGTTGGATCTTGTAGCTTTAAAGTATACCTGCCAAGTCAATGGTGTTACCCAATTAATGATGATGAAAGGCGATGTCCTATCAGGATTTAAAGAGCTTAAAGTTTGTACCGCCTACAAATTCAAAGGTGAAGAAATCCAGCACTTGCCGTACAACATTGAACCTGAAAATGTAACTCCAGTCTATAAGTCGTTCCCATGCTGGAAAGAAGATCTGACTAAAATGACAGATCCTTCTCAATTTCCTAAGGAGCTTAACGAGTACATCGACTTTTTAGAAAAAGAGTTAGAAATTCCTATCAAGATTGTAAGTGTAGGTCCAGATCGCACGCAAACAATTCATAGGTAGTAACGATAACCGCTATTAAATACTCTCATGTCCTTTAAAAAAAACCTAAGTGTAACTCTTAAAGGAATGATGATGGGTGCGGCAGATGTTGTTCCTGGAGTCTCTGGTGGAACCATTGCTTTCATAACAGGAATTTATGAGGAGCTTATCAAAACCATTGACAATTTAAGCTTTGCTGTCCTCAAAGATTTCTTTAGAATAGGTTGGACAGCCACGCTGGTAAAATACAATCTAGCTTTTTTGATTTCTCTATTGTTGGGAATTGCCATTAGTGTTTTAAGCCTATCCAAATTAATTACTCATCTACTGGAAACCTATCCGGTTCTGGTATGGGCATTTTTCTTTGGTTTGGTGCTGGCTAGCATACTCTACATAGGTAAACAAATCGATCGCTGGAATGCATTAGCTATTGTTGCTATTATCGCGGGTAGTGTCATCTCCTATTTCATCACTATAGCAGAGCCTTTAGGAGCACCAGATAGCTGGTGGTATCTTTTATTTTCTGGATTCATTGCCATCATCGCAATGATTCTACCAGGAGTTTCGGGTGCATTTTTATTGTTGCTCTTGGGAAGTTATCAAACCGTTCTCAATTCAATTACAGGATTGATTGAGTCATTGTTAGCTGGTGAATGGTCCAGAGTTTTCAGCAACCTTGGTAATCTGGCACTCGTTGGTGTAGGTGCGATTTTAGGAATCAAATTATTTTCTAGAGCGTTGACCTGGCTTTTTGAAAACAAGAAAAATCTCACTTTAGCCTTACTTACTGGTTTTATGATTGGTTCACTCAATAAATTATGGCCGTGGAAAGAGGTATTGAGCACCAGAATGAATTCAAAAGGCCTCGAAGTTCCGTTTTTGGAGAAGAGTATACTACCTCAAAATTTTGCTGGTGATCCTCAAATATTATGGGTTTGTGTGCTCGTTGTCATTGGTTTCCTGCTTATTCTTATCTTAGAACAATGGGCAGTTAAAAAACCAGCATAAGTGCGGCAACCTACACGTAACCTTAGTGATAAATTCTATTTAGTCCTCAAAGGAATGGCAATGGGAACCGCAAACAAGGTTCCTGGAGTTAGCGGCGGTATCGTTGCTTACGTTGCTGGATTTTATGAGGAATTCATCTACTCTTTTCAAAAACTAAATTTTAAAGCACTCAAACTACTTGCTTCTGGTCGATTGCGCAGTTTCATGTACTACATCAATGGAAGGTTTTTAGGACTACTAATTCTTGGTGAATTGATCAGTTATTTCACAGTGAGTTTGGGATTTGACGTGCTCATCTCCTACTTCCCAATTTTGGTCTGGTCAGCGTTTTTTGGAATGATTCTAGGATCCATTTATTACCTAACGCGCAGTTATGAAGACTGGACCAGCAGGAAAGTCATGTTTTTAATGGTTGGCGCACTGGTCGGTATAGGTACTTCCCTACTCGATCCTGCAACACAAAACACCAACCTTTTCTTCGTTTTCTTTTGCGGTATGGTGAGTATATCTGGTATGACTTTGCCAGGTTTGAGTGGTAGTTATCTGCTCATTTTATTTGGGAACTATGTGTTATTAATGGTTGATAGTGTCAATGCTTTTCTTAATGCGGTCGTTTTATCACTGCAGGGAGATTTTACCTGGTGGTATGATCCAATGCAAACAGAGTTGTTGCTTATACTTCTCGTTTTTGTTGGTGGATCGATAGCTGGATTGATCAGTTTTTCTCATCTACTGGGCTGGACGTTCAAGCATTATAGGGACGAGACTAATGCAACTATCATTGGATTTATCACTGGTTCGCTGGGCGTTGTCTGGCCATGGAAACGTGAGGTTTTCAAAATTAACGAGCTTGGGATCGCCTTATTAGATAATAATGGCAACAGGATCGTAGAGAATTATCAGCGTTACTGGCCTTCCATTACTAGCGGTCACACATGGGTCGCCATACTATTAATCGGCGTTGGTTTTGCCATCGTATATTTATTGGATCATTATGGAAACAGAGCAAATCCCGCCTAGTGTTTTTGGCCTGATAGGCGCGCGGTTGGACTATAGTTTTTCCCGAGCTTATTTCGGTGAGAAGTTTGAAAAGTTACGACTGGACGATCATGAGTACCGCAATTTTGAAATTAGCAGTGTGGATGAATTAGTACGCTTTCGCGAAAGCGTGCTCTACAACAAACAACAACGCACCACTAACGGCAAGAACGAGATCATTAGAGGTCTGAACGTGACGATTCCCTATAAGGAAAATATGCTCCAGATCGTTGATCATGTCAATGAGGAAGCGGCTGCGATAGGTGCAATCAATACAGTGGTGATTGAAGATAACGTCTGGACCGGCCACAATACTGATGCCTACGGTTTTGGTAAGTCACTGGAGCCATTTCTACCCATTACGGGTAACGCACTTATCCTGGGAACTGGTGGTGCCTCAAAAGCAATTGCTTATACTCTGGAAGCATTGCAAATTCCTTATTTGAAGGTGAGTAGGAATCCGCAGGATGATCACACCATAGGATATGCGTCGCTCAATAAAGATGTGGTGTCACAAGTTCAATTAATCGTGAATACCACGCCAGTAGGGACACATCCAGATAATGACCAGTGTCCTGCCATTCCCTATAAACATCTAACCAGCAATCATGTATTGTATGACTTGGTCTATAATCCTAGCTTGACTCTTTTTATGAAAAAAGGCCAGCAGCAAGGTGCACGTGTGAGCAATGGCTATCAAATGCTGGTACACCAAGCAGAAAAGTCATGGGAACTATGGAATAAGTGATCCACCTTATCATTGCCACAACCGTAGATTCTAATTATCTTGCCTACTTTTTAAAACCATTACATGGAAACGAATGATAACCTGCCTAAAAAAGCAGACGGAAAATCAACAAAACCTGCCAACGAAAACCTGGAGGACAACACGCATGAAGATGCGATGATTCAAGAATCTGAATCTACTAAGGACCAAGAGCATATCGAGGTTGAAAAAGAGTCAGAGGAAAAAACAAAGAAAGGTAACAATACTACAAAGTCTCAAGAAAACGATGATGATGATGCCCACGAGGATGCGATCATTGAAGAAAAGAAAAAAGTAGAAAGTACTGTGGATCCCATCGTTGATGTGGATGAGGACGAGGATGATGATGAAGAGTCTGATGACGACGAGGATGACGACATCGATGGCGATGATGACAACAAGCGCAAGTCACCTGACCAAAAAGATTATAACGAGATGTCTATTGCAGTTCTAACCAAAGAATTGCGCAACTTGATGCAGGAATATCCCATCAACAAAATCAAGGAGCCTGTAAGAGAAATTGAAAAGGCCTTTGAACAGAAGGACAAAGATCTACAAGCAGAACAGAAAGAGGCTTTTGATAAAGGACAGAAAGAACTTCCAGAAGAAGAACGCACTGCAGACTTCAACTATGATAACAAGGAAAGTAGAGAGTTCAAAGACTTGCACGCCTTATATCGCAAGCAACGCGGCGAATTCCAACGTCAGGTAAGAAAGGAAAAAGAGCAGAACCTAGAGAAGCGACGCTCCATCATTGAAGGGATTAAAAACCTGATTGATGAAGAAGAAAATATAGGTACTACGTTCAAAAAATTCAATCAGCTACAAGATGATTGGAAAAATACGGGAAGTATCCCGCATGATGCTTATAATATCGTATGGGAAGATTATCGTTTGCACGTGCAAAACTTCTACGATTATATTTCTTTAAGTAAGGAACTGCGAGACAAGGATTTTGAACGCAACCTTGAATTTCACAATAAAATCATTGCCAGAGCAAAAGAACTAGCTGATGAACCCAATGTTCATAAAGCCTTACGTGAGTTACAGGAACTTCACCGCATGTGGAAGGAAGATACTGGACCAGTAGCTAAGGAAATGCGAGACCCTATCTGGGAAGAATTCAAAGCAGCATCTGATGTTATTCACGATCGCAGACAGGCATATTATGCAGAGCGCGATAAGCAAGCAGCCACCAACCAAACCATTAAGGAGAACATCATTGCAGAAATTGAAATGATCGTTAATCGTGGTGGCGATAGTCATAAGGCCTGGCAGGACAGTTTGCAAGAGGTGAATGCCTTACGTGAACTTTTCACTACTACAGGTGGTGCTCCTAAAAAAGTCAATAATGAGCTTTGGAATCAATTCCGCGGTGTGACTCGTGAGTTCAACAAAGTCAAGAATGATTATTACAAAGGCTTGAAAAAAGAGCAGCAGGATAATCTAGACAAGAAAATGGAACTCGTCAAGATTGCAGAAGAACACGCTGAAGCCGGTAACTTTCAGGAATCCCTGGATACGATGAAGCGCATACAGGCGCAATGGAAGACCATAGGTCATGTACCTAGAAAAGATAGTGACAAGATCTGGAAACGATTCCAGAAAGCTTGTAATTCATTCTTTGATCAAAAGAACGCAAAGCGGAATGCAGAAAGTAAAGAAGAGGTAGCTAATTATGAAGCCAAATTAAAAGTCTACGATAAAATCAAGGATCTTTTACCTCAAGATGATCAGGAAGCAATGAAATCTCAAGTCGAGGCTTTAATGGAGGAATGGTCTGCCATAGGTCGTGTTCCACATTCCAAGAGACAGATTCAAGATAAGTTTGAAAAGCTTGTAAAAGCCAAATTTATCGCAGCTGGAATGACTGCAGTCGATGCTGAAATGTTGAAGTACAACAATAAACTGGATAGCCTTAAAGAAGGTGATGAAAGGGATTTCAAAAACGAACGTTTCTATTTAAGAAAGCGTAGAGATGAGATTCAGGATGAGATGCGACAGTTGGAAAACAACCTGCAATTCATCAATGCAAAGGATGATAAGAATCCTTTTTTAGTACAACAACGCAAGAATATCGCAGCATTACAAAAGGAGCTGGATATTATAAAGGAGAAGCAAAAGCAACTCAATATTCTACAGCGTCAATTGGAAAGAGAGAATGAACCTGAAGAATCTGATGAGGAAAACGCAACAGATACCGCTGAATAGTCAAAACAAAATTTGAACACATTTTCAAATACCCATTTCTTAATCAGAAATGGGTATTTTAATTTTGTCTTCTTAAGATTAAACTAGGCGAACAACATTACATCAACCTATATCGTATATTTCATTTATGTGGAAATTTTTACAAAATATCATGGGACGCTCCTCAACATATTATGAAGAGCTGATGAAATCAAGAGATACAGAGGCTCAAATTTCTGCTCAACAACTTGAAGAGTCAAAAAAGTTGATTTCTCCCTTAATTAAAAAAGCATATTCGCTGGAACAGGCTCCAGCTCCAACTGGATTACAAAAATTGTATAATAATAAAGGCAAATCAGTTCCTTATTACAAATCCTACTATCATCCCAATCATATTTTACACCTTTACATTAATCTAGAACAATTGGAAAAGCATGAGTCAAATGTGCAGCTCATCTTAGAAGAACGAAAACCTGATGTCGACCTGAAAGAAATACCATCACTTCCTATGTGGGAATCCTTGATTCATCTAGATCTTGAGAAACATAGGCAACTCGTGAAAATGGCTTCAGGTCAACCGTGGACGTTGTATAAAAAGACGAAGCAAGAATTAGTCGGTAATCCTATAATCAATCAAGTTATGGGATATCCACAGTGGATTGTAAATGATATTGATTACAGAAAGTTAGAGAATACCACGTTCTTATTCCAGATGGAATTACTAGATAAGGAAAGAGTGTTATATTTCGTTTTTAACAGTACTTCCCAAAATTCAGAATTCTATATTCAAAAATGGTAGTTATACCTAAAGGAATACTATATTAAGTAGACCTTCTAAAACACTTATGCACTCAACCAAACCAGATATTCTATTATTCGGAGACCAAAGAGAAAATCTTACCTGGTCAAAATACACAGATGAGGTAGTTGGTGGGTTATCTAAAGGTGAAATAATTCATCACGAAGAGTTTTTAGAGTTTACCGGTACATTAAAACCTACGCTAGATCATGGCTGGGCTGGGTTGCGCTCCAAAAAAGAGCAGCATGATTTAAGTGACTATAAATTCATTGAGCTTAAAATAAAGACAGACGGTCAGCCATACCACTTTCAATTAGAACATAATCCTGCATGGCAGGAAGATAAACTAAGCATAGAAATTGATATTGTAGCTAATAAATGGCGAACAATGCACCTTGAAATGGAAGATTTCAAAATTTACAATACCCATACAAAATATCTCACGCGCAAGCCTAAGTTAAACACGATATTGAATGCGATTAAGAGATACAATATCCTAGCATCAAGTAAAAATGCAGCCGATTTCAATTTCCAAATCGAGTACATTAAATTTCACTAGGCATTCAACTTGCTACGATGGTATTCTACGAGACCATCAATGGGTCTTCTAACAATATTTCCAACTTCATAATCAAATTCTTCTGCCACTTGCTGAATACGACTTTTTGCAAAGTGTGCAATACTTCCTACGAAATGAACTTCACAGGATTTAATTTCTTCATGAAACTGTAAGATCATGTTCCTAGAAAATTTACGTAGGCCACGGCGTAGTAATTTTTTGATATAACGCTCATCAAGATGTTGAAATATAAATTCAGCATGTCCTGCGAGGAAAGCATTTGGATTAGGTTGCTTGTATAGATTATACTTGATATGATCATCGCTCATATCATAAGCTGCAGAAAATTCCTTTCTCAAATTCTCTGGCATGTTTTTAAAATAGTAATCTCTTATCAGTTCCTTTCCATACCAGTTCCCACTGGCTTCATCCATTAAGGTATATCCTAACGAGACTACCTTTTGATGCAATTTTTTACCATCTGAATAACAACAATTGGATCCAGTTCCCAGAATACATACCACACCTGGCTCATCGCCTACCGCGGCATATACAGCGGCGGCAGTATCTTCTTTTACCACAACATCAGCATTCTTGAAATAGGTGGTTAACAAAGCTTGAAGCGCCATTCTAGGTTTTTCAGTACCGCAACCAGCTCCATAGAAATAGACCTTGGTGGCTTTGTCTCTGTTTTTTACTAGATCCTCACTTTCTTCTAATCGCTGTTGTAAATCTTCCACAGATAGAATAGCTGGATTCATACCTCTTGTACGAGCCTTAAACAATTGCTCGCCATCATCAGATAAGGCTATCCAATCACATTTTGTTGATCCACTGTCAGTTAATAATATCATGGTAATGGTTTTGTTGGTTTCAAGATACAAAAAAGGCTGTTAGATCAAATTCCAACAGCCTTTTTAGTAATTATTATAGTGAATTTACTTTTTCAGCTAGGTCTACTAATTTATTGGAATAACCGAATTCATTGTCGTACCAGCTCACCAACTTATAGAAGGATGGATTAAGCTCTATCGCTGCTCCAGCATCGTAGATACTGGTTCTTGCATCACTTACGAAATCTTGGGAAACAACAGGCTCATCTGTATAACCTACAACACCTTTCATTGCTCCTGATGCCGCTTTCGCGAAAGCGGAATTAATTTCTTCCAATGAGGTATCCTTAGAAAGTTTCACGGTAAGATCCACCACAGAAACATCTGCCGTTGGAACACGGAACGCCATTCCAGTCAATTTACCTTTCAAAGCAGGAAGTACCTTAGTTACCGCAACCGCAGCACCTGTAGAAGTTGGGATGATATTATTCATCGCACTTCTTCCTAATCTATAGTTCTTTTTACTAGGTCCATCAACCGTTGCTTGTGTAGCAGTAGCTGCGTGGATGGTAGTCATCAATGCCTCTTCAATACCAAAGTTGTCTTCAAGAATTTTAGCCATAGGTGCAAGACAGTTGGTCGTACACGATGCATTTGAAACAATCTTGTGATCTGCGGTCAATTCTGAATCGTTAACGCCCATAACAAACATAGGAGCCGTTTTAGAAGGAGCAGAAATTACTACTTTCTTAGCACCAGCATCGATGTGAGCTTGTGCCGTGTCAAGATCTGTGAAGATTCCTGTACAATCTGCAACAACGTCAACATCTACTTCATCCCATTTAAGGTTTTTTGGATCACGCTCTGCAGTTACTCTTACGTGTACACCATCGATGATAAGATTTCCATCTTTGATCTCGATCGTACCACCATAACGTCCATGAACGGAATCATATTCCAATAGGTAGGCAAGTTGCTCTACATCTACAAGATCATTGATCGCTACCACCTCTACGTTCTCACGTTCTAGTGTTGCTCTAAAAACGATGCGTCCTATGCGTCCAAATCCGTTAATTCCTAATCTCAATTTCTTACTCATGTTATTAATCTTTAATTATTAGTTGCTGCTCTAGGCAGTCATTTTTATTAATCTATTTTCATTGATTTACAAGATAACCTTAAAATCATAACCATTTTATGTGGTCATAATATCACTTACTCTTATCAATTCTTTATCAATGTCTGTTTTACCTTTTACTGCTTTCTCCAGCGGACAAAGGACAATTTTTGTGTCCTGAATTCCCACCATATTATTATAATCGCCTTCCATTAGGCTTTCTACGGCTTTCACACCCATGCGGCTCGCAAGCACACGATCCCAGCAGGATGGAGAACCACCACGCTGCATGTGTCCCAAAACGGAAACACGTACTTCATATTCTGGAAGATTTTCTTCCACATAATCCTTAAGGGCAAATACATTTTCGCCGCTCTCCACGCCTTCTGCCACTACTACGATACTGGATGATTTACCAGATTTACGGCTACGTTTCAAGCTCTCGAGCAATCTGTCTCTTCCCAGGTTTTCTTCAGGTATCAAGATCTCTTCTGCTCCTGCTCCAACGCCAGCGTTAAGGGCAATATTCCCTACGTCACGTCCCATAACTTCAACAAAGAAAAGTCGGTTATGAGAACTTGCGGTATCCCTGATTTTGTCAATCGCTTCAACTACCGTATTGATCGCAGTATCATATCCCAAAGTAGATGAGGTTCCATAAATATCATTATCGATAGTTCCTGGAATTCCCATCACCGGGAAATCATTCTCCTCTGAGAATATCATGGCTCCTGTAAAGCTACCATCACCACCTATGACTACTATTGCATCAAGTCCTTGTTGTTTCGCTTTCGCGAAAGCGGTATCACGACCTTCTCTAGTTCTAAATTCCTTAGATCTCGCACTCTTTAAGATAGTACCACCTTTATTGATGATGTTGTTCACACTACGAGCATCCATGGGCTTAAAATCTCCTTCAATCAACCCTTGATATCCTCTATATATTCCTATGCATTCTAGCTTGTGATAGGCACACGTACGCACTACAGAACGTATTGCTGCGTTCATACCTGGTGAATCACCACCAGAAGTCATTACTCCTATCTTCTGAATGTTTTTTGTCATTAGTTTTTGATAAATTCCTAGCTAATCTATTAAAGAATGACGTTTCTGGCATATAAATCTCATTATATTTAGCTATTCAACGCAACTAAAACGTTATAGTTAATAAGTTTCCTGTTTATGGTATTAGAATTTGTTGATTTCGCAATAATCATTGGATTTTTTGTGATTTCGCTAGTGGTGGGAATAGTCGTTTCCCGCAAAAGCTCCAAAAGTGCCGACTCCTTTTTCCTTTCTGGTCGTAATATGCCCTGGTGGTTACTGGGTGTATCCATGGTAGCTACCACCTTTGCAGCAGATACTCCTAACCTTGTGGCGGGAATCGTTAGAACAACTGGTGTCGCAGGAAACTGGGAATGGTGGGCTTTTTTGCTTACAGGAATGCTGACCGTTTTCTTCTATGCAAGATTGTGGCGCCGTAGTGGTATTACTACAGATCTCGAATTCTATGAGTTGAGATATGATGGTAAGAGTGCGGCATTTTTGAGAGGATTTCGTGCGATTTATCTAGGTGTGATCTTCAACGTTATCATCATGGGAACCGTCTGTCTAGCAGCGATTAAAATAGGTCACGTGATGTTTGGGTTTACCGCTGGACGCACTTTAATCATTGCAAGTGTGGTGACGGTGGCATATTCGCTTCTAGGTGGTTTGAAAGGTGTTCTTATTACAGATTTTATTCAGTTCATTATTGCCATGGTAGGTTCTATCTGGGCAACGGTTTACATTTTAGACCTACCGCAAATAGGCGGTATGCAAAATCTTATCACACATCCCAACGTGGCAGATAAGATCAACCTCCTACCCGACTTTTCAAATACAGATCTACTCATGGGAATCTTCATCATTCCCATTGCTGTTCAATGGTGGAGCACCTGGTATCCAGGCGCCGAACCTGGTGGCGGTGGCTACGTTGCACAGCGTATGCTCGCGGCCAAAGATGAAAAGAATGCCACCTGGGCGGTACTTTTCTTTAATCTGGCACATTATGCATTGAGACCATGGCCGTGGATCATTATAGGTCTGGCTTCCTTAATTATCTACCCTAATCTTGACGCGTTAGCAACAGCTTTTCCTAATCTAGGCAGCCAATTCATTAAAAACGACCTAAGTTACCCAGCTATGTTGACGTTTTTGCCAGCCGGTCTTTTGGGACTTGTAGTCACGTCATTAGTGGCTGCTTTTATGAGTACGATTTCAACGCACCTCAATTGGGGTTCCAGCTACATTGTCAATGACTTCTACGCCAGGTTCATCAACAAAACAGCGAGCGAAAAGCAAAAGATTATTACCGGTCGTATATCCATTATTATCATGATGGTACTTGCAGGGTTGCTGGCGCTGGTACTGGAAGAGGCAAAAGATGCTTTCGACCTCGTCATACAGATAGGTGCAGGTTCTGGGTTGTTATTTATCCTGCGATGGTTCTGGTACCGCATCAATCCATGGTCTGAGATTACTGCAATGCTAGTGTCATTTCTCATGGCGATAGCATTCTTCATTAATGCACGACTGGATGGTGCACTATTTCCAGATATGGCTGGATATGAGAAGATTTGTCTAAATGTACTGGTCACAAGTATCGCCTGGCTCACCGTTACGTTTTTCACCCAACCCAGCGGCAAGTATAAGCTAGCGGCTTTTGATAAGGCAATTTTTGGCAATGAGTCCAAGTTTCACAACTTTCAGTATAAAACCATTGCGTTTCTTTTAGGTGTTGCCGGAGTTTATAGTTTGCTTTTTGCCATAGGTAAATTAATTTATGGGCAAACCACCATCGGTTTAGTTATGATAATGGTCTTTACGGGTTGTTCCATCGGGATTCTTTCCATGAGGAAAAAGTTGTTCTAGACTTTAATTAAGTCTGAAAATTTTCTAAACCTCAATTAATTTAGCTTTATCTATTTATGTCCATAGCCAATATTCCTGAAATCTATCTTAACAATAAAGCAAGTGAACCAGACTTGTTTGTTTATGATTTCAAAATGACAAATGATGTGGTTAAGAGTAAAGTGAATCTTGGAATGAACATGTTCAGCTTTTTACAGATTGGTAAGAAACAGATTCATTTCCCAGGGAATTCGGTCGCGGTAAATAAAGACCAATCATTACTTTTAAAAAAAGGAAATTGGTTGTGGACAGAACTTTTAGAAACTGAAGAGATCTATTATTGTAAATTGCTTTTCTTCTCTCAAGATAGAATCAAAGAATTCTTAGCCAAAAATTGTAAAAAACAGCAATCCGCAGAATCATCGCTACCCTATTTTATTATAGGTAATGATGACTATATTATTTCTTACCTAAATTCATTATCAGAGATTGGAAAACTACCTAATTCTTTAAAACAAAACCTTCTGTCTACAAAATTTGATGAATTGCTACTCTATTTGATAAATAAATACGGCAGTGCTTTCGAAAAATATTTACATTCTTTGATTCTTAAAGAAGTTTCTCCATTCAAAAAAATCGTGGAAGCAAAACTTCATTTTAACTTGAAACTTGAGGAAATCGCATTTTTATGCAACATGAGTTTATCTACCTTCAAACGCAAATTTATAAGTGAATACGGTACATCACCAGGCAAATGGATTCAATCTCAAAGATTAAACAAAGCAAAGGAAGCTCTGGAAAATAAGGAAGTAAAACCTTCTGATATTTATCTAGATTATGGTTATAACAATTTGTCTAATTTCAGTACTGCTTTTAAAAATAAATTTGGATGTAGCCCTTCAGAAATTTGATGTACTGTCATATCTACATCTCTTTAATTGACCTTTTTTCATAAATTTATGACCTTAATTCATAAGTAATCAGTCATCCTTAATCTTAATTTTAAAGGATCAATAACTTTTAAAACAACAGATTATGAACATTACACTAGCCCAGGCAGAAAAAATGATTTCAAGTGCAAAATCTAAAGCCACTGAAATAGATACAAAAATGAATATTGCAGTGGTAGACTCTGGTGCAAATCTTATTGCGTTTGCAAGAATGGATGGCGCCTGGTTAGGATCTTTAGATATATCCATTAAAAAGGCTAAAACCGCTCGCTTCTTTGATATGAATACAGGGCAAATAGGGGAACTTTCACAGCCCGGTGGACCACTATTCAATATAGAACACTCCAACTTAGGACTTATAACTTTTCCCGGAGGTATCCCTGTGAAAGATGCTTCTGGTAACATTATTGGCGCTATCGGCGTGAGTGGAAGTTCTGTAGAAAATGACCATACTGTAGCCGAGGCTGGAACAAAAGCGATCTCATAAGTTTTATCACTTTAATGCACGATAGTCGTCGCATTTTTCACATTTAAAAATTAAAATATGGCAACTAATAAAGGTATAGTCTACATCAAACCAGGTGTAGTAGAAGTTCAAGATATTAGCTATCCTAAGCTAGCGTTGGGAGATCGTAAATGTCATCATGGCGTTATTCTCAAAGTAGTAGCAACAAATATTTGTGGTAGTGATCAACACATGGTTAGAGGTAGAACCACTGCGCCTTCGGGTCTCATTCTTGGTCATGAAATCACTGGGTTGGTTATTGAAAAGGGACGTGATGTAGAATTTATGGATATAGGAGATCTTGTATCTGTGCCATTTAATATCGCTTGCGGAAGATGTCGCAATTGTAAAGAACAACAAACGGGCATATGTCTTAATGTCAATGACGAGCGACCAGGAGCAGCTTATGGATATGTTGATATGGGTGGATGGTTAGGTGGTCAATCAGAATATGTAATGATTCCTTATGCAGATTTTAATCTTCTGAAGCTGCCAAACAAAGATGCTGCGATGGAAAAGATTCGCGATTTGACTTTGCTTTCTGATATTCTTCCTACTGGATATCATGGTGCTGTGACCGCTGGTGTAAAACCTGGAGCAACAGTTTATGTGGCAGGAGCTGGCCCAGTAGGTCTTGCCTGTGCTGCTTCCTGTCATTTACTCGGTGCAGCAGTGGTAATTGTTGGTGACATGATTCCCGAGCGTTTAGAACAAGCCAGAAGCTTTGGCTGTGAGACTGTGGATTTGAGAAAGGACGCGACTCTTGGTGAGCAAATCGAGCAAATATTAGGTATTCCCGAGGTTGATTGTACCGTGGATTGCGTCGGCTTTGAGGCAAAAGGTCACGGACAAAATGCAGAAGAGCAACCAGCAACAGTTCTTAATGACGCTATGACGGTTACAAGAGCTGGAGGTGGCATAGGTATTCCTGGACTTTACGTTACTGGAGATCCAGGAGCAAAAACCGAAGCGGCCAAAGCTGGTAGTTTAAGCATTAGAATAGGATTAGGTTGGGCAAAATCCCACCACTTCCATACAGGACAATGTCCTGTTATGCAATACAATCGCAACTTAATGCAAGCCATTATGCATGATAAAATCAAAATAGCCGAAGCGGTAAATGTCCAAGTCATAAGCCTTGAAGATGGACCTAAAGGCTATGCCGATTTTGATAGTGGTGCTGCAAAGAAATTTGTGATTAACCCGCATGGAATGGAGTATTAATTAAATCGAATAGATTTTAAGTCCTTTGTTTCGATAATGAGCATAGGGCTTATTTGTTTTAAGCTCTAATGCTTTGTAGATAAAGATATATTTATACTGCCAATGACTTATTTTTAATAATTCTGTTCATACGTTTGATTACTGCATAAAACTATATTTTCAACACTAAAATTTCTCGATAAGCACTCAGATGCGAGGTTTTAATTCAAATTTGGCATTTCAAGATTTTTAGTCTTCCATTGATCCGCTAATTTTACTAAAGGCGTAAGATTTTTACTATATCTCCGAACAGGTTGAAGTATAAATCATTTCCTAATGCTTTTACTAATTGAAAAAACTTTAAATGAAATACATAGATAACCCAGAGAATTTAGAAAAATGTCCCTTTAGAGGCACACGCATAGGTGGCGCGATGGGAACACCGCCATTATCAGATGATTGGTGGCCCAACCGTTTGCAAGTAAGCATGTTGCACCATGACCAACCTATTGCAAATCCATTAAGCGATGAAGATTATAAAAAGGCATTCAACAGCCTTGATTATGAACAGTTGAAAAAAGATATTAAGGAAGCACTTACTAGCTCACAAGACTGGTGGCCGGCAGATTATAACAACTATGGACCACAGATGATACGTATGGCTTGGCATAGTGCCGGTACATACCGAATAGCAGATGGTCGTGGTGGTGCTGGACAAGCTATGCAGCGTTTTGCTCCTATCAATTCGTGGTGGGACAATGGAAACATTGATAAATCCAGAAGATTGATCTGGCCAATAAAGAAAAAATATGGTGCTGCTCTTTCATGGGCAGATTTGATTGTACTTACCGGTAACTGTTCTTTGGAGATAATGAATTTCCCAACCTTAGGTTTTGCTGGTGGTCGTCGTGATGCTTGGGAACCAGATCGCAGCACGTACTGGGGTCCTGAATTCTGGGATGGAAAACCATTTGATGAACATCCAAGATCCACAGATCGCTTAGGTCATCCCGATGAGATGGTGAGTCCAGAATTGCGCTGGGTAGGTGGACCAAAAGAAGAATACCATGATTTAGAGAATCCGCTGGCGGCGACTCATTCCAATTTAATTTATGTAAATCCAGAAGGACCTGGCGGTAACATGGATCCAATGGATTCTGCTCGTAATATCAGAGAATCATTCAAGCGTATGGCGATGGATGATGAAGAAACAGTTGCTTTAGTAGCTGGTGGACACGCCTTTGGGAAAAGCCATGGTGCCGTGCCTGCTGCTAAAATAGGTGCTGCCCCAGAAGCTGCTTCAATAGAGGAGCAAGGCTTTGGATGGCACAATCCAGTAGGAACAGGAAACGCAGAATACACAAGTACCAATGGTATTGAAGGATCATGGACTCCCAATCCTACTCAATGGGATAATGACTACTTGACCAACTTATTCAAGTTTGAGTGGCATCAAAAGAAAAGTCCAGCAGGTGCTGGTCAGTGGACGCCTACAGATCCCAATGCTCCTAAAACTCCAGATGCACACATTGATGGAAAAATGGACGATTTGATGATGATGACATCAGATATTGCTTTAAAGGTAGATCCTGCCTATCGCAAGGTTTGTGAGAAGTTCATGAATGATTTTGATTATTTCACTCAGGCATTTGCGAAAGCCTGGTACAAACTAACACACCGCGATATGGGTCCTAAAGACCGATATCTAGGTCCTGAAGTGCCTGAACAGGATTTCTTGTGGCAAGATCCAGTGCCATCTTGCGATCATGAATTGATCAATGATGCAGATATAGATGAGTTGAAAAAAAGAATTTTAGATTCAGGTCTGAGTATTTCGGCGTTGGTTTCTGCGGCATGGTCTGCAGCTTCTGTTTATCGCCATTCTGACAAACGTGGTGGTGCTAATGGTGCGAGAATAGCCCTGCAACCACAGAAGGATTGGGAAATGAATCGACCTGAGGAATTAAACCGAGTGATAGGTGCTCTAGAAGTCATCAAAAATGATTTCAATAGTCCACAAGTAGGAAACAAAAAAGTTTCCCTAGCTGACCTTATTGTCCTTGGCGGATGTGCTGCAATCGAAGTAGCGGCAAAAGATGGTGGTAATGCCATCAAAGTTCCGTTTACTCCAGGAAGAATGGATACCACTCAAGATCAAACCGATGTGGAAAGTTTTGACTGGCTCAAACCAGTTTCTGACGGGTTTAAAAATTACCACAATAACGGTGTAGGTTATCGAGTAAATCCAGAAAGAATCTTTATGGACCGCGCTAATCTATTGAATCTATCAGCTCCAGAATGGACGGTATTGACTGGTGGTCTACGAGTATTGGGTCAGAACTATGATCATTCTGCACATGGTGTTTTTACAGAACGTCCAGGTCAGTTGACAAACGACTTTTTCCAGGTGCTGACGAGTATGGATTACGAGTGGAAGCCTAAAAGCTCCAGTAAACTATTGTTTGATATCAATGACCGCAAAGACGGATCTACCAAATACACCGCTACTCGCTGTGACTTGATCTTCGGCTCGAACTCACAATTGCGCAACATCGCAGAAGTTTATGCTGCTGATGACGCACAAGAAAAGTTTGTTCAAGATTTTGTCAAGGCTTGGGATAAAGTAATGATGCTTGATCGCTATGACGTCAAGGATGATTAATTCTTAACCGTATATAAGTAACCAAAAGTCCTTTCCTTGTGAAGGGACTTTTTTTGTTAATGAGGAGTTGGTCCGGCAACGATATTTGTAATGATTTTTTAGTAGCTAGTGCCTGTCTCCTTTGATTACTCAATTTAACTAAGTTAAAACAGCGATCTTTAGGTTTTGGCTGTTCACTTTCGCGAAAGCGAAATCCACTACAATCACAATTATTAAATTAAGAAATGCTTTATCCAACATTAAGTTTTGATATTATTTTAAATGGAAAATAGAAAGGCCACCTGGCTCGAACTCTTCTTTGATCTGATTTTTGTGGTTGCTCTAGGTAAAGTGACTCACATTCTTGCAGAAACTGATCAATCTTTCATATCGCTAGAGACCGCGGTTACATTTGTTGTTTTGTTCCTTCCATTCTGGTGGGTATGGACATTGCACACGTCTTTCTCCAATCGTATTAAATGCGATCGAACTCTGCACAAGGTATTGACATTGCTATTGATGTTCCTGCTGATAATCTTGTCCACGACCCTAAACGAAGGCATAGAAAACGATCACGTTACTTTTCTTATAATTTATGGAATCGTGAAATTATGTGCTGCCGTGATTTACATTACAGACATCATGGCTGTCAATGACAGGGAAATAAGCAAGAGGATTGTGGCTGCAATAATAGGCGGCACCTTACTGGCGCTTTCAGGCATCTTTTTGCATTATGAAATAGCTGCTATTGTTCTAGTGATAAGTATTATTCTTGAGATCGTGATTATCCAGACGGCATTGAATGCAAGCAAGGCCACCCAACCTGTTAATAAGGAACATTTGGTAGAACGCATAGGCCTACTCGCTATCGTATTGCTGGGAGAATCTGTAATAAGTCTGTCCTATGGGCTCACCAAAGTGGAATGGGCTCCCATGAATATCACCGCGGGAATTCTAGGATTTTCCATCATAGCGATGATTTGGTGGATATACTTTGGCTCCTTAAGATTTCTTATAGAAAGTGGCAGGGATAAATATGGTACTGGTATTATTTATTCCCAGTTATTTGTATTCATGTCCTTTTCAGTTCTAGCAAATACTATTAGACATGCCATTCTCAACGATCTGGATCTATATGATTTTAGAATCATGGCGATATCTGGAATGATATTGCTCTATGTGGGTAAACAAACTGCCTATGCCATCAACAGACCGCAGTATATGAAAAGTAGAATTATTAGAACTGCCGTTGTCCTTGCAATAGCTGGAGTATCACTTTTATTACCAAAAGCAGAGTTCATCCTAGCTGGAATCGTTCTTTCCTTTTTGGTTTATATATTAATGACATATCGAGATCAGGAAAGCCATGAAAACGATATCATGGAAGACCATACTAGTTAGCGAACTAAAACGCTGTATTCAATAATTTCATGAACTCTCCTATTTTATTAGGCTCCAACCATCGCGTCACGACCACTAGATCATTTTTACGGTCGATGACGATAAAATTACCTCCAAAACCTGCCGCATAAAAAACATCTTGATCCACGCCATCCCACTGGCGACGTCCATCTGCATTGAGCCACCACATGAAACCATAATTAGGTTCTGGTGTTGAAGGAGTTGTAGCCATTTCAATCCATTCCTTAGAAATAAGTTGCTCTCCATTCCATTGGCCATTATTGAGGAATAACAAACCAAAACGTGCCATATCTTCTGTATTGATAAACATTCCAGCACCGCTATGGCCGCCACCAGTCACGCTCTTCATTTGTAAGCCATCAATAGTCTCCCATGCGTTGTCATAACCATACCAGCGCCAGGTCGTTGATGCTCCTATCCTATCCATGATATTCTTCTTGAGCACTCGAGGTAATGGCTCTCTAAAAACCTGCAGTAAACTGTAAGCTAGAACATTGACACGCACATCGTTGTATTCCATTATCGTTCCTGGCTGTGCAGGTTGTGCGTACTGCCAGTCATCGATATCGCCATCACGAGGTGGACGGTCTGCCCAATCCTTACCGCCGTAAAGCGTTCCCTGCCAGGCACTATTTTGTTGCAATAATTGACTCCAGGTAATCTGGCTGTTCTGTCTACCCGCAAAGGTACCATCCCATACATAATTTGCGACCGTATCATTAACGCTCTTGATTAAACCTTTATCCACAGCGATACCTGCAACGGTTGATAGAAAGCTTTTGGTAACAGAAAAAGTCATGTCCACTCTCTTGGTATCGCCCCAACTGGCGACCAACTTTCCTTTTTTGAGAATCATACCTACTGGACCACCACGCTTTTTGGTTGGGCCTTGAATCTCATGGAAGGGTTCGGTTTTGAATCCGTCGAGGATGGCAATTCGTAAATCTCTAGAGCCTGAATATTCATTCGCTTTCGCGAAAGCGATAACATCTTCCAGCTTCTTTGCATCTATCTGAGCATCATCTGTAGAAATTTGTTCCCAATCTGCATGGCGTTGTGGGAAGTAATTGTCTTGAGCGTGGATAGTCAAGCTACAAGCGAGAAAAAGTAAAATTGATTTCATGATACTAAAAATAAGGTTTACGGTCGATTATAGCGAGTTTACCAAATCAATTTTGAGGATGCAAAAGTTCCTGTACCTGTGCTGGCAAAACTTGAAGGTGGCACACCATTAGAGGTCTTTGCAGACATAACTGTAACTGGAGAATGGACAGAATTAAGTTTTGATTTCAGCGATGCGATTGGTGATGCGAACGATGCACTTGTTCTATTCTTCAACGCTGGAGAAACAAACACTTCAACGACGGACATCTACTTCATAGATGACATAAGATTTGAAGCGCCTTAATATCTAATAACTCAATTAAAACTAACCTCAAAAGTCTTTGCTATGAAGCACTAAAATTTTATTTGTTGAAAGGGTAAATTTTAAATTAGCCTATAGTGCTGGATATCTGTAGAGTGCTTGATTTAGTTCGCTTTCGCGAAAGCGTAACAACTAAACATCATTTTACAGGTATCCTTTTTTAATTTAAAACCTAATCATTAAGGAAATAAGTCACACCAATTTTGAGCTGGTTATACCCTAACTTTGACCCATGATCAAAGAAATACAACTGCGGGTTACCTTACCAGAAGAGCAACAGGATCCAGATATTAGACGGAGAGCTGCTTTATTCTTAGGTGAGGATATTTCTAAGATTACAGGAGTTGTGGTTTTACGCAAATCGATTGATGCTCGCAAGAAAGTGGTAGTGTTCAATTATAAACTAGCCGTTTATATCAATGAAGAGCTTCCCAAAGAATCTGAATATCATTTTGATTATCAGGATATTTCTAAGGCTAAGGAAATTCATATCATAGGTTTTGGTCCTGCGGGAATGTATGCAGCGCTGCGTTGTATTGAGCTAGGTTTTAAACCCATTGTTCTCGAACGTGGTAAAGACGTTCAAAAAAGACGCCGGGACATCAAGGCTATCAATCAAGATCATGTGGTAGATGCTGATTCCAATTACTGCTTTGGTGAAGGTGGCGCAGGAACCTATAGTGATGGTAAGCTATACACACGCAGCTTGAAACGCGGTGACGTGAGACGCATTTTTGAAAACCTCGTTTTCCACGGTGCAACCAATGAAATATTGGTAGATGCACATCCTCATATAGGAACGAATAAACTTCCTAAAATCATTCAGCGTATACGCGAGACGATCCTCAACTATGGCGGCGAGATTCATTTTGAAACCAAAGTGACCGACTTTATCCTCAACCAAAATCAAATAACTGCACTCATTCTGGATGATCGAAAGGAAATGAGTGTCGATAAGGTGATTCTTGCAACGGGACATTCCGCTAGGGATATTTTTGAATTGTTGCGTAAAAAGGAAATTGCTATTGAGGCCAAATCATTTGCAATGGGCGTGCGTGTGGAGCATCCACAACACATCATAGATTCCATCCAGTACAATTGTGGGATGGAGCGACCTGATGTTTTGCCTGCTGCTGCTTATAGTCTGGTACAACAGGTAAAAGGTCGTGGAGTGTATTCCTTCTGTATGTGTCCTGGTGGTTTTATTGTCCCAGCAGCCACTGAAGCTGGCGAGGTCGTCGTCAACGGTATGTCGCCATCCCGCAGAAACAACAAATTTGCAAATAGTGGCATTGTTGTAGAAATCAATGCAGATGAAGATTTGAGATCCTTTGCACATCACGGCGCACTCGCTGGATTAGAATTTCAAAAAAGTTTGGAAAATTTATCCTTCACAGCTGGTGGCAAATCCCAAACCGCACCAGCACAACGCCTTACCGATTTTGTGGACGGCAAACTTTCAACAAGTCTAAATGAAAGTTCATACCAGCCAGGATTATTGAGCGCGCCACTGCATAGCTTATTGCCCAAACATCTAGGTAGCCGACTGAGAAAAGGCTTTGCTGCCTTTGGTCACAAAATGCACGGTTACAATACGAACGAGGCTAATATTGTAGGCGTTGAATCCCGAACATCCTCACCAGTAAAAATTCCCAGAAATGATACATTGGAACACCCGCAAATTTCCAATCTTTTCCCATGCGGTGAAGGTGGCGGTTATGCTGGTGGTATCGTTAGTGCCGCGATGGATGGTGAGCGATGTGCTGAAGCCGCTATTAAATAAATTATTAAAATGATAAAAGGTATAATCAAACTTTCTTTTCTATTGCTTGTTTTTTTAATGGCCAGTTGTAGCGCTTCAAGAGGTAATACTGAAAGGATATTTGAAGATTTAAAATGTGACAAGGAGATATGGATAAGCATTGATGAAACCAGACCCACAGATTATCTAAGTTTATATAATACAGCGCCTAGTAGACCTCTAACACCTAAGGAATTTGCAGAATTAAAAGCTGATTTCATAGAAGTTGTGAATGAAATTAATAGCATCACGGACGTTGAAATTAAATTAGTAAACCAGCTAGGTTTTACTGATGAAAATATTGCCAAGGCAAACCTTAGAATAGCCACTGTAATTGGTAAAAAGGATTACTATAAAGTAAACTCAGATATAGAATTAAATTATCAAATGCTCAATGGTAGATATGAAAGTTTCGCTACAAATTTGGGTTCTAAAAATAGCTTCAGCACTAGAGTTCTCCCTTTGTATGCTATGAAAGTTGCAGTCAGAGATCTCGTTATGGCAATGTGTAATCATAATTGATAATTTCACTTAATCTTACCAACTCGCCGTTCTAAAACAACGGAATTTTGCGGGTCATGAGTGAAAATCCAACTGCCGAACCAAAACTATCCAATACTGTACTCTATTTGATGAGTATATCTGCTGGATTAGTGGTGGCTAACATCTACTACAATCAGCCGCTACTTAATCTGATTGCCCAAAATTTAGATGTTTCCCAAGCATCAGCAAGTAATGTGGCGCTGGCTACACAATTGGGTTATGCCGTGGGATTGTTGATTATCATACCCTTGGGAGATAAGTTTTCAAACAAACTGATTCTAAAATACGATTTCCTAATCTTGATCATCTCGTTGCTAGTTACAGCCTTAGCAAATAACATTTATGTTCTAATCGCCAGTAGCTTCGTTATAGGATTTGCTTCAGTCATTCCACAGTTATTTGTTCCCATGGCAGCCAGATTATCAGAAGAAGCGCATAGAGGTCGTGCAATTGGGATCGTTATGAGTGGCCTACTCATTGGTATATTGGGAAGCCGTACGCTTAGTGGTGTAGTTGGAGAATATTATGGATGGCGAGCGATATTTTATGTAGCTACAGGATTAATGGTTCTACTATTTATCCTACTCCACTATAAGTTGCCAAAATTGAATCCTACCTATCAAGGCAGCTATTGGAGTTTATTCAAATCTATTGCACATTATTTCAAAACAGAACCAACCGTAAGAGTTGCCGCGCTGCGCGGCGGATTGGGTTTTGCTGCGATAAGCGTATTTTGGACAACGCTCGTTTTCCTGCTGGAAGAATCCTTTAATTATGGAAGTGATGTCGCTGGTTATTTTGGGTTGATAGGAATCGTAGGTGCGCTGGCAGCAACAGTCACTGGAAAGCTCAACGATAGGATCAACAAATATTATATCATCTTGGTGGCAAGTGCTATTTTATTGGTCTCTTGGATCCTTTTCTTTTTTTCTGGGGATTCGCTTATAGGTTTGATTATAGGTGTCATTCTCATTGATTTGGGAATGCAAGGACTTCACATTACGAATCAGAACATCATTTTTTCAAAAAATAAAGATGCCAGAAATAGAATCAACACGATCTACATGGTTGGATTCTTCGTCGGTGGCGCATTGGGAACATTGGGCGCATCTATCGCATGGGATAGTTATGGCTGGACAGGCGTTTCCATCTTTGGAATTTTGATCTGTGCAGCGATAGTTATCGTCCAGTTGGTTTGGGGAAAGAACGACGACCTTTAAATCAAATTACATCCCACAACTCCCTATAGGACTTCCATCTGGAATTTTCTGAACCGGTATTTCCTTGATGGTTTCTGGATGCTCTTCTGCTCTATTTATCATTTGTGCCAAAACTAGATCTTCAGCATTTCGGGAATTATTCAATTTACTTTTTACGGTATTGATCTCTGATAAAACAGCCGACTTCACATTGACATTCAACGAACTTGAATTATTTGCCATAAGTAATTTGGACACATACATTTCCTTCAATCGCTGCTGAATCAGTTTTTCATATTCTCCGCTGGAATTTTCAAAAACCGTTTCTGTCATGTCGTTCATCATTTCGGTCAGTTCGAGGTTCTTGCCGTAGATGTTTTGCTGGGCAATGCGATTCAATCTTGTGGCATTCAGCAAGAAATCCAAAGTCACCTCTGCACTCGTTACTGCGGCAGATACTGGATCAAAAGCCACTCCTGTTTCTGATTTGAAGCTTTCTCTGTCTCTATTGTATCCATAAGCTCTTGGTGGGAACAATTCCAAAACATTTTCTGGAATAGTAAGATTCTCGACTTCGATAGTATTTAGCAAAGCTTCCAATGCTTGTTTTTGTTCTTTTTCTGGAACATACTCGAATTCTGGATCGCCTTTCATAGCATAGCTGTATCGCATACCGCCTACTAATTTTGACGCTGCTTCCACCTGATAGCGGTGTGAGAAATACACGGGAACAAAGACATCTTCCAAAACACTAAGTGGCTGGCCTTCTGGAATATTATCAAGTCCGAACTGATTCATCGCCACGGAGCGTATGTTCATCATCCGGTTAAGTTCTTCCACCGCATTCTCGCCGCCATCCCAAAGGTGTGCATCTGCACTGGCACCGCTGCTGTCTCTGGCATCACTGTCGCTAATGAATTTAAGCTGCTGATCTTCGGCAGCTTTAATGATGCTCTGTAGGTATTGATTTTCAGTCATTCCTTGTGGTGCCGTACCGTAAGAATATAGGACGGTCAATTTGTCCCATTCACCTATTCCCGTATCATAGGCATCTGCCAGGGATATCTTACCGTCAACCAATTCATACTTGGGATGCGGATAATCCATCACGCTAGCGCGATCACTCACACTTGCAGCAAAATTATGGGCAAACCCTAAGGTGTGACCTACCTCGTGAGCACCCAGTTGACGTATTCTAGCCAGTGCCATTTTTAGCATCTCTGGAGATTCTTGTCCATTGGCAAAAGGCGCGTCCAGCATTCCTTGTGCCAGCATATAATCCTGACGTATTCTCAAACTTCCTAGACTCACGTGACCTTTCAATATCTCACCCGTTCGTGGATCTGTTATGGAACCACCATAACTCCAGCCACGTGTGCTGCGGTGCACCCATTGAATCAAATTGTATCTCAAATCCATAGGATCTGCACCTTCAGGAAGCATTTTTACTTGGAATGCATTGATATATCCTGCACTTTCATAGGCTTGATTCCACCAGCTGGTGCCTTCCAGTAATGCACTGCGCACGGGTTCTGGCGTTCCGGGATCCAAATAGTAAATTATAGGCTCTACAGCCTCACTCCTATTAGCTTGCTTATTCTTTTTCTCTAGACGGTGACGAGTGATCCATCGTTTTTCCATAGGCGTTCCTATCTCACTGCTGTAATCCAAATAACTAGTGTAAAATGATCCAGATCGTGGATGAAACTCTCGTGGTTCAAAACCATCATCTGGCAGTTCTACAAAACTATGATGTTGTATCACACTCACGCTGCTGGCATCTGGTGCCACACTGCGAAGGTTACGGCCTTTGGGCTCACCTGAAAAAGTGAGCATCGCTTCAAATTCTACGTTTTTAGGGAAAGCTTTGGTATTATCCATCCAGATCGCACTGCGGGATTTTTCGATTTTATATGTTCCCTCATTTCGTGATTTGAGACGGTCAGCCACGCCATGTGCGTCCTCCATTAAAAATGGGGTGATATCAATGTTGTAAGTGCCGTCGCTGGATTTTTTGTCCTTGTCTTTCTCTATTTCAAATCCATAGAGTATCGATCGCGCAAAGGCTTGTTCCACAGACTTTTTCTCTTCGCTATTATCAGTGATCGCACGATATTTTTGGTTGGGTTGCACGAGTAGCAATTTGTTGCCAGCTTTGACCCATTTAACCACAACGCCGTCGCCCAACTGTCCACGATCCAGTCCTATATCGTTGGATCCCAGTCCTGTGGATAGCGAGTGAACGTACAAAAATTCTTCATCTAAGTCCTTGACCTCGAGCAGGATGGTTCCCTTGCTGTCATCATAGGTGAAGTTGAAAAAGCCTTTGAATTGCTGTGGTGATGTTGATGATTGCGCTTTCGCGAAAGCGGTACAAAAAACAAGACAATAGAACGTTATAGCTGGTAGGTATTTCATAGTTTTATGCTGAGCCTCTAAAATACCAATTAACGCGATAGAATTTAAGAATCGCCTATTTAAACATTATTGATCCATGAAATTATTAGGTTTTCTTCTCTTATTGATCACGGTAAATTCTTGTGACAATACCAAAAATACTTCCAATGAGCTGGTGGGAACATGGCGCCACGTAGAATCATTGAGCGATATAGGCGATGGCAATGCGACTTTTCATAGAGTCAACAGTAAGAAAACAATGACATTCAACACTGACGGAACGGTTACCTCAAATGAAAATGTTTGTACAGGAAATAATTTCCAAGAGGGCAGCACCGCAGATTGGGATACGGACAATGAATCTTTCTCCCTAGGCGATTGTCAGGCAACCTACTCTTATGATGCCGACATTGAGGAATTAATCATCAATTATCAGTGTATCGAGGCTTGTGGTGAGAAGTATATAAGGTTTGAATGAATAAGTTATAAGATCCTAAAATGCTTTGTGCTTGGTTCTAACAATTAATTAGCCGACAAATTTCTTATAAATAGCACTAGCTCTGTAAAAATTCACGACAAGCTTTTGCCAATGCTGGCTTCTAACCGAGTGTCAAAATACGGATGCCTGCTCGAGCGCAGTCGAGAGCTATCTGGTAGCAACAAGCTTTACTGGAGATAGTATGATCTTGACTACACTCTACCCAATATGGAAATGAAACCCCTAATCCTTCCTATACTTTGAAGTCTGTTCAAACACCGCATCAAGAATGTCAATGTCAGTTTGTTCCAGCGATAGGCCACGTCGTTTCATAACCACATCTGCGACTTCATAAGCCTTATTTGTTTTGTAAGTCATGGTTCCCTGCGGGCCGCCCCAAGAAAAGCTGGGAATAAAATTACGCGGATAGCCAGCGCCGTAGATATTGGCACTTACTCCTATCACGGTTCCTGTATTGAACATGGTATTGATACCGCATTTAGAATGGTCGCCCATCATGAGCCCGCAAAATTGTAGTCCGGTTTTTGCAAAACGTCCGGTTTCATAGCTCCATAGTTTGACTTCAGCATAATTGTTTTTTAGGTTGCTGGTGTTGGAGTCTGCACCTATGTTGCACCATTCGCCTAACACGCTATTCCCTAAAAATCCCTCGTGGCCTTTGTTGGAATATCCAAATATCACCGAATTATTGACCTCTCCACCAATTTTTGAATGTGGTCCTACAGTCGTTGGTCCGTATACTTTGGTTCCTAATTTTGTAGCACTATGCTCACATAAAGCAAAGGATCCTCTAATGATTGAACCTTCCATGAGCTCAGTATCTTTACCTAAATAAATAGGTCCTGTAGATGCATTTAATATACAGAATTGGGCAATAGCACCTTCTTCTAAGAATATATTCTCTGGATTTACAGTCTGTACAGAATCAGGAATAGGTTGGCTTTTTCTTCCTGTGGTAAGTAAATCAAAATCTGCTTGAAGGGCTTTTCCATTTTTAGAGAAAATGTCCCAGGTATGGAAAATTCCATCTACTTCTTCTTCTGTGAAAAGCACTTGCGTCAATTCAATAGTTGGTGTGTGAATTTCTTTGGCTCTGTAGGCGATCACTTGATTGCCGCCCATGAGCTTCTGCCCTATTTCTAGCTCTAATATCTTATCTGCCAGTTTTTGAGTGGCGAAAATATGTCCTGCAACGATTAGATTATCAGCTGTTTCTTTGAGTGGATATTTTGTTTGCAGATAATCTTCTGTTTGGTAGCTGACTTTTTGTTCCAAGAATTTTTCCCAACGTTCTACCATGGTCAATATCCCGCAGCGGATGTGCGACGTAGGTCTCGTAAAAGTGAATGGCAATAGTGGAGTATGCAGATTGAAGTCGGCTAAAACGATGTTCATTGAATTGTATTTTGCGCTAATTTCGGGAAAATAAGTTTTATCCCATGCGAATCTTTGAGCCTATTGATACCTTAGCCGTATGAAAAAATGGTGGTTGCTTGTCTTATCTATTGGATTGTTAATACTCCAGCTTATTTATTATAGGTCTCTACGCCATTTCCCAGAATTCGTTGAAGAATGGTATAGCACCGGAATTTATCCATACATAGGCCGAGCCATGCGTTTTGGATTGGGTTGGATTCCGTTTTCTTTTGGTGATCTGGTTTATGGCATCGTGATCATTTTAGCGTTGCGATGGGTCATTTTATTTATTCTGGAACTTTTTAAAAAGCGAAAAGAATTCAAGCTGGCTGTAAAATTGAAAGAGCTGGTCATGGCTGTCAACCTAGTATTGTTCTTCTTCCATATGGCTTGGGGTTTTAATTATTACCGCCAACCTCTCAATGAGATTTTAGAATTAGATTCTACATACACTGATGAACAACTCATCAGCACCAATAGGAAGTTGATTTTTACTGCCAATAAGCTGCATCAAACTCTACAAACCAATGACTCGCTTGCTGTTGTTTTTCATCGAACTCAAGATGAGTTATTTGAACTAGCTCCAGAGGCGTTTGAAAATTTAAAAAGTATCGATCCAGCGTTGACTTATGGTCCAAGCAGTATAAAGGAATCCTTGCTCACGCTTCCATTAACTTACATGGGTTACAGCGGTTATCTAAATCCCATTACCGGCGAGGCGCAAACCAATGGTTATATCAACAATTATAAAACGCCGGTGCTCATCTTGCATGAGATGTCTCATCAATTGGGATTTGCCAAAGAAAATGAGGCTAATTTCATCGCGGTCATTTCAGGAATGAAGCATGAGGATCCTTACTTTCAATACAGTGCCTGTATTTTTGCCTTACGCTACTGTCTCAATGATTTATATCTAAAAGACCCAGCTGCTTTTCAATTGCTTAAAACAGAAATTTATCCAGGTATTTTTCAAAACTATAAGGAACTGGATGATTTCTGGGAGCCTTATGATGATAATGTAATCGAGAAGGTCTCGCAAGCGAGTTACAATACGTATCTACAAGCTAACAATCAGCCGGATGGTATGCGTACGTATAGTTATGTAGTGGCTTTGTTGGTGAATTATTATCAGTGATGTTTTTGATTGTTTGATAGGAGAACAAATTATATAGGTTTTGTTTGAAACGAATCGCTCCTTCTCGACTTGCCTGCAGCAGGCAGGCTGTCGCTCGAAGCGGCTTTCATCTGGACTTTTGATAATCCTAAGTATAATGTCGTGAATCTGCCATTTCTAGACGTGGTTTAAATGTTATCTTAGATATCAAGTTCTCTTTAAAACGAATCGCTCCTTCTCGACCTGCCTGCAGCAGGCAGGCTGTCGCTCGAAGCGGCTTGTTTTATGGAGGTTCAAGTAGGTCTCGACTACGCTCGACCAAGCATTGTTTACTGCAGATTATAAGTTTCTCTCATTACTTTTTCCATTGCCGAAAAAGTAACCAAAAAGTCTAGGCTGTGGCACACCTGTCTAAAAATATCAGAGCCTTCGCCAAAGAAATTAAAACGCTTTCGGTTTAATGAGCATATCGATCCTAAAAAATTCACTTCTCATAAATCACATTTGATTAGCCGACTAATTTCTTTCAAATAGCTCCAGCTCTTTCATTTTTTACGACAGACTTGCCAATGCCTTTTTCTCTTTAAATATCAAAAAACGGATGTAGGCTCGAGAGGCAAGAGCCATTTTTATAGCAATAAGCTTTAGAACATATTTGGTAGGTCTCGACTACGCTCGACCAAGCATTGCGCTCTGATTTGCTCTCATTACTTTTTCCATTGCCGAAAAAGTAACCAAAAAGTCTAGGCTGTGGCACACCTGTCTAAAAATATCAGAGCTTTCGCCAAAGAAATTAAAACGCTTTCGGTCGAATGAGCATATAGATCCTAAAAAATTCACTGCTCATAAATCACATTTGATTAGCCGACTAATTTCTTTCAAATAGCTCCAGCTCTTTCATTTTTTACGACAGACTTGCCAATGCCTTTTTCTCTTTAAATATCAAAAAACGGATGTAGGCTCGAGAGGCAAGAGCCATTTTTATAGCAATAAGCTTTAGAACATATTTGGTAGGTCTCGACTACGCTCGACCAAGCATTGCGCTCTGATTTGCTCTCATTACTTTTTCCATTGCCGAAAAAGTAACCAAAAAGTCTAGGCTGTGGCACACCTGTCTAAAAATATCAGAGCTTCCGCCAAAGAAATTAAAACCCTTTCGGTTGAATGAGTATATTGATCCTAAAAAATTCACTGCTCATAAATCACATTTGATTAGCCGACGAATTTCTTTCAAATGGCTCCAGCTCTTTCATTTTTTACGACAGACTTGCCAATGCCATTTAAACTTAAAGTATTCTAACAAATGCCTACTCCAACTGGCTGGCATGAAATAATTGAGATCTCGAGTACAATCGACTTAAAATTAGTTTCTATTGCGTTAGGGATTGAAGTGAAAATCCTTTTTTGAATCGACGCATGAAATGCGACGTTTCAAAAAAGATTGCAACGTAAAGCCCGACGATCCCGTCAAAAACGGGATGGGAACGCCCATATCTTTTTTGTAAGAATTTTAATCCTTCAAATAGTTCACTGTGGCATCGCTATTTTAATCGTGATCAGATTCCTATCTTTAAAGCTTAAAATCAACTTTTATATGAAAAAATTACTTTTTTCTCTCTTGGCGGTGGCAGCAATGACGTCCACGGCACAAGAATATTTCCCAAATAACGATGATATTTCGGCGGTGAGTAGTGCCACTCGAGCGATCACTAATGCAACGATTATCACGAGTCCTGGGAAACGAATGGAAAACGCATCGATCCTGATGAAGGATGGCAAAATTGTCGAGATAGGCAAAAACATCAAAATTCCTCAAGGAACGCTGGTAGAAGATGCTGAAGGAACCTATATCTATCCATCTTTTGTGGAGGCGTACGGTGATTTTGGGATGAAAACTCCTGAACGTGCCTCACGCAGCGGACAACAATACGATGAAGGTCGGGAAGGCTTCTACTGGAACGATCACATACGACCTGAACAAAATGCGATCGATTTTTATGAATACGACAGCAAGGCAGCGGAAAAGATGATGGAAGCCGGTTATGGTGCCGTACAAACGCACCTGCACGATGGTATTGCTCGTGGTACGGGAATGTTGGTCGCGCTGAATAACAACGGTAATGACTCTGAGCGCATTTTGGTCAACAAAAATGGCGCCTACTACTCTTTTGACCGCAGCCGTCAGACCAATCAGTCCTATCCTACCTCGCTTATGGGAACGCTCGCATTACTGCGTCAGTCTCATTTTGATGCAGACTGGTATGGAAAAGGAAATTCCAAAACTAAGGACCGTTCGCTGGAAGCATTGAATGCTACTAAGGGTATGGTTCAATATATAGAAGCTGGCGATAAGAAAAATATCTTGAGAGCAGATAAGCTGGGCGATCGCGTGGGCAAACAATTTGTCATTGTAGGTGGTGAAGATGCTTACGAAATGGTAGAAGACATCAAAGCTACCAACGCGCAATTGATTTTACCTGTAAACTTTGAAGATGCTTATGATGTGACCAATCCTTACCAAGAATGGTACGTGAATCTATCTGATATGCGTGACTGGAAACAAGGTCCTGGAAATCCAAAGATGCTTGCAGATGCTGGTATCACATATGCCATCACAACGCATGGCTTGAAATCTCCTGGAGATTTGAACGGTAAATTGATGAAGGCCATGGAATATGGACTTACTAAAGAACAGGCGCTAGCATCACTTACCACCATTCCTGCAAAAATCATCAAAGCAGATGCGATGGTGGGAACCTTGGAAAAAGGAAAACTGGCCAACTTTATCGTGACCAGCGGTGAGCTTTTTGAAAAGGACACTAAGATTTATGAAAACTGGGTTCAGGGATCCAAGCATATCCTTAAAGACCGCAGCGTGATTAATGCTGATGGTAACTACACGGTACAAATGATGGGTGATTCTTATTCTTTTGACATCACAGACGATGCTAAAAAAATCACGGTGAAACAAGACAGCACCAAATTAGGCAGCAAGATTGTTCGCAACGGTGACTGGATCACCGTAACCACATCTCAAAAAGATGCCAGCGACAAATCCTATACACGCTGGATGATCAAACTTACTGACGACACTTCTAAAATCAACGGTAAGGTTTATATGCCTAATGGTACAGAACGCAGTTTTGTAGCTACTAAATCTGCAGCCACCGCAAGTGAAGATGAAGATGATGACAAAGAAGATGAAGAAGATACTGACATAGCAAACATGGAAATGGGAGCCATTACCTACCCTAACGTTGCCTTCGGATCTGCAACTAAGCCAACTGAAGAATCCATTTTATATAAAAACGCAACGGTCTGGACTAATGAGGATCAAGGTATCGTTGAGAATATGGATGTTTTGGTCAAGAATGGAAAAATTTCCAAAATTGGCAGCAATCTCAATGCTGGTGGTGCACGCACCATTGATGCAACGGGAATGCACCTTACCAGCGGTATCATTGATGAGCACTCACACATAGGAATTGATGGTGGTGTGAATGAAGCAGGACACAATTCTACGGCAGAAGTTACTATTGAAGACGTTGTTGATCACGAGGACATCAATCTGTATCGTGACCTTGCTGGCGGCGTGACGACCTCGCAATTACTGCACGGTTCTGCTAACCCAATTGGTGGACGAAGCGCGATCATTAAATTGAAATGGGGCTACAAGCCAGACGAGATGATCTATGAGAACTCTCCTAAATTTATCAAGTTCGCTCTAGGCGAAAATGTAAAGCAGTCCAGATATGATAACGGTATTCGTTTCCCGCAAACGCGAATGGGTGTTGAACAAGTTTTTGAGGACTTCTTTACAAGAGCTCAGGAATACGAAAAGACTCGTGGAACCGACAGCTTTAGATTTGATGAAGAAATGGAAACCCTTTCTGAAATCCTAAAAGGTGAACGTTACGTGACCTGTCACTCTTATGTACAGACTGAAATCAACATGATGATGGAAGTAGCAGAGCGTTATGGATTTACCTTGAATACATTTACTCACATTCTGGAAGGCTACAAACTAGCCGATAAGATGGCAGCGCACGGTGCTGGTGGTTCTACTTTCTCTGACTGGTGGGCTTACAAATATGAAGTAAATGATGCGATCCCTTACAATGGTGCGATCATGCACTCTCAAGGTGTGGTAACAGCTTTTAACAGTGATGATGCAGAGATGTCTAGAAGACTGAATCAAGAAGCTGCCAAGGCTGTTAAATACGGTAATGTAAGCGAGGAAGAAGCCTGGAAGTTTGTGACACTCAATCCTGCAAAACTATTGCACATTGATGACCGTACCGGTTCTATCAAAGAAGGAAAGGATGCAGATCTAGTGTTGTGGAACAAGCACCCGCTGGATATTCAGGCGCGACCACAAATAACTATGGTGGATGGTATCGTGTTTTTTGACATTGATAAGGACATGCAAATGAGAGCTGCGGTTAAAAAAGAGCGTCAGCAATTGTCCAACGAAATGATCATGGCCAAAAACAAAGGACTTAAAACCCAAACGCCAAAGCAATCCAAGAAAACCGAATATCATTGTGATACCCTAGAATGGTAAATAGATGAATTTGAACTTGAAGCCGAGTTTTTAAATTTCGAATTAAGGTTGGTTTCAAAAGATTGAAAGAAGTAAAATATAATATTGAAATTCTAGATTTGGGAAACTGAATTTATAAATTATAAAAAATGAAAAAACTACTATATATAGCAAGTCTGCTCGCGGTGACGACAGGTATTGCGCAACAAGCGCCTGCACCAGTGCAGTCCAGTGCGGTGCGTATCATGAACGGTACGGCACATTTGGGTAACGGTGAGGTGATTGAAAATTCTGTAATAGAATTTGAGGATGGAAAATTGACAATCGTTGGCGATGCAACCATCATGCGACTGGCAGCACCTACAGGCGAGGTTATCGACGCCACTGGCAAACACATCTATCCAGGAATGATCGCGGCAAATACCACGCTGGGATTGGTTGAGGTAGATGCCGTAGGCGCCAGTGATGACGAGCGCGAGATAGGAACCTACAACCCACACATACGCAGTATTATCGCGTACAATGCAGAAAGTAAAATTGTCGAGACCATGCGTCCCAATGGGATCCTACTCGCGCAGGTAACGCCACGTGGCGGCCGTGTTTCTGGTAAATCCAGTGTGGTACAGATGGATGCCTGGAACTGGGAAGATGCCGCTGTACGCATGGATGATGGTATCCACGTGAACTGGCCGCGCAGCTTCTCAAGATCTGGATCTTGGCCTGATTTTGGTCCCATCGAGCCGTCTGAGGATTATGAAAAAGACGTGGAGGAATTACGCTTGTTTCTCAACAGAGCAAAAGCCTATGCCAAAACCAACAATCCAGAAAACGTGGACCTGAAATTACAGGCTATGGGAACGGCCATGGCAGGAACGACAAATATGTACATACATGTTAGTGGTGAGAAAGCGGTTATTGATGTACTCGCTTTCGCGAAAGCGAACAACCTATCCAACAATCTCGTACTCGTAGGCGCCGAAGGATCTGAAAACATCGCTGCAGACATCGCCGCAGCTGGCGTACCGGTACTCGCAGCGCGCGTGCACAGCTTGCCATCCAGAGAAGATGAGGATTATGACATGCCCTACAAATTCCCTAAACTGCTGGCAGATGCGGGCGTACTGGTAGGACTGGAAAACTCAGGAAGCATGGAACGCCATCAGGTGCGCAACGTGCCGTTTTATGCGGGAACGGTCGCCGGTTTTGGCCTAGACATAGAAAAAGCATTGATGATGGTTACACTCAATCCAGCCAAAATCCTAGGCATTGATGCAGATTATGGCTCACTGGAAACAGGCAAGAGCGCTACCCTTTTTATATCTGAAGGCAACGCACTGGACATGAGAACCAACAAACTGACCCGCGCATTCATTGACGGTCGCGACGTATCGCTAGACACACGCCAGAAGGAATTGTACGAGCGCTATATGGAGAAATACTCTCGTGAGGATTAAGACAATCCAACTACCCTATTTCAAAAGCCCATTCAATTTGAATGGGCTTTTTTGCTGGTTGAAAAGATTTATAGTTTTCGCTGCTACAATAGAAAGAAGTTGACTTCCTAAGAACCGACATTAAACGTTTAAGATTTAAAAGGTTTCATAACCAACTAAAATACGGTTACGTGCGAATCCCAATAAAAGTGTGGATAACCAACTCATCTGATGAAAGTTTGTAGTAATAAATTGGTTAAGTTTGGTTATACACTAGTTGTGAGCAATTAATGACAAACACCTGTAATAACGTCAAAATAAAGGACTAAACGATATTTCATAAATGACCGATGTAATTTTAGATACTAATATTTGGATTTCACATATAGCAAAGGATAAACCTAATGGAATATTTGATTCTTTTAAAAGTCAAGTAGATAATGGAGAAATCTTTCTTTTGATTAATGATATTATTCTTGATGAATGGCAAAGAAATAAAAGCAATACAATTCGAGATATTACTAATGAAATCAAATCAAGTTCAAAAAATGCACTTCGAATGAAAACATTTCTCGACGAAAATGGAAAACAAAAAATTGATGAATTGTTAAGTGATTATAATTCAAAAGAAGAGGAGCGAATAAAATTGGCCGAACAAAGAATCGAACAAGTAGAAAAATTAATGACTAACGCAACGAAAGTAATTGTAACTAATGAAATGAAAATTCGAGTTGCAGATTGGGCATTAGAGAAAAGAGCGCCATTTAAACAAAAATCTAATAGTGTTGGAGATGCTTTAATTTTGTTAAGTACAGTAGAGCATCGTAATTCCGATAGTACTTCTCATTTTCGTCCAGGTTTTTTTATCTCTTTCAATCACACAGATTATGCACAGAGAGAAAACTCTGATGAAATTCACGAAGATTTACAAGAATTATTGGATGGAGCAAATCTATCCTACAAAAGGAATATCGGAGAAGTTTTGAGCCTAACACCTGAATTAAACGCTGAAGTAGAATCATATATTGACTATCAAGTGGAGTCGTATATGGAAGACCAAGCAGAAATAAGGCGTGGGAAATAACTGCTCACAACAACGTATATAGCTCATAGCTAATCAGTTGCTTAAACAAAGTTAAGGTATATTTAGAAAGTCGCCAAATTTTTAAATTTGACGATTTCCAATAAAAAAGATAAATAGTAAAATTTAAAAATCTGGCTTATGCTCAAGCGAAAAATAATCGCTAATTTGCACGCTACGAGCCATATACACAACCGTTCAGGCCAATTGCCTGCGGCCGTAGCTCTCCGCTATGAAAATCGGATTTTAATCCAGTCTATATCATAAAGATCAATTGACCGAAATCTATCGGATAGCGTAAAGCCAAAGCTTGGTAAAATCCAATTTTCAAGACTCCCAATCTACTCAATTGGCCTGAACGGCAAAGGTGTGAAACGCCTTGAACAAGAATTGGTTTGTACCTGGAACAACCACGCTGCCACAAACAACAGTCATGAACAATGTATAAAGCGCATGAGGCGTTCCAAATGCTCAACGCGAGGCTTCAATTCAATAACATTGCATATCTTCATCAAGATAAAACTATTTAAGGCAAGGTAACAGCCAAATGAAGGAGAACGCCTCACACGCATTATACCTTTGCCGTTATGTGTAAGTTAGAAAAAACAAATATTATGAAAAAAACTATCTATTTATTATTTACCTGTTTAGTATTAATTTCTTGTAGTAAAAGTCTTTATACTTCAACTTATGAAACAGATAAACAAGGAGTCTCATATAATTTGCCTAAAAACTTACTAAAAGTTGAAGTCGTTTACACGATAAATGAACCTCGATACATAGATAATGGAGAAGATAAAAAACTTGTTGGAGAATTTCCCAAAATAACAATAGAAGACCCTGTATCTATTTCTACAGTTTTGGTTGCTGACAAATCAAAAACATACCTTATCACCTCTAATGAAATATCTAATAGTTTCTTTTTGAAATCTGATATAGATATAAAACTTTCCGATAATGGACTTTTATCTTCAATTGATTCAGACGTCGATGACAATTCAATTGATTTTGCTGAAAACATTGTGATATCAAGTGCGAAATTGGCTAAAACTTTAGCAGTACCAGGATTTCATAAAGGTTCACCTTTTTTAGATGACCAAATAGAAGCGACTAGAAAGGAAATTTATGATTTTATTATAAAAATACAGAGAGATATTATCAAAATAAAAAAGAAAGAAGATTTAGAGCTTGCGTTGAAAAAAGTTGATTTTTATAAAAGTCAAATTGAATGGAGCTTGAAGAATTTTAAAACATATTACAAGAAAACAAAATTAAAATACACTATTATCATTGACCCAACAGAGAAGTACACGAAAAAAGGTGTTTCATCAATTGTGGAAAATAGTAAAATATATCACAACATATTCCCTACACATATTTTTCCCGACGGAAGCGAATTTAATGATACAATTTCTATCGAATTACCTCAAACAAAAGAAAATCTATTCGACCCATTAAAAGGAAAAGAACAAGTGCAAGGAATTGTATACAGAGCACCATCAAATGTGAATATAGACATAACCTCAAATAAAAATTTATTAGGTACTACATCTATTTATTTAGCTCAATTTGGAAAGACCTCTGTAATTCCAGTAGATTCTAAAAAAGGTGGAAAAAAGAAAACATCCCTTGTTTTTAGTTCTGTAACAGGTGGTTTAGTTAATCAAAAAGTTGTTGCTGGTAGTTCTTCTGAAAAATTATCAAAATCTATAAAAAATTCTGTCGATGCTGTTAGCGAAACTATTGAATACTTAAAATTTGAGGCGGAAATAAAAGAATTAACAAAAGAAAAATCAATAAAAGACCTGAAAGACTCTTTAAAAGAGCCTGAAAAAGTCGAAGAAGAAAGTGAAACGGAATTTGAAAGAATTTTAAGGGAAACAAAAGAAAAACAACAAATATTAGAGCTGGAGTTACTTATAAAACAAATTCAAAAACAAATTGAAAAATTAGAAGAAGACAGTGAATAACCTACACATAACACCGTATAAAAATAATTGCGGTTTAGTGCTTAATCAAAGGTCGTTGCGTGTTTGTAACGTCTGAATTTCTTTCGGAAATTCCTCGCATACAAACCCGCAACTATTCTTATACATAAACGTTGTACTGCATTAAACCAATCATTAAACTATGAGCTTATTCAAAGGTTTGTTTTCTTCAAATAAGTCTGAAAAAGAGTTCGGAATTGAACTTTTTAGAGCATTGTACGAACCGAACAAACAAAAGGTTATTGAACTGATAACAAAAGGTAAGATTGACCTAAACGGATATTTAGATAATTCAAATTCAATTCTTATCAATGCAGTAAACTGTTCGTCTGAATTTCAAGACTCAAAAGAACAGTTAGATTTAATAAACTACCTGCTCGAAAATAATGCGGATGTAAATTATAAAAACGATAACGGATTTAATGCCTTACATATCGCTCTATCATATCATAATCTTTCAAAAACTTCTTTACTTCTTATTAATAGTGGAAATCCTAATATAAATGATGCGGAAAATAAAAATGGAAATAGTCCTATATTTACTGCAATTCGTGAATATGGATTGACTTGGCGGGATGAACAGAAAGAGGTCAATCAATTAAGATTTGAGATTATTAAAGAATTATTGAATCGTGGTGCTGATTTAGACCAAAAAAACAAGCACGGAATTTCATCGAGAAAATGGCTTGAGACCATTGCCGAAAATGATAAATTGCATAATCTGATTAAAGAATATGACGGAAAATAACGCAGTACAACAACGTATAAAAATAATAGGGCAATTGTAGCAAAACCGAATGGTTCGGGCGCATTTGCAAGGTCGCCAAATTTTTAAATTTGGCTATTTGAGAAAAGAAAGGTAAATAGAAAATTTAAAAATTCGGCTTGTGTTTCATTCGAAAAATTAACGCTTATTTTCAGCGCTACTTTTCATATACAAAACCGTTCAGGCTAATTGCCTGCGGCCGTAGCTTTTTGTCTTCCTCTCGTTCGCTATCTCACTCGTCGGAGACAGGATGAAAATTGGATTTTGATCCAGTCAATACTATAAAAATCAATTGACCGAAACCTGTCGGATAGCGTGAAGCCAAAGCTTGGTAAAATCCAATTTTCAAGACCTGCCTGCCAGAGGCACGACAGGCAGGCTCCCAATCTACTCTTATGTCTTCCTCTCGCTCGTCGGAGACAGAAACGGCAAAGGTGTGAAACGCCTTGAACATGAATTGGTTTGTACCTGGAACAACCACGCTGCCACAGACAACTGGCATAAACAATGTATAAAGCGCATGAGGTGTGCATTCCTCTCGCTGCGCTCGTCGGATGCAGGATGCTACTCGTGAGGCAATAATTCAATGACATTGCATATCTTCATCAACCTAAAACAATTAAGGCAAAGTAACAGCCAAATGAAAGGGAACGCCTCACACGCATTATACCTTTGCCGTTGCCAACAATACGAAAAATGAAAATCGGAACTAAAATATTAATCCTTTTCTTGACTTTAAATTTTCTTTCTTGCAAAGGAATTGCTCAAGAAACGGAAACTAAAAAACCGACAACTGAAATTGATTTTTCAGACAAAGAAAAAAGTTCTATTCCGAAACCAATTGGAATTATAAATGATTACGGACAAATTTTTACGGAATCACAACGAACTGAATTATCGAAAATTCTTTACGATTACAATATTGAAACGACAAGACAAATTGTTGTGGTTACAGTTGACAGCATAAAATCATATAACGATATCCAAAAATTCGCAACGGATTTAGGACAAACTTGGGGAGTTGGAACGGCTGAAAAAAATAACGGATTGACAATAGTTGTGTGTAATCCTTGCAGACAAATCGGAATTGCAACTGGAACTGGAACTGAATTGATTTTGACTGACGAAGTTTGTAAAAAAGTAATTGACGAAAAAATAATACCTGAATTTAAAAACGGAGAATTTTATATCGGAATTAAAAAAGGCATGATAGAATTAATAGAAAAGTGGAAATAAGTACTGTTGGCAACAACGTATATAGCTCATAGCTAGTAAGTTGCTTAATCGAAATTAAGGCATATTTGCTAGTCCGCCAAATTTTTTAATTTGGCTTATTGAGAAAAAAGATAATAAGAAAATTAAAAAATTCGGCTCGTGCTCAATCCGAAAATAATTTCATAATTTGCACGCTACGAGCCATATACACAACCGTTAGGCATAATTTAAAAAAAATGAGAAATACATTAATAATTCTGATTTCAATATTATTTTTTGGCTGTGGAGCGAAAAAACAAACTGCAACTAAATCGAATGACATTTTTGCAGAAGCACAAGAAATGATTAAAAATGAACAATGGAAACAAGCGGAAGAAAGGCTAAATACATTGATAACTTTATATCCAAATAATGCTGATTTATATTTTAAGCGTGGATACGTTCGAGAAATGGATTTGAGATACGAAGAATGTATTCCTGACTTTACAAAAGCTATTTCTTTAAAGCCAAGTATGCACACAGCTCGAACCAATCGTGGATTTGCATATCGAAATTTGGAGCAATACGAAAAAGCTATTGCAGATTTTACGGCTGAACTTGCTGTAAATCCAAACGCATATTCTTACGAACATAGAAGTCAAGTTTACTATTTGACGAAAGAATATGGAAAAGCTTTGACGGACGTAAACAAATCAATACAAAAAGACCCAAATAACTCAATTTCATTTAAGACCAGAGCATTAATTTACAAAGCGACTGATTTAAAAAAAGAAGCCTGTGCCGATAAACAAACTGCGTTAGAACTAAATATTTTAGAAAAATATCCAAAATACGAAACAGATATTTCGGAATTGGTTGAATACTGTCGCGAATAAAAACTATGCCTAACAATGTATATAAAAAATAGCGCGGGCATTAGCAAACACATAGGTTCGGGAACTTTTTCGATGTCGCCAAATTTTTAAATTTGGCTATTTGAGACAAAAAAGATAAATAGAAAAATTTAAAAATTCGGCTTGAGTTTAACCGAATGGATAGCGCACTTTTTCAGCGCTACTTTTCATATACTCGACCGTTCAGGCCAATTGCCTGCGGCCGTAGCTCTCCGCTATGAAAATCGGATTTTGATCCAGTCTTTACCATAAAAATCAATTGACCGAAATCTATCCGATAGAATAAAGTCAAAGCTTGGTAAAATCCAATTTTCAAGACTCCCGATCTACTCTTATGTCTTCCTCTCGCTCCTACCTCGCTCGTCGGAGACAGAAACGGCAAAGGTGTGAAACGCCTTGAGCAAGAATTGGTTTATACTTGGAACAACCACGCTGCCACAGACAACTGGCATGAACAATGTATAAAGCGCATGAGGTGTGCATTCCTCTCGCTGGGCTCGTCGGATGCAGGATGCTACTCGTGAGGCAATAATTCAATGACATTGCATATCTTCATCAATCTTAAACAATTTAAAGCAAGGTAACAGCCAAATGAAAGGGAACGCCTCACACGCATTATACCTTTGCCGTTGTCTTTAATGCTGAAAAAATCCGTTTCATAAAATTATATCTTTGCTTTTGAACCGAATTGAATTTTATGAATCAACAAAATAAAAAAATATCTGCTCAAGGAATATTAGCTTTGAAAGAAGCATTATCTGTTATTTTTTGGAAAAAAGAACAGTTAAAAGATTTTGTGAAATTGACTTTGAATAACTCATCGATTGTTAATTACATTGACTGGTCAGGCTCAAAACGAGAAAGTGTAAAGGAATTGTTAGAAAGAATGACTAATCGCCTTGATATTTACCGTGATGATTTAATGAATTTAATTTTAGCAGTAACTGATTTCAATGACTATTCACATCTTGAATTTTGGGATGAAGATGGCTCAAAGAGAAAAAAAGCCAAATTAGCTGTAGAAAAGTTAAGAACGCAAACGAAAGGTTACATCCAAATCACAAAAGAAAAAGATGATGCACGCAAAAGAAAATTAGAAGTTGAGAAAAGAATTGCAAAAAGCAAATCACTTGATGATGAATTAATTGCCTTAAAAAATAGATTTATTGAAATCTCAATGATGACGAATCTGCAAAAACGAGGTTTTGAATTAGAGCCATTTTTAAACGATTTGTTTCTACTTTACGATTTAGACCCAAAAGGCTCGTTTAAAAATTATGGAGAGCAAATTGATGGGGCATTTACTTTTGATAACACAGATTACTTAATGGAGGCTAAATGGAAACGACAAGTAGATAGAAGTGATTTAGCAAGTTTTACATATAAAGTTGAAACCAAATTAAGAATCGCAATGGGTTTGATGGTAACTATTGATGGACTAACACCACAAGCGATTGCACCAGAATTTAAGTCAATAATAATTATGGATGGAGTGGATATTATGGCAGTTCTTGAAGGTCGAGTAAAATTGCCAGATTTGCTTTATCGAAAAAGGAGAAAAGCAAACGAAACAGGAAAGATTTATGTCAACTATTTTGAGTTGATTGGATAAAGACATTGCGGAAAGCACTAAAGACAACAACGTATAAAAACAATAGGGCAATGGTAGCAAAACCGAATGGTTCATGCACTTTTTAGAAGTCGCCAAATTTTTAAATTTGGCTTATTGAGAAAAGTAAAGTAATAAGAAAAATTTAAAAATTCGGCTCGGGTTCAACCGAATGGATAGCGCACTTTTTCAGCGCTACTTTTCATATACTCGAACGTTATCTCTCATTATAATCAACCTATGAAAAGAAGTTTCAGATTTAATAAATTATATGTGATTGAATCACTCGAAGCTGATGAAAAACAAACTGGAACCGAATTGTACAATGATTTATTGCGATGGAAAGTTATTGGCACCGAAAAGTTAAGTGCTGAAATAATAAATGCAAACTCAAAAAAAGAATTTTTCTCGATAATACAAAGAATTCAAAGTGACTGTAAAAAGGAAGACATCTTCCCGATTATTCACCTCGAAATTCACGGTAGTAAATATTTAGATGGGCTCGTTTTAAATTCCGGAGAATTGATTAGATGGATGGAATTGTACGATGATTTGGTAAGACTAAATGAGAGTATAGGTAATAATCTTTTTTTAACAATGGCAGTATGTCACGGCGCACATTTGATGCAATTAATTAAAATTGATAAGCCTTCACCATATTGGGGAATAATCGGCTCTTTCGATGAAATTTACCAACAAGATATATTAGTAAGGTATAATCAATTTTACGACGAGTTTCTAACATCATTTGATTTAGATAAGTCAATTGAGAGATTGCAAAAAGCTAACGAAATAATGCCAGCTGATTATAGATATATAAATTCGGAAGAAACGTTTGAAAAAGTATATAATGATTACTTGAACGAACAATTTTCTACGAAAGCCATTAAAAAGAGAGCAAATGATACTATTATTGAAGAAAATTTAAATATTGTAACAAGAAATGATAAGAGAAAATTTTATAGAGATTTTAGGAAAAGATTAGAGAAAACCAAAAAGCATTATTTTCAGAAACATCACGATATATTTTTTATGATTGACAAGTTCCCAAATAATAAGAATAGATTTAAAGTTAATGTAACACCCTAAAATAACGAGAGATAACAATGTATATAAAAAATAGCGCGAGCAGTTCCTAACTCAAAGGTTTGGGCACTTTTTCGAGGTCGCCAAATTTTTAAATTTGGCTATTTGAGAAAAGAAAAATAAATAGAAAAATTTAAAAATTCGGCTTGAGTATAACCGAATGGATAGCGTACTTTTTCAGCGCTACTTTTCATATACTCGACCGTTGCCATTAATTTGAATGAAACTAACTGACCAAATAAAAATCCGAGAACTGAAATTCAAACCAAAGGTGGAAATTTTAGAAAATACCGTTGAATTGAACGACATCGGAATTTCAATTCCAATACTCAACGGATTTACAGTTGATGACGGTGGAATTTTTGAAAATTTTAAAACGGAATATATTTTTCCAGAAAACTCGGAATTTTCAAAAAAGGACAGAGAAAACTTTGAAAACGGGATTTTTCCACCTGTTTTTACACTCAAAAAAAGTAATGGAAGACCAATTATTGCTTGTTACTTATTTGACATTAGAGCATTAAAAGGTGGAAGTAACCTAAACATTCGGAGCATAAACAAGTTTGAGTTAATGTGGACACCATATTTAGCAAAAAAGACAAACGAAGTACCAATGAATGCCAAAAGGATTCTGAAAAACCTGACTGGAGCACTTTCGACCGAATACGGATTTGAATATAAAACCAAAAATGGAACTGAATCAATTCCATCTAATTTAAGAATATTGACATACGAAGTTGGGAATTTTGTATTGACTTTTTATTTAGTTTATGATAAGGCGAATGACTTGAAACAAACCGAGTTGGATTCTTTCATTGACGGAATAAAAACTAATGGCAACAATGGCTATAATTCATTGTGGCAAAAAGCTAAATCGATGTTTTATCTATAAATCTAACGGCTGGATTTCGGCGGAATAATCCTGCGGATGATTCCACAACGAAATCATATCCGAGACCGTTAGCAATAATTTAACCACGAATGCGAATACACTCAATAGATAGATTATCTGAACAAATTAAAAATTCAAAAAGCAAAGAGTATTTTGAAGAAGTAATACGGTCTTATTATTCAAATAATTATCGTTCAGCAATAGTAATGTTGTACTCTATCGTAATTTGTGACTTAGTGTTCAAATTGCAAGAATTAAAAGACCAGTTCAATGACAATAGTGCAAAAAATATCCTTGAAGAAATTGAGGATTTACAAAAACGAAATCCAACATCATCACATTGGGAAACTAAACTAATTGAATTAATAAAAGAGCAAACAAATATACTTGAACACGCTGATTTTGAAAATATTTTACACCTTCAAAAACATAGACATCTATGCGCTCATCCAGTAATGTTACAGAATTACAAGTTATATAGTCCTAATCAGGAAACAGTAAGAAGTCACGTAATAAATATTCTTGAAGGTCTATTAACAAAACCAGCATTATTATCGAAGAAAATATTCAATGAATTTTTATCAAATTTAGCTGAAATTAAAGAGATTTTAATTACCGAAAAAGATATTGAAACTCATTTAAAGTCTAAATACTTCGAGAATTTAAATCCAACCATTGAGAGAGAAATTTTTCGTTCATTATGGAAAATTGTCTTTAAAATGGACAATGTAGAATGCAATGAAAATAGAGAAATAAACTATAAAGCTTTGGACATAATTCTTCAGAGAAATTATGATACTTTAATAAATTATATAAAAGACGAAAGTCAGTATTTCAGTAACAATTTAAATTTAGACTTTTTTGATTTTATTTTAAAGTTTATAAATAACAATCCAAAAGTTTTAGATAGTCTAAATGAAAGTTCAAAAACTTTGATTGAAAATAAAATTAACCAAGATGAAAATTATATTTTTTTAGCTTGGTATCTGAACGATTCCCTAACTAAACATTTGACATTTTTAAAGAGTAAAGACGATTATGATTTTAATTTAGCGATTAACACTAATACAATTGTTCTACTTTTTAACACTTTCAAAAAACAAGGACTATTCAGCCAAGGAAAAGAACTTGTAATAATGATGTATGGAAATAGTAAAAGCTTTGACCAAGCCGATTCAAGGTTTGACAATCTTATTCAACCATTATTACCTCAATTTACATTGCTTGAACTTACTGAATTGATTAAATGCATACACGAAAATGGACAAGTACACGGAAGAAGATATGCTAAATGGAGTAATCGTCTTATTAAAGAAAAATTAGATGATTTAAACCCTAATTTTGATTTAAGCCAGTATAACTATTTTGAGACATAAAAACTATTGCTAACACCGTATATAATTTATTGCTAGTTCTAGCCTACTTACGAAAATCCTCGCGGATTTTCTATTCGGTTTTTATTTGCTAAATTAGGTGCTTAAACCACGCAACAAACCATATACAACAACGTTCAGGCCAATTGCCTGCGGCCGTAGCTTTTTGTCTTCCTCTCGTTCGCTCTCTCACTCGTCGGAGACAGGATGAAAATCGGATTGTGATCCAGTCTATACCATAAAAATCAATTGACCGAAATCTATCCGATAGCGTAAAGCCAAAACTTGGTAAAATCCAATTTTCAAGATTCCCGATCTACTCTTATGTCTTCCTCTCGCTCCTACCTCGCTCGTCGGAGACAGAAACGGCAAAGGTGTGAAACGCCTTAAGCAAGAATTGGTTTGTACCTGGAACAACCACGCTGCCACAGACAACTGGCATGAACAATGTATAAAGCGCATCAGGTATGCATTCCTCTCGCTGCGCTCGTCGGATGCAGGATGCTACTCGTGAGGCAATAATTCAATGACATTGCATATCTTCATCAATCTAAAACAATTTAAGGCAAGGTAACAGCCAAATGAAGGGGAACGCCTCACACGCATTATACCTTTGCCGTTACCTATAATACGAAAAATGAAAATCGGAACTAAAATATTAATCCTTTTCTTGACTTTAAATTTTCTTTCTTGCAAAGGAATTGCTCAAGAAACGGAAACTAAAAAACCGACAACTGAAATTGATTTTTCAGACAAGGAAAAAAGTTCTATTCCGAAACCAATTGGAATTATAAATGATTACGGACAAATTTTTACGGAATCACAACGAACTGAATTATCGAAAATTCTTTACGATTACGATATTGAAACGACAAGACAAATTATTGTGGTTACAGTTGACAGCATAAAACCATATAACGATATCCAAAAATTCGCAACGGATTTAGGACAAACTTGGGGAGTTGGAACGACTGAAAAAAATAACGGATTGACAATAGTTGTGTGTAATCCTTGCAGACAAATCGGAATTGCAACTGGAACTGGAACTGAATTGATTTTGACTGACGAAGTTTGTAAAAAAGTAATTGACGAAAAAATAATACCTGAATTTAAAAACGAAGAATTTTATATCGGAATTAAAAAAGGCGTGATAGAATTAATAGAAAAGTGGAAATAAGTACTGTTGGCAACAACGTATATAGCTCATAGCTAGTAAGTTGATTAATAGAAGTTAAGGTATATTTGCTAGTCCGCCAAATTTTTTAATTTGGCTTATTGAGAAAAAAGATAATAAGAAAAATCAAAAAATTCGGCTCGTGCTTCATCCGAATGGTTTGCGACTGTTTTCAGACCTTCTATTCTTATACCAGACCGTTGTAAACTATGCGAAATATAAAATTATACATAATAGTATCTTTTCTATCACTATCGTCGTGTGATGTAGTTACAGGAGAAGATGGAATTGTAATTGACAATATAACAGAAGAACGTATTTCTGGCGTACTAGTAAAATTACAAGTAGACAACGGACATTACGAAGAGGACACTACTGATGAAGCTGGATATTTTAATGTAGTTGAGGTGGAAAATTGTGGAATTGTTCCTTGTCCTGATGACTTCACAATTACACTTGAAAAAAACGGCTATCAAACTCTAATTATTAATGAGGCATATTATAACTCTGAACTTGCTGAATGGGTTAATGAAAGTATGAAAGACAGTCTCATAGTGAGATTAGTGCGGAATTAGCACAGATTACAACAACGAATAAAAAAAATAGGACAATTAGTACTTAACCGAACGGTTCGGGCACATTTGCAAGGTCACCAAACTTTTAAAATTGACCTCTTGAGAAGAAAATCAATGAGACAATCCATACTTATAGCAATTTTCTTAGTTATCATAGGTTGTAAAAAAGAAACCAAGTCCGCTGAGGAAAAATTAGAACCTACAACCGAACTGCAAAAGAAACTCAGGACAACTGATTTACCGATTGAAGTAATCCAGGCTAATGTTACTTATTTGAGCAGTCCCATATTAGCTGACAATGCTTCCCAATTGCGATATGAATTGAATATTGCGAACAATTACAGAATACCTTTCACTTTAAGAAAAGTTGAGATATACGATTTGCAAAATAACGATACCCCAATAGCTGAGTTTGGTTCAGTTTATATTGACGAGAATTTTGACAGACCTGGAAACGATGATATCGATGATTTGAAGCTTCTATCTGGAAATGAATTTGGTGTTTTAAATCTCAATCTAGTATTCAAACCAGAAAAAGCAATTCCTGAAAAGATATTTCACAAACTCTACTTTGAAAGAACTAAAAGTAGTGGCGAAACAGTGACACATCCTATGGAAGTTGCAGTAATAAGCATTCCAGAAACAAACAAATTCACTTTAGGTTTACCTTTCAATAAAAAAGGGAAATGGCTCTACGAGGCTGAAAGTCATCAAGGCGCCAGATTTTTAACCGAAGGTCGAGTGAATTATCCGCAAAGGTTTGCAATAGATTGGACACTCATTGATGACAGCGGTATTTTTGCCAAAAAAGATATCAAACAGAACAAAAATTGGGAAACTTATGGAATAGAGCTAATCGCTGTAGCAGATGGAAAAGTTGTCGGGATAAAAGATGAAATTATAGAAAACGAACCATTATCAGATGAAATGGCTGTGAGAATAACTCGGGAAACGATCGGTGGTAACTATGTTATTTTAGATATTGGAAACGGAATTTATGCTTTCTACGGTCATTTGATCCCGAATAGTCTCAGGGTAAAAATTGGTGATACCGTTCATAAAGGACAAATAATAGGACTATTAGGCAATAGCGGAAATTCAGACGCACCACATGTACATTTCCATTTAGAAAGTAAAAGCAACACCTTTTTTGGCGGAGAAGGAATACCGTATCATCTCGATAATTTTACCCAA